>JAYUED010000207.1:0-2801 GCA_043739385.1 Betaproteobacteria bacterium | reverse complement strand
CCAGCGCGTTTGATCCGTTTGACGCTCAGCTGCGGCTCGACCAAATCAAACTCTGATCGCCAACTTCGTCAAGTACGGTATTCCCCGGGCTATTACGAATTACATGCGTCAACAAATCGATAACGGAGAGTTTTCTCGCTGGACGGCTTTATCAATGGTTCGTTCTTTTGGCTGCAAAATCTCTAAAGATGGGGGCATCGCTCCACGTCCGATTGGAAATTTCGGAATGATTTTTGGTTCGACTAGCAGTCTTGCGCTGACGATTGCATTCTCCATTTTCGCCTATGCTCTTGGCCGTGAATTGAGTGGACCCTGCGTGAGACTATGTGTAGTTGCTGGAGCAAGTCAATTGTTGATGCTGGCTGGCTACCTCGCCGCTTTATCGCTTTCATTGAGTTGGGGGCGACAGCGTGCTGCCAGGATATTGCCAAGGGTATCTGGTGAACAAGGATACGGGGTTTGAGGAAGTGATTTCATCTGCTCTGTTCCGTCTTTGAATGCGGGCATACCCAAACGTCTTACACAAAATGAAGCTCCGACGCTTCAGCGATCTCGATCTCAAGGTTGTCGTGGGCATGTTTCCGGGTGAGAAGCTGATATCCCCTGTTCACAAGGTAAGGGCTCTGGTGCTGGCCGAATATTTCAAGAACTGGCTAGTGCCTGTTCTTTAACCTATGCCAATCCGCTACACAACACGCACGCCGTTTAATGAACGGTCTCGGCGAAGCCGGAAAATCGCCTTCTCGCGGGCCAAGAATCGCATCACAAGGGCAGCACCGGTCTTGGGCGGAAAATTCACGACGCATACCTACATGCATGGCAACAATGGCTGGATTGATGCCCACTTCCTCGGCACCAAGCCGCCTATTTCGTACAGCCTTGCACTGCAGACCACCCTCTGCGAATACAAAGAGCTGGTCAGAAGTCGGGCGTGGGAGCTGTCGGACGAACTGGCGCCTGAATGGGAACTTCCTCTGTTTGACGGTGCGGTGAAAGATCCAACCACCGGCCACTATGTAAGTCGCCGGCGCGAACCCGTTCGATACCCTCAACTTCAAAATATGACGCGCTTGGAGTGGTGCGAGGCCCAGCATCAAAAGATTGCGGACAGCGGTGATATTCACGTATTCGAGAAATGGACCTTGCATCATGACTACCACCACGGGATTGGCCTGCACGCCACCATCGATGTGCCGGTCCTGACCATCGAAGCCGTCAATGCATTCATCGACCGTTTTTTGCTGACCGAGGCGAATTTCCTGGATCCAACCCCGCACACCTATCGCTACGAGCAGGTGTTGCATTGGGGCCTGGACGCCAACGCCCTGATTGAACCCTGGGAGTGGGAGGCTGCGCTTGAGCCTCAGGCCGCTGAAGACGAAAACGCCACGGATGAGCTCGCTACAGGTTTGCATGCCGTGCCCAAGGAGGGTTGATAGGAGGGCGCTTCTGGGGAGTGAATTCGGTAATAGTTGGACATACGGTCAGATGACAGGCGTTGGTCTGCACTGCAAGCTACGGTTGTGTATGCGTCCAAGATCGCTTGAGATTTGAGGTTTGCCTGCCCACATGAACTTAATATCGGAAACTAGAACGTGAAAAAACCGATCCCACTGCTGACAGGATTCAACTCCTGGCTTGACTACGCCATCGCCACCATGGATGCGCGTGGCGCTTTGCTTGATGGCCTGTTCACGCACGGCCACATTCCAAAACAAGTGGACATTCGTGCTGCTGCAAAAGCTGAGCTGGACGCACTCAGGGCAAATGCCGCCTCTTGGGTTCAAGATCAAACAAACGGTGGATCACGAACGTCTCACCGACAATTTCACTCGGCATTTGTCTCGCGGTCCGCTGAGGATGTCGAATGGTTGAATGAAACGCCGGTTGGACGGGAGTTCGGAAGCCCGGACTACGAGAAATTGATGGAACAAGACATGACGGAGTTCCGGTCGAATTTATCTAGTCTCATCAAGGTGTGCAGTGATCTCGCCGACGCTAAAACCGACGACGTTGACGCTGAGGAACGTCAGGACGCGGGCAATGTACAAATCGCACTTCAAGAACTTGGGCAGCCCGTCAGCCTTAAAGTCGCGGCTGAAGTATGGAGGCACCATTCCAACTCCTTGATGGCCGGCTGGATGCTTGGTGCGGAGACGATCGAGTCGGCCAAGAAGACCCTGTTTTTTTACTGCATGAATTCCAAATGAGCCGCGTTGCCTATTGATCGCTGGATGTGATCTTATTTCTTGATTTCGACGGTGTTCTGCACCCTGACGCAGCATTTTTGGTGAAGGGTCGACCCACGCTCAAGGCAGAAGGTGAGCTGTTCATGTGGGCACCGCTTCTGATCAAGACGCTGGCTGATTTTCCGGAGGTTCAAATCGTTTTGTCGACGAGCTGGGCGCGTGAGTTGTCCTTTAACCGCGCCCGCCGCTGGTTGCCGGAGGAATTGCGTGCCCGTGTCGTGGGTTCTACCTGGCACAGCGCTATGTCGTTCAAACGCGAGGGCTTTCGTAGTCTCGCCACCTGGTGGGACGAAGCGACGCGCTACCAGCAAATCAAACGGTACGTGGGTCGCGCTGGGCTAACTGATTGGGTCGCCATTGACGACCAGCCGGAAGGCTGGGGCGCGGACGACCTGGACAAGCTGGTGCATACCCATAGCGAGACTGGGCTTTCAGATCCAGTCGCACTGGCATTGCTGGTGGCACGCCTGGAAGTCCTTGGAAAGGCTCAACCATGATTCTGTTCTGTGGCGACACGCACGGCCAGTTCGAGCACATCATCGAGGCCGTCCA
>JAYUED010000206.1:0-2809 GCA_043739385.1 Betaproteobacteria bacterium | reverse complement strand
CACTTCGACACCCCGGCACTGAACGCGGCTTCGCCAATAATGCCGTTCAACACACCGATCGAGGTAATGCCCACCTGCACGGAAGACAAAAAGCGGGTTGGATTTTCCAGCAAGGTCAAGGCTGCCTGCGCCCCGCGGTCCCCCTCTTCCGCCATCGCAAGAAGCCGTACCTTGCGGCTCGCCGTAAGCGCCAGCTCCGACATCGCAAAAGCACCGTTGAGCAGGGTCAACAGCGCTATCAGCAGAATGTCCATGCAGGCGGGGTGAGAATCGACACCATGGCATTTTGCCTCAATGGTGAAGTGGTTTGCCCATCAATTATTGAACCAGAACGAGAGGTGCCCAGCCTCTCGAAGCCCTGTGCTTCAAACACGGGGCAAGCACAAGACCTGGGTGTATATCAAGCGCGGATTTGCACTCTTCGGCAATGGATCCGACGAAGAACTGGCAAAGCTCCCAACGGCCAAACTAGGATAGTTGCCGCCACTTCCTCCTGGGATCTCTATTTTCAGCGAACGAAGCGCATTAGAGGTCTGAACTACGTTCGATTGCACGACGAGAGCGAAGCTGTTTCCTGGCGAGGTACCAGGAGAACGACCAAAAAAACTTGATCCTTCTTCAAACGCGGCGATGGCCACCAAGGGCAGACCGAACGCGGTAAAGCCAGGCTTAGCGGAATAGTACGCGACCGAATCTTCGTTGGCATACCAGTCCTTTCCAACAATGCCTTTGTCAATGAAAACCTTGACTAGTCGCTCGGGACTCAGAGAGGCTGAGCAGGCGTATTTATTTGCAATTTCGGAGCTCGCAACTCCGTCGGAAGTCGCAGCCCCGGTCCATTCTTCAAGTTGACATTTCCGGTTATACGGGACGAGCGCATTGTCAGCCAACACCGCCGTACGTACTTTGTTGTCTTTCACCATGACGGCTACCGTCATTTCATACTGCGCTCTCGAGACGCCAGAGAACCGAATTTTCATAACCGCTGAGTTATCTGCGGCGTATTGACTCTGACGACTCCAAGGAGCCTGCACAACATCCACGATTTGAAATCGGGCAGTCTTGTGGTAACACGACAAGACGCCCTTGGACAAGTCGACCACGCTACTTTGCATTTTTGCCAAATCAACGACACCAGGCGCCGTTGCTGCGCGCAAAGTGGATTGCGCCATGTCTGGGTGTTTCAGCAGCAAGTTGAGTGCAATAACGACCAGTTCCATCTTACGCGTCTCTAATGTCGGTGAGTCGCATTATGTTCTTATGTATCGATCTAGAACCGGCAACCGCTTGAGTTTTGCGGCATTAGGCCGGGAGGCAATCCAGATCGACCTCCGGACAGTCGCTTCGCTGCATCTGAATATCTCCGCCAGCGCGCGAATCGTAAACAGCCCGGTCAAAGGCAATAGATTTCTTTTGCATCCCCAAGGCTCACCGCGCGAGGTTGCCCGCCCCAACGTACGCCTCTACAATCCCTGGCGATCTCTCCCGCAATGGCACGCTGACGAATCAGCTCTCGCTCAAACTGGGCGAAGGAGCCCAAGATATTCAGTATCGGTCGTGTGGTTGCACGAAGGACACGCGCTCCGTCACAGGCCGCAGAAACCGATATTTCCAGTACATCCAGTACAAAATGCAATCTTCGAGATACTCAACGATGCCGAGACGCGGGCCACCAGATCTTCAACGGGAGTAAACTCAAAAAATGGAAAACGTGGAAAACCTTATTCTTGAACACTTGCGGGTGATAAGAACCGACGTTGCGGCCATCAGGGACGACGTACGCGAACTGAAATCGCGGGTAGCGCATCTCGAAGTAGGGCAAGCGAACATGATGCAGCACCTTGGACACAATGCGTCCATCACGGCGCAGCAGCAGCTAAGTTACGACCGCATAGTCGAGCGAATCGAAAAGATAGAAAAACGGCTGGAACTTGTAAACTGAGATAGGCCCTTCGGGGCTTTTTTTGCGGTTCACAGTTTTCAGAACCAATGCCTCAATACCTGATTGGCGACATACAAGGCTGCGACGACGCGTTGCAACGGCTGCTGGACAAAATGGATTTTTCGCCCAGCCGCGACACGCTGTTTCTACTCGGGGACCTGGTCAATCGCGGGCCGGATTCACTTGGTGTGCTTCGGCGCCTGATGTCCCTGGGGTCAGCGGCGCGTTGCCTGCTGGGCAACCACGACCTGCATCTGCTGGCCACGGCGCACGGTATTCGCAAACCACACCGGGGCGACACGCTTTCCGCCGTGTTGGACGCGCCGGACCGGGCGGCGATGCTGGACTGGTTGGCGATGCAGCGTCTGGCAATGCTCGAAACCTTCTACGGCCACGACGTGCTGATGGTGCATGCCGGTGTCTTGCCTTCGTGGTCGGCGCACAAGACGGTGGCGCTGGCTTCCGAAGTGGAAGCGGTTCTGCGCGGCCCCGACCTGAGCGACTTTCTGGCACGGATGTACGGCAACGAGCCGGCGCGCTGGAGCGATGATTTGACTGGCCCGCCGCGCCTGCGCGCGATTGTGAATGTGCTGACACGCATGCGGTTTTGCGCCGCCAACGACGTAATGGAGTTTGACACCAAGGAAGGCGCCGCTGCCGCGCCGCCCGGCTTTTCGCCCTGGTTCGATGTGCCAGGAAGGCGGACCGCAAACACTACGGTCGCGTTTGGCCATTGGTCCACGCTGGGCTGGCTGGAGCGGCCGGATGTGTGGTCGCTCGACACCGGTTGTGTCTGGGGCGGACCTTTGAGTGCGGTGCGCGTGGGGACTCGGCAAGGTGGTGCGTTCCCTGCACGGGAACTGATAC
>JAYUED010000205.1:0-25233 GCA_043739385.1 Betaproteobacteria bacterium | reverse complement strand
CCAGCGCGTGCATGTGCTCTGGCCGGGCGATACGCAGCAAGGTGGACACCTGCTGGTTCTTTTTGAGCTGTAAGACATGGACTGTGGCTTCAGGAAAGCGCTGCCGAATCAGCGCAAACATCGGCCCAGCCAGCACCATGCTGCCCATTTCGGACAGCATGACGACGAGGAGATGCTTGACCGGGCGCACTGGTGCAAGGGGATTGGTTTGCAGGTATTGGCTGTCGCGCCGCATGAGCTTGGCCCAGCCCGATACGGCAGCGCACAGCAGCTGGCCTAGCCAGCGGTCAATCAAGCGTTGTGTGTGAAGTTTCATTTAGTCGGTACGGTGACGCATTCCAAGTGCGGCAAGTCCGACTCAGGCGAAGCTGCTGGATTTTATCGGTCCTGCGTCCAGAAGTCGTGCTGCCCATACTGGTGCTTCAAAAAATCAATCCACAAGCGTACCCGCAGCGGTAAATGTTTACGCTGGGGGAATACTGCGTAAATGCCGTTCGGCGGCGCAGCAAAGCTCTCCAGAACCACCACCAAATGTCCGGCAGCGATCTCACCTTCCACCTCCCAAGTGCTGCGCCACGCGATGCCGTAGCCGGAGAGGCACCAGTCGTGCAGCACTTGGCCGTCTGAACAATCCAGCGGGCCGTGGGGCTTGAGGTAGGTGACGGTGTCGGGGTTTGCGCCTGTTTTTTCTGCTTCTTGGAGCCCAAGGCAAAATGCCCAGCCCCGGGTTTGAGAGGCGTCGCTGGACAGCGTCAGGCAAGAAAATTTGCCTAATTCACTCGGGTGCTGTGGTGTGCCGTGCTGCTTCAAGTACTTGGGTGTCGCCACGCACAAGCGTCGGTTCGCCGCCAAGCGCACGCTAACCATAGAGGAATCGGGCATATCGCCAACCCGCACAGCACAGTCATACGCTTCCCCTGCGATGTCCACTACGCGGTCACTCAGGTTCAGGGAAATGGTGACTTCGGGGTGCAGTTCGCGAAAGCGCGGCACCAGCGGTGCCACATGGCGACGGCCAAAGCCTGCTGGCGCTGTCAAACGCAAATGCCCGCTGGCCTTAATGCCGCCAGCCGAGACGCTGGCTTCAGCATTGGCAATGTCAGCCAGGATACGCTGACAGTCTTCTAAAAATGCACTGCCTTCGTGCGTGAGGCTGATGCGCCGCGTGCTGCGCACCAGCAGCTTCACGCCCAATCGCTGTTCCAGCGCGTCCAACCGCCGACCCATGATGGCGGGGGCAACGCCCTCCGCACGGGCCGCAGCGGTGAGGCTGCCTCGTGCAGCGATGGACGTGAAAGTGTGGAGTTGCTTTAAGTGATCCATGAAGCTATGAAAGAGACTGAAAGCGTACAAGGTGCAGCTAAGAATAAGCCTAGGGTGGTTGGAATTAACCGTCTTAACCGTCTCAACCTTCTTTAACGGGCGAATTTACACCGCTAAGTCACCCCTCGTGCCTTCTCAGTCGCAAAATTAACCAATTTCCACCTCATCGCGTACCAGATCGTCCACCCGGTTATCAAACAGCATGTCGCGCAAGATGCCGTGTAGAGGCACTAGGGATTGTCAGGAATCGGGATCGAACGAATAATCAGAGGCTAAGTTCTGAAATTACCTAGAATTTCCTCAACTTTATAACCCTCCTCAAGGAAGACAACCATGCGCGAAGCCGTCATCGTATCCACTGCCCGTACCCCCTTGACCAAATCCCATCGGGGCGAGTTCAACGTCACCCCCGGCCCGACGCTGGCGGCTTTTGCGGTACGTGCTGCAGTGGAGCGTTCAGGCATTGACCCGGCGATGATCGAAGATGCCATCCTCGGCTGCGGTTACCCAGAGGGCACCACGGGGCGCAATGTAGCGCGCCAAAGCATCATCCGCGCGGGGCTGCCGCTGTCTATTGCGGGCACCACGGTGAACCGCTTTTGTGCCTCAGGCTTGCAAGCCATCGCCATTGCGGCGGGTCGTATCGTGGTGGATGGCGCACCCGCCATGATCGCCGGCGGCGTAGAAAGCATTTCATCTATCCGAACCCGTGAAGACGGGGACACTGGCATGGACCCGTGGATCCTTGAGCACAAGCCCGAGCTGTACTTGTCGATGATTGCTACCGCTGACATCGTGGCCCAGCGCTACAATATCAGCCGTGAAGCGCAAGACCGCTTTTCTGCTGAAAGCCAGCGCAAGACTGAAGTCGCCCAGCTGGAAGGCCGTTACAAGGATGAAATTGTCGCCTGCACGACCACTATGGCGGTGACTGACAAAGAAACCAAAGTCGTCACCCGCCGCGAAGTCACCGTGTCTGAAGACAACTGCAACCGCCGGGGCACCACCTATGAGGCGCTGGCCAAGCTGTCACCAGTCAGCGGCCCCGGTAATTTTGTCACCGCAGGTAACGCCTCTCAGCTGGCCGACGGTGCCTCCGCGTGCGTGATGATGGAAGCGGCTGAGGCCTCGCGCCTGGGCCTACAGCCGCTGGGCGTGTTTCGGGGCATGGCGGTAGCTGGCTGCGAGCCTGACGAAATGGGCATTGGCCCAGTGTTCGCTGTGCCTAAGCTGCTCGCCCGCCACGGCTTGACGGTGGACGACATTGACCTTTGGGAATTGAACGAAGCCTTTGCCTCTCAAGCGATTTACTGCCAGCAAAAACTGGGTATTCCCGACGAACGCTTGAACGTTAACGGCGGCGCTGTGTCCATCGGCCATCCTTTCGGCATGACCGGTGCCCGTTTGGCGGGTCATGTGTTGCTCGAAGGCCGTCGCCGCAAAGCCAAATACGCTGTGGTCACCATGTGTATTGCCGGAGGCATGGGTGCTGCTGGTTTGTTTGAAATTTACTGAAGTAGCCTGAACAGGCTAAACCGCAGAAACAATCACCACTATGGATCTGAATTCCCCCATTGCTGAAAAAGCCGCCTCCTCAACGTCTTCCGGGTTGCCCTTGTCCGGCATCCGAGTCCTCGATCTCTCCCGTGTGCTCGCGGGCCCTTGGTGTGGCATGGTGCTTGGCGACTTTGGCGCTGAAGTCATCAAGCTCGAACACCCTGAGCGTGGCGACGATACCCGCGACTGGGGCTTGCGTGTGGGTAAGACCGAGACCGCTTACTACAACAGCGTCAACCGCAACAAACGCTCTGTCACGCTCGATCTGCAAACCCAGGATGGCCAGAAAATAGCCCGAGATTTGGCTTTGCAGTGCGATGTGGTTATCCAGAACTTCAAGTTCGGTGGCGTCGAGAAAATGGGCTTGGGCTACGAACAGCTCAAAGCCATCAAGCCCGACATCATTTACTGCTCGGTCTCTGGCTATGACCGCAGTGGCCCTGAAGCGTCACGCCCCGGCTACGACTTGGTGATTCAAGGGGAAGCCGGTTTGATGGCTATGAACGGCACGCCCGAGCAACCGCCGCTTAAATTCGGTGTGGCAGCTGTCGATTTGTTCACTGGCATGTACGCTGCCCAAGCGGTCTTGGCTGCTTTGTTTGAGCGCCAAAAAACGGGTAAAGGTAAGCACATCGAGATGGCGCTGTTCGACTGCGGCCTGATGATTACCGCCTACTACGGCCTGGAAGCCCTGTTGATGGAAAAAGACCCGCTGCGCTATGGCAACGCGCACCCGTCAATCGTGCCTTACGGCGTGTTCGACGCTGAAGACGGCCCGCTGGTCATCACGGTTGGCAACAACAAGCAGTTTGAGCGGTTTTGCCGCGAGGTGATTGACCGCCCCGATTTGGCTGATGATGAACGCTTCAAAACCAACGTTGTACGCGGTGCCAACCGTGAGGTGCTGGTGCCGGTCATCCTTGCTGAACTCAAAGCCCGCAAGCGCGTGCTGCTCTTGGCACGCCTGGCCAAAGCGGGAATCCCCTGCGGTGAAGTGCTGGGTCTGTACGAGGCAATGACTTCCGAGCGCGCGGTGGCGGGTGGTTTGGTGACGAAACAGCCCCACCCAGTGGCCGGCAGCACCCATGTGCTGGCTCCTCCGTACAAGCTGGACGGCAAACGCCTGCCAGTGCGCTTGGCCCCTCCGGTACTGGGTGAGGGCACCTCTGAGGTACTGACTGACCTGCTAGGACTAAGCGCTGCACGTTTGGCCGAACTCAAAGCCAGCGGTGTGACCTGAACCTCAGGGCGCGACAATCGCCCATGACTTCTGCCTTAATCCCTTCCGATACGCCCAACGCCCGCCACCCTTACGAGGCCTTGTCGCCTGACTTGGTTGTTGATGCCCTTTCCAGCGTAGGCTTGCACGCTGACGGGCGGCTGATGCAGCTCAGTTCTTACGAAAATCGGGTTTACCTTGCGCACCTTGAAGAGGGTGGAGCAGACGGCACGCCCGATGCCGTCGTTCTTAAGTTTTACCGCCCCAACCGCTGGACGCCAGCCCAAATCCTCGAAGAGCACGCCTTCGCAGCCGAGTTAATGGCGGCTGATATTCCCGTCGTCGGCCCACTGCATCTGCAAGGCCAAACCCTGCACCAGTTTGGTGGTTTTGCATTTTCGGTCAGCCCCAGGCGGGGTGGCCGTCGCCCTGAACTTGATGATTTTGAGGTGCTGGAGTGGATTGGCCGCTTTCTTGCACGCATTCATACCGTGGGCGCAGCCAAACCCTTCGCCCACCGCCCTGCGCTGGACATCGCAACTTTCGCCACTGAACCGGCCGATTGGCTTTTGACGCACGAGATGATCCCCTTGGATGTACAAAGTGCGTGGCAAGTGGCGTACAAAAATGCTCTTGAATTAATAGCAGCCAGTGCACTAGGAGAAGGCGCAAAGAGTCAATCTGATTCAAATTTTCGAAAAATTCAAAATATACGCCTTCATGGCGACTGCCATCCTGGCAATATCCTGTGGACGCCTGCTGAGCTGCCCGGTGGCGGCCCGCATTTTGTCGATTTGGACGATGCCCGCACTGGCCCCGCCGTACAAGACCTGTGGATGCTGCTGAGCGGTGACCGCCGAGAATGCACGCAGCAACTTTCCGCCTTGCTGGACGGCTACGAGCAAATCCGCAGTTTTAATCGCCAGGAGCTGACACTGATCGAGCCCTTGCGCACTCTGCGTCTCATCCACTACAGTGCATGGCTTGCTCGCCGCTGGGAAGACCCGATATTCCCGGTCAATTTCCCCTGGTTTGGTAGCAGCGACTATTGGCGTGGGCAGGTGCAAATGCTAGAACAGCAGATCGAAGCCATGCAAGAACCTGTGTTGGTGGTGTGATTTCATGTGACGCAATGCGCGGGGAAGGCACTGTTTTCCTGGATTCCTCCTAGGATCCTTGTAATAGGGTGTAGCAACTAGGGAAAACCCTTATAGTTAGCTTATGACTGAAACAAGCCTGCCCATTTCCAGCAAAGTCCACGTACCTATTCGCTCGCTCGGTCCCAGCCACCGTGAGCGCATTACCAAGCACCTGCTGGATTTGGAGCCCCATGACCGTTACCTGCGCTTTGGCTATGCGGCTGGGGACGAACAAATTCAGCGTTATGTCGATGGCCTTGACTTCGAGCGTGACGAAATTTTTGGTATTTACAACCGTAATCTGGAGATGATAGCCATGGCACATCTCGCCAAAAACGAAGACCCTCAGCACAAGGTTTGCGCAGAATTTGGTGTCTCCGTGCTCAAAAAGGCCCGTGGCAAGGGCTACGGCAGCCGCCTGTTTGACCGTGCCGTGATGCACGCTCGTAATGAAAACATTGACCTGCTGTTCATCCACGCTTTAAGTGAAAACACGGCCATGTTGCGTATCGCCGTCAAAGCTGGTGCCAAAGTACAGCGCGACGGCTCTGAATCAGAGGCCTACCTCACCGTTCCGCAGGCCACGCTGGACAGTCGTATCACCGAAATCGTAGAAGAGCAGTTTGCCCAGGCGGACTACCGCTTTAAAGTGCAAGCCAAGCAGTTTTGGGATTTTCTGTTTGGCCTGCAGGATATGCGGCGCGGGGTGGGCTAGGGCATCCATGTCACCCGAATAGGGCTATCAGTTTTGAGGGGGACCGGCGCGAGCAGCTTTATGTGCAGAGTGCATTTAAGTTTAAATCGGCTCATTTGATTTTTAAAAAGCAAACGCTTGCTAAAAATAAAAAGCTTTGCTATCGTCCATCGCAATGGACAAACCTTACTCTCTTCACGCCACTGCTCAGCCTACGCTGTTGACCTCCACGCCTGACGACGAAAACACTACTTTTGCACGCACCGTCCCCCTAGCGCCAGTACCCAAACGTCCCCGTGGCCGTCCTCCCAAAACGTCCGACGAACGCGATGATGGCAACCGTCGACAAGCGCTGCTGAGCGCTGCAGCCAAGCTTTTCCGTTCCAAGGGTTTCAGCGCCACCACTACGCGCGACATTGCCGCAGCGGTGGGGATGCACAGTGGCTCGCCGTTTTACCACTTCAAAAGCAAAGGTGAGTTGCTGTTTGCGGTGATGGAAGAGGGCATGCGCAGTGCCATTGCGCGCCAGAAGTTGGTGGTGCAGGCGCTGGCTACTGAAACTGGCACTCGATCAAAAACAGATCAACCCCAATGTAAGGACAGCGCACACCACGAACTCTTAGCTGTTTTAGTGCGCAACCAACTCGATATTTTGTTCGGCCACGACGCTGACTTCATTCCCGTGATGCTGTACGAGTGGCGAAGCCTAGACCCGCGCCAGCGTAAGCAGATGACGCTCATCAAGGACGAATACGAATCCGTTTGGATGCCAGTGCTGTTGGCGCTCCATGGTGCAGGGCGTTTGGGCTGCGACGTCAAAATTGCCCGCCTGCTTATTTTTGGCGCATTGAACTGGACGGCGCAGTGGTATGACCCGCGCGAAGCGGGTCAAGGTGGCGTCTCTCTGGATGAACTGGCCACTGCCGCTGTTGCTCTTTTTTTGAACAAGGAACAGGTATGAGCTCTCCCAGCATCACTTCCGCTGCCCAGTCACTGACGCCGACACTGATGCCAACACCCACGCCTGCACCGCACTACCGCTCCGTCTTCGCGCCCCGCTTGTTTGCAGGCAAAGTCATCATCGTCACTGGCGGTGGCTCCGGCATTGGGCGCTGCACTGCGCATGAGCTGGCCGCGCTGGGTGCTCATGTCGTGCTGGTGGGACGCAACCTAGAAAAGCTGCAAAACACAGCTGCCGAGATTGCCACTGATTGCAAAGAGACTGGCGGCACCGTCAGCTTCTACACCTGCGATATACGGCAAGAAGAGGTGGTGAAGCAAACCATTGCTGCCATCGTCGCGGCGCAAGGTCGTATTGATGGGCTGGTTAACAACGCTGGTGGCCAGTACATGACACCGCTGGAAGCCATCAGCGCCAAGGGTTGGGATGCGGTAGTTCACACCAACCTGACTGGTGGGTTTTTGATGGCGCGCGAGTGCTACTTGCAAGCGATGCGCCAGATCGGTGGGGCTATCGTCAACATAGTTGCCGACATGTGGGGCTCCATGCCCGGCATGGGCCACAGTGGCGCAGCGCGGGCGGGTATGGTGAGTTTTACCGAGACGGCGGCACTGGAATGGGCAAAAGCGGGCGTACGCGTTAATGCTGTGGCACCAGGCTATATCGCTTCCAGCGGTATGGACCATTACCCGCCTGAAGCTGGTGAAAAATTGCGCCAAATGAGTGCCACCGTGCCGCTGGGGCGCTTCGGCAACGAGGCGGAAACGTCCGCTGCGATTGTGTTTTTGCTCAGCCCCGCCGCCTCGTTCATCAGCGGCAGCGTGCTGCGGGTTGATGGCGCACGTCCGCAAGTGCGTATGGGCTGGGGCGAGTTCGCGGCCAAGGCTGCGGTGCAAGAACTTGACGCTGTTAAACCGTTTGATGGCTTCCACCGCGCCGCTGTGCCCAAAGTGTTTACTCAAAGTGTTCGCTCCACAACCTAAGCCAATCTAAGCTAACCTGAGCTCACAACATGACCGTTTTCGCCTCCTTCTGGAACGCCCATAGTGCTCTTGCCGCTCAGCGCCGCGACGCCATGCTGGCCCGCCTCAATCAACTCCGTGCCCTCGAAGACCGCGCCGCGCAGGCGTCGGCCAAGTCCAAACCCGTGTTCGACAAACGCGGCCAGTTACTGCCCCGCGAGCGCATGGCGCTGCTGCTTGATCCAGGTCAGCCGTATTTGCCGCTGTGCAGCATTGCAGGCTATGCCCAAGACCACAAAGACCCCGCGCTGTCTGTGCCCGGCGGTGGCGTCTTGGCCGGTATTGGTTGGATCAGCGGCGTACGCTGCATGGTGGTCGCCAGCGATTCGGGCATCGAAGCCGGTTCCATTCAGGCAATGGGGTTAGACAAAATTTTGCGCGTTCAAGAGCTTGCCTTGGCCAACAAACTGCCCTTCGTCCACTTGGTGGAAAGCGCAGGAGCTAACCTGATGCGCTACCGGGTTGAGGGCTTTATCCACGGTGGCGCCTTGTTCCGCAACCTAGCCCGTCTGTCCGCTTCGGGCATCCCCGTTATCACCGTGCAGCACGGCTCCGGCACGGCGGGTGGCGCGTACATGCCAGGTCTCTCTGATGTCGTCATCATGGTGCGCAACCGTTCCCGCGCCTTCCTCGCTGGCCCGCCACTGTTGATGGCAGCCACGGGCGAAGTCGCGAGCGAAGAAGAGTTGGGCGGTGCAGAGATGCACAGCAGCGTGTCGGGCTTGGGCGAATACCTAGCGGAAGATGACCGCCAAGCCCTGGGTATCGCTCGGGAAGTGGTTGCACGGCTTGATTGGCCGAATAACTTGCCCTACATTGCGCCTCACACCGCAGTCAAAGAACCTCGCTACGGCGCCGAAGACCTCCTCTCGCTCATGCCCCATTCACTGCGTGAGCCCATCGACATGCGCGAAATCATGGCCCGCCTCGCGGACGACTCTGATCTTCTGGAGTTCAAACCGCTCTACGGCCCTCAAACCCTTTGTGTACAGGGCAGTATTGAAGGGCATGCAATCGGCTTCATATCGAATAACGGTCCTATCGATGTGGCTGGCGCTAACAAAGCGACCCACTTCATCCAGCGCCAGTGCCAACTCGGCCAGCCTATCATTTACCTGCAAAACACCACCGGCTATATGGTGGGTAAAGAGAGCGAGCAGGGCGGCATGATCAAGCACGGCAGCAAGATGATCCAGGCCGTGACCAGCGCCACCGTGCCGCAACTCACCATCCAGTGCGGTGCCAGCTTCGGTGCGGGTAACTATGGCATGTGTGGACGGGGCTACGCGCCACGTTTTCTGTTCAGTTGGCCGAATGCCAAAACGGCGGTCATGGGTGGTGAGCAGGCTGCTCGCACCATGCAAATCGTGACCGAAGCCGCAATGGTCCGCAAAGGCCTCACGCCCGACCCGATTGCGTCCCAAGTTCAGTTCGACAAAATCGTCGCCGTGTTCGAGTCCCAGTCCGATGCGTTCTACACCAGTGGCCTGTTGCTGGACGATGGCGTCATCGACCCGCGGGACACCCGAACTGTGCTGGCGATGTGTTTGGCGATGTGCGCCGATGCGGCCGATCGTCGTCTCAATGCCATGCAGTTTGGTGTGGCCCGAATGTGAAATATGCAATGTGAATTCCAGCCTAGCCCAGCCTAGACCTCTAAAAACCATTTGATCCCTTGAAAACAACCCGGAGACAACGCCATGAACTTCACCCACGAGCACCGCGAAATCCAGAAAACCCTCAAACGCTACATCGACGAGCAGATCAACCCGCACGTAGATGAATGGGAAGCCGCTGAAATCTTCCCTGCGCATGAAGTCTTCAAAGGCCTTGGCGATTTGGGTCTGTTGGGTCTCACCAAACCCGAAGCCTACGGTGGGGCTGGTCTGGACTATTCCTACAGCATGGCAATGGCCGAGACCCTGGGTGAAATTCACTGTGGTGGCGTGCCCATGGCGATTGGTGTGCAAACCGACATGTGTACCCCTGCGCTGGCCCGTTTTGGAAGCGAAGAACTGAAGCGCGAATTCCTCGCCCCCGCCATCAGCGGCGATATGGTGGGCTGTATCGGCGTGAGTGAACCTGGTGCTGGCAGTGATGTGGCGGGCGTCAAAAGCTTCGCCCGCAAAGATGGCGACGATTACGTCATCACTGGACAAAAAATGTGGATCACCAATAGCCTGCAAGCAGACTGGATGTGCATGCTGGTCAACACCAGCGAGGGCAATCCGCATAAAAACAAAAGCTTGGTGATGGTGCCAATGCGTGATGGGGGAGGTAAGAGCGGCAAGCTACGCCCCGGTATCTCTGTGGCCCAGAAAATCCGCAAAATCGGGATGCACTCTTCGGACACCGGTTTGATTTATTTCGACGAGGTGCGTGTGCCCCAGCGCAACCGCATTGGCCATGAGGGCCAAGGCTTTATCTACCAAATGCAGCAGTTCCAGGAAGAGCGCCTGTGGGCGGCGGCCAGTTGCCTGCAATCGCTGAGCAACTGCGTGCAGTGGACGGTGGAATGGGCGCAGGAGCGCAAGCTTTTCGGCGCCACGCTGGCCGATCAACAGTGGGTGCAGTTCAAGCTCGCCGAGATGAAAACCGAGGTCGAATCTCTGCGGGCGCTGACCTACCGGGCGGGCGAGTTATACGTCCAGGGCCAAGACGTGATGGAGCTGGCCAGCATGGCGAAGCTCAAAGCAGGGCGCTTGAACCGCGTGGTGCCCGACACCTGCTTGCAGTTCTGGGGTGGTATGGGCTACACGCTGGAAAACAAAGTCTCGCGCATGTTCCGCGATGGCCGTTTAGGCTCAATTGGTGGCGGTGCAGACGAGGTGATGTTGGGCATTCTGGCCAAGCTGATGGGTATCGCTAAAAAGCCCAGACCGGCGTGATTTTTCATGAAATTGCATAAAACTGCATAAACCTCTATGAAAACGCCTTATAGCCCATGATTTACCTGCACAGCTTGCTATGAAAAAGTTACTGATCGCTAACCGTGGCGAGATCGCCCGCCGCATCCTGCGCACCGCACACCGCATGGGTATCGCCACGGTGGCGGTGTATTCCGACGCCGATGCGCAAGCACTGCACGTCCGTGAAGCCACCGTCGCTGTCGCGTTGGGCGGCAACGCCTCGGCTGATTCGTACTTGCGCGTGGACAAACTTATCGCTGCCGCCCACGCCACGGGTGCCGATGCGGTTCACCCTGGCTATGGGTTTTTGAGCGAGAACGCCGATTTTGCTCAGGCTGTCATCGACGCCGGTTTGACGTGGGTTGGCCCGCCACCCGCCGCTATCCGCGCCTTGGGTAACAAGGCCAATGCCAAACAACTTGCCCTCAGCCGTGACGTGCCTTGCCTGCCCGGCTACCAAGGCGCTGACCAGTCAGATGCGCGTTTCGTCGCTGAGGCAGGGCGGGTTGGCTACCCTGTGATGGTCAAGGCCACTGCCGGTGGTGGCGGGCGTGGAATGCGATTGGTGACACTGCCCGAACAGCTGCTGGCCGCTCTGCAAAGCGCTCGCTCGGAAGCGCTGAGCGGCTTTGGCAGCGACGAACTGCTGATCGAGCGCGCCCTGCTGCAACCCCGGCACGTCGAGGTGCAGGTGTTCACCGATGCCCACGGCCACGGCATCCACCTGGGTGAGCGCGATTGCTCGGTGCAACGGCGGCACCAAAAGATCATTGAGGAATCGCCTTCGCCTGCGGTAAATGCCGCGTTGCGGGCACGGATGGGCGCTTGTGCCGTGGACTTGGCGCTGGCGGCAGGCTACGTTGGGGCGGGGACGGTGGAATTTTTGCTCGAAGGTGAGGATGCTGCCGCGCCGGGTCGCGCCAAGCTAGGGACGGCCCCCTCGGGGGGGCGCGCAGCACACGAAGTGGCAAGCGTGGGGGCTTCGTCGTTCTACCTCATGGAGATGAACACGCGTTTGCAAGTCGAACACCCTGTCACTGAGATGTTGACTGGTCTCGATTTGGTGGAGTGGCAACTGCGCATTGCTCAAGGTGAGCTGCTGCCGCTGACGCAAGCCCAAATTCAGTTAAACGGCCACGCTATCGAGGTGCGCTTGTGCGCTGAGGACGAAAACTATACGCCGCACTCAGGTCGGGTGCTGGCGTTTTCTGCACCTGCGCAAGCCGATGGCGTGCGGGTAGACCACGCCCTGCAAAGCGGTGGCGAAGTGCCTGCGTTCTACGATTCCATGATCGGGAAAATCATTGCTCACGCACCCACCCGTGCTCAGGCCATCGACAAGCTGCGTGCCGCGCTGGCGCAAACGCGCGTGCTTGGTGTGCCTACCAACCGGGCGTTTTTGCGCGTCACGCTAGCGCATCCACAGTTCCGCGCAGGCGAGGCGTTGATTCCATTTTTACTTCACCACGGCGATTCTGTGCGTGAAGCGATTCAAAAAGAAGAGCAAACAATCATTATTCAGTCTGTGCTTGCGGTTATTTTTAGTGAAAACTTAAGGGCAAACCCAAGTGCAAACCACCTCCCCAGCCCGTTTACTCGATCTGTGCGTCTGCGCCATAGGAACCAGACGTTGGCATTGACGGTGCGCGAGCTGGGACAGGGCCGGGTTCAGGTGGTGCAGGGTGACGAAACGCACGCGGCCTTGGTGCAGTCTCTCGAGGATGGGGCAGATGCAGGCTTGGCCACTGCTATTGGTATTACTCTGAACGGCGTGCGCCACACCGCCCACGCCTGCCGTACCTCGGATCAGCGCTGGCATGTGCAGGTAGGTGCCGCTGACGTGTGGCTGGAAGATGCTTCTTTCGAGTCGGTAGCCCAAGCAGGAAAAGCATCAGCGGCGACCGAATTAAGAGCGCCCTTCAACGGCAAGGTAATCCGTATCGCCGTACAACCCGGCGACAAAGTGACACGCGGTGACACCTTGCTGACGCTGGAATCCATGAAGTTGGAGCATGCGCTGACGGCACCACGTGATGCGGTGGTCGCTGCTCTAATCGCCGAAGTCGGCCAGCAAGTTGCGACAGGGCAAGTCCTGCTGCAGTTTGAATAACAACCTGAACTGACCCCATGACGCCTGACCAACGCGCTGATATTGAAAGCCTCGCCGACACGGTGCGTCGCTTCACGCATGACGAGATCGTGCCCCATATCAACACCTGGGACGAAGCCGGGGAATTTCCCCGCCCGCTCTATGCACGTGCCGCCGCCCTGGGGTTGCTCGGCATGGGCTACCCCGAGGTGCTCGGGGGCACACCCGCGTCGTTTGCCCTGCGCAACGCCGTTACCCAAACGATGTGCCGCATGAGCGGCAGCGGCGGGTTGATGGCCAGCCTGTTTTCGCACAACATTGGCCTGCCGCCCGTACTACGCTACGGCAGCGAGGCCGTACAAACCGAGGTGATTCCCGGCGTGCTGAGTGGCAAAAAAATCGCAGCCTTAGCCATTACCGAGCCCGGTGGCGGCTCCGATGTCGCCAGCGTGCGCACGACCGCCGTGCGCACGGATGACGGGAGTGGCGATTGGCTCGTTAACGGTGAAAAGGTATTCATTACCTCGGGGATGCGTGCCGACTGGATCACCATGGCCGTGCGCACCGGCGAGGCGGGAAGCAAAGGCGCTGGCGGTATCTCGATGCTATTGGTGCTTGGCGATGCGGTGGGTTTATCGCGTTCGCCGTTGCAAAAAATGGGCTGGTGGTGTTCGGACACCGCCCACCTTCGCATGGACAACGTGCGAGTCCCCGCGCGCTACCTGCTGGGTGAGGAGGGCGGTGGCTTCAAAATCATCATGACCAATTTCAACAGCGAGCGCCTAGCTATGTCTGTGATGGCGCTTGGCTTTGCGCAGGCCTGCTTCGACGAAGCGCTGGACTGGGCTCGCCAACGTAAAACCTTTGGCGCCCCGCTGGTGACGCACCAAGTGATTCGCCATAAGTTGGTGGACATGCAGATGCGTATCGCCTCCACGCAAGCCTGGGTGGACGCCATCACCGCCCGCGCTGATGCCAGTGATATGTCCCCTGATTGGGTTGCCCAAGTCTGCATGCTCAAGAACCACTCTACCCAAACCATGCAGTTTTGCGCCGACCAAGCGGTGCAAATCCTTGGCGGTATGGGCTTCATGCGCGGCACGAAGTCCGAACGAATTTACCGCGAAGTCAAAGTGATGATGATTGGCGGTGGGGCTGAAGAGGTGATGAAAGAACTGGCTGCAAAGCAGCTAGGGCTGTAACAATCCTTGCTTTGACCTCGCACCCATACCCCCATACCTCATGCCTAAAACAACCCTTCCCTTGCCGACCTTTGAGCCTGAATTCATAGCCGGTTTGAAGTTAATTTTTGAAGAAAAAATCGTATTCAATCGCGTGCTGGGTCTGAAGATCACCAGCGTCACACCCGAGCGCGTCACTGCGCGCATAGACATGCGCAACGAGCTGGTTGGCCACTATGACCACAACCGCCTGCATGGCGGCGTCATCAGTGCGGGGCTGGACGCGATGGGCGGTTTGGCGGTGATGGCGGCTATTGGAGCGCGGCACATGGACGAGCCGCCACTCAAGCGGCTGGAGCGCTTTGGCAAGCTGGGCACTATCGACTTGCGGATTGATTACTTACGCCCCGGCATTGGCGCGAGTTTCGAGCTGCGTGCCGAGGTGATGCGCCTGGGGTCGCGGGTGGCGTCTACGCGCATGGAGTTCTTCGGGGCCGATGGCAAGTTGTTGTCTACCGGGGCGGGGGCTTACATCGTTTCGTAGCCTGTAGTGCAAACAACCAGGATGGAGATGGGAATGGACACAGCACTGAATGAAACTTGGGCCATAGCCCCTCACCTGGAAGCGTTGGACAGCCAAGGCTTCACCATCATCACGGATTTTTTGAGTCTGAAGCGACTGCAAGCAGTTCGCGATGCCTTGGCCCCTCACTTGGGTAGCCATGCTGGACGTAATAATTTTGAGGGACTTCGTACAGAGCGGGTGTACACCTTGGTTGGGCGTGGCAAGGTGTTTGAAGACATTGCAGAAGACGTTCGCGTGATGGCGCTCCTAGACCATTTTCTGAGGCCCAACTGTCTTTTGACCGCCAGTCAGGCGATTTGCATTTATCCTGGTGAGGTAGCACAACCGGTGCACTACGATGATTCTTTCTATCCGGTGCCACGTCCTCGCGCGTCCATCAGCTTCAGCACCATTGTGGCGGTCGATGCCTTTACCTTGGAAAATGGAGGTACTGAAATCATCCCCGGTTCGCACAAATGGGACGATGCGCAGGTGTCGGGCAGCTACTCCCGTGGTGACGGGGCTGGTGGCACAGACGATACCTTCGTGCAGGGACTTGTGCCTACTGTCATACCTGCTGGCGCCTGTGTGTTCTTTCATGGGACGGTGCTGCACCGAGGTGGGGCCAACCGCAGCGCAACGCCTCGGCTCGCGTTCTCAAACCAGTACTGCGAACCTTGGGCGCGCACGCAAGAGAATTTTTACCATGGTGTGCCTATTTCCCAGGTACGCCGCATGTCGCCGCGCTTACAAGCACTGCTCGGCTACGCCATCATGCCCCCCTTTATGGGACATGTGACAGCCTCACACCCCAGCAAAGTACTTGGGGAGAACTATGTCAATGCGCTGGCTTAGGCTGCCTTAATGCTTACGCTTTGGGTTGCAGAATCAAACGGCCAATGACTTTGCCCATTTCCAGGTCTTGGAGGGCTGAGGAGGCTTGGTGCAGTTCGCAGCATTGGGTTGGTAGCGGCTTAAGCTTTTTCTCGTTGACCAGCGCAATCAGGGCGCGCAGATCCGCGATGTTGCCGACGTAAGAGCCTTCAATGCTGATGGCGCGCATGGGCAGTGTGGGCGTGGGTACGGTGATTTCGCCACCGAACAAGCCCACCACAATCAATTGCCCGCCTTTGATCAGCAGGTCCAGCGACAGTTGCACCGTTTGGCTGGAGCCGACACAGTCGATCACCGCCCAGGCGGCACTGCCAAGCGCTGCTTTGCATTGCGCGACTGCGTCGGGAGCTGTGGGGTCAATAGCGGCCATAGCACCGGCGGCGATGGCCGCTTCGCGCCGTGCAGCATTCGTTTCGACCACCACCACGCCCACACTGCCCATGGCTTTCAGTAAGCCAATGCACATCAAGCCTAGGCCCCCGGCACCAACGACAACAACCGGTTCTTCTTGCAGAATGGCAGGTTTTATTTTCCGAATAGCAGTGAAGGTGGTCAGGCCTGAGCAGGCGTAAGGTGCGGCTTGGGCAGGTGACATATCGCCGATGTCGATCAGATACTTGGCGTCAGGCACCATCACATGGTCGCTGTAGCCGCCAGCCCGGAAGATGCCCAAAAATCGAGGCTTGGTGCACAGTTGCTCTTGCCCACGGCGACACACTTTGCAATCCCCGCAGCCCAGCCACGGGTAGACCAAATAGTTCCGTCCGATGTCTGCGCCTGTGCTGTTGGCACCTGTGGCCACCAGCTTGCCCACAATTTCATGGCCCAGCGTCAAAGGCAGGGTCACGCCTCTGTCCCCCATGGTCAAGCGTTTTCCGCCTCCCAGGTCATACCAGCCGTGCCAGGTGTGGATGTCTGTGTGGCATACCCCGGCAGCTTGTACCTGTAACAGTACCTCATGGCCTTGCGGTACGGGGGTGGGGCGCTCTGCTCGGACGAGTGGGGTGCCAAAGGCTTGGATTTCGTAGCTGATCATGGTGGGCTTTCAAAGCTGTAAAGGTTGGGCGCGAAGGCGTTTGACTTATGACTTATGAGTTATTTCACCAAGTGGCATCCGCCTTGGTTCATGGGGCGAAAGGCAATGTCGCCGGGTGTTGTGGCTACTGTTTTATAGAGATCCCACTCGCCTTTGGATTCGCTGGGGGTTTTGACTTGGTACAGGTACATATCGCGTACCACGCGCCCGTCGATGCGGAGCTTGCCGTTGGTGGTCATGAAATCGTTGATCGGCATAGCCTGCATCTGCGCCATGACTTTATCGGAGTCCTTGGTTCCTGCTGTCTTGATAGCGCGCAGGTAGTGCGATACCGCACCGTAAGTGCCCGCTTGCGTCATGGTGGGCATGACGCCATTACGTTTGAAAAATCGCTCTGACCACGCGCGAGTTTTGTCGTCCTGGTTCCAGTAAAAAGCTTCGGTCAGGAACAGGCCTTGAGCCATGGGCAAGCCAATGGACTTAATGTCTGACAGAAAAGCCAACAGCGCGACGACTTTTTGCCCGCCTTTACTCACGCCAAATTCAGCAGCTTGTTTGATGGCGTTGATGGTGTCTTGCCCGCCATTGGCCAGCGCCACAACTTTGGCTTTAGAGGATTGCGCTTGCACGATAAAAGAGCTGAAATCCGGTGCGCTTAAGGGGTGACGCGAGGAGCCTAGTACCTTGCCGCCACCATTGGTAATCACCGCACTTGCGTCGCGTTCCAACGCTTGGCCAAACGCATAGTCGGCGGAAATGAAATACCAAGAGTCACCACCTGCCTTCAGCACGGCTGATGCGGTGCCGTTAGACACAGCGTAGGTGTCGTATGTCCAATGCACGGTGTAAGGCGAGCAGTTTTTTCCTGTGAGGTCTGAGGAGCCTGCGCTCGTCACTATCATGATTTTTTTCTTATCCTCGGCAATTTTGCTGACAGCCAAAGCAATGGACGATGAGGGGATATCCGTCACCATGTCAACGCCTTCAGTGTCAAACCATTGGCGCGCTTTGGCAGAGGCCACGTCCACTTTGTTTTGCGTATCCACAGAGAGGAGTTCAATGGGTTTTCCCAGTACCGTGCCGCCAAAATCCTCTACCGCCATGCGGGCTGCATCGACCAGACCTTTACCGCCAATACCCGAGTAAATGGAGCTTAAATCGGCCAAGACGCCAATTTTCACGGGTGTGGTGCTGGTTTGCGCATGGGCCGTATTGACCAGAGCGAACAAGGTAGCAATGGCCAGCGATAGAGTCGATTTTTTCATGGTGATGTCCAAGCTTGTCTCTTTATGGAGTTATACCGAGGGTGGTGATGGGTGATGGGTGATGGGTGATAGGCGGCAACGGCTAGCCCCGCTTTTCATCGTAGGAACAATAGGCAGGCCTGTCTAATATCTTGTTAGCCGTTGGCGATACTTGATGGCTATCGCTTATGCGGAGAACCCCCATGATCGATGCCTGACCTAGGGGCTCATGGCGAGCCGCTGACGGCGGCTGGTGAGGTGCGCGCAAGCGCCTTTACGGCTTCGCGTAATCAGCTACCACTTTCCATTTGCCATCCTGAATTTGCGACAGCCTTGAAGCGTCGCTGCCCAAATGCCGGGTGGGGGTGAAGCTCATGGCGGGGCTGCCGAACATATCGGTGGGGAACGATGTGGTGTCAATCGCCTTGACCAGGGTTTCCGTGGTCAGGTTAGGCCCCGCTTTTTGGGCGGCTTGGACAAACCCGTCAATCACTGCATAGCCATAAACGGACAGCACTGTTGGGTCGTCGTTGAACCGAGTTTTGTACTTGGTTGCCCAAAATCGGATAGGTTGCGAGGCCTCATCAAGGTAGGGGTGTTGCGCGGTCATGGCGGCATAGAGTCCGTCCATGCCTTTGCCGCCCAGATGTGGATCAAATCGGTGTAGATGGAGCTGGGGCCGAAGAATACCGGGTTGAAGCCGGTCTTGCGCGATTCGGCAATGGCACCTATGGTCTCGCGGATGATGGTGCCCAGCACCACCAAATCACAGTCTGATGCCTTCATTTTGGCGACCTGGCTGGAAAAATCGGTGGCCCCGCGTTTGTAGCTGGTTTTTTCAACCAACGCCATGTTCATCGTCTTCAGACCAGCCTCGGCTCCTCGTAGCACGTCAAGACCGTAGTCGTCATCCTGGTACAGCGTGCAGACCTTTTTGGCGTTTTTTTCCTTCACTAATTGCGGTAGCGTCCCGCGAACTTGGTCGTAATAGGCTGCGCCAAGGGCGTACTTCAGCTTGTTAAACGGTTCGTACATCTCGCGTGCGGCCGTTATGGGGAAGAAGTTCACCACGTTTTTCTCGAACTGCACCGGCATCGCTGCGATGTTTGGACCTGTGCCCAAACTGCCCACCATCACAAAAATTTTATCTTGGTTGACCAGTTTTTGTGCGGCCAGCAACGACTTTTTAGGGTCGTAGCCTGAATCTTCGGTAGCCAGTTTTAGCCGCCGACCATGGACACCGCCTTGCTCGTTCACTTCGTCCAGGCGCAGCAGCATGCCATTGCGAATTTGCTTGCCGTAGCTGGCTACTGGGCCTGATAAATCCTGGAGGGTGCCCAGCAGGATTTCATTTTTACTGACGCCTTGCGTCTGCGCTACAGAAAATGGGACTGCCAATGCAAGCGCGCACAGCGCGAGGACGGGTTTTATCTTCATGGCATCATGGCTTCACGTAGTCTGAAATAACCTTCCACTTGCCATCCTGGATTTGGGACAGGCGGGTGAGGTCACTGCCCAGGCGCTTGGTCGCGGTGTAGCTGGCCTCAGCATTGCCAAAAATATCGGCTGGAATGTTCATCGTGTCCATCGCCTTGATGAAGCTTTCGGTACTCAGGTTCGGGCCCGCTTTTTGGGCTGCGCGGGTGAACACATCAATGATGCTGTAGCCGTAGACCGAGAACACGGTGGGGTCTTCGTTGAACTTGGTTTTGTACTTGTTAGCCCAAAAACGCAGCGGTTGCGAGGCCTCATCCAGGTAGGGATGTTGAGCGCTCATGGTGGCGTAGAGGCCGTCCATGGGCTTGCCGCCCAGCTTATGGATGAGATCGGTATAGGCTGCACTGGAGCCGAAAAAGACAGGGTTGAATCCATTCTTGCGCGACTCGGCGATAGTGCCAATGGTCTCGCGGATGATGGTACCCATCACGACCAAATCGCAGCTTGCAGCCTTCATCTTGGCGACCTGGCTTGAGAAGTCGGTCGCACCGCGTTTGAAGCTGGTCTTCTCCGTAAATTCCATGCTCATCGCTTTCAAACCGGCTTCTGCGCCCCGCAAAACTTCCAGCCCAAAGTCGTCGTCCTGGTAAATGACGCAGACTTTTTTAGCACTCTTTTCTTTGACCATTTTGGGCAGCGAAATACGCATTTGGTCAAAATAGGTGGCAGCGAACGAGTATTTGAGCCTGTTGAACGGCTCGTACATTTCACGTGCGGCGGTGATAGGCAAGAAGTTGATGATGTTCTTTTCAAACTGCACAGGCATCGCCGCCATGTTTTGTGCAGTGCCGATATGCCCGGCCATGATGAAAACTTTGTCCTGGTTCACCAGTTTTTGTGCGGCTAACACCGATTTTTTAGGATCGTAGCCATCGTCTTCCGCCGCCAGTTTGAGCTTGCGGCCGTGGATGCCGCCTTGTTCGTTGACCTCGTCTATGCGCAGCAGCATGCCGTTACGCGCTTGCTTGCCGTAGCCCGCCAGCGGCCCGGAGAGGTCTTGAATAGTGCCGATCAGTATTTCAGTTTTAGTGACGCCCTGTGTAGGCACAGCGGTTTGTGCTTGTACAGGTACTCCTGAAATAAGAGCTGCTAATGCAGTAGATATTAGGGCATGCGACGGTTTTAGCTTCATAGTGAGACTCCAGAAAAGTTCAAGGTTGGGTTTATCGGTACATCGCGTCAATTTGCTCTGCGTATTTGGTTTGCACCAGCTTGCGCTTGAGCTTCATCGTGGGTGTCAACTCCTCATCCTCTGCCCCAAGTTGGGTTTCCAGCAAGAAGAATTTTTTGATCTGCTCAACACGGGCAAATTTCTTGTTCACACGGTCAATCACCTCTTGGATCAGCTGTTGCACTTCGGCGCTGCGGGTGAGTGAGGCGTAGTTGCTGAACGGGACATCGCTGTCTTGGACGTATTTTTCGACGTTTTCTTGGTCGATCATGACGATGACGGTGAGGTAAGGCCGCTTGTCACCTACTACCACAGCATCGGTTACGTAGGGCGAGAATTTCAGTTCGTTTTCCAGTTCGCTGGGGGTGACGTTTTTGCCTCCGGCGGTGATGATGATGTCCTTCATGCGGTCGGTTATTTTGAAGTAGCCGTCTGCGTCCATTAAGCCCACATCGCCGGTGTGCAGCCAGCCGTCTTTATCGATCGCCTCGGCGGTCTTTTCGGGTAAGTTCAGGTAGCCCATGAAGACATTAGGGCCACGCACCAGGATTTCGCCTGTCACCGGGTCAATTTTGACTTCGTTGTATTCCGCCGCAGGTCCAATTGAGCCGGGTTTCATCCGTGTGGCTGGTACGCCGGTGGCAGCGCCGCAGGTTTCTGTCATGCCCCAGACTTCCAGCATTGGCACGCCCAGTGCCAGATACCACTTCACCAGTTCCGGAGAAATAGGCGCTGCACCCGTGACCAAATAACGGGCACGGTGGATACCGATCAAGCGCCGCACGTTGTTCAACGACAGCCAGCGGGCAATGCTGAATTTAAATTTCAGGAAGCCGTCTACCGGCTCACCTGCCAGTACCTTATCTGCAATCGCTGCCCCCACGCCGATGCTCCAGCCGTAAGCGGCTTGCTGCAACTTACCCGCTTCATTGAGGGAAATCATCACGCCCGAGTAAAACTTCTCCCACACACGGGGTACAGCGGTAAATACGGTGGGTGAAATCTCGCGCACGTTCTCGGGTACTGTTTCAGGGTTTTCGACGAAGTTGAGGATTGAGCCTGCATACATAGCGAAATACTCGCCACCCATGCGTTCGGCGATATGGCAAAGTGGCAAAAAGCACATGCGCTCGTCAGTCGAGTCCTGTGCCACCAACAGGTTGTAGCCACGCACCGTAGTGGTTAGGCCTCCGTGGCTGTGCATGGCCCCTTTGGGCTTACCCGTGGTGCCTGAGGTGTAGACCAAAATCGCCAAATCCTCTGCCCTGCAGGCTTTTGTGCGCTGCATCACGGCTTCAGGGTGAAGGGCGTTATAGCTGCGACCCAAGGCGCGGAGTTGGTGAAGGCTGATGACGCCAGGGTCGTTCAAATCGCGCAGGCCTTCCATGTCGAAGACGATTATTTTTTGGAGCAAAGGCAGCTGTGCGCGCACTTCAAGGGCTTTGTCGAGCTGCTCGTCGTCCTCAACAAACAGCATGGTGGTGCGCGAGTCTTCGCACAGGTAGGCGACTTGCGATGCGGCGTCAGTGGGGTAAATGCCATTGGCGACGCCGCCTGCGCTCAGCACCGCTAGATCCGCCAGGACCCATTCGATGACGGTGTTGGCGAGGATGGACGCGCAGTCACCCGCCTCGAAACCCAGGCTGAGCAAGCCGCCAGCAATTTCACGCACGCCCGTCGCGGTTTGATCCCAGGTCCAGCTGCGCCAGATGCCGAGTTGTTTTTGTCGCATCCATGTGGTGGGGCCGCGCTTTGCGACAGCGTTCCAGAACATGGCCGGAATGGTGTCGCCGTCCAGCACACTTTCGCGCCGAGGTTGGATGTTGGATAAGTCCCAAAGGTTAGACATGCTGATTGATCCGTTCCATTCCATTGCACCTGTTAGCTGGCACCCGTTAGCGCCAGTTTTTCTTCTTTTTCCAACGCCGCTCGCCTCGCACGCCGTCTTCTTTCATGCCAAGATAAAACTCTTTGATGTCGTCTTTCTCGCGCAGTTTGGCGCAGATGTCTTCCATCACGATGCGGCCGTTTTCCAGTACGTAGCCGTAGTCGGATGCGTTCAGCGCCATGTTGGCGTTTTGTTCCACCAGCAAGATGGTGGTGCCGCGCTCGCGGTTGATGCGCACGACGATCTCGAAGATTTCCTTGGTGAGCTTGGGGCTCAGGCCCAGGCTGGGCTCGTCCAGCAACATCAGGTCGGGGTTGGCCATGAGCGCGCGCGAGATCGACAGCATCTGCTGCTGTCCGCCTGAGAGCAGCCCCGCGTCCTGGCTCGCCCGTTCCCGCAGAATCGGGAAGTAGTTGAACACCGCCTCCATGTCCTTGGCCACGCCGTCGCGGTCGGTCCGGGTGTAGGCCCCCATGGCCAGGTTGTCGCGCACGCTGAGCAGCGCAAACACCTCGCGCCCCTCAGGCACGTGGCTGAGTCCCTGCTGTACGATGTGCGCCGGGTCCTTGGCCGTGATGTCCTGGCCCTTGAATTCGATGGAGCCTTTGCGCGGGTCGATGATGCCCGAGATGGTTTTGAGAATCGTCGTCTTGCCCGCGCCGTTGGAGCCCAGCACGGTGGCAATCTCGCCCCGGCGCACCTGCAGGCTCACGCCGCGAATCGCCTTGATCGGGCCATAGGCGCTTTCGACGTTGAGCAGTTTCAGCACAGGGGTGTCGCTGATTGCGGGTGGCACCGAATTCATACCGTGGCCCCCCTGCGCAAAGACGACACATCATCCACCGACCCAAGGTAAGCCTCAATCACACCTGGGTCGCTCTGCACCTCGCGCGGCGTGCCCATGGCCAGCACCTCGCCCTGGTTCATGGCCAGCACGCGGTCAGACACTTTGCTGACCAGCGTCATGTCGTGTTCCACCATCAGCACGGTGATGCCCAGCTCGTTCTTGATGTCGGCAATCCAGAAGGCCATGTCGTCGGTTTCTTCCACATTCAGGCCGCTGGAGGGCTCGTCGAGCAGCAGCAGCTTGGGCTCGGTGCACAGGGCGCGCGCCATCTCCACCACCTTGCGCACGCCGTAGGGCAGGCCGGCCACGTGGGAGTCGCGGTGGTGCTGCAAATCGAGCAGCTCAATCACTTCCTCGGCCTTCTCGCGCGCCTTGATTTCTGCCGCGCGCGCCGTGCCGGTGAAGAAGAGGTCTTGCCAGAGGCCGGTTTTGCGGTGTGTGTGGCGGCCAATCAGCAGGTTGTGCAGCACCGACGCGTTCTCAAACAGCTCGATATTCTGAAAGGTGCGCGCAATGCCCAGCGAGGCTATTTTGTGGGGTGGCTGCTCTGTGAGCTTATTGCCCAAGTAGACGATTTCGCCCGTGGTGGGCGTGTAGATGCGACTGATCAGGTTGAACACCGTCGTCTTGCCCGCGCCGTTGGGGCCGATCAGCGTGAACACCTCGCCCTGCTTCACATCAAAGCTGACGTTGTTGACCGCCAGCACGCCGCCGAAGCGCACGCTGAGGTTCTTGGCTGAAAGGAGAATATCGGTCATCTCAGCCTGTCCGACTTTTGGAACGATTTCTGCCGCTTGAACATGCCCTTGCGGTAGAACGGGAACAGCTGCAAATAGGTGCGCACCTTCAGCCACCGTCCATACAGCCCCATCGGCTCAAACAGCACAAAGGCCACCAGCACCACGCCATATACCAGCCCCTGCAGGCCGGGCGCCTGGCCGATGGTGGCTGGCAGGTAGTCTTTGACCAGGGCAATCACCTGCGGCATGGTGATCAGGAAAATCGCGCCCAGAAACGCCCCGTGCACCGAGCCGACGCCGCCAATCACAATCATCAGCAGCAGGTCGATCGACTGCAAAATGTTGAACTGGTCCGGGGAGATGAACTGTAGCTTGTGCGCGTACAAAGCGCCTGCCACACCGGCCAGCGCGGCCGATATGGCAAATGACAGCGTCTTGTAGTGCGCCAGATGGATGCCCATGCTCTGCGCTGAAATCTCGGAGTCCCGAATCGCCACAAAAGCCCGGCCCGTGGGCGAGCGCAGCAAATTCAAGATGCCCAAGGTGGCAATGACGGTGATGACCAGGCAAAGGAAGTAAAACTCGGTGCCCGAATTCAAAACCCAACCAAACATGTTGGGCGGCTTGATGTGCATGCCCGCGTTGCCGCCGGTCACGGACTCCCAGCGCGCCATCACCTCTTCCACAATGAAGCCGAACGACAGCGTCGCCATGCCGAGGTAAATGCCCTTGACGCGCAAGGCCGGCAGGCCCACCACAAAGCCCACAGCCGCCGACAGCGCCGCCGCGCCCAGCAGCGCGATGGGAAACGGCACCCCCGCATTCGTCATCACCGCCTGGGTGTACGCGCCCACGCCCAAAAACGCCGCATGGCCCAGCGAGAACAGCCCGGTAAAGCCAGCCAGCAGCATCAGCCCCAGCCCCGCGATTGAATAGATCATCACAAACGTGAGCTGCGCCAGCCAGTACTCCGCAAACACCCACGGCGCTGCCCACAGCACCAGCAACAGCGCCCCATACCAGAATAGCTGCCCGCCATGTTTGGCGATCTTGATGTCTTGCGCGTAATCGGTTTTGAAGATGAAGCGCATTACACTTTTTTTCTTAAGTTCTCACCAAACAAACCATTCGGCTTCACCATCAGCATGACCAGCACCATCACATAAGCCGCTGTGTCCTTGAAGCCATCGGGCAAGTAAAACCCCGACAGCGATTCGATGATGCCAATGATCAGCCCGCCCACAATCGCGCCGGGCA
>JAYUED010000204.1:0-25628 GCA_043739385.1 Betaproteobacteria bacterium | reverse complement strand
TAAAAGGAGAGAAGGCCGGCAGCATCGCATCGCAGACCAGCACCAACTTTGAACTTGTCGTGAACCCGGGAGCGGCAAAACTGCAAGGTGTAACCCTGTCCGAAGCCTTGCTGAAGACGGCAAAGGTCATGAGCACCAAGTAATCCCAATCGAGTCTGTCCTGGTTTAGTGACCAGGGCAGACTCGCTCCTATCCCACCGGAAACCCCTTCATGTCTCTTATTGCATCGCTGGGCGCCATCGAGATTGGTCTGATATTTGGACTCGTCGCGCTGGGCGTCTTTATGTCGTTTCGCATCATCAATTTTCCAGACCTCACAGTGGATGGCAGCTTCCCCTTGGGCGCGGCAGTGGCTGCGACGCTGATCGTTGCTGGCTGGAACCCGGTTGCTGCCACTGCTGTGGCTTGCGTCGCTGGCGCGGTTGCAGGCTGGATCACAGCTTGGCTTAATGTCAAACTCAAAATCATGCAGTTGCTCGCGAGCATCCTGGTGATGATCGCGCTCTATTCCATCAATCTGCGCGTGATGGGCAAGCCTAATGTGGCGCTCATCAGCGAACCCACAGTATTCAGCATGGTTGATTTTGGTATGCCTGAGCAATGGGCCAAACCGGCGCTACTCTTGTTGATCGTGATCGCCGCGAAGATCATGATCGACATGTTCTTCGCTTCCGAAGCCGGGCTTGCTATGCGCGCTACTGGGGGCAACGCGCGTATGGCGAGAGCCCAGGGTATTTCGACCGACTTTCACACGATGGCAGGCCTCGCGCTCTCAAACGCGCTAGTGGCGCTGGCCGGCGCACTCTTTGCGCAGAGCCAGGGCGTGGCCGACATCTCGATGGGCGTGGGCACGATCGTGATCGGTCTGGCTGCGGTGATCATCGGCGAGACGCTGTTGCCCGCACGCAGTATGGCCATCACCACCCTGGCGTGTGTGCTGGGTGCGCTGTTGTACCGTTTTTTCATTGCATTGGCGCTAAACACTGAGTTCATGGGCTTGCAGGCGCAGGATCTGAACCTGGTTACCGCCGTGCTGGTGGCGTTCGCGCTATTGGTGCCGGCCTACAAGCGCAAGCTGAGTAGACTCTTCAAGAGGAAGAACTGATGTTACGCGTTCAACAACTCGAAATGACTTTTAACCCAGGCACGCCGATCGAGAACCATGTGCTGCAAGGGCTTAGCCTAGAGATTCCCACAGGCCAGTTTGTTACTGTGATCGGCTCGAATGGCGCTGGAAAGTCGACTTTTCTCAACGCGGTGAGTGGTGACCTGATCGTCGATCGCGGCAGCATCGATATAGACGGCAAGGATGTAACCCGTATGAACGCCTGGCAGCGTTCGGACAGCGTCGCCCGCGTGTTTCAGGATCCAATGGCGGGGACTTGCGAGGCGCTGACCATTGAAGAGAATATGGCGCTGGCGTGGAAGCGCGGTGAACGGCGGACTTTTCGCTTCGCGCTCAACCGGAACATGCGTGAGATGTTCCGCGAGAAGCTGTCGATTTTGAAGTTGGGGTTGGAGAACCGGCTAGCCGACCGCGTCGGCCTGCTCTCAGGCGGACAACGTCAGGCGGTTAGCCTGCTCATGGCCTCGCTCAGGCCATCGCGCATCCTGCTGCTGGATGAACACACCGCGGCACTCGATCCGAAAACCGCAGCCTTTGTGCTTGAACTCACTACCAAGATCGTCGAAGCAGGCAAGCTCACCGCGATGATGGTGACGCACAGCATGCGGCAGGCATTGGACTGCGGCTCACGCACAGTGATGTTGCACGAGGGCCAAGTGATTCTTGACGTGGCTGGACCTGAACGCGCGGGGATGGATGTGCCCGATCTGCTTCGCATGTTCGAACAGACGCGTGGTGAAAAGCTCGACGACGACAAGCTTCTGTTGGCTTGAAGACATCGGTACGTTTCGCTAGTGCGTGCGAAGCGCACTGGTGCCCTCCTGTTGGCGCATGCGAACACGAACGTACTTGACCAAGACAGACCACGGGGGTCTGATCGTTATCTTTTAAACGCTAAAATTTAAAGGCTTTCCTCTTCCTCACACCGGAGTTATTTTTCTATGTACCAGCACATCAAGGTTCCTTCAGAAGGTCAAAAAATTACCGTCAACGCTGACATGTCGCTGAATGTGCCTGATCAGGTTGTCATTCCGTACATCGAAGGGGATGGCACCGGTTTTGATATCACCCCAGTGATGCTGAAAGTGGTAGATGCCGCTGTGGCCAAGGCTTATGGCGGCACCAAGAAAATTCATTGGATGGAAGTTTATGCTGGTGAGAAGTCCACCAAAATTTACGGCCCTGACGTGTGGCTGCCTGAAGAAACGCTGCAAGTGCTGCGCGAGTATGTGGTTTCTATTAAGGGCCCGTTAACCACGCCTGTTGGCGGTGGCATTCGCTCGTTGAATGTAGCTTTGCGCCAAGAGCTGGACTTGTACGTTTGTCTGCGCCCCGTACAGTACTTTACCGGCGTGCCTTCGCCTGTGAAAGAGCCAGAGAAAACCAATATGGTTATCTTCCGTGAAAACTCGGAAGACATTTACGCGGGCATCGAATTTGAAGCCGAGTCCGACAAGGCTAAAAAGCTCATCAAATTCTTGCAAGAGGAAATGGGCGTCAAGAAGATTCGTTTTCCGAATACCTCGGGAATTGGTGTCAAGCCTGTATCCATCGAGGGCACTGAGCGTTTGGTGCGCAAAGCGCTTCAGTACACCATTGATAACGACAAGCCAAGCCTGACCATTGTCCACAAGGGCAACATCATGAAATTCACTGAAGGTGGCTTTCGCGATTGGGCTTACGCGCTGGCCGAGAAAGAGTTCGGCGCTGAGCTGATCGATGGCGGTCCCTGGATGAAGTTCAAGAGCCCTAAGACGGGCAAAGAAATCGTAGTCAAAGACGTGATCGCCGATGCGTTCTTGCAGCAAATCCTGTTGCGCCCAGCCGAGTACAGCGTGATCGCTACGTTGAATTTGAACGGTGACTACATCTCTGACGCGCTTGCGGCCCAGGTAGGCGGTATCGGTATCGCCCCTGGTGCCAATTTGTCTGACTCCGTGGCTTGCTTCGAAGCCACTCATGGCACAGCACCCAAGTACGCTGGCAAAGACTATGTGAACCCTGGGTCAGAAATTTTGTCGGCGGAAATGATGCTGCGCCATATGGGCTGGTTTGCAGCGGCTGATCTCATCATCAGTTCGATGAAAAATTCGATTTTGAGCAAGAGGGTGACGTATGACTTCGCGCGTTTGATGGATGGCGCCACTCAAGTCAGCTGCTCAGGCTTTGGGCAAGTCATGATTGAGCACATGTAAATGCTCGACAAAGCCGCTTTTTGCGGCACTTAAATGCCCCCGGTAGATTCGCGTCACCGGGAATTTTTTATGCAGGTACAGCCATGATCATTGCCAATTACACGGCTGTTTGTTGAAGTGCTGCCTCGACCGCTTCTGCTGCCATTACCCGCAAGTCAGGCTTATAAATTTTGCCCACGTTGGTCATGGGCATAGTTTCCAGAATCGTCACAGATTTAGGGCGTGCAGGCGGCTCATCGACGCGGGCGCGGACAAATTCCAGCAGCTCTGCTTGCGTCACTGTGGCCCCTGGGATCAGCGTTGCAAAAATCACAGGCAGCTCGCCTGCGTAGGCGTCAGGCGCTCCTACGGCGGCGCACAGTTGTACGGCGGGGTGAGCACCCAGTGCGTCTTCAATGGTCTTTGGGTCGATGTTATGGCCGCCTCTAATGATGAGATCTTTAGAGCGGCCGCTGAGGTGCAAACGTCCATGCTCGTCCATGAAGCCCAAATCGCCTGTTGCCAGCCAGCCATCAGCGGTGAACGCCCGAGCGGTATCGTCAGCGTCTAAAAATCCGGGGAACACGTTGGGTGATTTGAACAGCAGCATGCCTTGGGTACCGGGGGCCACATCATTGTCGCTGGCGCCTCCGGAATCGTCTAACGCGACGATGCGCACGCGGCTGAACGGGACGGCGAAGCCCACGCAGCCTGCAGGTCCCACCACGCCGGGTGGCGTGACGCTGGAAATACCTGCCATCTCGGTCATACCAAGGCTTTCATGCACATGCAGCCCGAATTGGCGCTCGAAGCGGGCGGAAAGCTCGGGGGGTAGAGGTGCGGCACCCGTGCGGCAGTAGCGCAGACTGGAAATATCGGCGTTACCCACGGGCACATTGGCCAGTGCGGCCAGCACAGTGGGTACGCCTGAAAGGGTCGTAGCGCGGTACTTTTCTACCAAGCGCCAGTAATTGGCAATGACTTCGCGGTTGCGCATAAGTCCTGTGGTGGGAATCACTGTTTCCGCACCTGCAGCAAAGTTGGAAAGCGAGGCTGCAAGCACCCCTGCAACGTGGAAGAGTGGGTAGCCATTGATCGACACGTCGCTGGCCAGAATGCCGTGCATCATCACGCTGGCCCAGGCGGTGAAAACTTGATTGCCGTGGCTGTGGCGGGCGAGTTTCGGTGCGCCGGTCGTGCCGCCGGTGTGGAAGTAGGCCGCAATGTCGGTGGGTGCAATATTGCGCTGGCTTAGCAGGCGATCAGCAGGCTGTGCGTTGCGCAAGAGGTTGAAGTCGGCCACGCCTGCCGGGAGGGTATCCCCGCTACCGGGCACTTCGTCATGTGGAGTAACGCGCAGCAGTGTTGTGAGTGTAGGCACTAGGGTGCGTAAGCGCAGGGCTTTTTGCCACATGTCGGCGTCGGCGTCGCTACCCGTGGTTTTGCCGTAGGCGATCAGTACTTTAGCGCGGGCTACCGTCATTAGCGAGACTAGCTTTTCGTCGGTTAGCAGCGGGTTCAGCGGTTGCACGATGCCGGCGGCTGAGCCTCCCCACAATGCCAAGTGGTAATCCAAGCAGCCTGGTAGGAGCACGGCCACCGCGTCGCCAGGGCCGACGCCCAGGTTGTGCAGCAGGTTAGCGGTTTGGTGGATACCTGCGAGCAGTTCTGCGTATGACCATCGGATGGGGGTGTCGTCCGGGTTGGTGCTTGGCAGGAAGGTCAGGGCAGTTTTTTCACCAAAGGCGTGCGCTGAATTGCGAAAAATTTCGTAAGTACTGCGCACCGTGAGGGCCGTGGCTAGCGGAATATCCTCAAGTCGCTTGACATCTGCTTGGCAGCGCACTTTGAAGCGTGGTGCGAAGGGGGCTGCGAGAGGTGGCGTAAACGGGGCAGCGTGCATTGGCATAGGGTATGTCTTATCAAAATGCCCCATTTTTTACCCAAACCAGGGCGGTGTGTCCGTTTTGAGCGCGCGTAGTGACCCCTACATGACAGCTACACGCGCCAGAGCCCCTTAAAACGGTGCGTCAGCGGCAGGCGTATTGTCCATAGAGCCCAAATTGGATTCTTCAGTGGGGCTGGCAGCTGCGGCTTTGGCTTCCGCTGCACTGCCGACCGACACCGTACCTTGACGCACAGTAGCTTTTTCGCCAGCGGTAGCGAATTTGCTGTATTTGCTGAACATCGGGGCCATCAAACCGTAAATTTTAGGGTTAGCTGCCATGCACTCTTTTTGGTCCAAAAAGTCGGACTCACCCGTGAAATTACCGATCAAGCCACCTGCTTCTGTCACCAAGAGGGAACCTGCAGCGACATCCCAAGGCGAAAGACCCGCTTCAAAAAAGCCATCGGTGAACCCGGCGGCCAAGTAGGCTAAATCCAGCGCTGCGGCACCGGGGCGGCGCATGCCTGCCACCTTGGGCATGATGTCGCCCATCATCGCCATGTAGCTGGCAAAGTTATCGCCTGGGCGGAAGGGGAAACCGGTAGAGATCAGGCAATCGGCCAAGCGAATGCGTTTAGAGACGCGGATACGGCGGTCGTTCATGAACGCGCCACGGCCTTTACTAGCCGAGAAAAGGTCGTTACGAGTAGGATCGAAAACGACGGCCTGCTCTATTTTTCCGCGCACCGATAGAGCGATGCTGACGCAGTAAACAGGAAAACCGTGGATGAAATTGGTCGTGCCGTCCAAGGGGTCAATGATCCAGACGAATTCTGAATCTTTGGCGCCATGCTCAGAGCCGGACTCTTCAGCAAGAATGCCGTGGCCAGGATAGGCGGTGAGCAAAGTTTCAATGATGACTTTTTCAGCGGCTTGGTCCACCTCGGTCACGTAGTCATTGATCTGCTTTTGCGAAATGCGAACGGCTTCCACGTCAATGGCAGCGCGGTTGATGATGGCGCCAGCGGCGCGTGCGGCTTTGGTAGCCACGTTAAGCATGGGGTGCAGATTGGACGACATAGATTGTGTGAAGAACAAAGAATTCCGGCCCGACGATGCGGCGGCGACAATCTTGGATTTTACCGTTCCCTTGGCTTTTTCCAACCCACAACTTTAAATCCTCTTGAAAACCCGTTTTATTCTTATCAACGTCAGCCATGCTGGCAACGTCGGTGCTACTGCCCGGGCTATGAAAGTCATGGGTTTTGACGACTTGGTGTTGGTCGCTCCGCGCTGGCCCAATGTGCTACGGCGGGAGGAAACCATCCAGCGCAGCAGCGGGGCTTTAGACGTGTTGGGCAACGCCCGTGTCGTTGAAACGCTAGATGAGGCCTTGGAAGGCATAACCCACCTCTGTGCCACGGCGATGACGCCACGCGACTTCGGACCGCCAACCGTAGCCCCTCGCCCGCATTTTGAGTTGCTATCGAAAGAAGAGCAATCTGTAGCATTTTTGTTTGGCTCTGAGCGGTTTGGGATGCGAAATGAAGACGTTTATCGCTGCCATGCAGCGCTGAGTATTCCGACTAATCCACAGTTTGGCTCGCTCAATTTAGGCGCTGCAGTACAGTTGATCGCCTACGAGTGGCGGTTGGCTTTGGGGGGATTTCCCGTGCAAAGCCCCAGCACGACAAGCCAGCGTGCAGACGCGGTAGCTGTGCAAGGGATGCTGCAACATTGGGAGCAAACGCTGGTCGATGTTGGCTTTCTGGATCCAGCCGCTCCGAAGAAGCTGATGCCTCGCCTCAATCAGCTTGCGAACCGAGCGCAGCTGGCGCCTGAGGAAATTCACATCTTGCGTGGCGTAGCTAAAGCTGTAGCCAAGCGTTGTGGGGCTGACGGCAGTACCTTGAGCACCTTGGTGCCAGCGACCACGCCTCCACTTGAATTACCATAATCTCTCATACAAGCCCTTAGACTCCCGCAATGTTTTCACGCCTACGCTCCGATATCCAATGTATTCTTGACCGTGACCCTGCTGCCCGCAGTACCTGGGAGGTACTGACTTGCTACCCTGGCCTGCACGCAGTGGTACTACACCGTCGTGCGCATTGGTGCTGGACACATGATTTCAAATGGCTTGGTCGTTTTATTTCCCACTGTGGGCGTTGGTTGACCGGCATTGAAATCCACCCTGGTGCCAAGTTGGGAGAGCGCGTATTTTTCGACCACGCGATGGGCGTAGTAGTAGGTGAAACGGCTGAAATTGGTGACGGCTGCACTATTTACCAGGGCGTGACCTTGGGTGGTACCTCGCTCTACAAAGGAACCAAGCGCCACCCCACACTAGGCCGCGACGTGGTGGTCAGTGCTGGGGCTAAGGTATTAGGTGGCTTTACTGTGGGCGATGGGGCCAAAATTGGCTCTAACGCTGTTGTCATCAAGCCCGTGCCACCCGGAGCCACCGCTGTGGGCATTCCGGCCCGTATTATTTTGCCTAAAGACGGTGCGGCAGGCGATGCAGCAATGGCTACCCCCAGTTTTTCGGCCTACGGTATTACGCCTGAAGGCGACCCTCTTGGCGAAGCCATGCGTGGACTGATTGATAACGCCTCCAGCCAAGAGCACCAAATCGCTTTGCTATGGCAAGCGATAGAGAAGCTGTCAACAAATCCGACTACGCCTGATTGCGTCCCCTGCGACGCAGCCCGTACAGAGTGCTTTGAAGCGGAAAAATTTTCGCAGTTGGTGGGAAAATAAAAGGAAGTAGGGAGAAGTCGAAGGGCGTGACGATGAAATTTTTGGCGAATTAGTGCTCAGCTGTTACTTCACAGCGGCTGTCACTCGTACCGCATTCGGTGGCCTAAACGCTTTGCACACCAGATCATCCGTTTCCATGTAGGGTCCGCCAATCAGATCAACGCAGTACGGGACGGCTGCAAAAATGCCCGGCATTAGCACAGCGCCATCCGGGCTTTTCAGGCCTTCCAGTGTCTGCGCGATGGCCTTGGGCTGGCCTGGCAAGTTAATGATGAGGCATTGCCCGCGAATCACCGCTACTTGGCGCGAAAGGATGGCCGTTGGGACGAATCGCAGACTGATTTGCCGCATTTGCTCGCCAAAGCCCGGCATTTCTTTGTGCGAGACGGCCAAGGTGGCTTCTGGCGTCACATCGCGCAGTGCTGGGCCCGTGCCACCGGTTGTAAGCACCAAGGCGCAGCCAGCGTCCACCAGAGCGATCAGATTGGCGCTGATGCCGTCTTGCTCGTCGGGTATCAGCCGCTCTAAAAATTCAACCGGGTTCTTCAGTGCTCGGCTTAACCAGTCCTTAAGCGCAGGTAGGCCTTTGTCTTCGTATACGCCAGTGGAAGCACGGTCGCTGACAGAGACGATGCCGATTTTTAGGGTGTCATGCGGTGCTGTCATCACCTGTCTCCTGGGTCAACTGTTCGCGTACCAGCTGGAAAATTTCTTTGTAAGCACGGCCATGGCGAGGCACAGGTGATGGGGTGTCGCTCGTTGCTACGGTTGATTTTTCTACGGTGGCGCTAGACAAATCAGTGGGCGTGGGCGTGGGCTTGGTTTCAGCGTCTTTGCGGGCTTGGCGAATCAGTGCGCGCAGTTGTTGGGTGTCGGTAGCGGGGTATGCCGTTATCCAGTCGCTAAAGCGCTCGTCTTTGGCGATAAGGTCATTGCGCCACTGCTCAGCTTGGTGCAGCGATAACGCGCTGGCTGCTGACCCACTGTGTTGCTCCACCATGGCGGCCCGGATCGCGTCCAGGCTTTCAGGGCGAGCTAATTGCAACTTACGCATCAGCTTGCCAATGAATTGCATTTGTCGGCGCTTGCCTTCAAAGTTGGTGATGCGTTTGCCTTCAGCAACGGCGTCCAGAAGCTGCTCTGGCAGGTTCAGCGGAGCCATCAGACCGGCCCTAAGGCCCATAAGTGCTTCTCCCAATGCTTGCAGTTCGGTGCTTTCGCGCTTGAGGTCGGTGCGGCTGGCAGCAGTGGTGCCCTTGAGTTCGGCTTTGTATTCCAAGTCAAGTTCGCTGCCTTCAGCGACGAATTTTCCTTGGACGTAATAGCCCTTTTTGAGTTTGCGCGGCATGGTGACGGGGGAGGTAGGTGGGATGTAAAGCCGACGAGAAATCGTTAGCAAGTGCGGCAAGTATCATAGCCGTCGCTATGAATACTTTGAAAACATCCAAATCTACCGCTAAAGCACCTGCCAAAGCACCCGCAACGACACCTCAAAGTGGCTTCCAATACAGCCGAGCGCACTTTGAAGACTTAGTCGATACGGCACTTGCCCACGCTAAAAAAATTGGTGCTACAGACGCTGGTGCTGAAGCATCTGAAGGTTGTGGCTTGAGCGTATCTGCCCGAATGGGTGAGTTGGAGAACGTAGAGCGTAACCGGGACAAGTCCCTTGGCGTTACGGTTTATGTCGGTAAAAAACGCGGTAACGCAAGCACCTCCGACTTTTCGCGCACTGCCATCATGCAAACGGTACAAGCAGCCTACGATATCGCTCGTTTTACGGCTGAAGATCCCATGGCGGGTCTGCCGGACGAGGCTGAAATTGCCAAGGTACAACCTGAGCTTGACTTGTTTCACCCATGGGCTATCGACAGCGCACAAGCGGCTGTGTTGGCGTTGGAGTGTGAAGCGGCGGCGCTTGCTACCAGCAAACGCATTACCAACAGCGAAGGGGCAGGTGTTTCTGCCCAGCAAAGCCACTTCTTCAGCGCTCACACCCATGGATTTCGTGGCGGCTATGCCAGCTCGCGCCACAGTATCTCGGTGGCTCCGATTGCCGGCAAGGGCGCGAACATGCAGCGCGATGCATGGTATAGCTCAATGAGAGACGCCGCAGAACTGGCCAGCGCTCAAGCGGTAGGACGCTACGCCGCAGAGCGGGCGTTAAGCCGCCTTAAATCCCGAAAAATTCCGACGACTGAGTGCCCAGTACTGTTCGAATCGCCGGTGGCAGCGGGATTGCTGGGGGCCTATGTGCAGGCTACCAGTGGTGGAGCGCTATACCGCAAAAGCAGCTTTTTGTTGGATTCTTTGGGCAAGAGAGTACTGCCCAAGCACATCAACATCAGCGAAGACCCGAATGTGCTGCGCGGTAAAGGCAGTTCACCGTTTGACGAGGAGGGCGTGCAAACCCATGCGCGACAGGTGGTGAAAGCGGGTGTTTGTGAGGGCTATTTCCTGAGTACCTACAGTGCCCGTAAGTTGGGCATGAAGACTACGGGCAATGCCGGTGGCTCGCATAACCTGGTGTTGTCTTCCAGCCGCACCCGCAAAGGTGACGATTTGGACGCGATGCTCAAAAAACTGGGCACAGGTCTGTTCGTTATTGAGTTGATGGGGCAGGGCGTGAACTACGTGACAGGTGACTATTCACGCGGTGCCAGTGGATTCTGGGTAGAGAACGGTGAAATTGCTTTCCCCGTCCACGAGATCACGATTGCAGGGAACCTCAAAACCATGCTTATGGGTATTGAGGCGGTGGGTGCGGATGCTTATAACTACGGTGCCAAGACAGTGGGTTCGATTCTGGTAAACCGTATGAAGGTGGCTGGCACTTAAGCGACTTTAAGCCGCTTTCGGTGCTAAAGCGGCCTTGACTGCTGCGGACACCAAGCCCATGTCGGCCTTACCGGTCAGCTGGGCTTTTACAGCGGCCATCACTTTGCCCATATCCCCTGGGCCCGTCGCACCCAGATCAGCCACGATGGTGTTGACCGCAGAGGTGACCTCATCGCCTGTCAAACGAACGGGCAAATAGACTTCCAATACCTTCAGTTCACGGGCTTCAATGTCGGCCAAGTCTTGGCGGCTGGCCGACTCAAATGCGGTGATGGAGTCTTTGCGTTGCTTGATGAGCTTGTCCACAATAGCAACCACAGCTGCGTCGTCCAGAACCATGCGCTCATCCACTTCTTTTTGCTTGCAAGCAGACAGTAGTAGACGGATGGTGCCCAAGCGCTCACTGTCTTTGGCACGCATGGCGGTTTTCATATCTTCGGTGATTTGATCTTTGAGGGACATAGTAATGCTCCTGGTGAAGTTGCTGTGGGTGATTTTTAACAAGTGAAGCTGAAAAAGCAAAACCCGCGCTGAGCGTCCTCAAGCGCGGGTTCGAGACTGAAAAAAGCTTTGTGGGCTTAGAACAATTTCTTAGGCAGCTGCATACTGCGCACGCGCTTGTAGTGGCGCTTGACGGCGGCTGCCTTCTTGCGCTTACGCTCAGCAGTAGGCTTTTCATAGAACTCGCGCGCACGCAAGTCAGTGAGCAAGCCCAATTTTTCAATGGTGCGCTTGAAGCGGCGCAGAGCTACGTCAAACGGCTCGTTTTCTTTAACACGGATGGTGGTCATTACGTAATGGTTTTCCGAAAAATATGCTCTGGGAAGATCAAGCCCTGAGCGGGGTTCCCCGACAAATGTTAATCGGCAGTCGGGGTTTGCCAGTAAAGCCAAACATTATAGCTTTGATTCGCTGTGATGATTACGGCTTACGCGGCTGATTTCGCCATTCCTGCAAGATCAGTTTCAAAAAACGTGGACCTCTTACAAGGTAACGTCGCCATAACTTGGTGGGCTCTGAGCCGAGGCGCCAGACCCATTCCAGGCCACGGCGTTGCATCCACATGGGTGCCCGGCTCTTAATGCCCAACGCAAATTCCATGGCAGCACCGACACAAAAAACTAAGCCGGTATCCAGTGTTTTTCTATTTCCCAGAGACCACAAACTTTGTCGAGGAAAGCCCAAGCAAACAAACACGACGTCAGGCTTGGTGGTGTTAATCCAGTCAGCAGCAGCCTTGGCTTCGTCAGACTGCGGATTGAAACCCATACCTGGGCAGAGAATTTTGACCTGTAGTTCTGGGTACACCACGGAAAATCGCTCTAATAGCATGGCCTCTTGGCCGGGCATTCCTCCTAAGACATTTACCCGCCAACTGTTTTCCTGTGCCAATAAGCAAAAGGCTACAAACAGATCTGCACCTGTTACGCGCTCCGGCAATGCTTTTCCCAAGAGACGGCTAGCCCACACCACAGGCATACCATCAGCAAAGGCGAAGTCAGCACTCGCATAGGTTTTACGCAGCGCGGTGTTTTCACTCAAAGACACGAAGTGATCCACATTGGGTGTCACGATCACTTTGGCTGGGCGCAAACTGACTTGTTTCGAAAGCAGTGTGATTGCGTCTTCAAAAGTGACCGCATTTAATCGAACGCCAAACAGTTCTTCGGTTCGTGTAAGGGGGCTGTGCATGGCGTTGGTGTAGCAGTAACGGTAAAAACTTATGAAGTTGCCAAGAAGTTAGCGGATAAAGTTTACCGGCAGCATTTTAAAACTTGGCGAACGCAATTGGATGTGCACTATCTTTGATAATGGACTTTTGATTATTAACGGGGTGGTTAATGAAAATTACAGTTGTGGGAACAGGCTATGTTGGCTTGGTCACTGGCGCTTGCCTCTCAGAGATGGGTAATTTTGTGGTGTGTCTTGACTTGGATGCACGCAAGGTTGAAACCTTGAATGCAGGAGGTATTCCTATCCACGAGCCCGGCTTAGAGGAAATGGTACGCCGTAATGCGGCAGCAGGGCGTTTGAAGTTCACAACAGACGCCAAATCAGCTCTTGCGCATGGCGCTGTACAGTTTATCGCGGTAGGCACGCCGCCTGATGAAGATGGCTCAGCTGATTTAACACATGTGCTGGCTGCTGCACGCGATATTGGTCGCCATATGCCTGCCACCTACACCGTCGTTGTGGACAAGAGCACCGTACCGGTAGGTACAGGCGACAGAGTACGCGAAGTTATTGACACAGAATTAGCTTTGCGCGGCGTGGTTGCTAATTTTTCAGTGGTGTCTAACCCCGAGTTTTTAAAAGAAGGTGCTGCTGTGGCCGACTTTATGCGCCCAGACCGTGTGGTGGTTGGTGCTGATGATGAGCGTGCATGGGAGGTGATGCGAGCGCTTTATGAGCCATTTTTGCGTAATCGAGATCGATTTTTAGCAATGGACGTTCGCAGCGCGGAGCTGACCAAATATGCTTCAAACGCCATGCTGGCTACCCGCATCAGCTTTATGAATGAATTGGCGATGCTGGCTGAGCGGCTTGATGCGGATATTGAATCTGTGCGTAAAGGCATGGGCTCTGACCCGCGAATCGGTTTCAGTTTCCTTTATGCGGGTTGCGGTTATGGCGGCTCGTGCTTCCCCAAAGACGTGAAAGCATTGGCGCGCACAGCGGCTGACAACGACAGTCCCTTAAGTTTGTTGATAGCAGTAGAGCAGGTGAATGAACGGCAAAAAACGGTTTTATCTGACAAGATTAAAGCGCGTTTTGGCGAACGTCTTGAAGGCAAAAAATTTGCAGTGTGGGGCTTGGCGTTCAAACCCAATACCGACGATATGCGAGAAGCACCGAGTCTGACCTTGATCGCTGATTTGCTGGCGCGTGGTGCGCAGGTCACGGCTTACGACCCTGTTGCTGGAGCCGAAGCACACCGGGTATTGGGTACCCAGCCAGGGCTTGAGATTGCATCGAATGCCTATGTTGCAGCCAAAGACGCTGATGCATTGGTCTTGGTTACTGAGTGGCGCGAATTCTTAACGCCAGACTGGGATCAACTACGCGAGCTGATGAAAACGCCTGTGTTGTTTGATGGGCGTAACCAGTTTGCACCAAAGTCTGTGCATGCCAACGGATTTGAATATCACGCTATCGGCCGCAAGAGCAATGCCGCATGAAAATTTCTGTGATTGCGGCCCAAGAATTGGGTGCGTCATTGGTGGAAACATGGGAGCAAATACAAGGTGATGATGAGGCGTTGCGCAGTCCTTACTACAGTCCAGAGTTCACGCAGTTGGTCGCGGGTGCTGGCCGTACAGTCAAGGTTGCTGTTATCGAGTCGCAAGGGGTTGTGCAGGGGTTTTTCCCGTTCGAAAAAGACAGTTGGGGCCGACTTAGGCCTGTTGGGCAGGGATTAAACGACTATCATGGATTGATCGCGAACTCTGGGCTTGATATCGACGTGGCGTCACTCCTGAGCGCGTGTGGTTGCGCCTACTTTGGCTTCAACCATATGCCGCTAACGCAGACGGTTTTTACACCCTTTGTTCGTTTCAACAGCGCCTCGCCGGTGATGACGCTGAAGGGGGGCTGGGAAGCATACGTGCAGCGGCTGTGCGAAATTCAAAATACCCGTTCACCCGGAATTTTGACCACAATCCGTCAATCAACGACACGCTTGGCTCGCGACAAAGGCGCGCTGCGGTTTGAGATGCACGAAGGCGGTGTGCAATTGCTAGAGGTGCTGATGCGCCTCAAATCAGAGCAATGGGCGCGTACTGTGGGTGCTGCCAATGATCCGTTTGCGGTGCCTTGGATTCGCCAGCTGATGGAGAATGCGCTTACCACCCAAGGTACCCGCTTTAGGGGCGTATTGAGCACCTTGTATGCGGGTGACAAGCTTGTGTCCTCCCACTTTGGCCTACAAGCAGGGGCCACACTGCATTCGTGGTTTCCCGTCTATGACTTGGCCTACGCGTACTACCAGCCAGGTTTGATTTTGCTTAAAAACATCGCCGAGCAAGGGGCTAAAGACGGTTTGACCGAAATTGACTTGGGTCGAGGTACTGCTGGCTACAAAATGCGATTTAAGACTGATCTCATTCCCTTGGGAGAAGGTGCTGTATCTCGCCCAGCTATTTTGGCAACTGTAGCTATGACTGCGAAGTTGGCTAAGGCCAAGGTTGCGGCTAGTCCACGCGTCATTCAGATACGCAGTTGGATGGCTTCACGCAAAAACACTGAAAAAGTACCGACAGATAACCCCCTTAATTGAGTTGAGGGTGCTCTAGCTTACTCAGTATGCATTGGTATCTCGAAACACCAAAAGCGCTGTTCGCAGAATAATACGAATATCAAACGAGACAGACCAATGGCTGATGTAAACCAGATCGTATTGAATGCGCCGCCGCATTTTGTCGACTGTTTCAGTTTCACCGCGCAGACCATTTACCTGCGCCCAGCCTGTGATGCCTGGTTTGACTTTATGGCGCAGCATATAACCAGGGATTAGCTTTCGGTACAGTTCGTTGTGCTGAACGGCGTGAGGTCTTGGCCCGACGATGCTCATACTGCCCTGGAGTACATTAAAAAATTGGGGTAGTTCATCTAGCGAGCTCTTGCGGATAAAGCGCCCCACACGGGTGATTCTGTCGTCATTTTGCGTGGCTTGCTTTAGGTGTTCGCTGGGGGCTGCCATGCGCATGCTACGAAACTTGTAAACATCAATTTCTTTGCCACCCACCCCATAGCGTTTTTGTCTGAACATGATCGGGCCCGGGGACGACATTTTCACCGCAATGGCCACACCGCACAGTACGGGTGCCAGTGCAATCAGCAAAATAGACGAAATGACTAAGTCTGTCAGCCGCTTGAGGGCATGAGACAGGCCTAAAAATGGTGTCTCAGCCACCACCAAGAGCGGCACTCCCACCATTTCAGTAACCTGAACGCCAGGTACGCCAAACAACTTGGAGTCAGGGATGAAGTAAATCGATATCGTGGAATCTTGCAGTGCCTCCATCAGTACACGTACAGCAGGGCTTTCGGCCATGTCCAGACCTAAAAAAACAATGTCCACCTTGTGGGTGTTGACGTAAAGAACCGCATCCGTCAAATCGCCTAGCCACGGTAGAGGCGGCGCATCTTCGTCTGTTGGAACTACAGAATCAAAGTAACCAATAGGGTCCACGCCGAGCAATGGCTCGTATTGCATGCGCTTGGCCAGCGTGCCTGCTGCTTCGTGGAATCGCAAAAAAACAGCTTTACGGCGTCGGTTCCCCGTTGAGTAGACGTGAATTGCCAATACCTGCAAGCCCAGCGCAAGAAGGCTCAGCACAACGGGTGTTACAAACAGCCACCAGAGCATTACGAGACGCGACAGTTGCTCTCCCGACATAGAAAAGTAGCCACTCAAAATCACGAGCAGATATACCACTGCCCATCGCGTGAAAATACTGGTAAAAATATCAATCCGGTCTGACCACGAGACCAAATCAAGCCGTGAAAATACCACAAAGCCAGCCAAGGCACTTACGAATATGGCGCCAGAAAACTCTTGAAAATGGGCCTTGTCGTAAAGTGCCACAAGGAGCAGCAGTGAAAGTGCAATGGTTGCGGCAAAGATTAGGCCTGTACACAGGCTCAGAAGGTTTTGCTGCGCGCTTTGACTTGATCCGGTGGGTTGTTTCATACCGATATATATAGACTGTGCAAACTTGATCGGAGCTTGGCTTAGTTAGCCTCGCCTTTGAGGCGTGCCTTCAACTTTGCCAGCTGCCAGTTTTGTAAATAAGTCCTGAATTCGAGGTTGTCATAGCGCGGTACCTGCTGAATGGCGGCTTTGATGTACCCCACAATAATCAAAACTCCGCCAATGATGAACGGCTTTTCGCGCATCCTGAAAATGCTGGATGCCAAAGCGTAAATCGGGTGGTAGCCCATAAAGTAAATGCCCCGCCCCAGACGTAACCGACCTTTGTAGACATTTTTATCTGATGAGCCCATCAAACGGTGATGGATGAGTCTTGCATTCGGGTCATCAAAACTCATGGTGTGCCAGCCCTTCATACGTGCTGTGTGCACATCAATACCATCCCACAGCACCTCTTCCACAAAGCCATCAATCTCACAAAATGCAGTCCAACGGTACAACTTGAACTGACCCGCTACATGCTCATCAATCGTCCACTCTTCGACAAAGCTACCGTTTTCAGGACGAAAGACCTTACCCGATACTGCTGCGAGCTTGGGATTTGCATCAAAGGCTTTGAACATTGTTTCTAGGTACAACGGGCCGAATGACATGTCGCCGTCCAATTTGGCGATGTAGTCATACTTTTGGGATGCGATTTGGGTCAGTCCAAATTTGAAAGCAGCCACCACGCCACCGCCCAATTTACGAAAACCTCGGTCCGTGATTTTGACCAAACGGATAAACGGGTATTTATCAGCATAGGCCTGAACAATGGCAGCGGTGTCGTCTTTGGATCCATCATCAACCACAACCCATTCCATGGGTCGCACCGTCTGGGCAACGATAGAGTCCAGCGTTTTGGCAATCAGCGCAGACTCGTCCCGCACGGGAGAAATAATCACGAGAGGAACAATGCGTGGTGCGGTGCTTTGGCGTTCTGGAGGTTGCATAGTTGCCTAGGTGGAGAGGATGTGTAAACGAGTGTAAGTAAAACTGAAAGGGATGACACCACGTTTATGGCTCACCTTAATGGCTTTTCTGCCAAGATTTTCCAATCTCCTTCCTCAACGCCCAAAGTCAGCTCTTTGCGCGAAAAATCTGAGTGCCGGTCTGAACGGTAATGTTGACTCAATTTGACAGTGGCCGTGCTGCCCACGATTTGTACGCTGCTGACTTTGAGCTCAACTTTGATGTACTTTGCTTTCTCCATCACAGCTTGTTTTCGATCGGCCCAAACCGCGCGCTCCATACCATCAGGCGGCTGAAAGCCAGCGCTGTAGCTTGCTAAGTAATCACTATAGGCGCGCTGAGTCCATGCTTTCCCCCACACTGCAATCACTTTGAGTACCTGCGCTTTTTGGACTTCGTCATTGCTGCCAGGCGCGATGGTTTGGTCTTGTGTCTCTGCATCAACAATGCTTAATGACAACCGATCTCGCGCCAACGCTGTGTTATTAATTTGCCGTTGTGTGACCGCTTTACTGGGCTGTAGGTAACTTTCCTGGTTGATGCTGGAGCCGCGGTTCGCTAACTTTGTGGCTTGGTTAGCGTTTGGTGAAAAGGGTTCTTTATTGGACTCAGCGATGTATTTTTCAAGTGATCGAAGTTTGCGTTGAGTCGCCACATCGTTTGGATTCAGGTCATTGGCTTTGCCCAATGCAGCCAAGGCCAACCCCAAATTCACCGATGCCAAGCTGAGTTGGGTCTGGAACCGATTGCCCTGTAAGCTGTCCGATACCATCAGCATCTGACGGGATTCCTCCAAGCGCCCCAAACGTGCATACAACGACGCTAAATTGGCATAAGGCGCAGGGTGTTTCGGGAATGCGATTCTGAGTGACTCAAAAATTTCAAGCGCTGCTTGTATCTTGCCCAGTTCAAACAGCAAAACTCCTTTTTTAAGTAACAACTCTGGATTTTGAGGGTCTTGCAGCAGGGTCTGGCTCACTGAAAAAAGTTTTAGTTCATTGGCGTCCACCGCTAGCCCTTGCAAAGGTTGGCTGTCGGGTATATCGGGGACTGAACTGACTGCCATGGCAATGAGGGGCAAAGCGCATACCGTCGTCAGCAATACTGAACCTATTGCTGAGGCCACGAATGAAGATGGCCAGGCCTTACAAAATAAATACAACACGCACCCCACAAAAACATTAAAAAGGCAATACCGCCGAGCCTGAGCTTAAGCGACAACAAAGCGAGCGAGCTGTGAATTTAGGCGTACATCTTTGCTTTCACATACGGCGGTCTCAAAACTTTTGTTGTCTAATTCACCACGCCCACAGTTATTTCGTGCCTTGGGAGCTTTTATGCGTGTGAAAACATATTCACCTACAAGGCTTAATTTTTAGATATTGAACGTAGGCATTTCGTGGAAATGTGAGATGAGCATAAAGTAAGTATGAGAAATGTCGTGGTAAATCTTAAGCAGCAGGATAAAAATTGAGTGAATTCGCTTCTATGTTGTGGTGCGGTGTACGGTATACCTTACTGACTTGGGTACTTGGATTGCCTTGTGCGCATGCCCAGCCACGTCCTATCAGTTTGCCGTTGGAAAATCAGTGGATCCCTGCAAGCACAGTGACATCCCCAGCAGTAGCCCCAAGTCTGGCTCCTAGTGCCGTTTCTGCCAGCAATACGCTTGATAAAACCATAGGGGTTTCTGGACTACCTCTTGACCGTTCGTCCGTGGGAATCGGCGATCAGATATTCATTACTGTCTTTGGTCAGCCTGATATGTCTGCTGAAGTCACTGTCAATGACAACGCGCAGGTCACATTGCCATTGATTGGGACGCTGAAGATCGGTGGGCTCAGCCCATCGGTGATTGAAAAACTTATTGCCCAACGCCTGAAGGAGGGTGAATACCTGCGTAATCCTGAGGTTTCAGTGCAGGTTCGGCAGGTACGCAGCCAGATGATTTCAGTTTTAGGTGAGGTCTTGCGGCCTGGGCGTTTTCCTATTTTGGGCAAGTTAACAGTGCTCGATGCACTGGCAACTGCAGGGGGCTTGACTCAGAAGGCTGATCGTACTGTGTTTTTGCTGAGGCTAAATGGAGCAACCGGCGTTGCTACGGCTGGGGATACCCAGCGTAAAGAAATTGCTATCCGCCTCGATCAACTGATTGACTCTGGCAGAGAGGATTTGGATGTCGAGTTGAAAAACGACGACGTGGTCTTTGTTGCACCTCAAAAAGTCTTCTACATACACGGGGAGGTACGCAGGCCTGGGGCTTATCCGATGGAGCCTGAGTTGAACGTGATGCGCGTGCTAGCCATCAGTGGCGGTGTTACCGAGCGAGGCTCTTTGCGCCGCATTCGCATTTACCGCAAGGACGCGGACAAAAATACCCAAGTGCTTACGCCAGATTTAAACGCTCTCATCGTCAATGGTGATGTAGTCTATGTTGACGAGCGGCTGTTTTAGCCTCGTAGCGCTTCATCACAACAACCAATGCTCCTGCTACGACTTTACATACTGACGCAATGACCACTGATATTCCTGCCATTGGGCTTTCTTTTGCGCAGCTGTTTGCCATTCTTAAAGCCCGCAAACTGACGATTTTTATCGCGTTGGTTTTGACGGTCATGGCCACATTTGCATTGACGGAGTTTTTACCCAAATCGTATACCGCTACTGCTGAGTTGTTTATCGACTATCGTGCTAACGACCCGCTGGCAGGTCGCCAGTTCAGCCCTGTGCTGGACGAGAGCTACATGCAGACACAGGTTGACATGATCAAGAGCGAGGAAGTCGCCAACCATGTGATAGATGTCACCAAGATGATGTCCCAGGTCAGCGTCAAAAAAATGATTGAAAAAGAGGGTGAGACCAAGGCCCGAAGCCTCTTGGTTGAAAGCATTGGCAAAGAGCTGGAAGTTGTATTGCGCAAAAGCAGCCGTGTGGTGGAGCTCCGATACTCGGCAAGCAGCGCCAACTCTGCCCGTGACGCATTGAATGCCGCTATCCAAGCCTACATGGACTTGGTGCTGCGCATAAGTTCTGCCCCTGCAAAATCTCGCCAAGAGCAGTACAGTGTTCAGCTTGAAACCTTGCGCCACGAGTTAGACCAAATACAAACCTCCATTACAGAATATCAGCAGAAATATGGCATTGTTGATGCCGATGAGAGGCTCGATATGGGGTCGCGGCAGCTTAACGAGTTGTCATCCAAGCAGACCACTATCCAAGGCTTGCAGCTGGAAGCCAACTCCAAGCACAGGGCTATTGAAGCGATGGTTAAATCAGGCGTGCCTGCTTCAGAAATTCCCGAGATTGCGCAGCAACGCGGCATCCCTGAGTTGCGCTTACGCTTGGCCGATTTGGAGCGACAAACTGCTGAGGTTGGAAGTGTTTATGGGCGTAATCACCCTAAATTTAAAATAGTGCTGGCCGAACGAGATATTCTTGTGCAGCGCTTGAACCGCGAATCCCAAATCGCGCTCAATGCAGCCCTTATGGAGGAGCGCCGTTTTGAGCAGCAAGCGCAAGCCTTGTCGAGTGAAATTCAGGAAAAACAAAGAAAATTACTCGAAATGAAAAAGCACCGTGACGTGATTGGCTCCTACCAGCGGCAAATGGAAAGTGTACAAAAAATCTACAACTCAGCGGTACAAAAGTACGACGAATTGCTGATAGCCAGCAATGTCAACAGCCCGAGCTTGGCGGTTTTGCGTTGGGCGGTTGCGCCGTACACCCATTCCAAACCCAAGCTGAGATTGAATTTGCTGATGAGTATTCCAGTGGGTTTGTTATTGGGATTAGGTTTGGTCTTTTTAACGGAATTGAGCGGTCGTCGAGTACGTCACGTTGACGATTTGGAGCGCGAGCTGAATATCGATGTGTTGGGCCGGGTCGGTCAGCGCAACGCTTGAGAGGCTTCAATGGCACCCCCCAAGCGCCCCCGGTTTGAATCCTCTGTGGAGGCACCCGATTTCAATGAACCTTCGGTTTTCACCCCGCTAGACCCAACTGCCTCCGCGTTCAGTAATCTGTCACCTGAAGTGGTCATGCGCAAGGGGCGCATGGGTGACGCTTACATTAAAGCGAACAAACTCACGCCTGAAGAAGTCGAAGAAATCGTGCAGTTGCAAAATCGTCTGAATATCCGCTTTGGAGAAGCTGCGGTGCGACTGGGCTTGTTGACTGAGGGCGAGGTGAGCGAGGTACTGGGTAAGCAGTTCAACTACGCCTCCTTTGCCGGTAACGGACGGGCATCCAAAATTAGCCCTACGCTGGCAATCGTGCATGCACCAGGCAGCGAAGCCGCAGAGGCTATCAAACGCCTGCGTTCTGAGGTGCTAGAGCGCTTGGGGGATGATCTCAGTATTGCGATAGCGGTGCTGAGTCCTCTCAAAAATGAAGGTAAGAGCCATATTGCGGCCAGTTTGGCGATCGCTTTCGCGCAGCTCAACATCAAAACCATGTTGGTCGATGCCAATTTGCGCAGTCCCGTGCAACACAAGTTGTTTGGCTTATCTAACCAAACCGGCTTGTCCACGATTTTGGCCAAGCGCAGTGTCCGTTCGCTTGATGCGATACCTGAAGTTATGCCCCAGTTTTGGGTGTTGGGGTCTGGGCCTTTGCCGCCCAACCCGCTAGAAATAATCAGTATGCCTAAACTCGCGGGCATGCTGGAACATTTTGCCAAGCAAGTAAACGTGTTCGTAGTAGATACGCCTTCTTCCATGCAGTGGGCCGACGCGCAAGCGATTGCCCGCCAGACCGGACGTGTCCTGTTTGTCGCTCGTGAAAATGTGACGCGTCTCTCAGACCTTAAAAAAGTAAAAAATGAGATTGCGGCCTTAGGCGTGGAGGTGCTGGGTACGGTGTACAACCAGCCCACGCGTTTGGCTAGCTCTGGGCGAGGATTCTGGGCCTATGCAATAGCGCTTTTAGCATCGCCTTTCACATGGGTTTGGCGCCGTCTTTTTCGCCATAACGCAGGTGACGCTTGAGTGCGCCTAAGCCATTTCTCTCGCGGTCGATTGTGTCCATGGTTGATCAGGTTCTGCTCAGTGGACTGAACTTCGCCATCGGTATCGCCCTCATCCGCTACGCATCTAAAGAAACCTATGGCCTCTATTCCCAGTTATTCGCTGCTGGGGTGCTAAGCACTACTTTACTTGATGCCTTGATCGGTTCTGCGCTGACCACGCTGTCGGCCAGACGGTCTGCTGATGAGCGAGTCATGCTTGTCGCGAGAACGTTACGTATTCAATGGATTGCGTCTGCTCTTTTGGCCGTAATCGCAGGCGTGGGTATTGGCGTGCTGTCAGCCACTGTCGGGCTGTCTGAAAATTCGCTTGGATTAGCCTTTTCCTTTGCAGCGTTTATTTTTGCTCTGGGTAGTCGTGAGTACTGTCGAACGGCTTTGTTCATTGAGTCCAGGCCTGAAATCGTAGCCAAGCTGGATGCTATTTTTGTAGCCGTGACGCTGTTTGGGGCAGTACTGTTGTTACTCGTAGACCATGTTACGGTGACAGAAATCATGTGCTTGTTGGCCGCAGCGAACGGCGTTGTAGCTGTTTTGTACAGCGCTGATTTGGTAAAAACTAAAGGGTCAGTTGTAGCTTGGCGGCACTACGTGACTGACTTTCAATTACTTTGGTCGCTTAGCCGTTGGGCCTTGGTCGGCTCGATTGCCGGGTGGTTGGTTAATAACAGCTACTTGTATGTGGCAGGTGGATTGCTTGGTGTGGCAGCGCTGGCAGATTTGAACGCTGCGCGGCTGTTGCTGATCCCTATTTCGATTCTGAGTGTGGCGTGGTCAAGGGTTGCACGCCCCACTTTGGGCCAGTTGATCGCAGCGACAGAGTGGGACTCTATTCGCAGGTTTTTACTGAAATCAACGCTTGCTATGGAGGCTTTTACTGTGGTGTACGTGGCCGCTCTGTGGCTGGCGTTTCCTTGGCTGTCAGCATACGTGTTGGGTGAAAAATACCAGCATATTTCCCATCTTTTGCTGCTATGGGGTGTGTACTTTGCTATTAATTCTGCACGCAATATAGGTACAACTTTACTTACCAGTTTTGGTGCGTTTAAGGCCTTGTTTTGGCAAGGACTTGCATCTCTACCCGTGTTGCTCATTGCTTGTTGGGTACTTATGCCCCGGTTTGGCGTGATAGGAGCGCTGGGGGCCATGATTGCGGTTGAGACCTGGGAGTTGTTGGTTAATTGGGCTTACTTGCTGCCTAGAGCGAGACAGCAGCAACTGGCACTGGAATAATTCACTCATGAACATCAGTGTGTGCATCTGTACGTTTCGCCGTCCTGCGTTGCTGGCTGCTTTGTTGGACGTGGTGGGGGCGCAAGACCTGGGGATGCTCAATGCCCAGGTTGAGTTGATCGTGGTGGACAACGACCCTGCTCATTCTGCCCGCTTAGTTTTGCAAGCCTGGAACGCTCCCGCTGGCTTTACGTTGCATTTCGTCCATGTGCCTGAAGCTAACATTTCCGTTGCCCGAAACACCGCTGTGAACAAGGCTACAGGCGAATGGATTGCCTTGGTGGACGATGATGAAACACCTGCTGCGGATTGGTTGTTGCGTCTGTTAGAAACTCAGCGCCGCTTCAATGCAGATGCTGTCTTTGCCCCGGTAGTTCCACTTTATTTGCCTGGTATGCCCTTGTGGTTACAGCAAGGCGGTTATTTTGACCGCACCCGTTTTGTCACCGGCACGCCGATTGACGACCGTGATGCTCGTACTGGCAATGTCCTCATTCGAGCCGAACGTCTCAAGTCCATCAGTGGCCCGTTTGACGTGTCTTTTGGTCGTACAGGTGGAGAGGACAGCCTACTGTTTCGTGATCTGCTTGCCCAGGGCTGTACCTTCGTGTGGTGCGATGAAGCTCCGGTGTCTGAGGCGGTTCCGCTTGAGCGCGCCAATGCCAACTGGCTATTGCGCCGCTCGTTTCGGGTTGGACAGACATGGATACGTACCGAGCTGCACCGTATGCCTGCGCCAGTCAAGCGCGTGAAGGGGATTGTTTTAGCCTTGCGGTCCGCTATTCAATTAATAGCAAGCATCGTAATTTTGATATGCGTGTTACCAATTTCTCGGACCAAATCGTTTCACTGGGCACGTATCGCAATGATGCAAATTGGCCGGTTGACGGGTATGACACGTTTTCAGTACAAAGAGTATGGGGCGTGATGTGAGAGTCTTGGCCCCTAACGCAGTTGCGCCATGGGAGTCGCGCCTTATCGCTTATTTACTGTTTTCAGCGGTTCTCTTCGCTTTGCTGCCCTCTGGGTTTTCATGGGAGGAGGCGGGCGAAAACGCAGGCGTGGTGGAAGGCTCGTTGGCGGTAAAGTTGCAGTGGGGCAGTGTGTTTGCTATTTCAGCTTGGGTTGTCTATCGCCATTTTGCGCAAGCGTTAGTGAATTTGCGTGCGGCGAATCCCTTTTTGCTTGCCATGTGCGTGTACTGCGTGGCCAGCACTGTTTGGTCACCAGAACTGAGTGTTACGCTTAAAAAAGCGATTCAATTTGGAGGGCTGATTTTGCTCAGCCTTGCCGTGCAGATCGAACGACGACCATGGACGCACGCTGTACTGGTCATACTGACCGCATTGACTGCTATTGAACTGGCGTCGGCCATTGCGGCCATAGCCTTTCCCTCCTTGGGCATTGATGCCTATTTTGGCTATGCTTGGCAGGGCATAGTTTCGGGCAAAAACAACTTGGGTGCGATTGGGGCGCTCAGTACGCTGCTATGGGTTGCCATATGGCGCATGGGTGTGCTTAAGGGTTCTGTGCTGTGGTTCGGTATGAGTCTGAGTTTGCTGTGCGTCATCATGTCCAAAAGCTCTACCAGCATCACTATTGCGACGCTGGGTGTACTTACTTTTTGGATATTGAGAAGGCAGCATATTGGCTCTCCTTTATGGCTTCAGCGCTTGCTAGTGGCGCTAGGGCTTGTCGTTGTAGTGATGACCCATGTATTCTTCATTTTTGAAGGCCGCCTGCCTGAGCGTGAAGAGGTGATAGCGCCTTTCGCAAGCCTGTTTGGAAAAAGTGCGGATTTGACGGGGCGGGCTGATATTTGGGAGCCGCTTGGCGTTGAGATTGGTAAACACTGGGTCCTAGGTATTGGATATGGTGGATTTTGGCTAGGACCAGGGAGTTCATCGCAACCTGTTTTGGAC
>JAYUED010000203.1:0-2841 GCA_043739385.1 Betaproteobacteria bacterium | reverse complement strand
TTCAGGGCGCAGGTGTGAAAACCGTGGTGCTGTTCTTTGAGAAAGGCGCACCCACCCGCAAGGTCTGGTTCTACCAGCTCGACGTTGGCCGCAACATGGGCAAGACCAACCCGCTCAACGATGCCGACCTGGTGCCGTTCATAGAAGCGCAAAAGACCTTCGCTGACACCGCGCAGAGCTGGTCGGTGGACGTGGCTACCGTGAACGCCAGCACGTTTGACCTGTCGGTCAAGAACCCGACTGGCGGTGAAGTTGTAGCCCACCGCAGCCCACAGGACATCATGGACGAGATTGCCGTGCTGGATGCGGAGGCTGCTGGGGTACTGGCGACGATTCGGGAGTTGCTGTGATTGCTATTGAATTTGTAGCTGCTTGCGCACGTTATATGGGGGCTAGAGGTCTATTTGACCCAAGTGCGAGGTGGATACATGCTGCCTGAAAACACAACCGCCAGCTTGCTGGACGACCTTCGCCTGCTGATTGACCAATCACGGCGGCGTGCAGTGGCAGCTGTCAACGCGGAGTTGACGCTTTTGTATTGGAATGTGGGCCATCGATTACAGCTTGAAACCCTGAAAGGCGACCGCGCCGAGTACGGCAAGCAAGTTGTTGCCCAGGTCGCGCAGCGGTTGGCGCTGGACTTTGGCAAAGGCTGGAGTGCCCGCCAGCTGTGGATGTGCATCCAGCTGGTGGCGATTTTTCCGGACCGCGAGATAGTGAACACACTGTGTGCAGAATTGAGTTGGTCCCATCTACGGCTGCTTCTCAGTCTTGAACAGCCGCTGCAGCGTGAGTTTTACATCGAAATGTGCCGACTCGAGGGCTGGAGCGTGCGCCAACTGCAAGAGCGCATCCAGTCCATGTTGTTCGAGCGCACCGCTATCTCCCGCAAACCCGAAGAAACCATCCAGCGCGACATTACCGCGCTGCGCGAACAGGGCACCTTGTCCCCCGACCTGGCATTTCGCGACCCCTATGTGCTGGATTTTTTGGGACTGGCCGACAGCTATGTCGAGAAAGACCTTGAATCCGCCATCGTGGCCGAACTGCAGCGCTTCATCATTGAGCTGGGCAGCGACTTTGCCTTCATGGCCCGGCAAAAGCGCATCACCATCGACACGCGGGACTACTACATCGACTTGCTCTTCTACCACCGCCGCCTGCGCTGCCTGGTGGCTATCGAGCTGAAGATGGGCGAATTCCAGGCGGCCTACAAAGGCCAGATGGAGTTGTACCTGCGGTATTTGGAGAAGCACGAACAGGCTCCCGGCGAGAACACGCCCATTGGTCTGATTCTGTGCACCGGCAAAAACGAGGAGCATGTGGAACTGCTACAGCTCGACCAAAGCAATATCCGCGTAGCCGACTATTTGACGCTGCTGCCCGCCAAAGAGGTGTTGCAAGACAAGCTGCACCGTTCGATTGCACTGGCCCGCCAACGGCTTGCAGCACCTGGGCTGGAGGGCGGTGAATGAATGTACTCACTATTGAATTTATAGCTGCTTGCGCACGTTCTGCGTGGGCTAGCGGCCGATTTGGCTTGTATCTATTGTCGCAACAGGTGGAGCTGGAAAAATTGGGGGGTAGGACATGAAGGCGGGGTGGCGCACGGAACCGCTGGCGACCGTATGTCAGATCAAACCGCCTAAAGCCGAAGCCCGTAGCCTGATTTCCGCCAATGACTTGGTGTCGTTCGTTCCAATGGAGAGTCTTGGCATTGACCAAAAAATTCTGGTGCCGACTCAAACCAGACCATTGTCGGAGGTGGCTGGCAGCTATACCTACTTTGCTGACGGAGACGTTCTTCTTGCCAAAATCACTCCTTGCTTCGAGAACGGCAAGCTAGGCATCGCTGCCAACCTCGTGAACGGCATCGGATTCGGATCGAGCGAATACATCGTTTTTCGTCCTGATGCGTCCGTAGATAAAGAGTGGCTCTACTATTTTCTCGCCCGTGAATCATTCAGGGCAGAAGGTGCCGAGCGCATGACTGGTGCCGTTGGTCATAAGCGCGTCGCCAAGGACTTTATCGAGGCCTATCCGATTCCGGTTCCCCCGCTCCCCGAACAGCAACGCATCGTCATCCTCCTCGACGAAGCCTTTGACGGCATCGCCACTGCCAAGGCCCATGCCGAGAAGAACCTGAAAAACGCCCGCGCCATTTTCGAGAGCTACCTGCAATCGGTGTTTACGCAGTGGGGGAATGGGTGGGAAGAGAAAACTCTGGAGCAGATTTCAACCACCTTCGGGCGTGGCAAGTCGAAGCATCGTCCGCGCAATGACCCAGCGTTGTACGGCGGACGGTACCCATTTATTCAAACAGGCGACGTTCGCAACGCAGGGCACTTCATCACCGCGTTCTCGCAAACCTACAGTGAAGCCGGATTGGCGCAAAGCAAGCTTTGGCCGAAAGGAACCATTTGCATCACGATTGCAGCGAATATTGCGGAAACGGGAATCCTAGGCTTTGATGCTTGCTTCCCCGATAGTGTCATTGGTGTGGTGCCCAACCCCAATGAGGCGGAAGTGGGCTTTGTCGAATACTTGTTGCAGTCGTTCAAGGTTCGTATTCAAGCCTTGGGACAAGGCAGCGCCCAAGCCAACATTAATATGGGCACCTTTGAAAATGAACGGTTTCCATTTCCTGGCGTTGCAGAGCAGAGGCGCATCGTCGCCAAACTGGATGACCTCAGCGAAGAAACCCAACGCCTCGAATCCCTCTACCAGCGCAAACTCACAGCCCTCGACGAACTAAAAAAATCCCTGCTGACCCAGGCTTTCAGCGGTGCCCTTTGAGTGGCTGGTTTTGTATTGCACTTGCAATACAATGAATCCATGAAA
>JAYUED010000202.1:0-71712 GCA_043739385.1 Betaproteobacteria bacterium | reverse complement strand
CGAAAAACACTCGGCTGGAGGACACCAGCCGAAGCCTTAAATGAATATCTAAAATCCAGTCAACAACCCAGTGTTGCGACGACCGGTTGAATCCGCCTTGCGTGCCCCTGTCCGAATGCACGCCCACCCAGCCCAGGAGCAGGATTTCTTTGAACGATAGCCATCTTCAGCGCCGTGCACACCAGCGCCGCAGGCATAGCCAAAGCCATCGCCCAGCCCAGCCCAGCCCAGCCCAGAATCTTGCGCGAATGCAGGTCCAGCACTGCTGCCAGATACAGCCAGCTGCTCCGCGTACGGATATAGGTGGTTTACGGTCACAGCCTCTTGAGAACAACCCTTCTTTTGCAAGTCTTCAACAAGCTGGTAGCTCACCGAAGTTCCCTCACAAAGAAGGCCGACGCTTTTTTTAATATTTCTACATCGCCTCTGAGTTGCTTATTCTCAGACTCCAGCTGCCTGATACGCTGGTGCTCTGCGGTCAATGGCTTGCCAATACCACTTTGGCCTGATTGCTCTGCCTCAGATGGAAGGATGAACGAGGTGAGCAGAAAGACGTAGGCTTAGTGCAGGGGGCTATAGCGGCCTGGTGGGGACCTTCAAAAATAGCTATAAGCGCAGAGCCGAAGAAATTTCAGAAAGGATATTGCGCCACCATGCGGATGGATAAAAATGCAGACATGATTTACAAAGGTGCTGCATCAACTCCGGGGACAGTACGGCTTGACTTAACCCATCATGAGGCATCACGCCCGCAGAAAATGAAGCCTTTGGTCTTCGACAAGGCAACGCTAAAAGCGTTGAGCCACTGTTTGTTGAATGTGGCGCGTACTGCGCGGCAAGCGGAGCCTGAGCATTTACTGCGTGAATCCTTACTGGAGCTACAGCGCTTGGTGCCTTTTCGTTCCGCTTGGTGGGGAGAGTGCTCGGATGGGCTAAACGGTATACACAACAGAAATTGGATGCATGGGCGTATCAATCTGAGTGCTTCGTTTGCCGAGGAGTGGAATCAACTGGCCCCAAGCGATGCTTTTGCTGCTGAATGTGTACGTGACCTCGGAAGCGTTGTGCGCATCAGTGGCTACGAGGATCCTGTTCATGAAATAACCCTTTTCACACAGCGGTACGATTTATTTCACTCGATGGCTATTACCTTGAGACTTCCAGGTAGTGGTCTGCTGTTCTTTGTTGCGTTGTACCGAGGGAAATACGCAACAAAGTTTGACGACAAAGAGAGCGTACTTTTTACCGAATTTTTTTCGCACTTGCTCCACCATTGGGAGATCTGCGTCCAAGACGTAAAGAGTGTCTTTGATAGTACGGCAACTGGATCGTTTGAGCGGTTTGCATTGGCCAACGCCTGTGGTGATCTTGTGTATGTCGGGAAGCAGCTGGGTGCAGTGATTCACGAGGCCCACCCGCAATGGGTGGGTTCGCGGCTTCCTCTAGAGATACAGGTTGCTTTACAGAAAGTACCCCGTGTTATTTCTATGGGTCAATGTGGCGTGACATTACAACCTTATGGTGCTTTGATTGCGCTTGTGATGGATAACGGTCCCCGAAAAGCTGCATTACCACCACGGGAGCGCACTGTTGCCATTCTCTATTCACAAGGTCAGTCCTACAAAGTCATAGCGAAGCAACTTAATTTGAGCCCGTCGACCGTGCGTACCTACCTGCGCAATGCTTATCTCCAGCTTGGTGTGCGAAACAAAATTGAGCTGGGTATAGCCATGCATTGCAGTGCCGCCTATGGTTATCCCTAGCCCTTCTGCATATGAGGAGGGCTGAAAGCGTCTTCGCTAATTACATTCAATCGATCCCCTTAACCATTGGAGACGACTAATGATTTTCAGAAAAACGCCCCAGGCTTTCGCAGCTGCTGTCGTTGTATTTTCGCTTCCTACATTTTTCATGGGCTGCGGCGGCTCAAGCACAACACAGGCAGATACCGTCTTTCGAAATGGGCAGGTTGTGACCATTGACGCGCAGGACAGCACACAGCAAGCCGTGGCAATTCAGGGAGGGAAAATTGTTTATGTTGGCAGTAATAGCGGTGCTAGCAACTTGATCGGAACCGGTACAAAAGTGATTGATTTGGACGGCCGCATGTTGATGCCGGGCTTCATTGATGCGCATCTGCACTCGTTAGCTGGTGGCCGAGCTTTGTTGTTGTGCGACTTTGCCTACGCACCCATGTCTTACACCCAGATTATTACCAAACTGCAATCTTGCCTGGATGCCACAGCAGATCAGGAGCCCAATGCCTGGCTTGAAGCGGTTAACTGGGACCGCAGCGCCACGTCAGCCCTAAGTGGTAATCCGACAAAAGCATTGCTCGACACCTTAAAAACACAGCGACCTGTTGCCGTTACATCAAGTGATTACCATGGTGTTTTGGTGAACACAAAAGCACTTAGTGTGGCGAACATAACCGCAGCAATCCCAGACCCCACTGGTGGAAAATTCTTGCGTGACGCGCAAGGTAATCCAACTGGGGTAGGCGAAGACGCTGCAGTATTTCAAATCAAGGCCAGCATTCCACCCGATACAGATGCTGATTTGTTAAAGCAAGGCCGTGCAGCGCTTACCGCCATCCGAGAACAAGGTATCACGTCCTTCATGGATGCAGCGGCAAATCCAACACACGGAAAAACATTCAAGGCACTGCAACAAGCAGGTGAACTAACGGCCCGTGTCAATCTTGCATTAATGCTTTCACCCCAGGATGCGGCCAACAGCCCTGCAAGTACGATTGCCGTGGCCCGCGTATGGGCAACCAGCGTAGATCAGGGAGCACCCCGCGCCACACCAGGCTTGAACGCGCGGATTGTCAAGGTGTTTATGGACGGCGTTGTCCAAGCACCAGCTGACACAGGTGCTTTACTGACACCGTATTTCACAAACAAGGGTACCGATACAGCGCCCAATTGGCAGCCGGGTACCAACCTAGGCACGGTCTATTACCCGGCAACAGTGCTAAAGCCACTCATGCTATCAGCCGCTCAATCGGGTTTGGATATTCATGTGCATGCAACGGGCGAACGGTCAGTTCGTGAAGCCTTGGATGCCGTAGAAAACGTACGCATTCAGGCGCCCCTGGCCGATTTTCGCCCCGCGATTGCGCATGTCGAAACTACGGCTGTTGCAGATTACGGGCGTTTTGCCGCACTTGATGTTCTACCAACCATGTCTTTCCAGTGGGCTCAACGTTCTTCTTACACTGCGGGCGACACTGAAAACCATCTCGGGCCAGACCGATTTGCACGCTTGGAGCCTTCTGGCAGTCTGCGCAAGGCAGGGGCACGTGTTGTGAGCGGCAGTGACTGGCCCATTGATCCTTTTGACACTTTTCTGGCGTTGAAGGCGGGTGTTACTCGCTCTGGAGACCCGACCAACCCTAACAGCCCGGCAAGCTTAGACCCGCTATACGAGGGCGTCATAAATAACGACCCAGGACTGTCTCGCCTAGATGTTCTGCGCGCCATCACCATGCACGCCGCACAGCAACTGCGACTCGAAAAGGTAGTCGGATCAATTGAAGTGGGAAAGTTTGCAGACCTGATTGTGCTGGACAAGAACTTTATGACTGTACCTGATGAAGAACTCGGCCGCAACAAGGTTCTGTTGACCATGGTGGGCGGTAAGGTCGTGATGGCAATCAATGCAATGAGCTCAGCTTTGGGTCTGAACCAAGCCAAGTCAAGCACCAAGATTCTTAGCCCCAATGCCTCTACAGGTCACGCTATAGTGTCCAGCACTCTAGTCGGCCCGCATGGAGACGGGCACCGGCATTGATGTGCTGTGGGTCGCTCTGCGGCCTGCACATACCCTTGGCATGAGGTGTGTGCAGGCAAGCATCCCCGTGTTTGACGGGTGCCCCCATCAAGAAGCCTTTACGTAGTGACTGGGCAGAAAGCGCAGCCGCTTCAGCGTTACAACTTATAAGGCAACTGCACCCGCAGCAGCTGTGACGCCACGGCCGGGTCGTCCCCATCCGTGACCAGGGTCAGCACCAGTGAACCGTCTGCGGCCACCTCTGTCACTACGCCTTCTACCTTTGGCGCGCCTTGGAGCCAGTGCAGTTGACGAATCTTGCCCTCGGGCCCAACCACACCCACTGCAGAGCCTGCGCACGGGCCATCTTCGGCACTACGGCGGTTGTTTTCGGCCACCGCGCAAAACGCCCAACCGCCACCGGGTAAGGCTGCACCATCGGTCAGGCACAGCGGCACGCCGTCCTTATCGCCCAGCATGATAGGGCGAATGGATTTAATAGGTGGCGCTTTGGGGCTTTGGCCAACCAACCACGGTACAAGCAGGCTCCAGTCGTAAGTGATACAAGCGTTACGCGGATGGTGCGCGTTGCCCCGATTGCCGCGCTGTAACAAACGCAGCTCACCACTTGCGAGGAAAACGCCTTCAATGTTCAGATCGTCTAGGCGTTTTCTTAGCGGGTCGTACAGCGCAGCCAAGTTGATATGCGCTAAACGCTCAGTCAAACCGCCTTGCGCATCCAAGGCAATAAGCACACCGGTTTCGCGTTTCATGTTCAAGCCGGAGGCCAGCGCGAGCAGCGCGCCATGAGGACAACCAGGCAATGCGGGCAAGGCACACAGGGTTTCCAAGTCGGGTTTGGCGAGTCGTCGTTTAGTTTTGTCGTAGGGCAAATTGCCCTCGAAGAGACGTACCAACGTAATGGGTGAAGAAGGAGCTGAAGGCGGAGAAACGCCAGGGACGGCAGACTGATCGGAACTAACCTCGCTCTCAGAAACCAAGCCCACGTGGAATTCTCCATCGGCGACCACATACAGACGTCCTTTGACACGGACCAAGCCGCTGGCGGCGCTCAAGTGTGGCTGGCCATTGGGGTTCAAACCAGGGTCGACAGTTAAATCACGCAGATGGACGGGGATGAGTTCAGTATTAAGCATAGGGCGATTTTCACCTACAGACCACCGTCACCGTTCTTGCCACACCCTTAAAATGCAACCATGAGTTCCCCTACATCCCCATCCCCCAGCCTAAGCCCCCTTTCCGACAAGACCGAAGCCCACAAACCGAGTAATTTCTTGCGCCAGATCATTGAGAACGATCTGACCCAGGGCAGCTATGCCAACCGCCACTGGGGCGGCACGCCTGGTGACGCCGCTCACCACCAGGCCGGTACAGGTGACCCGGCCAAAATTCGCACCCGCTTTCCACCTGAGCCCAACGGCTACCTGCACATCGGACATGCCAAGAGCATTTGCTTAAATTTTGGCTTGGCGCGGGATTACGGCGGCGTATGCCATATGCGGTTTGACGATACCAACCCTGAAAAGGAAGACCAGGAGTACGTGGACTCCATCCTAGATGCGGTGAAGTGGCTAGGTTTTAACTGGGAGGCTAACGGCACATCGCACTATTACCATGCCAGCAACTATTTTGACTTCATGTACCGCGCTGCCGAGTACTTGATTGAAGCCGGTCATGCCTACGTAGACGAGCAAAGCGCTGAAGAAATGCGAGCTAACCGCGGTGACTTTGGCAAGCCCGGCATCGAGAGCCCTTACCGCTCGCGCACAGCGGCAGAGAATTTGCAGCGTTTTCGGGAGATGGCGCAAGCTCAGCATACAGATGGCGCTATGGTACTAAGAGCAAAAATTGATATGGCGTCGCCCAACATCAATTTGCGTGACCCGGCCATCTACCGCATTCGCCGTGCAACACACCACAACACGGGCGACAAATGGTGCATCTACCCGATGTACACCTTTGCCCACCCCATCGAAGACGCGCTGGAGAACATCACCCATAGCATCTGCACGCTGGAATTTGAAGACCAGCGCCCGTTTTACGACTGGCTCTTGGACCGTTTGGCTGAGGGTGGCCTCATCAATACGCCGCACCCACGTCAATACGAATTCGCTCGGCTTAACCTCACCTACGTCATCACCAGCAAGCGCAAACTGGCACAGTTGGTGAATGAAAAACATGTCAGCGGCTGGGATGATCCGCGCCTGCCAACCCTCGTCGGCCTGCGTCGTCGAGGCTATACGCCTGAAGCGATACAGCTGTTTGCTGAGCGCATTGGCGTCAGCAAAGCCGACAGTTGGATCGACTACAGCACACTGGAAGGCGCACTGCGCGACACGCTGGACACGGTGGCGCCACGCGCCATGGTGGTGCTTGACCCCGTCAAGCTGGTCATCACCAACTGGGATGACCTCTTCGGCGAAAACGTTCTGGACGATTGCAGCGCGCCCATTCATCCTCATCCGCACGCTGATCATCCTGAGCATGCAGGCCGCCGGGCTTTCAAATTTGGCAAAGCGCTGTGGATTGAACGTAGCGATTTTGAAGACGTGCCGCCCAAGGGATACAACCGCCTTTATCCGCCGCAGATTAGCGCAGACGGCCCCAACAGCACAACCAAACCGGGCAATACAGTGCGCCTGAAATACGGCCACGTTATCCGCTGCACCGGTGCAGTGAAAGACGCGGCAGGCCAGCTTACTGAAGTCCATGCTGAGCTGATTCCCGATACCAAAAGCGGCACGCCGGGGGCGGATGCGATTAAGGTTAAAGGCGTCATCACCTGGGTGGCCGTGGCAGACGCCCTACCCGCCGAAGTGCGCCTGTACGACCGTCTGTTCACCGACGCCTACCCGGATGCTGGTGGCAAAGACTTTTTGTCAACCCTTAACCCCAACAGTCTGAAAACCGTTACCGCCTATGTGGAGCCTGCGCTAGGCGCAGGTGGGGCGATCTCCGCCAAAGCAGACGACAAGTTTCAGTTTGAGCGCCACGGCTATTTTGTGGCCGATCGGCTTGAGTGCACAGCAGAAAAGCTGGTGTTCAACCGGGTGACTGGACTGAAAGACAGCTGGGGCAAGTAAAGCAAGGCATTGCACTGCCGAACCATCGGTTGGTGCAGAGCCACCTGATGCCTATGACGAAAATGTTTTCGGCGCTTTAGATAATCTTCAGTGCCTATGCCCATGGTCATCTTGGGCATTGGCTTGAAGATGACCGTGGCCATGATCGTGCTGGTGACCCCAGAGCACAAACGCATCACGACCCTCCACCTCAAGTGCGACTTGCGCGCCAACCGGTAGCAGCACCTTGGTGGGTACGTGGCCAAAGGGAAGACCCATCAAAACCGGTACATTGATCTGACCGCTCAACCAGTCCACCACGGATTGCAACTTGAAACCCTTGTCATGCGATGAGGCAACGTAGTCGGTGAATTGACCAAAAATAATGGCTTTTTGCTTCGCTAACACGCCCGCATGCAGCAACTGCGTCAGCATCCTCTCGATCCGCCAAGGGTATTCAGCTACATCTTCGAAGAACAAGATTCCATCCTGGATTGCAGGGAAATACGGCGTGCCCAGAAGCGAGACAAACACCGCTAAGTTACCGCCCCAGAGTACACCAGAAGTTGAAAGTTCGGTGGTTGGGGTCTGTGGCTGCAATGCCCGTGTGGCGTGCGCCGCGTTATCAGGCGGGTTTTTTGCGGATCGACGCACCACGGGCAAACGCCAGCCACTGCCTTCACCCTGATCGCTCAGCAGGTCGTCAAAGCAGGCTTGCATGATGTCATCTGGCTCGTCTTCACAGCCGAAATCAGCACCCAAGGCCGGGCCAGCCCAAGTCTGTGCACCCGTTTTGGCGAGTACCGCATTTTGAAATGCCGTGAAATCGCTGTGGCCGACAAACTTCATGCCTTTATGTATGGCCTTGGCGACTTCAGCGTAAGGGATTTGCGGCAAGATGCGCGTGAGGCCATACCCACCGCGTGAGATCAGCGCCATGTCGGCTCCGCTGGTACAGGCCCTCGCGATAGCGGCGACGCGAGTGTCGTCGTCGCCTGCGAAGCGCAGGTGCGAACTGAGCGCAGCGCTGTCGATTTCGACCTCGTGGCCCATCAATTTAAGACGTGCGATGCCGCGTTTAAAGGCAGCTTTGTCGCGCACAGCGCCAGAGGGCGAGTAGATGTAGATATGCTTTTTCACGCGGGCAAGTATCGCACTGGTTTTCAACCTAAACGCCCGAACAGTTCAACCGCAGCCTCAGCAATAGGCTCGCCCAACTCCTGCACAAAATGCCCACCCTGTGCAATTACTATCGGCTCTGGGCAGCCACGAATACGCTGTTGTAGCGCTAGCATCACCGGCAACCCAAGCACCGGGTCTTGTGCGCCTACAGCCATCAGCGCTTTGCCTGACCAACTACTAGACCAAAACGCTTGGGCCTCGCGTGAAATGGCGGCACCCGGTGAATCGGCAAACTCGGGCACCATGACCGGAAAAGCGCGGGTTGCGGCGCGGTGGCCCGCGTCGGGAAATGGGGCCATGTAGGCGGCGCATTCCTCGGCACTCATCTGTGGGTTGCCCCGCGCGAACAAGCGAGCAATGTTGAATTCGGGATTTTTAGCGCACATCTCACGCCAGCCGATGAAACCCAGCGACAGCGGTGCTTCGCCCGTTGCTAACGTGGTGTTCATCACCACAAGACCCATGTAGCGATCAGGGGCCGCCACGGGTAACGTGAGGCCGAGCAACCCACCCCAGTCTTGCACAACCAACACGACGTTGTGCAAATCCAGGCGCTCAATGAACTCAAGCAGCACTTGACGGTGCCAGTCAAAACAGTGGGCGCTGTCTTTCTTAGGTTTGTCACTCTTGCCAAAGCCAATCAAATCAGGGGCAACCACCCTCGCCCCGCCTTGAGAGAAAACAGGAATCATCTTGCGGTACAGGTAACTCCAGGCTGGATTACCGTGCAGACAAAGGTAGGTAAGGGGGGATGTTGGAACTGCTGCTGTTGGAGATGTGGCTGTAGGTCTGGTAGCAAGAGCCGTAGGCGCAATGTCCAGATAATGCAGCCGCAAGCCCTTCAAGCTGGGCAGGTTGCTGACGTAATTCGGTTGCCACGGGTAGCCAGGTAGATCGGCAAAGCGAGCCTCCGGGGTGCGCAATGCGTCGTCCCGCAGGGGATGAGGGTTTGTCTCTTGGCGTTCCATACGATTTTGAACTCTTTTAAGTTTGAAAAATTCGGCCATCAGCGCTGCACTTTCATCGGCAAGCACGCCGCCAGTAACCTGGGTGTGGTGGTTCAACAAGGGCAACGCAAACAGGTTCAGTACCGAGCCTGCCGCGCCAGTTTTGGGCTCAATAGCCCCAAAAACGACGCGTTGAAGTCGCGCTTGCAGCATGGCACCACTGCACATGGCGCAGGGCTCCAGGGTCACAAAGAGTTCACAGCCGTCCAGTCGGTAGTTGCCCAGTGCCTTGGCCGCTGCCCGCAGCGCAAGGATTTCGGCATGGGCGCAGGGATCATTGAGCGCAATGGGGGCATTGCACGCAGCAGCAATGATTTCCCCATTTTTGACGACCACAGCACCTACGGGTACCTCGCCCGCAGCACTGGCCAACTGAGCCTGCGCGAGCGCTTGCTGCATGGCTTGCAGATCATTGTGAATGCGCATGGGCGCTACAGGCTACTTGGTGTCATCAGGCATGGGGCGGGTTTGCTGCATCGCCCCTTCTAACGCCTGTTTGTACTGCTGCTGAATTTGTTGGCTTTGCTCGCGCACTGTGCCATCGGTAGTGACTGGCGCCTTGTTAGGCTCACCCGGTATTTGCAATGAAGGAATTACTTGCGGCGTGGAGACGAGTTGCTTTTTCACCAGCAGCCCGACCATCGCCAACACGACCATCAAACTCAAAACACCAAAAATTGCGCGCATGGTTTATGGCTTTACAGCCCCAGTTTGTCCATCCACGCACCCAACGCCTGTTCGCTTTCACTGCCAGCCGCGTAGGCGGCTCGCATGGCGACATGGGCTTCAGGGCGGTGTTGGTTGAGTTTGAGTTTGCACTCAAGTTGGGTAACTCGCAGCTCAAAAGCCACAATACCCATCAGCATCTTAGACGCAAACTCAGTGCCGAGATCACGCCATTGCTGGGCATAAGGCGGCTCATGATCGCCTATGAGTTTTTTGAGCAAGCGATCTTTGGCTTCAGGCTCTTCAATCAGAGTAACCTGGACTTTGCAATCCACGGCCAGGTAATTCCACGTCGGAACTCGCGCCAAATCAGGGTAGACCTTAGGCGACATGTAGGCATGGGGACCGAGAAAGCTTACCAGTGCCGTCGGGCGGTCACGCAGATAGCGCCAATGCGGGTTGGGTTTTGCGACATGACCAAGCAGAACAATAGGCGCGTTTTCATCCTCCACAGTCGCCTCGTCCGTAGCTTCCAGGTGCAAGGGAATGTGGGTGACGAAGGGGAAGCCTTCGTCATCGACTGAAATCAGACTCGCAAAGGGATAGGCTTGGATTACGTCCAGCGCATGGCGGCGTTCTTTGGCTTTGAATTGAGGCGGTAGGTACATTTACCAAGTCCCTTTGGGCTGCTTGCCCCGGATGAATGCGGCGATGATGCCTGCGGCCTCAGCCCGGTTGACACGCTGGGCGAAATCAATGGCGGTGAGGCCTTGCTCATTTTTCAGGAAAGGGTCAGCACCGGCTTCGAGCAGCGCTTTCACCGCGCTGGTGGAGCCATACATGGCCGCCATCATCAGCGGCGTGGTTTTATTGGGGGATTCCGCGTCGATGTAAGCGTCGTTGTCCAGCAACAGGGCCATCATTTCTACATGGCCTCTGCTGGCGGCATAGTGCAGCGGTGCCCAGCCAGGTTTGTTCACATCAGCATCTTTGTCGATCAGGACTTTGGCGATGTCGAGCTGGTTGTTAAGTGCAGCCAGCATCAAGGGACTTTCGTCGTTTTTATTGCGGGCTTCGGCTTGGATTTTGGGGGCGTTGGCGAGCACCTGAGCAACCTTCCAAGCGGGTGTCATCGCGGCAATCAGCAAGCCAGGCCGGCCTTGCGGGTCTTTGGTGTTGGGGTCGAAGCCACGTCGCAGCAGCGCTTGCAGGGCAGGACTGTCATCGCTGCGGATAGCTAAGAAAAAATCTTCGTAAGAGCCTGCACGGGCACTTGATATGGCGAATATTGCTACTGAAAAAGTAGCAATAAAGTACTTTATTACTTGGATAAAACTCTGTTTTAGCCTACTTACTGACCGTAGAATTTTCAAGCTGGCACCTCGGACTTTAGTTTCACGTTTTTAAACAACGTCTCGAAGTTGGTAGTGGTGATACGGGCAATGTCTTCCACTGGCAAGCTGCGCAATTCAGCTAGCAGCTTGGCTACAAACGGCACGTACGAAGGATTATTGGTCTTGCCTCGGTAAGGCATGGGGGCGAGGTAGGGGCTGTCGGTTTCGATCAACATCCGGTCTAGGGGTACAAAACAGGCCACGTCGCGCAAATCTTGCGCCGTCTTGAAGGTCAGAATGCCAGAAAACGAAATGTAAAACCCCAAATCTAACGCAGCACGTGCCACAGCTTCGGTTTCAGTGAAGCAGTGAAACACGCCACCAGCCGCGCCTACCGAGCCGTCTTCACCCATCTCACGAAGCAGCGCGATGGTGTCATCCGACGCACTGCGGGTATGGATGATGAGGGGTTTGGTCGTTTGCTGAGCTGCGCGGATATGGATGCGAAAGCGTTCGCGCTGCCAAGCCATGTCGGCCACGGTACGTCCATTCAACCGAAAATAATCCAGTCCGGTTTCACCAATGCCCACCACTTTAGGAGATTGGGCGCGTTGCAGCAAATCGTCCAGCGTAGGCTCGCGCAGGGTGTCGCTGGCCTCGTTATCGGGGTGAACACCGACGGTGGCAAAGAAATTATCGTACGCCAGCGCCAAACCATGAACATCGTCGAACTCCTCCAGCGTGGTGCAAATGCAAAGAGCGCGGTCAACTTGCGCCTCAGCCATAGCAAGTCGAATCGCTGGGAGTTGCTCGACTAAGGCGGGGAAACTCAAGTGGCAGTGGGAGTCAACGTACATAAAGGGTTTGGTAAAGCGCTTGCTTAAAAGGCTTGTTTAAAAGGCTTGCTTAAATCGTCTGTGTGGGGCGCTCGGAGGCTAAATGTGCCCCCAGAATTTCTTCAATCTTGTACTTCAACAAGCGGGATTTTTCATCGGCTGGGAAGTGCACGCCTACGCCTTGGGTACGGTTATTGGACGCATGCGGCGGCGTCACCCAAGCCACTTTGCCCGCTATCGGGTAGCGCTGCGGTTCGTTGGGCAAAGAAAGCAACAGGTAAATATCGTCGCCCAGCTTGTAGTCTTTGGTGGACGGAATAAAGATGCCACCTTCTGAGAAATACGGAATATAAGCCGCGTACAAAGCGGCTTTTTCTTTGATCGCCAGCTGAATGACGCTGGGGCGCGGCGAGGCAGGTACAGCCGCTGGAGTGGGCTGGGCTGGCTCTGCTTTGAGGGAAGGGGCTGTGCTCATGGTGTGGATTATGGGGATGTTTTATAGGGAGGTCTTCAGCGCTGCACGGGCTTGAGCGCCTAAAGCTTCAAGCATCAAACCTGCGTTGAATGGATGCTCAGCAGTGCGCATGGCAGTCGCCAGCGCTTTGCCCCAGGCCGAGAGATGAGCCAGGTCAGCCGTTAAGCGCAAGTCTTTAATAACTTGAGGGTCAAAAAACCGGGGTTGTGCCCCCACTTTGAAAGCCATGGCGTCGTGGCAAATTTTTTGCAAAGTCTCAAGCACTTGTGGCATGGAAAGGCCGTCGAGCTTGGCCATATCGCCCTTCGCTACTGCCTGAGGCAACGCGGCCCAGCTGGCTGCAGTGGCGCCAGTGTTGGCAAATTGCAGCGCATCATCGGGCCGGCCACCGCAGGCGCGCAACCACACGGCGGCATCGGCGGCGCTTAAGCCTTGCTCAACCAGCCAGGCCAGTGCAGCGGGCGGTTCCGGCCAGACCATCGCATGACCCAGACAGCGGCTGCGGATGGTGGGCAGCAACTGATGTGCTGCTTCGCAAGCCAGTATGAATTTCACGTCGCCGGGAGGCTCTTCCAGCGTTTTCAACAACGCGTTGGCGGTGATGGTGTTCATTTGCTCAGCCGGGTAGATCAGCACAGCCTTGCCTTTGCTTCGGGCGCTTGTACGCTGCGAAAACAACACCGCTTCGCGCATGGCTTCGACGCGAATTTCCTTGCTGGGTTTGCGCTTTTTATCGTCAATATCGGACTGGGCTTTTTCAGACAGAGGCCAGCCCAATTCAAGCATAGCCGTCTCGGGCATCAGCACGCACAGATCAGCATGGGTACGTACATCAATAGCGTGGCAGCTGTTGCACTTGTTGCACGCACCATGCTCAGTAGGGGTATCGCACAGCCAGGCGCGAACCAAGGCCAACCCTAATGCGTACTGCCCCAGGCCGGACGGGCCGTACAGCAGCCACGCATGGCCCCGCTGTCGCAGTAAAGCGGCTTGCTGGGCGCGAAGCCAGGGAGCAAGGTGAACAGGCGACGATTTTTCGCTCATGGACGTGCCGCGACCATAAAGGACAACCAACCTTTTTGGATTAATACGCGGGTAATCTGCTGCCAGACCTTGTGGCGCTCAGCCGCAGCGTCGATGCGGGCGAAGCGTTGGGGTTCAGCCGCGAAACGGGCAGCATAGCCCGAAACCACTTTTTGGAAAAACTCTAGCGGTTGGGACTCGAATTTGTCGGGCACGCGGGTCTCGACCAGGCGGGCAGCGGCAATTTCAGGCGCAAGATCAAACCACAGCGTTAAATTCGGTTGGCGTAGGTTTTTTCGAGAAAAATCGGCTATCGATGAAGGTAATGAAGGAATAGCCTGAACCCATTGCTCTAAAGTTGATAGCACATTTAAGTCAAACCCGCGCCCACTACCTTGGTAGGCAAAGCTGGCATCGGTGAAGCGGTCACAGAGCACCACGTTTCCCCGTGCCAAAGCAGGTTCGATGACTTGCACCAAGTGGTCGCGTCGGGCGGCAAAAATTAACAGGGCTTCAGTGAGCGAGTCCATCGCGTCGTTGAGCACCATGGCGCGCAGCTTTTCAGCCAAGGTCGTGCCACCGGGCTCCCGCGTCAGTGTGACCACCCTACCCTGTTCAGTGAAGGCCTTGGCCAAGGCGTCGATATGGCTGGATTTGCCCGCGCCGTCTATGCCTTCAAAGCTGATGAAGAGGCCATTCATGTCGTCAATGTCGTTTGCCATGCCGTTTTGTACATCTTGCTCATATCCTTTTCACATCCTTGTTTAGGCTTATTCGCCATCGGCTTACCCACCAGTTCCAACGGTTTTGCCTCGGATATACCGGTTCACCGCCTTATTGTGCGCGTCCAAGTCATCGCTAAACTGGCTGCTGCCATCGCCCCGCGCCACGAAATACAGCGCCCGGCTTTTGGCTGGTTGCACTGCAGCGAGCAACGCTGCCTTGCCCGGCATTGCGATCGGTGTCGGCGGCAATCCTGCGCGGGTGTACGTGTTCCAAGGGGAGTCGGCCAGCAAATCGCGTTTGCGCAGATTACCGTCAAAATTGTCGCCCAGGCCGTAGATGACGGTCGGGTCGGTTTGCAACAGCATCCCCAAACGCAAGCGGTTGTGGAAGACGGACGCGATCATCGCGCGGTCACCGGCTTTGCCGGTTTCTTTTTCAACAATACTTGCCAGCGTCAGCGCCTGTTCGGGGCTCGTGAGGGTGCTATCAGGGTCGCGCAAATTCCAGGCGGTGGCCAGCTTGCTGTCCATTGCTTTCATGGCGCGGCGTAGCAGGTCTAAATCGCTGCTGCCTTTAGCGTAGGTGTAGGTATCGGGGAAGAACCGGCCTTCTGCGGGCATACCGGGTCGACCAAGGCGGGTCATGATGTCGTCATTGCTCATGCCTTTGGAGTCGAATTTGATGAAGGATTCACGTTGTAAAGCATCACGCACTTGGCTGAAATTCCAGCCCTCCACCAGCACCAGCGAACGCAAAGTTTCCTCACCACGCGTTAGTTTCAGCAGCAGGCTGCGGGGGGTTTCCCCACTCACTATTTCATAGCTGCCTGCTTTAATCTGCTTTGCACTGCCCGCTACTTTGAACCACCACAGCAGCCACGCTGGGTTCACATCCACCCCTACATCGGCCACCGCCTGCGCCACACCGCGTGGCGAGGTGCCCAGTTCAATCGATAAATCAAGCACCGGGGCGCGCAAATGCATTGGCTGGTACAGCCACCATGCAGCAGCGGCACCAGCTAAAACAGCGGTAAAAATCAAGGTGAAGAAGAGACGAAGGAGAGCTCGGAGCATGGTCGACGATGATAATCCACCCTATGACAACCCCTACATTTCCCTCGCTTGCGTCTCATTTGAATGGCATGGCCTTGTTGCCCAACTTGGGCGTAATCCGCGCTGAAGGCGTGGACGCCGCCAACTTCCTGCACAACCAGTTGACGCAAGACTTCGCGTTATTGGGCTTGGATGAAGCCCGTTTGTGCGCGCTGTGCACCGCAAAAGGGCGGATGCTGGCCAGTTTTATCGGTTTCAAGCGCAGCGCAACCGACATCATTTTGGTGTGCAGCCAAGACATTTTGGCGGCAACTTTGAAGCGTTTGTCGATGTTCGTCATGCGTGCCAAAGTAAAGCTGAGCGATGCATCAACAGATTTTCAGATTGCAGGATGGATGGGAGATGCTCTTTTGTCTGTAGCGGCTACAGCTCACCCAGTTTGGACGATGGCTACTGCTGATGGCGCAAACATAATCAACCTTTACCCGGCTAACGGCCAGCACCGTGTCTTATGGGTTGCGCCCTCTGCGACGCCACTGCCCCATCCGGCAAACCTCAGCCCGGCCCAGTGGCAGTTGACTGAAGTGCAAAGTGGCATCGTCACCCTCACCCAGCCAATCGTTGAAGCCTTTGTGCCGCAAATGCTGAATTACGAGTCGATAGGCGGTGTGAGCTTTAAAAAAGGCTGCTACCCCGGCCAAGAGATCGTGGCACGCAGCCAGTTTCGCGGCACGCTCAAGCGCAGGGCATTCTGGGTTCACGCTGAAGTTGAGATGCAGGCGGGCCAAGAGGTCTTTACACCAAGCGACACCGAGCAGCCCTGTGGTCTTGTCGCCCAAGCTGCGCCCAACCCAGAAGGTGGTTGGGATGCTCTTGTGTCAGTGCAAATAGCGAGTGTGGCGGGCGGATTGCGGTTGGTATCTGCCAACGGCGTTGTGTTGACGGTACTGCCGTTGCCCTACGCGCTGCTTGAAGATATTTAATTCAAATTCAAATACAAACTCACTCCGAAGCTCAGCATCACCCACACTTTCAATCATTGAACAGCAGTGACCTTAACCCTTAATACCCGTCGCAGCGGCGTCTTGCTGCACCCCACCTCTTTGCCAGGCCCGCATGGCAGTGGAGACTTTGGCCCAGCGGCTTACCATTTCATAGATTGGTTGCATAACGCGGGACAAACTCTGTGGCAGGTGCTACCACTCAACCCCATTGGTCCCGGTAATTCTCCCTACGCCGGGGTATCGGCGTTCGCAGGCAACCCGCTGCTGGTGGCCTTGGAACCGCTGATCGAAAAAGGGTGGCTCATCGCCCCCGAACCGGAAACCTTGGCCCAATTCGACACCCTGCGCGTGGACTACGGCCGAAACATCCCTTGGCGTATGGAGCAATTGCGCGCTGCATGGAAAGGTTTCAGCCAATTTGCCAGCGCGGAAGACAGCAATGCGCTAAGAACCTATTCGGCGGAACAAGCCACGTGGCTGGATGACTACGCCCTCTTTATGGCCGTAGACCATGCCGTTAACCCGCCAGACACTGCCCCCGGCGACTGGCGAGCGTGGTGCGATTGGACTGAAATGGACGGTGGCCTTGCAAAACGCACCCCTGACGCACTGGCTGAGGCTCGCATTCAATTCGCCGACGCTGTGGCGTTCTGGCAGTTCACCCAGTGGTGCTTTGAGACCCAATGGCAGGCGCTGCGGGCCTACGGTCGAGGACTTGGCGTTTGTGTGATTGGAGATTTACCAATTTTTATTGCTCACCACAGTGCCGATTGCTGGGCTCGGCCAGACCTCTATTGGCTGGACGACAGCGGTCAGCCCACAGTGGTCGCCGGTGTACCCCCCGATTTTTTCTCGGCCACTGGCCAGCGCTGGGGTAACCCGCTGTACCGCTGGGATGCGTTCGAGCAAGACGGTTTTGCGTGGTGGATCGCGCGTGTCAAGCGCCAACTGGCGCTGGCTGATGTGGTGCGCATCGACCACTTTCGGGGGTTCGCCGCCTACTGGGAAATCCCGGCCAGCTGTCCCACTGCCATGGAAGGCCAGTGGGTCATGGCCCCTGGACAAGCCCTGTTCAGCGCTATCCAGTCCAAATTACAGACCGATGCAGCAGTCCCTTTACCCATCATTGCTGAGGACTTGGGCGTTATCACCCCCGACGTAGAAACCCTGCGCGATACCTTTGCATTTCCAGGTATGCGGATCTTGCAGTTTGGCTTTGGTGACACCCCTGACAACGCATTTTTGCCGCACAACTACATCGCTAATACCGTGGCTTACACCGGCACGCACGACAACGACACGGCCCGCGGATGGTGGGCCACCGCCACCGACAGTGAGCGCGACACGGCACGAACCTATCTGAACTGCACAGAGAACCAAGCCCATAGCGGCATGACCCGCGCCATCATGGCTTCCGTAGCCAACACCACAATCTTGCCGCTGCAAGATGTGCTTGGACTTGACAGCACTCACCGCATGAACACACCAGGACTCATGGGTGCGTGGGAATGGCGCTTTGTATGGGACTGGGTGGGAAGCGCACCGGGTGCGCATCTCAAGGCTCTAACTATTGCGTTTGGGCGGCACAGTGTTGTGCTGTAGAAGACCTGCCGAGCTACCATTAAATTCCCACTCAGTTCAGCCTGGTGTAGGCCGAAGCTTGCTCCGGTACGCTGCTGGCACATCCTCCTTCACTGCGTCCTTGTCTTTCACCAGGGCCAAGTCATAGGCCCGCTGGAATGCAGCCATCGCTTTAGCCTCATCACGCTCTGGGTTTTGCTCTTCGGTAAATAGCAGGCCTGTTTTGACCCAGCCATCCACAGCCGTCGCGGGCCAGGTCTGGCTGCGCAGGGTCAAGCCTTTCAGTGCTAAATCCCAGTCTTTTTCTGCAAGACCCATGGCGAAGGCTGCGTTGACGAGGTCGTAGTCATACACGCTTTCGTCCAAAGAGCGCCGTGCGAGCGTCAGTGCTTGAGGCAAGTGGCCGGTTCGGCTCAGCATGATGATTTCCAGCGAACGAACGGAGGCTGCATTAGGTTGCAGGCGTTTGCAGCGCTCCAGAAATTCAAACGCTTTGTCGAACTGACCAATTTGTAAATATCCCCGGGCAATATTGGACATGATGGCCACAACATAAGGACGTGAGGTGGTGACGGACTCCCAAATCCAAATGGCATTCGTCCAGTCACCCCACTTTGCGACCTCGTCGGCCACCATGGGCGTGAGTTTGCGGTAATGCGAGGTGATATTGATACCTTCACGCAACAACTGGAACATCTGGACTTTGGTGTCATTCCAGCGAGGGCTGTGGACTTGGTTCGAAGCGGATATCGTCAGCGCCAGCTTCACAGCACTGACGATTTTTTTTTCGGCCTCGACCGCCTGTTGGCTGATGTAGAGGCACAGCGCCAGACAGGCGGTACTCGCACCCAGAAGAACTTTAGAGCGCCGTGGTGACCAAGGTATGGCGGAGGCAAGAAGGTAGCCTTTGTTCTTTTCATTCCAAGGTGTCCAGCCTAGTCGAGCATCCGATGCCGCCAAAATACCCAGACACACGGCAAACAAGGCCCCAGTTGCGGCCAGCCGCCACGGGAAGCCTGCGTTGCTGATTATCAAAAATAATAGCAAACTCGTTAAAGTAAGTGCACGCAATGGAGCTTCTGCGATGGCTTCTGGCGATGCAGCACGGAAGGTCTTCCAGGCCGCGGCGCTGAGATAGCTGAGGAGCGCCAGCAAAAAGCCCCAACCCACCAGTCCATACTCCGCCAGCAGCTGGAGCACCTCGTTGTGGACGTAGTAATCCGTCTCCAGCTGCGAGCCAGAAGCTTGGTAACGGGGGATTTGCACCTCCCATGCGCCGGCACCTACGCCAGCAACTGGGTTGTCCGCAATCATCCGGCCCGTGGCAGACCACATCACCCAGCGCAGCGAAAACGAGCGCTCGGTGTACTCGCGTTTGTCTGTCATCGACAGCACGCGCGCGAAACTGCGTTCAAAAGGAGTCAGGCCTCGGCTCTCGACGCGATTTTCTTCGATCAAAGCGGCATTGCCAGTGCTCAGACTGCCTAAACCAATGACTGTCGCGATCAATACCCCTGCGGCGATGGCCCGCTGCGCTCGGGTCCATGGCGAACCGAATGCATTCGCAGCAGCAACGCCAGCCAGCCGCCGACGGTACAGCACGGCCATGACAGGCAGCAGCACGGCAAACACAGCCAAGGCGATCAGGGCAGAACGTGTGCCTGTCATCAGCATGGCGACGAGGTTGAAGCCCGTGGTGAAACTCATCAAAACCATAACGGCCTGGGTTCGGGCACGCAAAAGCAACCACACTGAAAACGGCAGCGTACAGACTAAGAATTCCGCAAAAAAGTTGCGATTCACGAATGTTGATGCTGGATTTGGCCCCTGAGGGAAGCCTTTGAAGTTCGCCCAAAATTGCAAGGCTGTCCAAATCGACGCTACCAAGGCCCCAGTGTGGACACCTAAAGCCAAGGTCGAAAATCGCTCGCGGCTGAAGCTGTTGAGCCCCAACCAGACAATGACGCTGAAAACAAACCAGCGGATGGCTTCCACTCCCCCCAAAAATGCATGCGACCAAACCATGCTGCCCAGTGCATAGGCCATCAAAGCCATCGATAACCAGATCATGCCGTGCCAGCGCAGCGGCGAGGTGCGGCCCCGTTCGCGCAAAAAGAACACCCAGAATGCTGACAGCGCTAATACGCAAACAACGATGGACTTGAGCGTGTCTTGCAACATCAGTTCGTCAGGCACACCCAGCGCAGGGGCGAGGAACATCATTAGCGCGAAGAGCGCCGTCGTCCAGTCTCCAGGGCTGACTTCAGCAGGCAGCAGGCCGACAGGCGACGTGCGTATATTGATCTTGGGAGTAGTCTTCGTGGATGTCTTGGTGGATGTCTTGGTGGCGCTAGGTGTAGGGGGGTTCTGCGCAGGCGTTACCACTCGCTGCTTCTTGCTCATGTTCCCAGCCGTGCAAACATTTCCTGGTGTGGAATGCCTACTTCGTCAAACACCGGGCCACGCGGTACAAAGCCTTGGACAGCATAAAAACCTTGGGCGCTGGTCTGCGCGTGCAGCAGCACCTCGGTGTCACCACGCGCTTTGGCAGCGCCCATTAGCGCGACCAAAATATCGCGCCCCACGCTTGAGCCGCGCAGCACTTTATTGACAGCCATGCGGCCAATACGGCCCACGCCCGGTGCGTGCGTCAGCAGCCGGCCCGTACCAATCGCCATGCCCAAACGGTTGTAAGCCACAGCGTGAGTGCCGTTATGGTCGGCTGCGTCCCATTCCATCTCTTTAGGAATGCCCTGCTCTTCGATGAAGACCTGAGCACGCACGCTACCGGCGTCTTCTCCCAAAGCTGCCCAAGTTCCTGTTTTAATAGCAACAGACGCTTGTCCTGTCTCGAAACCCATGAATAAATCCCGTAAAGCCTGGGGCACAGGTTTAGACACCTTTTTAACAGGGTCAGCAAACACATAAATCAGCTCGCCGCTGACCAGCAGCCGGTCGCCACTGAAAATACCGCCCACAAACTGAAACGATGACGTACCAATCCGTGCGCAACGCATCCCTACGTCAAGCAGCTCGTCATAGGTAGCTGAGGCGTGGTATTCCAGTGTGGCTTTTTTAACGAACATGTCGCCGTCTTGCGTAGGCATCGCTTCCATGTAAGGGAAAGCCAGCGCTCGCCAGTACTCGGCCATGGCTGTATCTAGGTACATCATGTAATGGCCGTTGAAGACGATTTTTTGCGCATCTACCTCAGCCCAGCGCACGCGCAGGCGGTGAATCAGTCGGAAGTCTTGTCGGTTCATAGAAGTATTTTCAGAGTCAATAGTGACATGTCAAAGGCGACGCGTCAAAGATCAAAAGCTTGTTTCAGTGCCATAGCCGCATGAGCATGGGCGATTTTGGCTTCAGGAATGGCGCGGCCCATTTTGATGAACTCATGCACCACGCCCCGGTAAATTTCCAGCTCAACGGGTACCCCAGCAGCGCGCAAGGCGTCTCCGTACAAGACGCCTTCGTCTACGAGCGGGTCACATTCGGCCAAGCCTATCCAGACGGGGGGCAAGTCGGAAAAATCAGAAGCCATCAGCGGGGCAAAGCGCCAGTCTTCGCGGTCAGCGGGGCTACGCAAGTAATGGTTAAAAAACCACGTGATGGCAGGTTCGTCCAGCACAAAGCCTTTGCCAAAGCGCTGGTGAGAGGGCGTATCTTGGTGGGCGGCAACGCCGGGGTAAAACAGCAGTTGCAGCGCCAGTTTAAGGCCGGCATCACGGGCGCGCAGGGCGCATTGCACAGCTAGCGTCCCCCCTGCGCTGTCGCCACCGACGGCAATACGGCGCGCATCCAGTCCTAAATCCATAGCATGAGCAGCAATCCAGGCAAGCACATCCCAGCAATCTTCTGCTGCTGTCGGGAATTTATGCTCTGGCGCAAGGCGGTAGTCCAGTGAAATAACCGCCGCACCACTCAGGCGGCTCAGCTCGCGGCACAAAATGTCATGGGTATAGAGACTGCCCACCGTGAAGCCACCGCCATGAAAATACAGCAGCACAGGTAAAACGACACCGACATCGTTGGCAGACGGCGCATACAGTCGGGCAGGCAGCGCAAACCCATCACGAGCGGGAATAGTGAAGTCCTCAACCCGGGCCAGTTGAGCCTTGGGAACCTCCAGCACCTCTGCCCCCATGGCATAAGCGGCTTTGGCTTGGCGTGGTGACACCGTGTAGAGGGGTGGATGCCCGGCGCGGGCCATGCGTTCGAGTACGCCACGCATGGCGGGCGTGAGCAAAGATTCAGGTGGGGGCAGGCTCAAAGCGGTCTCCAAAAATAGTCACAAAAATTTAGCAAAGAGGCACAAGGGGAGGCAAGGAGATAAAAGGGGGCACGAGCCGATGAAGGCTGGTATCGTAACGTTTTGCGTTCACCGCCCTGCTTCACCCGCTAAACAAACAGACATCACAGACACCATGGCTTTTATCTACTACGTCACGCATATCCATTTTGAATTTGGTGCGGTTCAAATGCTCAAGGCAGAATGCCAGCGCATCGGCATCACCCGTCCCTTGGTTGTTACCGACGCGGGCGTCAAAGCCGCTGGCGTGCTGCAAAAAGCGCTTGACCAACTGGGTGGCTTGACGGTGTCGGTGTTCGACCAGACACCGTCCAACCCCACCGAAGCCGCGGTACGCGCCGCCGCCAAAATGTACAAAGATAACGCTTGCGATGGCCTGATTGCGGTGGGCGGCGGCAGTGCCATCGACTGTGCCAAGGGTGTTGCCATCGTCGCAACACACGAAGGCCCGCTCACGCGCTATGCCACCATCGAAGGCGGCTCGGCCCTTATCACCGAGCGTGCAGCCCCGTTGATCGCTGTACCGACCACGAGCGGCACGGGCTCAGAGGTAGCCCGCGGTGCCATCATCATCGTGGACGACCACCGTAAGCTGGGCTTTCACGCTTGGCACCTTGTCCCCAAAAGCGCTATCTGTGACCCTGAGTTGACGCTGGGCTTACCCCCCATGCTGACCGCTGCTACGGGCATGGACGCTATCGCCCATTGCATGGAAACCTTCATGGCTCCCGCGTTCAACCCACCCGCTGATGGCATTGCACTGGAGGGACTGCGGCGCGGCTGGGGCTTTATTGAGCGAGCGACCAAAGACGGACTTGACCGCGAAGCCCGCCTGAACCTGATGAGTGCCAGTATGCAAGGCGCGATGGCGTTCCAAAAAGGCCTGGGCTGCGTGCACTCCCTGAGCCACAGCTTGGGTGGCGTGAATCCACGTTTACACCACGGTACTTTGAACGCTATGTTCTTACCCGCCGTCGTACGGTTCAATGCAGAGGTTGAATCGCTTCAAAAAGAAGAGCGTCTTAAGCGCATGGCACAAGCCATGGGATTAGATTCAGGCGGTGATGTAGCCGAAGCCCTGTCAGACATGAACGCTCGGCTTGGATTGCCTACTGGGCTGGCTGCGATGGGCGTAGAACGGGCGCAGTTTGCGCAAATTATTCAAGGCGCACTGGCCGATCATTGCCATAAATCCAATCCTCGGTTGGCCAGTGAGGCGGATTATGAAGAGATGCTGAGGAGTTCAATGTGACTGAAAATCACATAAAAAATTACTCACAAAAATACATAACCGCACCAAGCTAAAGTGCCTCAACCCGTCCCATGTCTGGTCTTTGCACCCAGGCTGCAAATTCATCAGCGAGTTGCTGGGCTTGTGATGCGGCTGTCGTCCAGGCTTTGACTCGTCCTGCAAAATCGGTGCCGTAATGGGTGAAATCGTTACGGTCAGGTAGCTTGCCGTTAGGCAGGGTTTTGATCCAATCAGGATTGGGCGCCAGTACCACGGCGTTATCGAGAAAGTGAGTCGCTCCGTGCCGCCATTTAAGGCTTTTGTCCAGCCAGCCGGGAACGATGCTCTTTTGAAAATGGGGGTAAAGCACAACACTTTCCACTACACCCTCTGAAACACCTTTGACGATAGCCTTATGGCCGGTATCCACTCCGCAAAGTTTGCGGTAATCAAGGTGCAAGTGGTAATCGGTGATGCCACCATCCCAATAAGCGCCACTGGGGGCGCCTGGGATATGGCTGACCGAGCGCAACACAAAGGGAATTGAACAACTGGCCTGTAACGCCGGGCTGAAATTCGCCTCGCTCAAATGGACTTGGCGGGTTCGGTAGTCTGCTGTTGCGAAAGGTAAATCGGCGTCGTGCGATGAGAACACCACCCGCTCCAGCCATGCCCCCAATGCCTTGCGGTGCAGCGTGTTGGTGACAAAAGCCCCTAGGTACCCCAATGGGGTCCCAATGCTGTGCTCACGCCGCAGTACATGGCGTCCACGTGCGGTAATGATGTGCAGACGGTAACGGGGATGGGCCAGAATTTCATCGATCCGTCCGCTGTAAAACGCCTGCAAATTTCTTCCAAATACCTCGCTCACCTGGTCGGCGGAAACACGCTTTTTGCCAGGAGGCACTGCGTAATCCTGGTGAATGTAGTCATATTCGAGTTTTTGCAGAGCCGCAGATGGATCAGCCAAACAAGCCGTCGCCATGCGCCAAGCACCGATGGAAGCCCCGACAAGATGTACCTTGTGCGCGCTTTTGGCGAGCCAATCGCCAAACAGGTAACGGTCTAACGCACCCAAAATAAGGCCTTTGGGGCCACCGGCTGCACCGGGAATAAGTTTGACGTGGTGGGCTTGTAGGCCGTCGCGGGTCAGCAGTGCTCGGGCTTTAGGTCCAGCATAGATGCGTAACGCAGGCAGTCGAGCAGAGGTCATTAAGTTTCTAAAACGCCTTCAAAGTCGTCCATCAATAAATCAGGGTCTAGCGTCAGCAGCTCGCCTACTTCGTCGGGGTAGGTGTGGATCAGGTCATCACGACTTTGTCTGAGCTCGGCCGCCCTAGCTCGCCACGCGGCCATATGGATCACACCAGCCATAGGTTCGTACAGATCATTGTCGAACGGTGCACGCTGGTACTCGATGGCATTGATGATGCTTTTGGGGAAACGCCAACTGCGCGCTAGCGCGGCACCTACATCAGCGTAGGTATAGCCAAACAGCTCAAACTCGGTTTCTACTCTTTTGATGGCCAGCGGAGCCACGGTTTCATCGAGTTTGAACATCTCATTGGGCATCCCTACGTGCATCACGATTTCACCAATAGAGTGAATGACGCCCACGGTGAAGGCGAGATTCAAATCAACATCAATTTTAGATGCCACATAGCGTGCCATGTTTGCAGTGTTAAAGCTATAGCGCCAAAACTGCTCCAGTTTGACGCCAGGCACGACGCTAAAAGAGTTGTCCATCACCGCACCCAAAACCATGGCCCGAACGCGAGTGAACCCCAATATGGCGATGGCATCTTGGGCCGTAGTTACAGAACGCAGCAGTCCAAAAAACGCAGAATTCGCCTGCTTAAGCAGCTTGATCAGCAGTACGGGGTCGCTGGAGATATGGCGTGCGATTTCGCGTACATCTACGTCTTCTTTGTCAAAGGTTTCAATGAGCATCAATGCCAAGTCAGGCACCGTGGGCAACGCATTGGGTTGTTTGAGCAATTGTTCCAGCTTCATAGGGTGTCTCGGCAAGGCCGCAGTGTTGTCAGGCTTAGACTTATTTTTCCTAGACGATTATGCTATTTCTTCAAGCTTTGCAACTTGGCAAAGGCCGATGCCATAGCATTACCAGTAGCAGGCTGGTTCCCGCTTTGAAGGCCTCGGCCTTGATGTTGGTTCTGATTCTGGTGCTGATGTTGTCCACGCCCAGCGCCTTCAAAGCGGTTGTCACGCGGGCCGTCTTTGCGGGCAGGTGCGGCATCGAGCTTCATCGAGAGGCCAATTCGCTTGCGCGCTACGTCAACCTCCATTACCTTCACTTTGACCACATCGCCAGTTTTAACTATTTCACGGGCGTCGCTAATGAACTTGTGGCTCATTTGGCTGACATGCACAAGACCATCCTGGTGGACACCTAAATCAATGAACGCGCCGAAAGCGGCCACGTTACTAACTGTGCCCTCCAGCACCATGCCTTCTTTCAAGTCTTTGATATCTTCCACGCCTTCGCTGAAGCGGGCCACTTTGAAGTCGGGGCGCGGGTCACGGCCTGGCTTTTCAAGCTCGCTCAAAATATCTTTGACGGTAATGACGCCAAATTTATCGTTCGCAAACAGCTCGGGCTTGAGGGTTTTGAGCATCCCGGCACGGCCCATCAGCTCAGCAATCGGTTTAGCTGTTTGGGCGATGATTTTCTCCACCACAGCGTAGGTCTCGGGGTGTACGCTGGTCATGTCAAGGGGGTTGTCGCCGCCGCGAATGCGCAAAAATCCTGCACTTTGCTCGAAGGTCTTTGCGCCAAGACCAGACACGTCCATCAATTGCTTGCGGTTTTTGAATGCGCCATTGGCCTCACGCCAGCGCACTACGGCTTTGGCAACGCTGCCAGAAAGCCCCGAAACCCGGCTCAGCAGTGGGACGCTGGCGGTATTTAAGTCCACACCGACCGCATTCACACAGTCTTCGACCACGGTTTCAAGTGTGCGGGCGAGCTCGCTTTGGTTTACGTCGTGCTGGTACTGGCCGACACCGATTGATTTGGGGTCAATCTTCACCAACTCTGCCAGCGGGTCTTGCAGGCGACGAGCGATGCTGGCTGCCCCACGCAGGCTCACGTCCACATCGGGCATCTCTTGGCTTGCAAATTCGCTAGCGCTGTAGACCGAGGCACCAGCTTCGCTGACAACGACTTTCTGCATCGCTGGGCCGGAGGAAGGATCACTTTGGTCTTGGAGGGCTTCCAGTCGTTTCATCAGGTCGCCAGCCAGTTTATCGGTCTCGCGGCTGGCGGTACCGTTGCCAATCGCAATCAGGTTCACGCCATGTTTTCGCGACAGCAGTGCCAACGTGTGCAGCGAGCCTTCCCAATCCCGGCGCGGCTCGTGCGGGTAGACGGTAGCTGTTTCCAGCAGCTTGCCAGTGCTGTCCACCACCGCCACTTTCACTCCAGTGCGGATGCCAGGGTCTAAGCCCATCACCACGCGCGGGCCGGCGGGTGCAGCCAGCAGCAAGTCACGCAGGTTATCGGCAAATACTTTAATAGCGACTTTTTCAGCGTCTTCACGCAGCCGGGCGAACAAATCGCGCTCGGTGGACATGCTGAGCTTGACGCGCCACGTCCATGCCACGCATTTGCGGATCACGTCATCTGAAGCCCGCTTCTGGTGGCTCCAGCCCAAGTACAGTGCAATGCGCCCCTCGGCAAGGCTAACGACAACTGCACGAGGTGTTTTCACCTCATTGACTACAGATGCACTTATTCCATCTGCTTCAGGCGCTATTAATTTTGCATCGAGTATTTCCAGCGTCCGCCCTCGAAACACGGCCAACGCGCGGTGCGACGGCACGCGGCCAATCGGCTCGTCGTAGTCAAAATAATCGCGAAATTTGGCTACATCTGGGTTGTTCTCGTCCTTGCCATCGGTAAGCTTTGAACGGAATAGTCCTTCATTCCATAGCCATTCGCGCAGACCCTGAACCAATCCGGCGTCTTCGGCCCAGCGCTCGGACAACAAATCACGCACACCGTCCAGAACCGCCTGCGGGGTAGAAAAGTCAGACCCTTCCGGTGTTCCCGCAGGCTTCAAGAACGCGGTGGCCTCAAGAATTGGATCAAGCGACGGATCTGCAAACAACTTATTCGCGAGCGGCTCAATACCGGCTTCCCGGGCAATCATGCCCTTGGTGCGGCGCTTGGGTTTGAAGGGCAGGTAGATATCTTCCAGCTCTTGCTTGGTCGGCGCAGACTCAATAGAAGCGCGCAGCTCGGGGGTCAACTTACCTTGTTCGTCAATGCTTTTGAGCACCGCCTCACGCCGGTCTTCCAGTTCACGCAGGTAGGACAGGCGCACATCCAGCTCGCGCAGCTGAATATCATCCAGCCCATTGGTCACTTCTTTGCGGTAGCGGGCGATGAATGGCACCGTGGCCCCGCCATCAAGTAAGTCCACCGCTGCCCTCACCTGTTGTTCGGTTACTTTGATTTCTGAGGCAATTTGGCGGATGATTTTTTGCATGAACGGGGTCAACAACGAGGTTGTTTAAGCTTGCGAAGCGGCGAAGTTTGCCACAGGCCGCAGCACGCAAAGGTGCAAAAGGCCACAGTTTGGGTCGGCTTAACCTGCCAAACCTACAAACACGTTTTGCACGTCGTCGTTGTCATCCACCGCGGCGAGAAAGGCTTCCACTTCTTCCAGATGCTCAGCACTCAGGCTGGCAGAGTCAATCGGGTTCTTGGCCTTGTAGCCCAGCTTGACTGACAAGACTTTGAAACTGTGGGCCGGTAGCGCACGGCTAACCAGATCCAGATCGGTCGGGTCCGTGAGAAACAGCGTACCGCCCTCTTCCTCACCTGGCTCAAAGTCTTGCGCACCGGCTTCAATAGCGGCCAGCTCGGCATCGGCGCCTTTAGCTGAGGGCTCAGCTTCAATCATGCCTACATGATCGAAGTCCCAAGATACCGAACCCGAAGTACCTTGCTGCCCTTTGCGGAACAGCACGCGCATGTCCGAAGCGGTACGGTTCACGTTGTCCGTCAGGCATTCGATCATTACGGGCACACGGTGCGGTCCAAAACCTTCGTAAATCACGTGCTCAAAATTCACTACCTCCCCCGTCAGGCCCGCCCCTTTTTTAATGGCCCGTTCTAAAGTTTCTTTAGGCATCGAGACTTTACGTGCCTGCTCTGCCACCAGCCGCAAACGCGCATTCGTTGCCGGGTCAGCCCCGTTGCGCGCCGCGATCATGATGTCTTTGGCCAAGCGGCCAAACAGACGGCCCCTGGCATTCGCCGCGAGTTCCTTGCCTTTTGCTTTCCATTGCGCGCCCATGATCGAAATTCCTTGTTTTGTAGCGCGTTGACGCGCCGGGTTTTTTGGGGGAGTAATTGAGCCGCTCGCGCTTAATGAAAAATACGGCAGGAGGCTCAACGGGAATTGGGTTATACACCGATAAGGCGGGTAGAAGGACTGGCTAATTGCTTGTAACAATGAAGTTTTGTCTGCTGCAAATTGTAAGAGGCTGTTTGTGCCACACTCACCTGTCAATCGTTTTCAGGAGTTTCTCTCATGGCCCGTCCCACCGCTTGGGCACCTAAAGTCGCTGCGCTAATTAAAAGCGGCAACAGCACCGGTGCGTTATTGCAAATCAAAGCAGCACCGACCGTCAAAGACCTGCAGCAATTGCGCATTTTGCTGGCAACAGACAATCTGCTGGCCAAAAACCGCAACATTGACGAGGCGACTTCGGATCAAATCATTGCGCTCTCTTCCCCTAGGTTGCACCGCGCACCCTGAACCGTTTTAACTGGCCCATACAGCCTATGTTGGCTACAAGAAAAAGGAAATCACTATGCGCTCTTCCGGCACAACGCTAATTAAATCCAAAGCCATGCTCACGACCCTCGCCATTGGTGCAGCCTTTTGCGCGGGATTAGTGGTGTCCCCGGCGACCGAGCACTTGCTGAGTCTGGCCCACGCCCAAACCGTGCCATTGGTTGCGACCGTTATCGACATTAGCAGCATCAAAGAAGCTGATTTACCCGCTACGCCGAATCCTGATTTGCGTGCTAAAACGCTGGTGAACACAGACAACGCAACCCTTGGCGTGCAGATGGGCAATGTTGGCAAGCACATTCATAGCAAGTCCGATGAGATCCAGTACATCGTGGAAGGGACGGGTACCGCATGGTTGGGTGACAAGAAGATTGATCTGAAACCCGGGATGTTGATCGTGATTCCCAAAGGTACGGCGCACGCAGGTACGGTGGAAACAACGGGACGGTTCAAGGCTATAGCGATCAAGATACCACCTCAAGCGAGCGGCGACACCACATTCGTGCAGTGAAGTCAGCAGTAAATTTCGCAAAAATACCGTGGTGAATAGTCTTGCCGTGTAAGAGCGGGGGCTCGCCTGACGACTAAGTAGTGACTTTGCTCTCTACCTTTCTCTCACCGAGGATTCACCATGAATGCTATTTATTCCATAGCTGCCTGTAGCCTATTGGCATGCACTACAGCTGTATTTAGTGCAGAACCTGCTTGTCAAGCCAATTCCACTGCCACCCTAACGCCAGTGATCGAGCTGTACACCTCTGAGGGATGCAGCTCTTGTCCACCGGCTGACCAATGGCTGTCTACTTTGAAAACACCTGCGATCCAAGGCAAGGCCGTGGTTCAAGCTTTCCATGTCGCCTACTGGGACTACATTGGTTGGGTTGATCGTTTTGCTAACCCTGCCTACACCGCCCGCCAAAAGCAAGTAGCCAGTTGGAACAACCTGCGCAGTATTTATACGCCGCAACTGGTGCGCAACGGTGCGGATTGGCGCGACTATGAACGCGCTACCTTCAATAGCGCTAAAAATGAGGTCAGCGCCGAACCCAGCCGGGCCACCATTCACCTGCAGCGCACCGCCGCCGAATCGTTTGAGGCTACCGTTGCCCCGAGTGAAAAATCCGGAAACTGGTCAGCCTACTGGAGCGTGACTGAGCATGGCCACAGCTCCAAGGTTAAAGCGGGTGAAAACGCGGGTGAACTGCTGAAACATGATTTTGTGGTGCGTCAATACGTACCGGTCGGTGACTACCAGGGCACACAAACGCTCAAGTTCAACACCATCGCAGGCACGCCTGACCATGCCCGTCAGGTAAATTTGGTGGTGTTTGACGGAAAAACTGGCAAGACGTTACAAGCTCTAAGCTTATCTTGTCAGGGGTGATCTCAGCGCTAATGTCAGGCGCCAGGCGTAGCGCCAAGCTAAGAGAACGTGGGACGCTCAGCCCATCAAGCCCTGCGGCACTTTGCTGGCTTTGGTCTCAACCGGATTCGCCGCCAGCCAGTTCGCTGGATAGGCTCGCATGAATTCACGGGCTTTCTCGTAACGCACACTAAGCCATGCGTCGTAAGCGCCTTCGTTCAATACGGCCACCATGCGTTTTTCTGTTCCAGGCTGCTGATAGCGGTGCATCAAGGCATGGCTGTTGGCGTTCACCGTCAAGAGCGTGAAGCTGATGATGTTTTCGCCGGTAGCCCCCGTCCAACTTTCCCACAAACCGGCAACGCCCATCGGTTTACCGTCGATGCGGGAAATGCGCGTGGGCACGGCCTTGCCGCTGCGCCAATCGTCCTCGTAAAACGCCATCATCGGTACTATGCAGCGTTGTCCACCCAACCACGCATCCCGAAAGTTGTTGGATGTAGAGACAGTTTCTGAGCGAGCGTTCACGAGTTTGGTGGAGCGCAGCTTGGCATCAGAGGCAGATTTGACCCACGGTGGCACTAAGCCCCACTGGCCTGCAACCAGCTCGCGCTGAACTGCAGGCGAAGCAGCTGGCGCAACAGGTGTTTCAAGAGTCTCGGCATTTTCAGTTGGGGATTCAGAGGCAAGAACCACTTCTGACTCAGCCACGACTTCAGCCGCAGCCTCGGCTACTACTTTGCGAATGAACACGCCAGGTTTGCGCGGCCACATATCGCGCTCCCCTGCCGCGCTGAGCGGCTCAACGTTAAAAGCATCTGAATAGAGGGCGGCGGCTGGCAGGGTTTCGTAATGGGTACTCATGCGGGGATGGTAACTGTTGGGTGTGGGGTATGCTGATCACCATGCAAACCGAAAACTTCATTCCCGGCAAAGATGCCTCGCTCGAATCCACCATCAACACCATGCAGGCCAAGCTCCAGGCGCGCGGGTTTCACATTGAGGAACGCAGCTGGTTGAATCCGGTAGACGGAATCTGGTCTGTCCATATCCGCGATCGCGATTGCCCGCTGCTGTTCACTAACGGTAAGGGTGCGACCCGCCTTGCTTGCTTGGCCAGTGCTTTGGGCGAGTTCTTTGAGCGCCTGTCCACCAACTATTTCTGGACGCACTACTACCTCGGTCCCGTCATTGCAGAGCGCGAGTATGTGCACTACCCGCAAGAAAAATGGTTTCAACCTAATGAGGATGGCAGCTGGCCTGCGGGCCTCTTGAATGATGATTTGCACAAGTTCTACAACCCCGAGAGCAACATCGACGCCAGCAACCTGATCGAGTTCAACTCCGGCAACGTGGACCGCGGCATTTGTGCCATCCCCTATACCCGCCAACGAGATGGCACGGTGGCCTACATACCTGTCAACATCATTGGCAACCTGTACGTCAGCAACGGCATGTCGGCAGGCAACACCCAGGCCGAAGCCCGCACACAGGCGCTGTCAGAAATCTTCGAGCGCAACATCAAAGGCCGCATCATCAGCGAAGGCTTGTGTCTACCCGACGTGCCTGAGGCGGTGATCGCCCGCTACCCGCGCATTGCTGCTGGCATCAAAGGCTTGCGCGATGCTGGTTTTGGTATCTTGGTAAAAGACGCCTCGCTGGGTGGCAAGTACCCGGTGATGAACGTCACGCTGCTGAATCCGCACGATCAAGGCTGCTTTGCCAGCTTCGGTGCGCACCCTCGCTTTGAGGTCGCCTTGGAACGCGCCCTCACCGAGTTACTGCAAGGTCGCGCTTTGGATGCGTTGGGTGGTTTCCCGCCCCCAGGCTTTGACCTTGAAGAGACTGCCAGTTCGACCAACATTGAAATCCATTTTGTTGACTCCAGCGGCGTCATTCATTGGAAATTTTTGGGCGATGAACCCGATTTCCCGTTTGTCGACTGGAACTTCAGCAGTACAACCGCCGAAGATTACGCTTGGGCGGTAGACCGTCTGCACAAAGATGGCAGTGACATCTACATCGCTGACTTCACCCACCTGGGCGTCTACGCTTGTCGCATCCTGGTGCCTGGCAAGTCGGAAATTTATCCTGTTGATGACCTCGATTTCGAGAACAACAGCGTTGGTAATTCCATCCGTGAAGCGATTTTGAATCTACCTGATCTGGACGACGAAGAGTGCTCCGACTTGCTGGACACGCTGAACGAATCCGCCCTCGCTGACCAACGCCCTGTTGCCGCCGTAATTGGTATGGCCGCAGATGCTGGTTCGTTCTGGAGTGATTTGCGCATCGGTGAACTCAAAACCTTGCTTGCCTTGGCTATCGGGGACGAAACCGCTACGTTGGAAGGCTGCGAGTGGATCAAGCATTTTGACCAGCTCAACCCCCAGCGCCGTAACGTCTATGCTTGCATTGAGACCATCATCAACTTGGCAGATATTGGCGACAGCGGACCGTACATGGACGCTTTGCGCCAGCTCTACGGTGCGGGTGCCGTGGAGCAGGCCCATGCGCTCATCATGCAAACTGACCGGTTCATGGGTATCTCGGCACCAGGCTTGATGCTGGAAGGCTGCGAGATGCACCAAAAGCTGCTGCAAGCCTATGACAAGATTCATGCTCGGTTGATTTAACCCTTTATAAATTTTTATAAAAGGTTTACAAACCTTGATAAGGTTCTTTAAAGCCCTGTTGCAGGGCCTGTTCACTGTAGCGCTGGCCTTGCTGCTGCTGTTCGAAGAATGGGGCTGGGAGCCACTGGCTCACTTACTGGCCCGTCTCGCAAGGTTACCGCTGTGGGCCAGGCTGGAGCAAAGAATTAAAGGCCTGCCCCGCTGGAGTGCTCTGCTGGTGTTTGGGCTGCCTGTGATGGCGCTGCTGCCTGTCAAGCTATTGGCAATTTACCTCTTCAGCAGCGGGCATAAGCTGATGGGGTTGGTGCTACTGATGGTGGCCAAACTACTGGGCACGGCTATCGTCGCCCGCCTGTTTCAGCTGACGTTGCCTGCGCTGATGCAGTTTGAGTTGTTTGCCCACTGGTATCCACGCTGGAAAACATGGAAAGACGGGGTAATTGCACAAATCCGCGCTTCTGCAATATGGCGACAGGGGCGAAAAATCAAGGCCAAAGTTCACCTACTGAAAAACCATGTGCGTACTTGGTGGCAGTCTGAATAGCCCGTAAATAGCACCACATAAATTTACCCGGATAAATTTAAATATTTAGTTTTATCCGGGTATATTAGGGCATGACCAAAACCAGCCCTACAACCCCACCACTGCCTCCTTCATTACCGCGCTATGTCGCCTTCCAGGATGGCAAACGTATCGCTGTTGGCACTGAAGTCGAATTGGCACAGCAACTTGGCCACCGCGCTGAAGTAGAAGACAACATCCTGATTTTTGACCTCGTCAGTAGCGAGCAACTTTCTCGCTTTTACCTCGCTAGCAGCGTAACAGTCGAATCCGTAACACCGGCTGTTAGCGCACCACCCGCTGGCCCAGGACGCCCTAAGTTAGGCGTTATTGCCCGGGAAATCACCCTGCTGCCGCATGACTGGGAATGGCTCAACCAGCAGCCCGGTGGCGCCTCCGTCACGTTACGCAAACTGGTGTTGACCGCACGCCGCTTGAACGAAGGCGCTGACCGCGTTCGCCACGCCCAGGTGGTCTGCTACCGCTTCATCATGGGTATTGCTGGGCACGAGCCGGGTTTTGAGGAGGCTACTCGGGCTTTGTTCAAACATGAAGCGGTGCGCTTCACAGAGATTACCGCCGATTGGCCAGCAGATGTCCGAGAACATGCGCGCAGTTTGGCCCTTGCAGCCTTTGAAACCACCACTGAATCTAATCCGAAAGCCGCTGTATGAGCACTCTGACCCCTCCCGCTATAGTGAAGCCGCTGTGGCGCACTTTTTTAGCCTTTCTCGGCCCCATGGTGCTCAGCAACATGCTGCAGTCCATGTCGGGCACTGTAAACGGCATCTATATTGGCCAGATGCTAGGCGTAGGGGCGGCCGCAGCTGCCGCCACCTTTTTCCCTTTGATGTTCTTTTTCATCGCTTTCATTATCGGACTGGGTGCTGGCTCATCGGTGCTGATTGGACAGGCCTGAGGAGCAAAAAAAATAGCACGTGTGCAAGCTGTTGCAGGGACAACGCTCACATTAGGCTTTATTTTGGGATTGACAGTGGCTGTGGTGGGTACCCTCATCACGGAGCCGCTGTTGCGTACCTTGGGCACACCGACAGATATTTTTCAGGACGCGGCCACTTACGCTCACGTCATGTGGATCGCTATTCCCGGCTTGTTCTTGTTTTTGCTGATGACTTCGATGCTGCGCGGCGTGGGTGACACGGTGTCCCCATTGTTGGCACTGCTGCTCTCCACCGGCGTGGGTCTGCTGGTCACACCAGCACTGATTCGCGGCTGGTTCGGTTTGCCTCAGCTGGGCGTGGCCAGCGCTGCGTGGGCCACCACCATCGCCTACCTCATCGCCATGGTGTGGTTGATTTGGCGCTTGCGCTCCAAGCTGTACCTGGGGCAAAAACACCCTCTCGCCCCAGGCCTGGAGATGTTGCGTACCCTTCGGGTCGATCCCGCAATTGTCAAAGCTGTGCTGCGCATTGGTATACCCACGGGTTTGCAAATGGTGGTGATTTCGCTCGCTGAAATCGCACTGCTGTCCATGGTCAACAGCTACGGCTCACAGGCCACAGCGGCCTATGGCGCGGTGAACCAAGTGGTGAACTACGTGCAGTTCCCAGCTATTTCTATCGCTATCACTTCGTCTATCCTCGGCGCGCAGGCGATTGGTGCGGGCAAACCAGAACGCGTCAGCGCCATCCTGCGAACGGGCTTGCTAATGAATGTGGTGTTGGTGGGCTACTTGTTTTCGCGCCACTTGGTAAGCCTGTTCGTTAATAACGAAGCGGTAGTAGAACTGGCGCAAACCCTGCTGCACACCATGCTATGGAGCAGTATCGTGCTGGGCATGGCTGGCGTAGTATCTGCGGTGATGCGCGCCAGCGGCACAGTGCTGGTGCCTACCGCGATTTCAATTTGCTGCATCTTGGGCGTGGAAGTACCCGTCGCCTGGTTGATGAGCCATCAAATAGGTTTGAATGGGATTTGGTTGGCCTACCCCGCAGCGTTCATTTCGATGCTGATTTTGCAGAGCACGTACTACCGTCTGGTGTGGCGCAAAAAACCGATCAAGCGACTAATTTAAGTGCGATATAACCGATTGCGTCTGATCACACGTGTGAAGTTAAGCCTGGCGTTGCATCTGCCTCTGCCGCCAGCCAGCGTGCAAAGTCTTGTGCATCCGGGTTCGCAGCTGCACCCGGCGCCATTGCGATGAAATAAGCACGGCGCGAGGAAGCCTTGCCCTGGAATGGCACAACCAAACGGCCATCGTCCAAGTACCTCTTGAGCAGCGGCAAGCGCCCTATTACAACACCCTGCCCGGCAATAGCAGCAGCCACCGCATCCGGATACTGACTGAAACGCAGGGTGTTTTTCATGCGCAGGCTCTGCAAACCCATGACGGTTAACCAAGGTTCCCAATCCATGGTGATAGGCATTTTTGGGGTGTCCAACCCCAGTAAGGTGTGGTGTGCCAGATCGGCGGGTTCGCGCAAGGGGTACAGCGGGTCGTTGACCAGCTGAGGGGCGCACATAGGCAGCACAAACTCTTCAAATAACGGCTTACCCACGCCATCTTGCGCTAGGCAAAACCGCACCGCCAAATCAATGCCGCTACGGGCTAAGTCAATTACATCCAACGTAGCAGACAGGCGTACGTCCACGTCAGGGTGGTTGGCCGTAAAGTTGGCCAAGCGAGGGATCAGCCACAGCGAGGCAAACCCTGGCGTGGTGGTAACGGCCACCTGGCGTACCTGAGACACCGGTTTGACGTTAGCCCGCACCAAGGCAGTGGCGTCACGAAGGCGCTCCAGACAATCCACCACTGTGCGCTGCATCACCCGCCCGGCCTCGGTCAATATCAAAGCGCGGTGGCGTCGCTCGAACAGTGGCGCTTCCACGCTGGTTTCGAGCTGCTGGATTTGGCGGCTGACTGCCGATTGGGTGAGGGACAACTCCGCTGCAGCTTGCGTGAAGCTCAATGTACGGGCTGCCGCTTCAAAACAAGGCAACAGGTCAAGCCGTGGCAACTCGGACCGATGAATCGGAGAGGAAAAGGTGGGCATGCTGGGAGCATAAATGATTTCGCATTCCACTCCTGCATGCAAGACATTCCAAATCACCGTTTGTAAGTGCATTAGCCTAGCAGTACATTCATTCCCACAACGAACCTGAAAGGGCTTATATGAATACTACCGATACCGAACTCGCTTCATACGCGACCTACACCACATCGAATGTCAGCTTCGATGTGAACTTAGGCCACCGCGCCTTGTTCAGCGTGCCTGATGCTAGTGGCTTGGACATCACATGCGAATCCGGCACAGTGTGGATCACGCTGGACAACGATACGCGCGACATTGTTTTGGAAGCCGCTCACACCTTCACCACGCCCGAGCACAGCCAAGCCATCATTTACGCGATGGAGCCATCCAAGCTGCTGATTGCTGACAGAGCAAGCATGGCGGGTGCACGCCCTGCATTTTCGCGCCAACGCGTGCCCAGTCTCAATTTTGGCTGGGGAGCGAAAGCGCTGACGGCTTAAGAACCAACGCGGCCATAGGTATCTTCAAAACGCACGATATCGTCTTCCCCGAGATAGCTACCTGACTGCACCTCTATCATCTCCAGCATGGTTTTCCCAGGGTTCTCCAGCCTGTGGACTTCTCCCAGCGGGATATAGACAGATTGGTTTTCAGTCAGTAAAAATGTCTCTTTGCCTTTGGTCACTTTGGCTGTTCCCGACACCACAATCCAATGCTCAGCCCGGTGGTGGTGCATTTGAAGGCTGAGCGTGCCGCCTGGCTTCACCGTAATACGTTTGACTTGAAAGCGTGGGCCTTGGTCAATACTGTCATAAGTCCCCCAAGGGCGCGCCACGTGGCGGTGTTCGGTAGCTTGGGCAACGCCTGCGCTTTTCAGCGTCGACACTACATGCTTGACCTGCTCTGCATAGGCGGCATCGGCCACTAACAACGCATCTTTGGTGTCAATAATCAGTAAATCGTTTGTGCCGAGTGCCACCACAGGGCGGTGCTCGGCGTGGATGTAGGTGTTACTGCTGTTAAGCGCAAAGCCGTGACCTCGGATGCGATTGCCCTGGTCGTCTGGGGTAGTGAGTGCTGCGACAGCATTCCAACTGCCCACATCACTCCATTGGCCTGCAAAACGCACCATGACCACGTCAGCGTGTTGTTCCAGTACAGCGTAGTCAATGCTTTCGCTCCGGCAAGCTAGGAATGCCGTTTTTTCAGGGCGCACAAAGTGACGGTCAATTGAAGCCGCATTCATGGCGCTACGGCAGGATGCAAGAATATCGGATGCGTGCTGCGCCAAGGCCTCCAATAGAGTTTTGGCCTGTACGAGAAAAATACCAGCGTTCCATAAATAGCCGCCAGAGAGTAAAAATCCAGTAGCTTTGTCCAAATCTGGTTTTTCAACAAACCGCGCCACCCGGTGAGCTTGCTCATCAAACGCCGTTCCCTGCTGTACATAGCCATAAGCAGTGCTAGGAAAGCTGGGTACCACGCCAAACGTCACGATTTGGCCAGCATTCGCTGCTGGCACGCCACGACGTACGGTGTCGTGGAAGGCTTGTATGTCAGGAATAAAGTGGTCAGCAGGCGCAAACAACAACAAAGTATCTGCGGGTACATGGAGCGCTGCCACCGCCATAGCGGCTGCAGTGTTGCGGCCCGCAGGCTCCAGGACCAACTCGACCTCAACCTTGGCTTGCGCCGCAACGGCTTCCACCAAAAATCGATGATCTTCTGATGCGACTGTCAGCACCTGAGATGACAGCCCCTTCATTCGCTCCAAGGTGCCCTGCAGCAAACTGACATAACCGTCGCCACGCTGAATCAGCGGCACAAATTGCTTTGGCATGGCTTCGCGCGAAAGTGGCCAAAGACGAGTACCAGAGCCACCGCACAGAATCACAGGCTGGATAGCAGAGAGGACGGTATTCAAGACGCTGGACATGTGCTTTCCCTCGGTTTTTGTAAGTCTACAAATGATAGCTAATCTCAGCCGAGATGCCGATTAATTAAGCTGGGGAAAGTGATGAACAATACCCAAGTACATCAGCTGTATAACTTAGTGCGTGGCGGTGGCACCCACTGCCACTGACACTGCCGTTTTTAATCCAAGCTTATCTTGATCCCAATGCAGCAACTCTAGACGCCCGTCCTGATGCTCAACCAAGGCAGTTCGACTTTCAACCCAGTCGCCATCATTGCAGTACAGCGTGCCTCCAATTTCGCGCATCTCGGCTCGGTGGATATGGCCACACACCACGCCGTCGTGGCCACGTCGCCGCGCCTCGGCTGCGACAGCGGCCTCAAAATCCATCACGTAATTCAGCGCTTTTTTTACCTTGTGCTTGAGGTAGGCTGAAAGTGACCAGTACGGCAGGCCAAAGCGCCCACGTAAATTGTTAAGGTGACGGTTCCAGCGCAAAGTTAGCTCATACAGCGAGTCACCCAGGTAGGCCAACCACTTAGCGCACTGGATCACCCCATCAAAATAATCGCCATGCACCACCCAAAGGCTGCGGCCATCCGCCGTCATATGAACGGCCTCTTGCTGTACGTCGATACCTCCAAATTGGTGACCAACGAAGCCACGTGCAAATTCGTCATGGTTGCCAGGTACAAAAACTACACGGCAACCTTTGCGAGCGCGTTTGAGCAGTTTTTGCACGACATCGTTGTGCGCTTGCGGCCAAAACCATTTGCGACGTAGCTGCCAGCCATCCACGATGTCACCTACTAAATACAGGTTATCGCTAGGGTAAGCCTTCAGAAAAGACAGTAGAGCCTCGGCTTGACAGCCTGCGGTGCCCAGGTGAATATCTGAAATAAAAACAGTTCGCAAACGAGGGGCTGAATCAGAATCTTCGTCTTTGCCGCCGTCTCCGCCCTCCTCTTGAACAGGTGTGCTCGAAGGTGACGTGTTAACCAGCAGTGTGGCGATGGCGCTTTCTTTCCAAACTGTGCGGTGTGGGCTAAATGCAGCCGCAAGCATCAGCTAATCACAGGTGTAAAGCTGCGGAAATGCCGGCCGTAGCGCGGCGACATATCGCTTATGCGCAGCAGCATTGGCAGATCAGCGGAGTTGAAATCTGGGTCCCACGCTGGCGCGCCCAAAACCTTGGCCCCTAAGCGCAAATAGCCCTTAATAAGTGCCGGTGGTTCGACATAAACGCTGTGGTCAAACGCCTCCACGGGCAGTGCCAAGCGGGGTTGCACGTGAAATTCAAACGGTGCGAGGTGCGTTGCCCGCAGCTGGTGCCAGATGGTAGCCGCCGCCTGAGCACTTACAACACCGTGTGACAACATGGGGATGCTGGCGCAACCGATCATGGTGTCAAGTTCGTTGCGCAGCATGAATTCGGTAAGCGCGCCCCACAAGGCCAAAATTACGCCACCATGCCGGTGCTCAGGGTGAACGCAGCTGCGACCCAGCTCGACCATGCGACTCCTCAAACTGCGCAAGCGCGTCAGATCGAACTCGGTATCACTGTATGTGCTTCCAATGCGCTTGGCCTGGACAGGCGTCAGTACACGATAGGTGCCAATGACTTGTTGCGTCGCCATATCGCGCACCAGTAAATGCTCGCAGTAGTCGTCAAACAGATCAATGTCATGGCCGGGAATCGATGTGGTGAGGCGCGCACCCATTTCGGTTGCAAACACGTCAAACCTCAGTCGCTGCGCAGCGCGGACCTCATCTTGGTGTTTAGCCCATGAGACGGCGATGCCCCGGTTTGTTCCCACAGCAGGTACAGCGCAACTTACGGCTTCAAGGCTACTGTCGCGGCGATGAAGTATTCCCCTGGGCATGACCAGCGGAGACAGCGCAAAAGTTGGATTAGGCAGCTCTTTCATTGGGGCAGTCCTTTGAGTTGTCGCTTTAAGAGGGATATCTTTGAGTTCAACAAAGTGTGGCCATGCGGTGTGACGCTGATATGGCGGTTTGATGCGAAATGTGTGACTAGTACAAGGTGATAGTCAGTCTCTTAAAACGGTGAATTTCACACAGAATTCACGTAGCTACGTAGTACTACTTAGGGTTTACGAGCAGTTTGAGTGATTTTGGTCAGAGTCAGGTCAGCCCTGACTTTCTAAAGTGGCGACCTGCGAATCAAATTCCGCCAACCTTTTATCCATTCATCACATTCCCATGCCATCGAAACCTTCCCATCGCCCTCCGACCGCTGTTTCGGGGCGTGTTCGCCCTCTGCACCTTGCTTTGGGTGGGATAGGTCTCGCGATCGTTTTAGGTCTGGGCTATGTCTACTTCAGCTCAACGCCTCCGACTGCACCCACCACGTCAGCCAAAGCGCCTGTAGTGCGCATAGGGGTGGATGAGTTACAGCTTAATCCTGAGCAAATAGCTGAGCTCCAGGTTGGCGCAGTAACTTCAGCTGCTTTCGATATGCAACGTGAGGCCCTAGGCATCATTGATTTCAACCAAGATCAGTCAGTACCGGTGTTTTCACCGTATCAGGGGCGTATAGGCAGCATAGCTGTACGTGCGGGCGACGATGTGGCCAAAGGGCAGTTACTCTACACCGTACAAATTCCAGACATTGCCGCGGCAGGAGCCGCGCTGATTTCAACGGCGGGTACGCTCAAAGTGACTGGCGAAACGCTGCGCCGAGCACAAAGCCTGTTCGAGACGCAAAGTATTCCGCAAAAAGAACTGCAACAAAACACAGCAGACCAGCAAGCTGCTGATGCAGCTTACCGCGCAGCCCGCAAATCACTGACCCTTTTTGGGTTGAGCAACGCCACCATCGACGAAATCGAAGCCAAGCGCACAGTGGACACCGAAATGCAGGTGCGCAGCCCCTTTGCAGGTCGAATCACCGCCCGCTCTGGCGCTGTTGGTCAGCTGGTGCAACCGGGTAACTCCACTGCACCACTGACTGTGGCAAACATGCAAAGCCTGTGGATGATCGCAAGCGTTCCTGAATCGGAGTTGGCCAGCTACCGGGCTGGGCAAGCTGTAGCGGTGAAAGTCCAGGCTTATCCAGATACCAATTTCGCAGGAAAAATCAGCTATATCAGTGATATGGCCGATGCCTCTACTCACCGCATTACGGTGCGCGCTGATGTGGCTGACGCAAAGCACCTGCTCAAACCGCAGATGATGGCCAGCTTCACCATCACCGTGGGCTCGCCAGTTACTTCAGCGGCCATAGAGGCGAATGCACTGGCGCGTGAAGGCGATGGCAGCCTCTCTGCTTGGGTGACGCAAGACGGTACTCGATTCAAGCGCCGCAAAGTCACCACTGGGTTGGTAAAAAACGGCATGGTGCAGGTACTGACCGGACTGGCACCAGGGGAAAAAATTGCGCATAACAAGGCACTTTTCCTGAGTAACCTCTACCTCATCACCCTCAACTGAGCGGGCCTACACAGTGTTTCGATCTTTATTGGCGTTCGTCCTGACGCGCCGGCCTATTGTGCTGCTCGGCCTGATGGCCTTCTTGGCAGCAGGTGTGCTGGCCTTTTACAAACTGAATGTGGAGGCTTACCCCAACCCAGCCCCCGTTATTCTGGAAATTACCGCCCAGGTACCCGGACTTTCGGCAGAGGAAATGGAGCGCTACTACACGCGGCCCATGGAAATCGGTCTGGCCACGACGATGGGTGTGGACAACATACGCTCTACCTCTTTTTATGGCCTCGCTTTTGTTCGGGTGACGTTCAAGTACGGCGTGGATTACGTGCCCGCACTGACGCAAACCGCCATTAATCTGCAACAAAACGTCAACCTACCCAATAACGTTCAGCCGCAGATTCAGGCGTCGAGCTTAGTTGGCGAAATTTTGCGCTACCAGGTCAAAGGTCCGTCCACCTACAGCCTGACCGACCTGCGCAGCATCCAAGATTGGGTGATCCAGCGCCGCTTGTTGACGGTACCCGGCGTGGCTCAGGTTGTCACCTGGGGTGGCACCACCAAGGAATACCACGTGGAGGTGAATCCACAAAAGATGGAAAGCTATGGCATCACCTTGCAACAGGTGCTTACTGCTGTGGGCAATGCCAATTCAAATGTGGGCGGACGTACGATCAGCGTGGGCGAGCAATCGGTGAACGTTCGGGGCTTGGGCTTGGTTCGGCAGATTGAAGATGTGGGTAATATTGTCCTGACGCAGCAAAACAGCCTGCCCATCCTGGTTAAGGACGTGGCTGCCGTTACGCTGGGCACTGTGCCGCGCCTGGGTGAAGCGGGCCGTGATGCAGAAAACGATGTCGTGACAGGTATTGTGGTGATGAACCGCACAATGCAGACTAAAGACGTGATTGCCCGGGTAGAAGAAGCTGTAGCCGCAATCAACAGCGACGGCAGCCTACCCCAGGGTGTGAAGTTGTCCCCGTACTACGATCGTTCCACGCTGGTCAACGTCACCACCCATACTGTCATTCACAACCTGATTTTTGGCTGCGTATTGGTGTTTCTTATCCAGTGGTTGTTTTTAGGTGATCTGCGTAGCGCGGTGATTGTGAGCGTGAACATCCCCTTCGCGCTCTTCTTTAGCATCATGATTTTGGTGTTAACAGGCGAATCGGCCAACCTACTGTCGCTGGGGGCGGTAGATTTTGGAATCATCGTAGATTCTGCGGTGATTCTGGTGGAGAACATCTTCCGGAACTTCCAAAGAACACCCCGTGAACGTGTGGATGCGCTGCGGGCTATGGCAACGGGCCCTCACGGAATGGAGACCGATCCCGCTATGGGCTGGACCCAGCGCCTGCGCATTATCTACATGAGTGCGCTGCAAGTGGACAGTTCAGTGCTGTTTTCCACTGTTATCACCATTGCTGCGTTTTCGCCACTGTTTTTAATGACCGGCGTTGAAGGACAAATTTTTGGTCCTATGGCGCGTACCTATGGCTACGCTTTGGGTGGCGCGTTGCTGGCCACTTTCACCATCACCCCAGTGCTGGCGGCTTATTTGCTGCCCCGCCGCGTACAGGAGCATGAAACCAAGGTTGTGGAATTGATTCGACGGGCTTACGAGCCGATGCTGCGCTGGACTTTGCGCAACACCACATTGGTGTTCAGTGGGGGTGTGGCATTTTTAATCGCCATCGCCATTCTCACAACCCACATGGGCAGCGAATTCTTGCCTGCGCTGGAAGAAGGTAATTTATGGATTCGTGCCGCCATGCCACCCACGATTTCATTGGAGGCAGGCACCGAAAAAGCCAATCGGATGCGCGAGATCATCAAAAGCTACCCTGAGGTTCTGACAGTTGTGTCCCAACACGGACGGCCAGATGACGGCAGCGATGCCTCAGGCTTTAACAACGTGGAGCTGTTTGCACCCCTCAAATCGTTTGACGAATGGCCCGCCGACATGACCAAAGAGCGGTTGGTGTCGGAGCTGCAAGACAAGTTTGCCAAAGAGTTCCCTGGCATCGGCTTTAACTTCTCACAGTACATTCAGGACAACGTGGAAGAAGGTTTGTCAGGCGTGAAGGGTGCGAATTCCGTAAAAATCGTCGGCCCTGATTTAGCGACGCTGGAGAAACTGGCCGTAGACGTGGTGGCCACCATGTACAAGATTGATGGTGTAGCGGATTTAGGCATTTTCAACATTCTCGGTCAGCCCAATTTGAATATTCAGATTGACCGCGCCAAAGCAGCCCGTTACGGACTGAATACGGGTGACGTAAACACCGCCATACAGGCGGCGATGGGTGGCACAGTCGTCACCACAGTGTTGGAGGGCGACCGTCAGTATGGTCTTTCGGTACGCTACGCTACCAAGGCACGGGCAGATATCCAAAGCGTGCGGGATTTGCGCATTGGGTACACCACCAACTCGAGTACGGGCGCTACAACAGGCTACATCCCACTGAAGGATATTGCCAGTATCGGCTTAGACACGGGTGCGACCTACATTTACCATGAACGCAATGAGCGCTACATTCCCATCAAATTCAGCGTGCGTGGGCGCGACTTGGGCAGTACTGTGACGGAAATTCAAAAGCGCGTTGGCGAAGAAATCAAGCTGCCCACGGGCTACCGTATTTTGTACGCTGGCGAATTTGAAGAGCTGCAAAGCGCCAAAGCACGTATGACGATTTTGATCCCTATGGCTATCGTGCTGATTTTGGTACTGCTTTACGCGCTGTTCAGTAGTTTCGCCTTCAGCCTGCTAACTCTGGGTGCGGTGCCGTTCACCGTTGCCAGTGGGATGCTGGCGTTGTACATGTCAGGGCAAGTCATCAGCATTTCGGCCATCATTGGTTTCATCTCACTACTAGGTGTTTCGGTGATGGACGGTATCTTGATACTAAGTACCTTTAAAGAGCTTCGCCTCGCCGGCAAGACTGCTGAAGAGGCTATTTACGATGCTTACATCCACCGGATGCGCCCATTACTGATGACGGCACTGTCTGCGTGCATCGGATTATTCCCTGCTGCGCTGAGTCATGGTATTGGCAGCCAAGTACAACGTCCGCTGGCGACAGTGGTGGTGGGGGGGATGTTGCTCGGCCCTGTCTTTTTACTGCTGGTGGTACCTGCTATGCGGCTGATGGTTCTGCGCCATCTGACACCCAAAAAACGCCGTGTTGGCTTAGGTGGTGACAACCATGTTTAAAGCGTTCAAGTTGAAGTCCACCATGATGACCCTGCGCCCCCTGCCCTTCGCTCTCGCCGGCCTGGCTCTGCTTGCAAGCTGCGCAGCTGTGGGGCCAGACTACACGTCTCCCGAAGCACCTGTCGCCAACGCCTTTACACGCGAACCCGTCAATACCGCTTTACCGCAGGCGCTGCAAGGCGAGGTGCTTCCCCAGTGGTGGAAGGCCTATGGTTCGCCACGTGTAGATGCTTTGGTTGAAAGCGCGCTTGCGCACAACCCCAGTATTGAAGGAGGCCTCGCCACTTTGAAGGCGGCGCAAGAGAACGTGACCGCACAGCGTGGGCTGTTTTACCCTATGGTGTCAGCGAGTTACAGCGCATCGCGACAAAACCCAGGCAATGTGCTGTCGTCACCCTTGATCTCGGGGAACTCGCTGTTCAACTTGCATACCGCCCAGCTCACGGTGGGCTTTGTACCTGACGTTTTAGGCGGCAACCGCCGTCAGGTCGAATCGTTGCAGGCTGCGGCGCGAAGCCAAGCGTACCAACTGGACGCCTTCAAAATCACCCTGGTTAGCAACGTTGTGGCAGCGGCGATCCAAGAGCAGCTGCTTGGCGAGCAAATTGCCGTTGTTAAGAATGCCGTGCAGATTGCAGAGGATCAGTTGAAGCAGTTGATGCTACTGAAAAAATCGGGCTACTCCAGTGGTTTAGACCTGGCACAGCAACAAGCCACTTACGCTCAAACCTTAGCGCTGCTACCGCCATTGCAAAAGCAAATCGACCAAACGCGAGATCTGCTTGCTATGCTTTGCGGTCAATTGCCAGCGCAAGCACTTCCGGGCGGGGAATCTGAAGCCACCCGCAACGAAATTCACCTGCCAAGTTCTTTACCTAATATCGTACCTTCCAGTCTGGTCGCACACCGCCCAGATGTACAGGCAGCCCAAGAGCAGCTGCATGTCAGCTACGCGCAAATTGGCGTAGCGGTAGCAAATATGCTGCCGCAGTTGTCGCTGTCTGCTAATTTGGCTTACAGCAACAGCATTTTGGGGGGACTGTTTTCACCAAGTAACTACGCCTGGGGATTACTGGGTGGGCTGACGCAACCTTTGTTCTCAGGCGGCATTCTCAGTGCCCGCAAGCGGGCTGCCGAAGCCACCGCGCAAGCCGCCAAGGCGCAGTACCAAAGCGTCGTATTGACAGCGTTTCAAAACGTGGCCGATACGCTTTATGCCCTAGATGCTGACGCGAAGTCCCTCACTGCGGCGCAAGATGTTGAAACAGCCAATACCCAATTGCTGGTACATACGCAACAGCAGTTCAAACTAGGCTACACCTCACGCTTGGTGCTGCTTGCTGCACAGCAAGCGGTGCTCCAAGCGCAATTAACCCGCATAGCCAGCCGTGCTGTTTATATGGGAGACACGGTGGCGTTGCAACAAGCGCTTGGTGGCGGCTGGGCGGTTACTACCGACACTGCAACAGTCAGCGCTGTAACAAAGACCCCCTAAGCGATTGAGGTTAGCCTAAGGGCGACTTACCTTCGCTTTTGTTTGAGGTTATAGCATTGGCTTTAAGCTAATGCTATTTTTTTAGTTTCCATATTTCAAGCATAATTGAAGTATGGAAGTAAAAACAGATTTAACAGATTTAACAGGTACTCTTGGCTTATCTGAAACTGCCGCCGTCAAAGCCTTGACGGCGCTGGCACAAATCCAGCGCTTGCGTGCGTTCCGTGCTTTGGTAGTCGCAGGAACAGATGGCCTAACACCAAGCGCACTAGTGGAGCAGCTTCAAGCCACCCCCAGCGCCTTGTCATTTCATCTGAAGGAGCTGGCCAATTCCGGTTTGGTAAGTTGCGAATCCAAGGGCCGTAATCTGATCTACCGCGCCGATTTCGCACACATGAACGCCCTGCTCGGTTATCTAACTGAGCACTGCTGTGCGGGTCAGGCCTGTGATTTAGCGCAGCAACCGCAAGGCTGCTGTTAGATAGATTTATTGCCTCATTCCAATCAAGTCGCTATGAGCGCTTCCTTCGCAGATTTAAGACCCAAGATTCTTGCTGAATTCACCGGCACCGCCGCAGTCCTGTGCGCCGTCATAGGCTCGGGCATCATGGCAGAGCAACTGGCCGAGGGAAATATGGCTGTGGCGCTGCTGGCGAATACGCTGGCAACGGTGTTTGCGCTGTTTGTGCTGATCGAAACTCTGGGACCGGTAAGCGGTGCGCACTTCAACCCGCTCGTAACGTTGGTTTTAGTATCAAAAGGACTGGTCGTTCAAACTGGACGAGTACAAGCAGCTAGTTTTTATATAGCAGCTCAATTGCTGGGCGCTGTTGTAGGTGCTTGGGCTGCACATGCCATGTTTGGCATGCCGATCTGGCAAATCAGCCATAAGCTGCGCGGTGGTTGGACTGCTGCAGGCCAGTTCACTGGATTCGGTCAGTGGACGGCAGAAGCCATAGCCACAGGCGGCTTGGTGTTCCTTATTCTGCGCACTTTGGATACCCGTGTTAAGGCTCGTCCCAGTGCGTTGGTAGCCTGCTACATCGGTGCAGCTTACTGGTTTACCGCTAGCACCAGCTTTGCCAACCCGGCGGCTGTACTGGGCCGAATGCTGTCTGACAGCTTTGCCGGGATTGCACCCGCCAGTGCGCTGGGTTTTGTACTGGCGCAGTGCGTTGGAGCCTTGGCGGGTATGGGTTTGGCCCATGTATTCACACCGAAACACACTGAAACTTTAATTCTTTAATTCTTTAATTCTTTAATTGGAGTTTTTCTATGACTTTCATCACCATTTTTCATAACCCCGCCTGCGGTACTTCACGCAATACGCTGGCACTGATCCGCAACTCAGGCATCGAGCCCGAGGTTATTGATTACCAAATAACGCCTCTTGGTGGCGACAAACTGCGGGCACTGGCCACCCAATTGGGCCTGCCGGTCCGCGCCATGCTGCGCCGAAAAGGCACACCGTATGACGAACTGGCGCTGGACAACCTAACTCTGAGCGACGACGCGCTAATCGACGCTATGGTGGCGCACCCTATTCTGATGGAGCGGCCCATCGTCGTTACCGCCTTAGGCAGCAGAATTTGCCGCCCGTCTGAGCTTGTACTGGACCTCTTGCCTGCGCCTCAACTGGGCGCTTTCAGCAAGGAAGACGGCGAGCAAGTCGTGAACGTCCAGGGGGAGCGCGTTTCAGGTGCGTGATACGTTTAACCTCCCGAACATCGACCCGGCGCTGTTCACTGTACCGTCCTTCAACCCGCTACACAGTGGAGTTGCAAGTAAACATCCGCCGCGCATATTGCTACTTTACGGCTCACTGCGCGAACGTTCATTCAGCCGCTTGCTCATCGAAGAGGCTGCTCGTCTATTGACAGCCATGGGCGTTGAAGCGCGCACGTTTGATCCGCACGGATTGCCGCTGGCCGACGACGCGCCAGAGTCGCACCCTAGAGTGCAAGCACTGCGCGAGTTGGTAATGTGGAGTGAAGGCATGGTGTGGTGTAGCCCAGAGCGCCATGGTGCAATGACCGGCATCATGAAAACCCAGATTGACTGGATTCCACTTACCCAAGGCGCTGTGCGGCCCACACAAGGCAAGACTTTGGCGGTGATGCAAGTGAGTGGTGGGTCGCAGTCGTTCAACGCGGTCAACCAATTGCGTGTGCTGGGACGCTGGATGCGGATGCTGACTATCCCCAACCAGTCGTCCGTTGCCAAAGCCTTCATGGAGTTTGACGACGCTGGTCGTATGAAACCATCGGCCTACTATGACCGGATGGTGGACGTGATGGAGGAGCTGGTGAAATTCACCTTACTCACCCGCGACGCTACACCGTACCTAGTAGACCGCTATAGCGAACGCAAGGAAAGCGCAGAGGCGTTAATGAAGCGGGTGAACCAAGCGGCGATTTAATCGGCAAGGAGTCTGGGCGGCAGAATCCCACCGCCGGGAGGAATAAGAGCACGAAGCCTGCTGTACCCAGGCATGATCACAAGCTATGTACCCCCTATCACTCCAAGCAACAGCAACTATTGCTACCAGATCTGTAGCAATATTCTGCCCAATTTTTCCAAAAAATCGAAACAATGCGGGTGCAGTTTAGAGGCCGTCATGTTGGCGGATCCGATTTCGAACATGCTGACACGCTGAGCTTTAGCGGTTGCTGCCGATACAAAGCTGGCATCACCTCTCCGAATTCTTCATCTATGCCCGGGGCTCCGGTGGAAATATATTGGGGACTGAGTGCCCGATCGGGCATGCCCTAGCCCCTACACACGTACTAAAACGGAGATAAAAATCTTGAATACCTCGTCTTTTCAGTCTGAACCGGCCGACAAAGTTGCTGGCGACCTTACTGGCCCGATGCGGCTTCCAGGCAGTGTTGGCCAGCATTCGTTTCTACCGCTTGTCGTGGCGCTGCATGGCGGCACCTATACCTCGCAGTATTTCGACATTCCGGGCGCGTCTCTACTCGACCGGTCGGCCGCTAACGGTATCCCTGTTGTGGCGCTAGACCGTCCTGGCTACGGCGGTAGTCCGGCTTTGCCAGCGGAACAGGCCACTGTATCTGGTCAGGCTGCTTACCTTTTGAAAGCTCTGGAAGACTGCTGGATACGCTATGGAATAGGTACCAAAGGTATTTTTTTGATCGGCCATTCCGTCGGAGGCGCCGTCACAGCCAGTATCGCTGCGCTCGCTGGCAGCGCGCCAGTGCGCTTTCCGCTGATAGGCATCGCTTTATCGGGCATGTGTCTCAAGACGCCACCTGAACACAAACCCATGTGGGAGAGTCTGCCCGATACGCCGACTGTCGAGATGCCGGCCCCCATCAAGGCTCAGATGATGTTTGGTGCTGCAGGCACTTACCAGCCTGGCATGGTTGAGACCAGTCAGGCTGCTGATGCGCCCGCGCCCAAAGCGGAGTTGGTTGACATTGTGAGCACCTGGACCGACAACGCACCTGCAATCCTCGGCGCTATCAAGGTTCCGGTTCACTACAGGCAGTCCGCCCAGGACCCGCTTTGGGTCATGAGTCCTGCGGAAGTTGACGGCTTTGCCGCGGCGCTTCAGAACTCGCCTCATGTTGACGCCGCCCTCGTCCAGCAAACCGGACATTGCATGGATTTACACCACTACGGTCCTGCATTGCAACTCCAGCAACTCGCGTTTGCCCTGCAGTGCGCCTATGGAGCACAACCTGTCTGATCGTGAGCAGCAGATGCTGGCTATCGGGCGGGCACTAATGACTAATCCGAAGGGCCTTATCCTGGACAAGCACGCTGCAATCCTGAATCAATGCGCCCCAGCTGCAGCCGCTGAGCTGTCCGCCGTCGCCTTTTGCGGCCGCGTCACCCACACCAGCGGAATCAGTATCAAAAATACAATGACGGAAGCATAAAACACATCGTTCGCCGCTAGCATGAACGCCTGCTGGGTGACGAGGTTATTAATCTGGCTCAGCGCCTGCTCGGTGCTAAGTCCCGCTGAGGACAGCCCCGAAATGATGCCGGTTGCTGCCTGGTTACCCACGTTAATTGATTCTGACAAATGAGCATGGTGCATGGTGGCACGGTTCTCCCAAAGCGTAGTAGCAATGGAGGTGCCAATAGCCCCTGCCGTAATACGCACAAAATTAGACAAACCGGACGCAGCAGGAATACGGTCAGGCGTGAGACCAGACAGCGTGATTGACGTCAGCGGAATAAAGAAAAACGCCATAGCCGCACCCTGCAAGATCGTAGGCACCATGATGGTGGGTAAATCGGCTGAAGTGTTGAAATGCGATCGCATCCAAAGTACCAACGCAAAAATCATGAACGCAAAGCTAGCGAACTTGCGTGGATCTACCTTGTTGATGTTTTTGCCCACGACAGGCGACAATACCAAGGCAAGTAAACCAACTGGCGCCATCACAATACCTGCCTGCGTTGCGGTGTAGCCCATGAATTGCTGCAACCATAACGGCAGTAACACTATGTTGCCAAAAAATAGCCCATAACCTACCGAAGTAGCTACTACACCAGCCCAAAAGTTACGCCTGGCAAACAGCCGTAAGTCCACCACCGGGTGATCGTCGGTCAACTCCCAAATCACAAAGGCTACGAACCCGATAACGGCGATCACGGCCAGTAACGTCACTTCCGGTGAATGAAACCAGTCCAGTTCTTTGCCTTTGTCCAACATAATTTGCAGGGAGCTGACCCACACTACCAGCAGCGCCAAGCCCACGGAATCAATTGGCAGCTTTTGCACCAAGGATTCACGGTTACGAAACAGTGCCCAAGTAGCAGTTGCTGTAACCATACCAATAGGAATATTGATGTAGAAAATCCATGGCCAAGTAAAGTTATCGGTGATCCAGCCACCCAGCAGTGGCCCCATCACTGGGGCGACCAGCGTGGTCATGGCCCACATGGCCATGGCCATGCCCGCCAATGCTTTTGGGTAGCTCGCAAGCAACAGCGTTTGCGAGAGCGGAATCATTGGCCCGGCGACAAAGCCTTGCAATGCGCGCACAGCAATCAGCGTGTTCATATTGGGGGCCAAGCCACACAGCCAGGAGGCAATCACGAACATGATGATGCTGGCAACGAACAGCCTTACTTGACCAAAACGCTGTGACAGCCAGCCAGTCAATGGCACGGCAATCGCATTGGCCACGGCAAAGCTGGTAATCACCCAAGTGCCTTGCGTTGGACTGACACCCAAATCACCGGCGATGGCGGTTAGGGATACGTTGGCAATCGACGTGTCCAGCACGTTCATGAAGGTAGCCGCTGACAAGGCCACAGTGCCCCACATGCGGGCCGATCCTTGCAGCGGGGGGTGGGCAATAAAAGCCGCAGCGGAGGGGGTGGCCATTAGCGCGCTTAGCGGGTTGCCGCCGCAGTTGCTACGGTGGTACGGCCCAAATTGGCACTGATGATGCGTTGAATGTCAGCTGCAGCAGCCACATCTGCTTGCTCGTTGGGACTTGGCACAGACGCCGCACCGGCTGTCGCTGGGCGCGGAGCATCGGCCAACGATTTTCCGTCTGTGTTGTGCACATCAACAGTGGCGTCCATCGACAAGCCAATACGCAATGGATTTTTGGCTAAGTCAGTTGGGTTCAATGCAATTCGTACTGGAACGCGCTGCACCACTTTAATCCAGTTACCAGTGGCATTTTGTGCCGGTAACAGTGCAAAGGCAGCTCCTGTGCCTACACCCAAACCGGATACGGTGCCTTGGTACTCTACTTTCTTACCGTACATGTCCGCTGTCAGTGTGACGGGCTGGCCAATGCGGATGTTACGCAACTGCGGCTCCTTGAAGTTGCCATCTACCCAAACTTGGCTAAGTGGAATAAGGGACATCATGGGCATACCTGCGGCCACACGTTGACCGAGTTGCACGGTGCGTTTGGCAACATAGCCTTCTACAGGTGCCAACAAGGCAGCGCGCTGACTGGTCAGAAAGGACTCATGTACCTTGGCAGCTGCAGCCTGTACGCTAGGGTGCAGTTCGACGGTGGTGCCATCGGTCATCGTCTGGTTGCTGGCTAACTGCTCTTTGGCCGCACTTACAGCAGCCTGAGCCGACGCCAACGCACTTTTAGCCAAGTCGAGCTGACTTTTGGCATGGTTGACTTCTTCGGTAGACACTGCGCCATTGCCTATCAGCGATTGGCGGCGGGCCAAATCGTCTGTAGCCCGGGCGATGTCACTCTGGGCTTTGGCCACATCCGCATTGCGGGCTGTGATTTGAACCGACAGTGTCGTGTTGTTAGCGTACAGCGTGCGCACTTGGCGTACGGCTTGGGCGAGGTTGGCTTCGGCTTGGTTCAGCGCGACTTTGGCATCAGCCGGGTCGAGTTTGACGAGGACTTGCCCCGCCTTCACAAAATCATTATCTTCCGCTAGAACAGCCACCACCGTGCCCGTAATTTGTGGCGTGATCTGGATGATGTTGCCGTTCACGTAGGCGTTGTCGGTGTCCTCAAAGTTTCGGCCCACCAGCCAGTCATAGACGCCATCGCCGATACCGCCAATAACAACTACCAGGGCTAGCAGGATGAGGTATTTTTTACGCTGTGGTTTACCTGTGGGGCCAGGGGCAGGAGTTTTTGATGCTGAAGCAGCTGTAGTAATTACTGGCTGGCTATTTGATGCTCTGTTTTCAGGAGTATTAGGCGTATTCATAGTCGTTTTTTCGCGTGGGCGTAGATTGGGGTTGGCGTCAGTTACGGCGCAGCAACGGTGTTGATTGGGGAGGCTGCAGCCAGTGCCGTAGCGTTGGACGCGGCATAGCCTCCGCCAAGGGCACGAATCAGCGCGACCTGGGTTTCAAGCGCACGGGCGCTCAGATCAACCTCTTGGCGGCGAGAGGCTAGCAATCGGGTTTCTGCACCCAACACTTGGAGTTTGTTGACCAAACCGGCTTTCTGACGCTGGACGGCCAACGCATAGGCGCTTTCAGCAGCCGCCTGCGCCTGGCGTTGTTCGACTTGCTGGCGGGAGATGGACTGGACTGAGGCAATCTGGTCAGCTACGTCGTGTAGCGCTTCTATCACCACGCTGTTGTAGCTTTCGACAGCGGCATCCACATCAACGGATTTGCCCGCCAAGTTGGCGCGTAAACGGCCTGAGTCAAAAATAGGTAAACGAAGCGCTGGGCCTACACCCCACTGCTCACTGCCACTGCTGACCAAACGGCCTAGCCCAATGCTGGAGAGGCCTACAAAACCCACCAGATTGATATTGGGGTAAAACTGCGCTTTAGCGCTCACCATATCCTGCCCTGTGGCTTCGACACGCCATCGGGCTGCAGCAATATCAGCACGGCGTGCCAGCAGATCGGCAGGGATACGGTTGACCGTTGCAATGCTTGTAATAGCAGCCAAAGAAGATGGCGTAATCGCATCAGCCGCTTTAGGCTCCCCAAGCAGTGCAGATAAGGCATTGCGAGTTAACTGGGCCTGCTCGTTCAAGACTTCGATTTGCTGACGAGCCTCGGGCAAGTCACCCTCGCTTTGACGCAACTCCAAACGAGTGTCTAGGCCTGCTTTCAACCGAGCTTGCACCAGCGACAGCGTTTCTTCACGCTGAGCGAGGGTACGACGGGCCACGCTCAGCTGATCCATCAAACGGGCCAGTTGAAAGTACTGACGAGCAACTTGGCTTGCCAGCAATACACGGGCAGCCTGCGCATCGGCTTGCGCGGCTTGTGCATTGCCCAAAGCAGCGTCAAGGGCCGCGCGGTTTTTACCAAAGAAATCAAATTCCCAGCTGCCATTGAGCTGTAGGGTTCCGATGTCACGTATGGAGCCGCCCAATGGTGCTGGATAAAGGCCATTGGCGGTGAAGCGCTCGTGGGTGAGGTCTACGCCAGCATTCACTTGTGGGCCGCTGGCCGCACCTACCAACTCGGTGACGGCCTGAGCGCGGGCAAGACGGGTTTGGGCTATTTTGAGACTCGGGCTGTGGCCGGCTGTTGTGTCCAGCGCAACATCTATCAAGCGGTTAAGTTGAGCATCGTTGAATTCGCGCCACCAATCGGCGGCAATGGGACTGTCAGCCGTCGCACCGAACGCCAGACCTAACGAAGTGGCATCGCGTATTTGTGATTTGGGCGCTATGCCCGCAGGGTTGGCACAGGCCGCTAAAACGGCAACCAACAAGGCAGATAGGGCGAAATGTGATGCCCTCGTGAAGTCAGTCAGCATGGTTTTTCCCTTGGGCCTGAATGGCATTGGCGTTGTCTTGCATACGGCGCAGGAAGCCGGTGAATATCTTTACTTCTTCAATAGTGAAGCCTGCAAGATGGGCGTTTTGCACACGAACGAGTGCAATGGGTATGGCTTTGGCCGCTTCGCGTCCTGCGTCGGTCAGTTCTACGTTAACTACACGACGATCGTCCAGCGAACGCAGTCGCTTGCAAAGTCCCTTGGACTCCAAGCGGTCTAGCAGGCGTGTGGTCCCCCCTGCATCAAGGGTGCAGGTACGCGCAATCTCAGCTACGGTAAATGCACGACCAATGGCCAGCGTGAAAAGCGGCTTCCATTGCGCGTTGGTCAGACCAGAAGGCTCCAGTTCGCGCTCGATTTCTTGGCTGAGGCACATCACCAGGGTTCTCATCAAATTGCCCACGCTGGCGTCGGGGTCGTAGGACTCGGATTTGTAGAACGGCTCTGACTCAGCAGCAGGCAGATTGAAAGTAGGCATAGCAATAATTATATTGCCATGACAATGATTGTTTTGACATTTAATGACGAGACATTAATGTAAAGATTCAGCAACAAATTTTTAACGTGAATATCTGCGCCTCTAAGGCACCTCTTGGGCAGGCTTAACCAACGGCACGAGCACGCAAACACAAAGGCCACAATGCTTCACTTCGTCTGAGAACCCCATTTGAATCTCGGCGCCAATCCGATCCGTGACGGCCTTGACAATGGAAAGGCCCAGACCTGACCCAAACTGATCGCTCCCAAGCGTGCGATAAAACGGGTCAAACACTCTCGCTCGCTCAGAAATTTGAATACCTGGCCCAGAGTCTTGAATTTGCAGTGTTGCGTGGCTATCCCCTAGGGTTACAGACAAATCGACCTTCCCGCCATCTGGCGTGTAGCGAATGGCGTTATCAACCAAATTCTTGACCACCGCCAGCAAATCCAGTTCGTGAATCCAGAGTTGGGCGTCTTGCTCTCCTTCCACGCCAATATCAATGCGCTTGGCATCGGCCAGAGGCATGAGGTCTTCAAGTACACGGCGATAGATGTTGAACACCGATACGGACAACTTGGGCCGATCGAGCACAGCCTGTACCTTGGCAAAAGTAAGAAGTTGATCTAGCAGGGCACGGCCGCGCTCGATACCTCGGCACAAAGTAACTGGCCGCTCAGAAGCAAGCTCAGACATTTTCGCTTGGGCCAGCCGCTCGGCCTGCAGCGACAAAGCAGTAAACGGAGAGCGAAGCTCATGCGCTGCATCCGCGACAAACCGGCGTTGGGCTTCCATTGACTGCTCAACACGAGCGAGCAGACGGTTAATCGCGACCACGAACGGGCGCACCTCAGCAGGAAGATGACTTTCCTCAATCGGATGTAATTCTTGGTCAGCACGTTGATCGATTTCTGCCGACAACAAAGCGATCGGCTGAAACAGCTTACGTACCAGATCTGCCACGATCAAAAGCAGGATGGGAACCAAGATCAGGAATGGCATCAAGGTGCGCAAGGCACTACTGCGTGCAATTTCATCGCGTACGTCGGTTTCTTGCGCCACGGCAATCCGCTCGCCATTAGATGTCGTTTTGACCAGTAGACGAAATGGTTCGCCGTTGACGTCAAGTGTTTGTAGACCATCGGGTAGGGTGATAGGCAGCGGCAATGCAGATCTCGAATCGACGTCCTCTGCTAATTTGTTGCCATCGGCTAGATACTGGACGATAACGCGGGACTCTTCACTGCTGCCCTTAGCGCGACCATCGTCTCCAAGATGTGCAAGCGGAAGGTGATGTCGATCAAACAGTGCTGCAACTTGGCGAAGCATGTCGTCTTGCAACTCATGGGCTTCGTCGAACGCAGAAAAAAACGAAAATATGCCAGCCACTACAGCAATGAGCAAAATGGTTAGCGACAGTGAAAAAGATAACTTGAGCTGAACCGACTCGTTCAGACGTTTTTTGAAACCATCCATCCCACCCCCCTGACATTCTTGATGACTTCGCTGCCCAGTTTGCGCCGCAGTGTGTGAATCAAAAATTCGACAGCGTTGCTCTCAACCTCTTCACCCCATCCATAGATGCGATCCTCGAGATCACTGCGGGAGAGAATAGCCCCTGGGCGAACCAGCAAGGCTAGCAATAAGGCGAATTCACGGTTGGAGAGTTGCAACGGGTCATTTTCGGTAACCACAGCTTCCCGGGTAGCCGTATCAAGCGACACGACGCCGTTGCTAAGAATGGACGTTGCGCTCCCGCCTTTGCGCCGGAGCACAGCACGCATGCGGGCAAGCAGTTCGGCCATTTCAAAGGGTTTGAGTACGTAGTCATCGGCCCCACCATCCAAGCCACGAAGTCGATCATTGAGGCCGTCGCGGGCGGTGATGATGAGCAGTGGAATCAGATTGTCTTCAGAGCGAATGCTCGTCAGCACCTCCAGCCCATCCTTGCCGGGAAGACCAAGATCAAGCAAAACCAGGTCATAGTGCTGACAACCTAATGCAACAAGGGCAGCATGGCCGTTCTTTACCCAGTCGACAGCATACGAAGCGTCTTTCAATGCAGCTTGAACTGCATCACCGATCATGGGGTCATCTTCAATCAACAATACCCGCATCTTATCTCTCAAATTTTACCAGACCAACTAACTAGCCTAAGCATTAATGATTTTATTAACTTCTATTAACTCATCGGCCTGAAGGCCACATCCGCAGAAAAACACCATCTTTAGCGATGAAATGCTTCAGTGCACCAGCAATATGCAAAGAAATTAGAGCAACGAGAATCCATGCATTAATTGCATGTAATGAAAAGAAAAATTCACTCATGTCGTGATTGGCCAAGATAACGCGAGGAATTATTGCTCCAAAAAATGATAAGCCACCTTTACTCAGTAAGGCCCCTATTATTCCAGAAATAGGCATAAATAACATTGCCACATACAATAACCAATGGGTAATTTTTAATACTAAATTTTGCCAGTTAGAGATATTTTTTTTCAATGAATCTGATCTATAAAAAAATCTCCACATTAGCCTTAGTAAAATTAAAATAGAGAAAATTAATCCAATAGATTTATGCAGCCTGAAATACCAATCACTACCAGGCTCATCTTCAATCGATAACATATACCACCCTAGAGGGATCATTCCAAAAATAATAAATCCCATAAACCAGTGAAGAAAAATAGCCAATGGCGTATAAACTAATTTTTCACCAGAAGCCACAGGTAATATAAATTTCATTTTTTAATAAATTAATAGTTAAACTATTTCAAACGCCAATAAAACAGCACATCCACTTAGCTCAATCAATCCTAACATAAAAAATTGATCAGCATATCTCTCCATTTTTTCTGTTTTGTAATCACGTATTGACACATACGAGAGCAATGCACTAACTGTAAACAACATACAATTGACCGCCAAAAGCTGGTCAATAATCATCCCAGCCTGTCCGATATGAAGTACTTTAATCAAAGAAATAACGGTCACACATACACCAACCAATTGCGCCGAAGTAGGTAGGATATGCTGAGATAATTTATTACCGTGATCCATATTTCTAATGAAATTTCTTTGCAGCATGCTGCTTAAACAATAGAAGGCTGATTAAAATAAAAGCAAATAGAAATGCCGACGCGGAATAACGACTCAATGCTAGTCCACCAGCACTCACGGGCTTATCCAAAAAATCTCCGACAACAGCTCCAAGAGGTCGAGTCAAAATGAATGCAGACCAAAAAAGCAATGTTTTCGACACGGTTGTCCAGTAATAAAGTGCAACGACCAATACTAACAACGATCCAAATACAATAGCTGCTCCAGTGTATCCAAATCCAGCGGTATCTGCTGTCCAGTCACCCAACGCAGTACCTAGCGTTTGGGAAAACATGATTGTTAACCAATAGAACATCTCAGCCTTAGGTGAACTGACTGTACTTACTGAAACTGAGCCCAGCGTTCGAAACCATATAAACAAAGAACCAAATAGCAAGACGAGAAGTAGTGATGTTCCACCGGCATATCCAATACCGAGGGAGCGATCCACAAAATCAGCCAGTGTCGTACCAACAGTAGTGGTAGCAATAATAGTTGTCCAATAAAGTATTGGATGAAACTTATTTGCTTTTATTTGAGCAATAACTGCAGTAAAAAAAATTACTGCAAAAATAATAGTACTAAATAAATAACCATAATTCATTGACATTGAAACGGCATCTCCACCTGTTTCGCCAAGAGTTGTAGCTGCAATTTTGACAATCCAGAAAACCAACGTCACTTCTGGAACCTTGGTTAGTGCATTTATCGTTGGTGTATTCATATCATTTGCTTTAACTATTTTAATAAATTTAATTTTCTTATTTTCTTCTTTGCTTATTTGCTTATTTGCTTATTTATCTTAAATTCTCGCTTATAGTGAATCAAATGTTTTCAGTAGTACCGACAGAGCAACCTTGCAGTCAGCTTGATTGGGAGAGTCTGCGCGCAGTGCACTCAGGGCATGATCAATCGACTTGTCGAGTACGTGCCAATCATCTGCAGCACGTGACTTCAAGCCACCTTCCGCTGAATCCCATGCGATTTCTAAATCTTTGATACGTGTTTTAGCAGTGGGCAAATCACCCCGATCCAATATGATGGCGACGTCTGCTGCAATACTCCGAAACGCTGACAAATCTCCCAGTTTGGAGGCTGCCTTTGACTGCGATAAGTCGGTGATTTGGGCTAGCGATGCTGCGTCTGTTCGAGTCGTGCTAGCTTCGGTAGGCTTTGAGCATCCTACCGTAAGGCCCAATAAAGCAATGACCGAAGCCACGACTAGGGGGCGAGTAAGCGTATGAATGTATTGCATGGTGTTTCCTAAGGTTATATAGATTGGGTGTTATTCGGTAATTTGAGTCTTTATATGACTGCTTAGGTTGACTTGTGCGGCAACCACCAACATCACGATCACGGTTAAGAAAATAGCACTTGTCCACATGGCGCCCATACCAAGCCCACCGTAAGTCTTGGCCTGCGTCAGCAAATCGCCAAGCGCAGCACCAAAAGGACGCGTCAGGATATAGCCAATCCAGAAGGTCAGCACTGCATTCCCACCTAGGCGCCAAGCCGCATAGGTGATGGCAATTAGAGCTCCAAAAACCACAGTTCCCAATGTGAATCCAAGGCCAACCGCTTCTGTGGCCAAGTCACCTGCTGCCGTGCCCAAAGCAAACGTGCAGAGAATGGCCGCCCAGTAGAATAACTCTCTACGAAAAGTGAAGATTTTATGGATCGACAGCGTGCGCTCTTTCCAATGCCAGGCTGCAAAAATTAATCCTAGCGTCACAGTAAAAAACGATGTACTGACATAAAGACTTATACCCAATCCATCAGTGAGGAGGTCCGTAATCAGGGTACCCACCACACTAACCAGCACAACCGTGAGCCAGTAAATCCAAGGCGTATAGCGCCGTGTGCGCAACTGCAAATACAGGGCAATAGCTAAAAGCGCACCCATCACTGCGCGCGTTATGCCTTGGCCGAAGCCTGCGTTAACAGCTAAAAAGTCAGCGCCAGTTTCTCCGACTGTTGTTGACATGATCTTGATTATCCAAAACGAGATCGTAATTTCGGGGACTTTATTAAGCCAGTTTGAGGCAGAGGAGTTGGTCAGCGTATTCATAGAGTTGTATCCGGCTTCGGGGTGTTGTTCTTAAGGATAATTTTGCCCGCCCAAACTTAGCCCAGTCATAGGCAACTCTACAGAATGCTGAATCCATTTATGTGCACAAACGAAAACAGCGCGTAAGGTACGCGCTGTTTTTAAGATTGTTGAAACCCTTGGCGAGGGTTTAGGGGCTAGGCAGATTGCACAATCAAACTTCGAGCCACTCTTTACGGGTGTGAACATCCGCACGTAGGCTGGCCGGCGTGCCTTGGAATACGATGCTGCCGTGGCCCATCACCAAGGTACGGTCAGAGATAGCCATAGCAATCGTCAGCTTTTGCTCGATCAAAAGCACAGAGATGCCTTTTTCCTTGAGTTTTTTGAGGTATTCACCTACCAGCTCGACAATTTTCGGCGCTAGACCTTCAGTAGGCTCGTCGATGATGATGAGGTCAGGATCGCCCATCAGCGTACGACATAGCGTCAGCATTTGCTGCTCACCGCCCGACATCACGCCCGCCTCGGTGTGCTGGCGCTCTTTGAGGCGGGGGAACATTTGATACATGTCGTCAAAGTTCCAACGACTGCCCTCACCTTTACCTTTTTGCCCTAGCAGCAGGTTTTGGTGAACGGTGAGTTTAGGAAATATATCCCGATTCTCAGGTACGTAGCCCACACCCAGGTGGGCTATTTCATAGGCCTTTTTGCCGACCAGCTCAGAGCTTTGGCTGGTACCTGCCTTATTACTTTTCTGGCCATTCCAATTCAAGGAGCCTGTGCACTCCACTAGGCCCATGATGGACTTGGCCGTGGTCGAGCGCCCTGAGCCATTGCGCCCCAAGAGTGCAACGATTTCACCTTTATTAATTTCAAAATTTACGCCGTGCAGCACGTGGCTTTTACCGTAGTAGGCGTGCAGGTCAGTAACTTTAAGCATGTGGTCACCGCTTCCAGTTGAGGGGACCTCAAGTACTGGGTGTGAATCTTGTTGTGCTGACATGTCAGTGCCCCTCAAATTGTGCATCTGCAACCGAGGAACCCAAATAGGCTTCCTGTACACGCGCATTGGCACGTACTGCTTCTGGGGTGTCAAAGGCAATCACCTCGCCGTAAACCACCACTGCAATTTTGTCGGCCAAACCAAACACCACTCCCATGTCATGCTCCACAGTCAATAGCGTTTTACCTACAGTCACCTCTTTAATGAGGTTGATAAAACGCTTAGTTTCGCTTTTGCTCATGCCCGCTGTAGGCTCGTCGAGCAAAATCACGTTAGCCCCACCCGCGATGGTGACTCCGATTTCCAGCGCCCGCTGCTCAGCGTAAGTGAGGTTGATTGCCTGCACATCACGTTTTTTGTCCAACTTGATCATCTCCATCAGCTTGTCAGCCATCGCGTTAGCATCGTCAAGATTAGCCAAAAACTTGAAAAAGGTGTACTTGTAGCCTAGGCTCCAAAGTACGCCACAGCGCAGGTTTTCAAACACACTGAGGTTGGGGAAAATGTTCGTGATTTGAAAACTGCGCGACAAACCCATGCGGTTGATTTCAAACGGGCGTTTGCCATTGATGCGTTGGCCGTTCAGGAAAATATCCCCACTAGTAGGTTCAAGGCGGCCGCTGATGAGATTAAACAGCGTGGATTTTCCCGCACCGTTAGGACCAATCACGGCAATGCGTTCGCCTGCGTTGATAGCGATACTTGCGCCGCGAATGATCTCTGTTTTACCAAAGCTCTTACGCAGATCTTTAAGCTCTAGTGCGTAACCATTGCCAGAAGCGGCGGTTGATGAATTACTTGCCGTGCTCATGCCGATGCCTCTTTGCGTTTGAGTTCTTTTTCGATGAATTCTTGAATTGAACCCCATTCCTTGGCGAATTGACGGCGTGAAATTTCAAACAAACCAAGGCCGGTCAGCATTACAAAGCCCGCACCAAACCAACTGTTAAGGCCTTTGGCATCGAGCGACATACCTAAAAACTTCAACTCAGAACCCAGAGCAGCATTGAGTTGCAAGTGGTAAATCATCTCAATCATCGTAGCCGCTCCCAGTAAAACAATCAGACCCGTCGCCGCCAGCGCAATGTAGCTAACCCACAATTGCCTGAGCTTGCCATATGCAGCTACCCGTAGATTCATCATGATGAGGCTGGCGATACCGCCTGGGGCATACATCACCATAAACAAGAAAATCAGGCCTAAGTACAACAGCCATGCTTTGGTAAATTCACTCAGCATCACAAAGGCAATCACCATCAATACACCACCAATGATGGGGCCAAAGAAGAAGGTGGCACCGCCCAGAAAGGTGAACAGCAAATAAGCCCCTGAGCGGTAGCCACTGACTACCTCGGAGGTGACGATTTCAAAGTTCAACGCGGCCAGTCCACCTGAGATACCAGCAAAAAAAGCGGCAATGATGAATGCAAAGTAACGTACTTTTTGCGTGTCGTAACCGACAAACTCAACCCGTTCGGGATTGTCACGAACCGCATTGAGCATCCGGCCTAGCGGAGTTCGCGTGAAGGCGAACATCAACCCTGTACACACAAAGGTGTAAATACCAATCAGGTAATACAACTGGATTTGCGGCCCAAAAGTAATGCCAAACGGGCTAGGCCCCGTCACGCGGTTCCCAGATACACCGCCTTCACCGCCAAAAAACTCGGGGAACATCAGGGACATAGCCCAAACCAGCTCACCAATGCCCAAAGTAATCATGGCAAAAGGTGTCGCAGCTTTTTTGGTGGTGACCCAGCCTAAGAAAATCGCTACCAGCATGCTCGCAAAACCACCAATGATGGGCAGCAGGCTAACAGGGATGTGCAGATTGCCTTTGCTCACTAAATTGAGTGAGTGCATCGCCAAGAATGAGCCCATGCCAGAGTACACCGCATGGCCAAAACTGAGCATACCGCCCTGCCCTAGCAGCATGTTGTAGCTAAGGCACACAATGATGGCAATGCCCATTTGGGACAACATGGTCTGGCTCAAGCTGCTGGTGAACACCAGCGGTGCGACCAATATGACCAGTGCAAACAGACTCCAGACAACCCAGCGGCCCAGATTAAATGGTTGAAATTGATAAGTTTTAAGTGATTGAGACATTACGTTAACCTTCCCGTGTGCCCAACAGACCCTTGGGTCTGAAGATCAGGATAAGCACCAAAAACAGGTACGGCATGATGGGCGCGACCTGGCTTACCTTAAGTTTCAACAGGACATAGCCCATGGTGTCTGCTGTTATGTTGGCACCCAACATGGTGGCCACGCTTTGTAATGAACCGTCAATGGCTACGGCAAACGTTTGAACAATGCCAATCAAAAGTGAGGCTAAAAATGCCCCCGCCAGGGAGCCCATGCCACCCACAACGACAACCACGAAAATTACAGATCCGACGGTAGCGGCCATGCCAGGCTCGGTCACAAAGGCATTGCCCCCAATAACACCAGCCAGACCAGCAAGGGCACAACCGCCGCCAAACACCATCATGAAGACGCGGGGTACGTTGTGACCCAACGCTTCAACAGTTTCGGGATGGGTTAGTGCGGCTTGAATCACCAGCCCAATACGGGTACGGGTTAGCAAGAGCCATATGGCGATCAGCATCAAAATCGCGACCAGCATCATGAAGCCTCGGTACATGGGAAATTGGGTGCCAAACAATGTGAACAGCGGACCATCCAAAGCAGGAGGTACACGGTAGTCCACTGAGCTGCGGCCCCACACCAATTGCACAAGTTCCAGCAAAATGTAGCTCAATCCAAAGGTAATGAGCAGTTCAGGCACATGGCCAAATTTGTGCACGCGGCGCAGGCAAAAGCGCTCAAATCCGGCTCCAATCAAGCCGACGACCAGCGGAGCCACAACCAGTGCAGGCCAAAAACCGATAAATTGGGTGACGCTGTAGGCCACATAAGCCCCGAGCATATAAAAACTGGCATGCGCAAAATTCAACACACCCATCATGCTGAAGATCAGCGTCAGCCCAGAGCTGAGCATGAACAGCAGCAGCCCATAACTGAGCCCGTTCAACAACGAAATGGTAAAAAACTCCATGGCACCTCCTAAATCTTTTAAATCTTTGAACTCTTTGATGCACCCCTCCTAGGAGCGCATTGCAATGCATGGGTAAATTGATGCTTGCTGTCCACATATAAAAACTGCCGAGTGCATCAAATGATGTACCGGCAGTCACAGCTCAATTCACGCTATGGCAGGTTAGGCAGCGCAGATTTGCGCTGCCTAAGCACTTAGCGCTTCATCTGGCAGCTGGTGGGCGTGCTGGCCACATAGGCGTCCATGTACTTGACTGGAGCGAAGGTGTAGCCGGTGTTTTCAACGCTGTATTTGTATTTCGCGTCGACTTTTTGCCATTTAGAAATCCACAAACCCTGCTGCATTTGGTGATCCGATTTACGCATTTTGGATTCACCATTAAAGCCCTTGAAAGTCAAATCTTCCATCGCTTCTGCAACTTTCATGGGATCAACAGACTTGGCTTTAGCAATGGCGTCAGACAGCATCACGATACCGTTATAGATCGCAAAAGTGTAGAAATCATCATTAAACTTCGCTTTGAAGTCGTTCATGATCGAGCCCAGCTCGCCAGTGTAATTGGAGTGGTTGTAGCCGATTTGATAAACCTCAAGATCACCACCGGCAGCCAAGGCAGTAGGGGTCCCAGACACGCCAGCGTAGTAGGCGTAGATAGGCAACTTCAAGCCAGCATCGTTCAGGGCTTTGATCAGCAGGGTCATATCCTGACCCCAGTTGCCGGTGACGATGGTGTCAGCACCTGACTGCTTGATCTTTGCCACGTAGGGTGCAAAGTCTTTGACTTGCCCCAGAGGGTGCAAATCATCACCAACGATGCTGGCATCAGGACGCTTGCGGGCAATGCCTTCTTTGAAGTATTTGGAAACTTGCTGACCGTGCGAGTAATTTTGATTAATCAGGTAAACCTTTTTAACCTTGGGCTGGTCTTTCATGAAAGTGGTCAGCGCTTCCATCTTCATGGAAGTGTCTGCGTCCAGGCGGAAATGCGCAAACGTGCATTTTTCGTTGGTCAGAGAAGGATCGACTGCAGCGTAGTTGAAGTACACGACTTCCTTGCCAGGGTTTCGCTCGTTGTGCTTTTGCACAGCATCAGCCAAAGCCAAGGCTGCGCCAGAGCCGTTACCCTGAGTAATATAGCGAAAGCCTTGATCAATAGCAGCCTTCAGCGTGGTTTGCGCTTCTTGCGGAGAGCCTTTGCTGTCCATACCGACGACTTCAAAATTCACGCCTGCTGCGTTCTTGGAGCCGCTTAAGCGCTGGGCAACGAACTGCCAGCTTTTAAGTTGATTTTGTCCCACGTTAGCGAATGGGCCTGAGAGGCCCTCGATCATCGCGATTTTGACAGTTTGCCCAGCCATTGGGCCAGCTGCTGCGGCTTTGGTGGCAGGTGCCTTAGCGGCAGTTTGCGCGAAAGTAACGCCAGCCAAACAGGCCAGCAAAACACCAATAGTCGTGCGACGCATTGCAAATTTCATAAATAGTCTCCGTGGAATAATGCAAATTTAGACCTGCGAAGGGTACGAGTTTTGTGCAGTTCATCGCTAAGGGAATCCCCTAGCCACTATCTCCGAGGCGACTGCACATTGCAGTTGTTAGGCCGAGCGCGTCATTTGCTAGGCTCAAGTGGCATCTTTACACACCAGAAAAAGCCAAAGCCTAAAAAATGCTTTGGCTTCAGTAATCATCTCAAAGCCCAGGAAGCTTGTAATCTTTCAACAACTCACGCAGCCGGGTTTTCAGCATCTTGCCTGTAGCGCCTAGTGGAATGGCGTCAACAAACACGATATCGTCGGGAATTTGCCATTTGGCAGTTTTTCCTTCAAAAAATGCAATCAAAGCATCCCGCGAGACCTCCGCACCTGGTTTTTTGACGACGGCCACAATCGGACGCTCGTCCCACTTAGGGTGGAACATACCCACACACGCGGCCATGAGCACGGCGGGGTGAGCCATTGCGATGTTTTCGATTTCAATGGAGCTGATCCACTCGCCGCCAGACTTGATCACATCTTTAGAACGGTCAGTGATTTGTACATAGCCGTCGGCATCAATGGTGGCGACATCGCCTGTAGGGAACCATCCATTCACCAAGGGGTCACCGCCCTCGCCTTTGAAGTATTCACGAACTACCCAAGGGCCTTTGACTAACAGATCACCATAGGCTTTGCCGTCGTGAGGCAAGGCCATGCCATCATCACCAACGATTTTCATGTCGACGCCGTAGATGGCTCGCCCTTGCTTTAGCAGAATTTTCATTTGCTCCTCTTTTGAGAGCAATAGATGCTTATTTTTTAGAGTGCAAAGGGTTCCAAGAGGGGACATTTCAGTCATGCCCCAAGCGTGCAGCACTTCAACGCCGTAATCATCATTGAAGGCGTTGATCATGGCCGGTGGGCAAGCAGATCCGCCAATCACCGTGCGCTTGAGCGTGGAGAACTTCAAAGCGTGGGTCTTCAAGTGCGTCAGTAGCATCTGCCAGACGGTCGGAACACCTGCGGAGTAGGTGACGCGCTCTGTCTCCATTAATTCGTAGATGGATTTACCGTCCATAGCCGCGCCAGGGAATACAAGTTTGGCCCCCGTGAGAGCTGCACTGTAAGGAATGCCCCAGGCGTTAACGTGGAACATGGGTACCACGGGCAGGATGGTGTCGCGTGCTGAAATACACATCACATCGGGTAACGCCGCTGCGTAGGCGTGCAAGGTCGTTGAGCGGTGGCTGTAAAGCGCAGCCTTAGGGTTACCCGTGGTGCCGCTGGTGTAGCACATGCTGGACGCGCTATTTTCGTCAAAACTTGGCCATGTGTAAGTGCTGGAAGACTTACTAATCCAGTCCTCGTAACTCTGTAAACCAGGGATACCTGTGTCTGCAGGCAGCTTATCGGCGTCGCACAAAGCAATCCAATGCTTGATCGTCGGGCATTTGCTGTGAACAGCTTGGACGATAGGCAAAAATGTCATGTCGAAGCACAGCACTTGGTCTTCGGCGTGGTTGGCGATCCAAGCAACTTGGTCGGGGTGTAAACGGGGATTGATAGTGTGCAGCACCAAGCCCGAGCCGCTAACGCCAAAGTACAGCTCTAAATGCCGGTAACCGTTCCATGCCAGGGTAGCAACACGGTCGCTGAAGGCCAAATTCAAATTGCTGAGGGCATTAGCGACCTGGCGCGAGCGCTGCGCCACATTGGCCCAGGTGTAGCGGTGAATATCACCTTCGACCCGGCGCGAAACGACTTCGCCATCACCATGGTGGTGTTCGGCAAATTCAATGAGATTAGAAATCAGCAACGGTTGGTCTTGCATCAAACCTAGCATGGGCAGCTCCTGGAAATTAAGTGAAAAATATGAAGGGAAACAGTGCAAATAAAGAAGGCAGAATTGAATGTCCCGAAAGCTGAAGTATTACGCATCACACGCCCTCCCCCCTAAGGGGATTGCCCTTGATAATTCTTAAATGACACAAAAAATCCTCACCATCTTTGGAACTCGCCCTGAGGCCATCAAAATGGCACCTCTGGTCAAGCAGCTCGCCGTCACACCGGGCATTACCTCGGTGGTCTGCACCACGGGCCAGCACCGCACCATGCTGGAGCAGGTGATGGCACTGTTTGACATCCAAGCTGACCATGACCTGGAAGTTATGACGACCAACCAAACTCTGAATGGCCTGAGCCGTTTGTTGTTGGAGCGCCTAGACCCGGTGCTGGATGCTGTCAAGCCTGATCGCGTCCTAGTGCATGGGGACACCACCACGGCAATGGTCTGCGCACTCGCAGCCTTTCACCGAGGTATTCCTGTGGGCCATGTAGAAGCGGGTTTACGCACCGGCAATATGCATCAGCCCTGGCCTGAAGAGATGAACCGTCGCGTGGTCGATGTGGTTAGTGACAAGATGTTTGCGCCTACCGACGAGTCAAAACGCAATCTGATGGCTGAAAACCTGAACGGCAAAATCACGATAACTGGCAATACCGTGATTGACGCCCTGCGCATGGTCGCTGACCGCTTGGAGATAGACGATACGCTGCGAGCACACGTAGACTCCAAACTGCCTGAACTAGACTCGCGGCGCAAAATTTTGCTGGTGACAGGGCACAGGCGTGAAAATTTTGGTGATGGTTTTGACTCGATTTGCAATGCGCTGGCGACTTTGGCGCAGCGCGATGACATTGAAATCGTCTACCCCGTTCACCTCAACCCGAATGTACAAGGCCCAGTACACGCCACACTGAGCAAATTGCGTCACGTCCATCTAATTGAACCACTGGACTACCTCGCTTTTGTGCGCATGATGCAACGCGCACATGCAATTTTGACGGATTCAGGCGGCGTTCAAGAAGAAGCACCATCGCTAGGTGTACCTGTGCTGGTAATGCGCGAGGTAACAGAACGGCCTGAAGCCTTAGCAGCAGGCGTAGTGCGCTTGGTAGGCACGTCAAAAGTAAAAATTGTAGAAACAGTAACAGCGCTGTTTGAAGACCCGGTGCTATGGCGCTCTTTTTCGCAAGTTTGCAATCCGTACGGTGATGGTCATGCGTGCTCTCGCATCATTGCGAGCTTGTTAGGACAGGACGTAAGCGAGTTTTCACCAATTGCCAGCGCGCGCTAATCGCTATTTCCTGTCCTTGAGCGCTGCGGTGTTGCTCTGTACCAGTTGATCAACCAGTGTGTTGGGCACGTAGTGTGGGCCATCAAACAGGTAAATCTCATGGCCCTTGTATGTGGCCAGTTGAGGTAATAACTCTTGTGCTGTGGCCGAGCGGAAGCCACCGCCAACTTGTGGTCTGAAGGCTTCAGCAATCAGTTTTACGCGGTGTTTGCCGAAGCGAGCGACCAACACATCAGCATAGTGCAAGGCAACTTTCGCTGTTCGCGCATGGACGCCTACACCGTCCTGAAAAAATACGCCCACATCAGGAGGCAACCATTGCGACAGAGAATCCGCCAAGGTCTCAGCACCCCAGTTAGCACTGTCGTACAAGCTGATCCACAGGGGGCGTGGTAGGCGGTCTAGCTGTTGGGCCAACTGCATAACTTGGCCCCAGGTCGGATCAATCTCAACAGGGAAATACCAACCCACCACGTTCAAAGGAGTGGGAAGTAAAGCCAATTGCGCTGAGATAGTGACTAATTTAGGCAAATCGTTGCGGGCTAGGTTTTCATCAAAGCGCCCCGCCAGACCCAAAATCACCTCGTGTGCCCAAGGCTCTTTGGCGATGCGCGACCAGTCCGGTATGGTCGGTAAGGTGTAGAGATCGCTGCCTGGCACGAACGCGAGATTGTCTACCGCTGTCCATTGCACTAGTAGTTGGCGTGCGCCCAAGCGCTGCCACTGGCCTATTGGATTGATGGCGGCGTTGTCAGGTTGCCAGACCGTACCTTGAACCAAGGTCGCTGTGGTGGGTTGTTCCTCTGCGTTCGCAACACTAAGAATCGCGCAGGCAAAACACACTGACAAAAAAAATTTGATGCAATCGCTCAAAGTGACTCGAAATTTTTTGGGCAAGATATGTAGGTGCCGTTCATTGATACTAATAGACAGGCTGTAAAAAGTTCACCTTACTTGACGATAGCCGCCTTAACTCGGCTGCGCCAAGCTTCATCACTCAGAATAGATTCAGCATCCCAATCTGATTTGGCATCTGGACCGGACTGCAGACGTGGCTCATTCAGCTGCCACACGATTACTCGGGGTTTAGTCTGATGGTAGGTTTCTGACTCCAATTACTGCAATAGCGTCGCCCAGGGACCTACATTGCCGTAGTTCCACGTGAGAGAGACAGGACGATTCAGTGCGTTCGACAGTTGTTGCGGGAACCCTAGGTAAGGTTGCACAAAACTGTTTCCCACCACATGAACTTCTGCTGGGTCTGCATCCAGCAGCGATTGTTTTTCTTTGGGGGATGCTCGCACCCGAAAGAGATCACGACCTAATATTACGCGTTGCTCGGAGGATTTGAAGCGCAAGGCCAAATCACCATAACGCCGCTCATTCACCCACTCGCCCTGCTTGCTCCCCCCACCAGGGAGGGTTGTGAAGTGCACTTGCTTTTGAATCAACTCAGCAGCAGCAACTGCACTGGCCTCTGAGGCTTGAGCCATCCAGTGGTAATCGGTGCGGTAAAAAGCAGGGGTTTTGGATTGCTCTAGCGTACGTAAAACACTCAAGTCGTCAAACGACAAAATACCAGCGGCCTTCAAAGCTGCCTGCGCATAGGCATAACGCCGAGTCAAGTCAACAGCCAATGGTTTCCCAACGGGCAGCAGATCCGAGTAGAACGATGCTTTCATGGGCACTATCATCACAACCAAGGTGATTTTCTGGACAGCCAGTTGTGCGTTCACAAAGCTGACTGTGGCAAGCGTGGCGTCAATCCGTGGCTTATTAATTTCGGTCAAACTTTCCCAGGCGGGGAATAATCACCCCTCTTTGCCGTCAATCACCGTTGGATCGGTTTGTGCTGCAAACACCATGGTCGGGAAAACCAATAGTGCAGCTGCAGACAACAGCAAACTAAGTACAGTTCGTTTGTGTCGGTATGCTGGGCTTAATGGCAACGAGCCCATAAGCTTATTCAACAACATCTAATTTTCCTGATAGTGCCGGGGCGGAAGCTTCGCCAGTGATGAACATGCTGTAGCGCGCACCAGGTTGCAACTGGGGTAACGCCAAAACAGCAGATTGTGCTTTCCCACACAGTGCAACCAAATCAGCAGCCACAGGGTTGATCGCTCGCCGCCGTGACTCACCTTCTGTCAAATTGTCAAAGACTTTCAGTTCTTTGTCAGCAATGACGACTGCCGTGCAGCCTGATACAAGGTTATACACCCGCAAATCAGCCTTAAGCGCATTGTGGCCTTGGGTGGCGTCTGCTATGGCGCTGAGGCTGTAATCATCTCCGGATTTTTTCAAAACCAATGTCATAAAGCTATTGGGCTCGATTTTGACGCTACCTGCAACGGCTTTGCCATTTACCAGTATCTGAAAAGGACGGCTAGGGTTAATCACTTTGTAGCTGGTCGCGATGTTATTCGCGGCCGAGAG
>JAYUED010000201.1:0-8592 GCA_043739385.1 Betaproteobacteria bacterium | reverse complement strand
TAGCCACACCTTTAGCCACACCGCTTCAATAGCTTTGAGTGTAATTCGCTGGATGCTAATGGACTATGTCAAATTTGACAGAGATAGTTAAGTGATTGATTTAGATGGATAAATAGTGGTTTCGTAGAATGTGCTGGATGAGCTTGGAATCACATTTTCTAGCATGGGGTGCAAGGGGTAGAAGGTTCGAATCCTTTCACACCGACCAGTAGACAGTACAAAGGCCTCTAGGAAGCGATTCTTAGAGGTCTTTTTCATTGGTAAATCAGGGTCTTACGCTGCAACGGCGTACAAAGCCATCTATTGACTGCCAAGTCAAAACCGGGGAACATAACGGGGAACAGACCGGGACAAACAGCCTTTTTTAGCTTTTGTTCCCCGGTTTCACTGGAGAAACCCCATGCTGACCGATGCCGACTGCCGCAACGCAATTTGTTCCCCGGTCAAGAACCGGGCGCGGTTAACTGATGCAGGTGGCCTATATCTTGAAATAAGCCCGGCCGGATCAAAACGCTGGTTTTGGAAAATCTATGCGGACGGCAAAGAGTCGCGGCTTGCGCTGGGAAGTTACCCGGCGGTGACCCTAGCGGCAGCGCGCAAAGCACGGGACGCGGCAAAGCTGAAAAAGTCGGAGGGTTTAAACCCTGTGCAGGTGCGTAAGGTGGCAAAGCTGAAAGCCCTAACCCCAGCCGCTGACACTTTCAAAGCCACGGCGCTGGAGTGGTACGCCATGAAGCTGGATAGCTGGAGCAGCCATTACGCCATCCGTGAAAAGCGCAACCTTGAAAAAGACCTTTTCCCGTTTTTGGGGTCACGGCATATCGGGGAAATTGAAGCTATCGAGCTGCTGGCTACGGTGCGCAGGGTAGAGGAACGCGGGGCGCTTGATGTTGCACACCGGGTACTGACGACAGCCGGGCAGGTGTGGCGTTACGCGGTAGCCACTGGCAGGGCACAGCGGGACGTTAGCGCCGATATTCGCGGTGCATTGAAGCCCCACCACGGCAAACACTTTGCAGCCATCACTGACCCGGTAAAGCTGGGTGCGTTGATCCGCGTCATCCGGGGCTATCAGGGCGGTCCAATTGTGCGGGCGGCGTTGCAACTGGCCCCCATGCTGTTTCAACGCCCTGGCGAACTACGGGCGGCGGCATGGGCTGAATTTGATCTTGATGCAGCCATGTGGACTATTCCGTCGGCGCGCATGAAGCGCAGCGTACAGGGCAAGGAAAACGGCGACCCGCATCAAGTGCCATTGCCAACGCAGGCGGTTGACATACTGCGCAAGCTGCAGCCGATTACTGGCCACGGCGCGCTGTGCTTTCATGGCGAACGCAGCCACGACAGGCCCATTAGCGATAACACCCTGCGGGCGGCGCTGCTGACGCTGGGCTATGGACCAGACGTGCAGAGCGTGCATGGTTTCAGGGCCACAGCGCGCACGCTGCTGGCAGAAGAATTAAATATTGACCCGCTGGTGATCGAAGCGCAGCTAGCCCACGCTGTAAAGGATGCGAACGGCAGGGCTTACAACCGCACGCAGTACATGAAGCACAGGGCGACCATGATGCAGCAATGGGCTGACTACTTGGATAAGCTGGCAGCAGGCGGGGACGTAATTCAGTTCAAGGCCGCGTAAAAATTCGTTTCTGCCAGCCCTAGGCTAATCCCCGAAAATCCGTTGCCCGAACGGGTGGGCTGGCATATTTTCAGGGCGTTAAGGATTGCAATGAAATATATAGACCCTCCTAAACCTGTAAAGGCAAAGCTTTTTCAGATCAGCTTGATAGTTTGCATAATTTGGCTTGGTGCAATAGCAGTATTCGGTGACGGGCGGGACACAGTAGGCGGAGTGCTCGCTGTGAAAATCTACTGCTCAATTGTCATGCTCATCATAATTATTTGGATTGGCGTAATCCATGCACGAATTTCACATTTATTCGCTCGACAAAACTGGTTCATTGATGCGACGAACGCCAATATTACGAGACTAAATAAGCAGGCACTGCCCAGCATGTCTGAAAATAAAAATGGAGAAGAAGTCCAACCTTTAGAAAGTCAGTCACGCTGGCCTTGGGGTAATCATCACACTGAATATCTAGGGCATCTTGAGGCGGCTGCTAAAAAATTATGGGTTCTTTATGACCCCCTCGACTTTACGACGGCCCCAACGAACGAAGTGGTTTCTGAATGGTTGCAATCCGAACGTGGAGTTTCACGGGAAAAGGCAAGGGCGATAGCATCAATGCTCAGACCAGACGGATTGCCGACAGGGCCGCGAAGATAGTTCTTGGACCCCTCAAAACTCAACACTGGTGCGGCTCTGCGGGATCATGCGGGGTTATACGACCCCAAGTTATCCCGGTGAATTGACCCTATTCATGGCTTAGCTCAAAACTTAGATTCTCCCTACTTGCTGCATTTCGCGGCAAAAACCGCCACCAGGCGATAAGGGGTTTCAGGTATGCAGATTCTCAGATTGCCATCCGTCAAAACGGAAACAGGCCACCGTTCAGACGCTTCAATTTACAACGCTATCCGAGAGGGTTTGTTCACCCAAGGCGTAGCGATTGGACAGCGTGCGAAAGGCTGGCCAGACTATGAGGTGCAAGCCATCAACGCGGCACGCATCGCAGGCAAGTCAGACGCTGAAATACGCGAGCTGGTAAAAACCTTGCACGCCAAACGCACAGAGCTGGCGGCAGCTTAAAGGGAAACAAGCCATGGAAAAAAATAAGGCCACTCCCCCCGAAAAGAAAGCAGCCCTTGAAGCAATCAGAGATGAGTTTAAAGGCACTGCCAGCCATTCGCAAGCGGCGCGGCTGCTGGAGGCGCTATCGCGCTTTTCTGTAACGACCTATGAGGCTATGCGCTACCTGGACGTGTACCACTGCCCGGCGCGCATATTGCAGCTACGCAAGCGGGGCCACAAGATCGTGACGCACTGGCAGACCGTGATTACTGAAGCGGGTGAACGTCACCGTGTCGGGCTGTATTTGCTTGAAAGCGCGGCTGACCATCATGGCGGGCAATAAATACAAAGGCAGCAAGTACACGGAGGGCTTCACGGGCATTGTTCACAGTGTGTTCGCGTCCCTCGCGTTTACAGACCTAAGCCCGCACGCCTGCAAATTGCTGCTGGAGCTGGCCGGGCAGTACCGGGGCGACAACAACGGCAATTTGACCGTGGCCTGGTCAGTGGTCAGCAAGCGCGGCTGGCGCTCACGTAGCACGCTGTGGCGCTGCAAGGCTGAATTGATTGAAGCCGGGTTTGTGTACGTTACCCGCAAGGGCCACATGCCCAGCACCTGCGAGCTGCTGGCGCTGACCTGGTTTCCTTTGGACGTATCGCCCAAGTTTGACGCTGATGCGCTGGCAGGTTTTAAGTCCAAAGCCTACCGGGACAAAACACCTTTGCCCATGCCCGCCATCAAGATCAAGCGTGACTGGACATTGCCAAACGGAGACAGGCCAGCTATTGAAAAACGCAATCCTTTGTCCACGGCTGAAACATGCACAACGCTACAAGTCCACTAGCGAAACGATGCAGCCCCTTAAACCGGGGTCAAGGTTTCACAGGTGGACTTGCAGGCCAGTATTTCGGAGCTTTGATGGTTTCACAGGTGGACACCTTTATAGAGAAGCCATGTATTGATTTAAATCTGTTCGGGCCTGTGTGCGTTAACGGCAAAGGGTCAGCACTCATAAATCCAAGGTCGGCACCGGCTGGGGTTCACATAGCCAGCAAGTCGATGCCTTTTTTGTGGCACTTCACTTTTGATTTCGGTAAATCTGGAGGGTTTGAACATGGGCGGTTTTAACAGTGGCAATCACGGCGGTAAGCGCACTACATCCGATATGCGAGCGCTGGACGTTCGCAGGTTGGAACGGGACGGCCTGCTTTCGCCTGGGCAGTCATTCCTTTGGAGCTGGACCCGAGAGGGCGAAACCGTGGCCAGCATCAATGTGAAAGTTAACGCAGGGTACGTGACGCTTGATTACCGCAACCGCCCCAACGGCGGCGAGTGGCAGGCCATAAATTACCCCGTGTGGCTTTCTTATTCGCCGTGTCACTACGGCGGGCAGCGTGCCTGGTGGCTATGCCCGGCAATGGGCTGCAGGCGGCGTGTGGCGGTGCTGTATGGCGGCACGGTGTTTGCCTGCAGGCAGTGCCAACGGCTCGCCTATGCTAGCCAGCGTGAAGCCCCGCACGACCGGGCGGCGCGGCGTGCTGACACCCTTCGCAAGCGCCTGGGCTGGGAGGCAGGCATTTTGAACGGGGAGGGATACAAACCCAAAGGTATGCACTGGAAGACGTTTGACCGACTGAAGGCGAGCCACAACGCCTATGTAAATAATTCGCTGGTAGAAATGATGTCCAAGTTTGGTTTTGCCATGAGACGGTTGGAGGCTATCGACCGGGCGGCTGACAAGCTGATACGCTGATAAATTGAATCAGGCAGCAGGCCCGGCCGGCAGCTGACTTCCAAGTATTCTTGGCATGAGCGGCATGCGTGTTCTGTGACATGGCCATGCGGTTGAAAGGGGGGTATCAAAGGCAAACCGGGGGTACAGAAGGGGGTACAAAATGCTTTTTGATTTATTAAAACCTAGCATTCATGCGGGTTTCAAGGCATCTTTCGAGAGGTTTTCACGAAGTGATTCCTGGAGGTCTTTTTCATTGGTAAATCAGGACTTACGCTGCAAAGGCATATCGCCGATAACTCCATGAATTCCAGCGCTTGCGGTGAATCTGTACCAGCGCGCAAATGCCCGAGTAGCCATGCAGAGTGCCCAAATCAAAAAACCCCGCAGATGCGGGGTCGTTTGGATGTACGCTGGGACTGTGCTGGGCTTATTTCTTCTGTTCAGCCTTGATGTCGGCTTTGTCGGTCAACACAGCCTTTTTCTCAGCGCTGAGATTTTGCTGATCTTCTGCAATTTTCTTGGAGTCCTGCGACTCTGCAGCTGGTTTTCCTGCCGCCTTGTCAGCCTTCATTTTTGCCTTGTCGGCTTTCAATTGACTTTTGCTGCTTTTCAATGCAGCTTTGTCGAATTTTCTTTGCGAGGAGCCACGCTTGCCTGATGCAACGGCCTTTTTCCCGCCTTTGATGCTTTGCTTGTCTTCGGTGATCTTCTCTGAATCTTTGGACTCGGCGGCCATTTTGCCTGCGGCCTTGTCATTTTTAAGCGTAGTCTTGTCGGTTTTGAGTTGCTGTTCAGCCCGCTGCGTCGCCGCTTTGTCTTCCTTCAACTGTGCATTGTCCTGTTTGACAGCTGCGGGTTGGGCGATGGCTGAAAAGCTGGCGAATACAAGAACAACGGCAGCGGCAGGTAAATATTTAAATATTGATTTCAATTTATAACTCCTCGGTATGGCGTCTGACTCCTGGATTAGAGTTCAAGACGGATTTTGTTTTGATGGTGATGCTTGGCTCATGGTTTGTTTTCCTGGAAGACTGAATTTCTCCTGAGCCGAGTTCTCAACGGTGAAGTGACTCGGGGAGTTGACTGTTTTCAAAATGACGGGATGAAGGACTACAAAGGCACCGCTGAGCATTTTGGGAGCGAGCGGAAAACCAGCGAATTGCAAAGCGTCGACCGGAAAATTTATACAGCTGGATATCAAACGGGCTGCAGCCACAAGTTGCAGCCCGTTTTTCATTGACGGATTGAGGTCATCAATCCCATTTCGCATACAGCCAACCGCACAGTCCTACGCCAATCAGCCACAGCAGCCACGTCTGCGGTACTGCATACGGGTAGAGCATCAGTGCCACGCCGGTCCAGGTTATGACGGGTTGCGATGTCTTTCTTCCTCTGCGGTAGGCGACATAGCCGATGATGCCAAACAGGATGGCGCCCGCAATGTATCCCGGGCCAGGCAGGACCAGGCCGAGGGATTCCAGGTTTTGAAGTTCATCCATGAGTTGTCGGGTTTGCTGTCGCTTCGCAATGGTGTTGCAAGCAGGCTTGACGGTAACATCAACTGCGCCGTATCAGCTTTGTGCGGAACGCAAACTTGATCCCCCGACCTCAGGAATTCTCAATGTTGCCTCCAGACCAACTTGCCGCCCCCGCCCTGAATTTTTTTGCCGACCTGTCGGTTACTGTCGGCAACCCGCAGGAAGTCGGGCAGACGGCTTTTGGTCTGCGGCGGCTGATTCCCATCCTTGGCGGCCACGCCAAAGGCCCTGACTGGTCAGCGCAGGTGCTGGCAGGCGGTGCGGACTTCCAACTGGTTGTGAACGAGCGCATAGCAAGTCTTGATGCGCGCTATTGCCTACAGACCGATGGTGGTGACCTGATCTATGTACAAAATCGGGCTATCCGCAGCGGTCCGCCGGAATTGATTGCCCGGCTTGTGCGCGGTGAGCCTGTCGATCCGGCGCAAATCTACTTTCGTTGTTCACCGAGTTTTGAGACGGCCTCGCCAGCCTTGCAGTGGATCACCGAACGCATGTTTGTAGGTACCGGTGCCCGCTATCCAGACAAGGTGGTGATGCGCTTTTTTGAATTGGGCTGAAAACTCTGGGTGCTATATAATTAATAGCATCAGGCCAAGGGATTACGGGAGCTAGAGTACGTTTTTGCAAAAAAATCGTCAAAAATCTCTGTCAGGGACAGAAATTCAAGTTTGAAGACCTGTCGGTTGACGAAATAGGCTTCGCAAGCCACGGCGAAGAATTCAGCCGGCGATGTGGCGCCGTAGGCATCGAGCCAGGGAGGGGCACCGCCAAAGCGTTTAGCCATCGCTACCGCTTCCTTGAAGTCCCGGTATGCCGGTGTCATGACGGCATGCCACGCGTCACGGGCGGACCGCGACGGCAGGGGTGGGCAACCGTTGGCTGAGCCATCACGCATGTCAATTTTGTGGACAAACTCGTGGATCACGACGTTATAACCCTTGCCCTCTGCCTGGCTTGACGCCTGCACATCCTGCCAGCTCAGGGTGACCGGGCCACGCTCCATGGCTTCGCCTGCCAGCACTTCGCTGTAGCGGTGCACGACGCCTGTGCCATCGGTGACTTCGCGCTTTGCAATCATGGCGCCGCGGTGCACCACGATGCCCTTGAAGTCATCATATAAACGAAGGCCGAGGTGCAGTATTGGCAAGCAGGCTTGCGCCGCGATGGCGATTGCCATGGCATCCGTTATTCGCAAACCATGCGCACCGCTGAATTCCTTTTGGGTCAGGAAACGGCTGGTAAGGGCGCGCAATCGGGACCGATCTTCAGCGGATAGTCTGGCGAGAAAGGGATAGCCTGTCAGCGTCTTTTTCCAGATTGCCTCAGGGATGGCTTTTGGGCGGTTGAAAATTGCGGAAACCCACTGCAGCATGCGGATGGTTTCAGGACAAGGTCACGCGCTGCAGGCCTGAGGCAGACAGGCGCAGGACTTCGGCCCGCGGGGGTTGAGCCGCAGCATCCCAGTCGCTGAGTACGATGCGGCTCAGCCCTCCACCCAGACCATTCCCCAGATCGTGCTTGGCAGGCTTGTGCGTATGGCCGTGGATCAGCACCCTGGCGTCAGCGGCCAGCAGCCAGGCCCGCGCGCAGTCTGCGTCCACGTCGGCATAAACCGCACCGGCCTGCTTGCGGGCTTCGCTCTGGGTTCGCAGGGCCGCCGCAATGGACTGGCGCTCTGCCAGTGGCCGTGCCAGAAAATCCTGCTGCCATTTCGTGCTGCGAACCTCTTTGCGAAACCGCATGTAATCAACATCGTCCAGGCACAGGGCATCACCATGCGACAGCAGCCAGCGCTGCTGGTTGAATACCAGCACTGTAGGGTCCTGCAGCAGGACCGTGTTACCACGCGCCATCATGTCCTGGCCGACCAGGAAATCGCGGTTGCCGTGCATGAAGAAAACCGGCACTTGCTCGCCGGTTTGCGCCAGCACCTTGACGCAAGCGTCCTCAAAACCCGGATACGCGTTGCCCATGGCATCGTCGCCAACCCAGACTTCAAACAAATCACCCAGAATAAATACTGCGTCCGCCGGCGTTGTTTGCATGTAGTTTTGCCACGCCTCAAAAGTGGCGGGCTCGCTGGCATGCAAATGGAGGTCCGAAATGAAATCGACCGTGCGCCAGGACGGCGGAGCACACAACTCTGCAATCTGGGGCACGGCCGCCGTCATCGGGGGAAACTGCTTTGCGGGTCGCAGTCAGGCCTTACAGGGCAACCGCTTTTTCGATGATGACATCGGCTTGCGGTACATCGCTGTGGCCACCCTTGTTGCCGGTTTTGACGCCTTCGATCTTGTCGACCACATCGTTGCCTGCAACCACCTTGCCGAACACGGCATAGCCCCATCCCGATCCATTTGGCGCGGTGTGGTTCAGGAAGTTGTTGTTGGATGCATTGATGAAGAACTGTGAGCTGGCCGAATGCGGTGCATTGGTACGGGCCATGGCGACGGTGTATTTGTCGTTTTTCAGGCCGTTGGTGGCTTCGTTTTCGATTTCTGCATCGGTCGGTTTTTGTTTCATACCGACTTCAAAACCACCGCCCTGAACCATGAAGCCCGGGATCACGCGGTGAAACACGGTGTTGCTGTAGTGGCCCTTGTTGACGTAGCTCAAAAAATTG
>JAYUED010000200.1:0-25863 GCA_043739385.1 Betaproteobacteria bacterium | reverse complement strand
TACAGAATGAGTGCATTCCAGCAGAAAGCCAGCACCACGCTGACCTGCCACAGCGCCCAGTAGATGCCCACACCCAGCACCGTAGGCACCAGCACTGCTACAGCCCAAGCGAGCCAACCGTGGTGCGGTTTACCCGTGTCAAAACTACGTTCAACCCAGCGTACCCAGGCACGCGTACCCGAGTGAATCCAATTACCGTGGGAGAGAGGGCGGGCTTGCTCTACCAGCAATGCGAAAAGAATGGCGAAAAAACTCATGCGGCAATGATAGCGGGCTACCGAGTAAAGGCGAGCGTTTGAAGTTGGCGAACGCCCATCACGCGCTCAAGAAACGGTAAAAATTGCGAAGCATACCTGCCGTAGCACCCCAAATAAACCGCTCCTTACGTACACCATCCACCTCGTCCATGTAAGGCATGGAAAGCCACTCCCGACGCACGCCGTCCCACTCTACGACGTGGCGCTGGTGGTGACTGGGGTTCATCAGGAACGCCAAAGGCACCTCGAACGTATCAGCTACTTCGTCCGGGTTGGGCTTTAGCTCAAAGCCAGGGTCAATCAACGCTACCACCGGCGTGATGATGAATGCTGTACCCGTGATGTAAATCGGCAAGCTACCAATCACCTGCGCAAAATGCGAAGCTAGTCCGACCTCTTCATGCGCCTCCCTCAGAGCGGTAGCTATTGCATCGGCGTCAGTGTCGTCTGTTTTCCCGCCAGGAAAGGCCACCTGTCCAGAATGGGTAGCCATATGTGCCGTGCGCTGTGTCAGCAATACCATAGGCTGCTCACGCATCACTATGGGGATAAGTACGGCAGCCTTGGCTGGCACACGTCGCGAAAAACTCACCTCTTTCACCATTTCAGGCATCCACTGCGGGGGCGTGATAAAGCGTTGAAGCATGGCTTGGGCCGATAGCCGCTCCGCCCCAACTGCCACCAAGTGAGTATCTACGCCCATCACTGGAACTTCGCGTGGATCAAAGTTAGGAAGGGAAGTCAGTGGCAAATGGGATTGAATGGACAAGGGAAGCCCCAAGCGAATTAAAAAATAAAACCCATGAAAAAAGCCGCACCAGCGTGACGCTAGAGCGGCTTTGGCATTGCAGACTAACCCATCACAGGTCAGCACTGCAAGATCAGTTGCATATCAAGCAGCAGCAACAGCCACTACGGCCTTCTTAGGGGCACGAGCAACCAGCTTTTCCTTAATACGAGCCGACTTGCCACTGCGCTCACGCAGGTAGTACAGCTTGGCGCGGCGAACATCACCACGGCGTTTGACTTCAATGCCAGCAATCAGCGGGCTGTACGTTTGGAATGTACGCTCTACGCCTTCGCCGCTGGAAATTTTGCGAACGGTGAAACCGCTGTTAAGGCCGCGATTGCGCTTAGCAATCACTACACCTTCGTAAGCCTGCACACGCTTGCGTGTACCTTCAACTACGTTCACGCTAACGATCACGGTGTCGCCAGGAGAGAACACTGGGATTGGTTTGCCAGATTTCTCTAACAAACGGGCCATTTCTTCCTGCTCAAGGATTTGGATCAAATTCATAAATTACCTCTAAGGATCATGGTCACGCTACACAAAAGGCTTAAAACCAAACTTAAAGTCTGTAGATTCAAGCGGCTGACCAGAGGATCGAAAAGCCTTCTATTATAGCATTCAGCGCTTCTTGGACAACCCAGCCTCATCCACCTTTGTCAAGCGGCCCGCAGTGCGTGCAGCTTCCAGTAAATCAGGCCGGTTTTCGGCTGTGATGCGCAAGCGCTGATCACGCCGCCAGCGCTCAATGTCCGCATGGTGACCGGACATCAGAACATCAGGCACCAATGCACCATTCCAGTCGACAGGGCGGGTGAAATGCGGACAGTCCAGGAGGCCGTCTAGCGCAGGATTGAAGCTGTCCAGTTGGTGGCTGCCTTCGTCATTAAGCACACCAGGTTGCAGGCGCGCCACTGCATCGAGCAACGCCATCGCAGCAAGCTCACCACCCGAGAGGACAAAATCGCCAAGACTGATTTGTGCCGTGACGTAGGCATCAATAAAGCGCTGATCAATGCCTTCGTAACGGCCACACACCAGCACAGCGCCTGCACTGGCCGACCACTGCTCAACGCTGGCGTGGTCCAGACGTTTGCCAATAGGGGAAAAAAGCACAACTGGCACGTTGCCACCACCACTTTCCTCCTGCTCGCGATCAGCACGAATGGCATTCAAGCACTCTGTCATCGGCTCCACCATCATCACCATGCCAGGGCCACCACCAAACGGACGATCATCCACGCGGCGGTAGTTGCCCACCGCGAAATCACGTGGATTCCACAAACGCACATCCACAAGCTTAGGCTTGGGAGCAGTCGCACGGCCTTTAGGCGAAGGCTCACCGGGCGCGGCCACAAAGGCGCGCCGGGTCACGCCACTGCCCAGAAAGGACGTGAACATGTCGGGAAAAAGAGTGATGATGTCAAATCGCATAGTGTGAGCCAAGCCAAGTTGAGGAAGCAGAGGAGCGAGAGACAGAAAAACAAACGGCCCCAGAGCGGTGCTCAGGGGCCAAAGTCAACATCGAGGATAGGGCTGCTCAGTAGTCAGGCTGCCAATCCACCGTGATTTTTTTAGAGGGCAAATCAACGCCATCGACGTGGGCGGAAACGAACGGAATCATCCGCTCAAGCACTTTGCCATCTTCGGTGTAGTCCATCACCAGCACCGCTTGTGGTCCGGTAGACAGCAATTCGCGAACTTGGCCCAGCGTAACGCCTTCTCGGTTGACCACGTCAAGGCCAATCAAATCGACCCAGTAGAACTCGTCTTTTTCAGCAGTGGGAAAGCTGGCACGCGAAATAAAAATCCGCGCCCCCTTCAAGGCTTCCGCAGCATTACGATCCTCAATGCCTTGGGCATTGGCAACCACGGTGTCTGCGTGCGTTTTGGCCTCAATGACCTTCATTTTCAGCGTACCGGCAAAGGTTTTCACCCCACGTTCGGTTGGCAACAAAAACCAGCGCTTAGAAGAAAAAAGCGCTTCTGGAGAAGCGCTGTGGGGCAATACCTTGAACCACCCCTTGATACCCCAAGCGTCGGCAATACGACCCACCTCAATGGCATCAACTGGCAGCTCAGCCACATCCAGCGCAAGCGCCAGATTAACCGCAGCGCCAGCGGTCACTGATTTAGGCTGCAACAGCAACTACAGCAGCCGTAGCGGCTTGCTTGATCAGGCGCTCGACGGTAGGGGAAACTTGTGCACCCACACCGCGCCAATAAGTCAAACGGTCTTGTGCAATGCGGATGGACTCTTCTCCACCCTTAGCGATAGGATTGTAAAAACCTACGCGCTCGATGAAACGGCCATCGCGGCGGGTGCGCTTGTCAGCAACAACGATATTGAAGAAAGGACGGCCTTTAGAGCCGCCACGTGCGAGACGAATTACAACCATGATTTATCCTGTGGGTGGAGATTAAATTCCCGCAACGTTGAGACACGCGACATAGCCACCCGGCCAGCGACACGCTGCAAAGCCCATGATTCTACCATTCGCAGCTTTTTTACCGCTATTCCCAACATTTTTTACTTTGAGCACCAGCTATGCCCCTCATTCGCCCAAGTCGTGAAACCGACCTCCCCGCTATCACCTCTATCTACACCCACCACGTGTTGCATGGTACGGGTACCTTTGAGATTGACCCACCGACCCTCGCAGATATGACAGCTCGCCGTGCCGACGTGCTCTCTAAAGGCCTTCCATGGTTGGTCGCGACCGAAGGTGAAGCAGTGCTGGGCTTCGCCTATTGCAACTGGTTCAAACCCCGCCCTGCCTACCGCTTCTCTGCCGAAGATTCTATTTACCTAGCCCCTGAGGCTCAAGGCCTAGGTTTGGGTCGCTCATTGCTGGCCGAACTGGCAGCACAAGCTGAACGAGCAGGCGTGCGAAAACTCATCGCAGTGATTGGGGACTCCGCCAACTATGGCTCGATAGGTGTTCACCGTGCATTGGGCTTTGAGCCTGTCGGTGTGCTGAAATCCTGCGGCTGGAAGTTCGACCGCTGGTTGGATGTAGTTCTGATGGACAAGGCGCTAGGACAAGGAGATAACAGCACACCCATCTGACTGTGCAGGCTCACAAGGTGTGATATCGGCATAGGCTTCACGTTGTCACCTGATAATGCCCAGCATGAAAAATAAAACCCTCGCCGCCTGGCTGGCACTGTTCGGCGGCCCGTTGGGCATACACCGTTTTTATCTTTATGGTTTCGGCGATACCTTGGCGTGGCTGCACCCTATTCCCACCGCTTTAGGCCTCTACGGCATCCAGCGAGTGCAGCAGTTGGGACAAGATGACCAGTGGAGTTGGCTGCTCATCCCGCTTCTGGGCTTCACCTGCGCCATTACCGCCTTGCACGCGATCGTTTATGGACTGATGACGCCTGAAAAATGGAACGCTCTATTCAACCCCAATGCATCACCCACTGCAGAAGCAGGGCAAACACACTGGCCAACCATCTGGGCCATCGTGCTAGCCTTACTTTTGGGCACCACGGTGTTGATGTCCAGCATCGTGTTTAGCTTTCAGCGGTACTTTGAGTATCAAATTGAAGAAGCGCGGAAGATTTCGCAGTGATGCTCAGTCAATAGCGGTTTTGGCTTCACGGATGATGCGCCCCCATTTTTCCGTGTCCCGTTTGGTAAAAGTCAGAACTTCTTCCGGCGAGCTGGCCTGTAGCTCGATGCCAAGCGGCTCTATTTTTGCTTCCATAGATGGATCCTTCAGTACGCGCTTTAGCGCCGCATTGATGCGCTCCACCACCAAGACCGGAGTTGCCAGAGGAGCATACATCGCATACCAAGTCGTGTAGTCAAAGCCCGGCAGTGTGGCCGACATCAGCGGCAGTGATTTGGTCGCAGGTGACACGCTGGCTGCAGTTGCTGCAATCACCCGCACATACCCCTTGTCCGCCACGCCCTGTAACGATGGGAGGCTGCTGAACATCGCGCTGACCTGGCCAGACACCAGATCATTCACAGCACCAGAACTGCCTTTATATGGCACATGCAGCACGTCAGTTTTCGACAGTGCTTTAAACATCTCCATCCCCAAATGAGCTGTTCCACCCGTGCCTGCCGAGGCGAAGCTAACCTTGCCCGGATTGGCGCGGGCATAGTCCACAAGCTCTTTCACCGACTTGACTGGCAGCTTGGCCGACACCACCAGCACATGCGGACTGGTAGAGACCATACTGACGGGCTGCAGCCGTGCCAAAAGGTCGGAGCCGCCATTCTTGCTCAGCATAGGCTGAAGCACGATGTTGCCAAAAGCCGCCATCAGCAGCGTATGACCGTCAGGTTCGGCGCGTGCCACAGTGCCCAGCGCGTTCACGCCCATAGCACCGCCTTGGTTATCCACTACGACCGGTTGCTTTAGTTCTGCTGTCAGTTTCTGCGCCAACTCACGCGCCACGACGTCAGCCGGGCCGCCCGCAGCATAGGGCACAACAAGCCTGATCTGCTTTATAGGCCAATTGGATGAATTGGATGTCTGGGCTTGGGCAAAGGAAAGATTTGCTACACAAAGTAGAGCTGCTCCTACGCAGCTGTATTGCGCAAGCAAGCATTTTGATCTGAAATTGAAAGGCATATTGGTCTCGATTTAGATTGAATGTTTTGGGTTTTACTGCGCACCCGCCACATCCGTTTTTTATGGTGTTATTGTTTTTCAAACGCCGCATTCGCCGGAAAAAATTTACTCACCCGAATCCATTTCAAGACCAAAACCAAAACCAAAATCTATTCCATCTTGATACCGGCGTCCTTCACCACCGTAGCATTCGCGGCTGATTCGCTCTTGATTGTTGCCGCAAACTGCGCCATAGTGCCCGCCATCACCACGTTGTCAAGCTTAGTCAACTTCTCTTGCACATCCTTTTGCGCGAGGAGTTTATTGACTTCTGCATTCAATCGCACCAGCACTTCAGTTGGTGTTTTTGCTGGGGCAAACAGGCCAAACAGAGAGGTCAAGTTCGCCAGCGGATAACCTAACTCAGCCACTGTGGGCACATTGGGCAAGCCCGGCAAACGCGCTGGGCCAGTAACGGCAAGGATGCGAAGTCTGCCTTTGGTAATCAAGGCGTCAACGTTCGCGCTGGGATTCGCCGTGAACAGATCGAAATGTCCGCCTGCCGCGTCGCCCACAATCTGTCCCCCGCCGCCTTTGTAAGGCACGTGGATGATGTCGACACCCGCTTTGCGTTTGATTTGCTCAAGCATTATGTTGCCCACCGTTCCCACGCCTGAGGTCGCCATGGACAACTTACCTGGGTTTGCTTTTGCCTGCATCAACATGTCTTCAAACGTTTTTCCCGTGAAAGCAGGTGTCGCGAGCACGTAGACCGGGGAATACATCACAGAGGCAACGGGTGCGAAATCTTTCAACGGGTCATAAGGCACATGCATCAATTGGGGTAGCAGCGTTAGAGGACTGATCGCGGCCAGTGCCAAGATGTGACCATCAGTGGCTTTAGCGACCGCATCCATGCCCGTCACACCCCCAGCACCAGCACGGTTGTCCACGATAAATGGCTGCCCCAATGCCAGTGCCAGCCGCTCTGCAAGCAACCGAGCTACCGCATCCGTCACACCCCCAGCAGGGTACGGCACGATGAGCCGAATCGGTTTGGTTGGCCATATTGCGCCTTGCGCCATAGCATTGGAGCCAACCAAAGTGCTAAGCACTGAACTGAGAAGTGCCAGCGTGGCGGCGCGTCGTGTGGTCATCAGAATATCTGCAAGCTTACCCAGTACGCCACAGCAGCAACAAAGGCGCTGGCAGGGATGGTGAAAATCCAGGCCCAAACGATGTTGCCCGCAACCCCCCACCGCACCGCACTGGCACGTTGTGTGGAGCCTACACCCACGATAGCACCGGTAATGGTGTGCGTTGTAGACACCGGCACGCCCATCGCGGTAGCCAGGAACAGGGTAATTGCACCACCCGTTTCAGCGCAAAACCCACCAACAGGCTTGAGCTTAGTAATTTTTTGACCCATGGTTTTCACAATACGCCAGCCACCAAACATAGTGCCCGCTGCAATGCAGGTGTAGCAGCTGATGATGGCCCAGGTGGGAGGCGAAGCATCTTCAGCTGCGGCGTAACCCGTTGCAATCAAAAGCATCCAAATAATGCCAATGGTTTTCTGCGCATCATTACCGCCGTGGCCCAAACTGTAAGCACCCGCAGACACCAGCTGCAACCGTCTGAACCAACGGTCTACCTTAGAGGGAGTTGCTCGGCGACAAATCCAGGCGACAGCGACCATCATCAGCGAACCAAGTAAAAAGCCCAGCAACGGCGAAATGAAGATAAACGCCACGGTTTTCAGTACTCCACCCGCAATCAATGACCCAGCGCCTGACTTGGCGATCACTGAGCCCACAATGCCACCGATCAGCGCATGGGATGAGCTGCTAGGGATGCCGTAATACCAAGTGATGGCATTCCAGGTGATTGCACCGACCAGCGCGCCAAACACCACATGCACGTCAACCACACCTGGGTGCACGATGCCTTTACCCACGGTCGCCGCAACGCTCAAGTGAAAAACCAAAATCGCAATGAAATTGAAAGTAGCGGCAAACAACACAGCCTGCGCTGGCTTTAAGACGCCGGTAGATACCACCGTGGCGATCGAATTAGCCGCATCATGAAAACCATTCATGAAATCGAACATCAGCGCCAGCAACACCAGCGACACCACTACCCACAGGGAGACATGAACGGTTGCCATCTCTGTCGACCCCGGATTCTAGGAATTTTCGAGGACGATGCCCTCGATCAAGTTGGCCACATCTTCACATTTGTCCGTAATGGTTTCCAGCAGTTCGTAAATTGCTTTGAGCTTGATAACTTCGCGCACATCGGGCTCCGAACGAAACAGCTTACTCATGGCGGCGCGCATCACGCGGTCGGCATCGGATTCAAGCTTGTCAATCTCTTCGCAGGTCTTAAGGGCGGCCTCAGCCACAGCAGGGTCGGCAATTTTGCTCAGCAATTTCACCGCATCTTTCAAGCGCTCACAGCACTTCACGCTGATATCGGTCAAGCGGGTGATTTCTTCCGTCATGTGCCGCACGTCGTACAGCGCCATGGTTTCAGCTGAATCCTGAATCAAGTCAGCCACGTCGTCCATGGTGTTGATTAGGTTGTGGATTTGCTCGCGGTCGATCGGTGTGATAAAGGTCTTGTGCAGAGTACGGTTCACCTCGTGGGTCACGCGATCTGCTGCACGTTCAGCATTGTCTACATCGCGGTTGTACTGCTCACGCAGGTGCGGGTCGTTGTAATTGGCGACCAGTTTCGAAAAAGCATGTGCAGCTTCGACGATGTGATCGGCGTGCTGGTTGAACATTTCAAAAAAATTGCCTTCACGGGGCAGCAACTTGCCAAAGAACATGGCGAACTCCTCAAGGGGGGGTCTCAGGGTCAACTTCGATGTCAGCGAAAAACTTGTCCGCTTGGTTGAAAGCTAGATCTGAAAATATGTCAGGGTTATGACGTTTTTTTGACGTTCACGGCGCGTTTGGGAGTGTAACCGTGCCCTTCAGCGGCATCGTATGGCGGGAACGGTAGATTGAAGCAGGATCATTGAGTCACGAGGGGCATAGCTCGTGCAATGCGTTCGATACGTTGCTCCAACATGGCAGAGCTGCTCGCCATTTCAGTCCACTCCGGCGCAATTTCAGCCAAGGGCAAGAGAACAAAGGCGCGTTGGGTCATCCGTGGGTGTGGCACGGTCAACGCCGGACTGTAGATTTGGGCAGTACCGTAAAGCAAGATGTCCAAATCCAGCGTTCGCGGCGCGTTACGGGTGGAGCGTTCGCGGCCTGCGGTTTCCTCTATTTGTTGCAGCTGATCAAGCAGTTCTGGTGCGCACAAGCAAGTTGATACAGCGATAACAGCATTCACGTAGTCTGGCCCGGTGGCATCAACCGGGGCGCTGCGGTAAAAAGAGGAACACCGGATAATTTTTGTGTCGGGCAGATCATCTATCGCAGTGATGGCATCTGTTAATGCTTGCACTGGATCGCCCAGATTAGCGCCCAAGGCGATGAAAGCGTCTACAGGGGGCCGTACCAAGGGCATTGAAGGCGCGACCACACTCAAGGCTGAGACAACACGTCCGCGCTGCTTGCAGGACCTTCACCTGGTTTACGGCGACGGCGACGGCGTTTTTTAGGTGCGGCATCGCCCGTCAACCCCTCTGTCGGCATTGCATCGTTAGCCAAATCAACCTCGGCATACAACTCTCTGTCCATCGATTCGTTCAGTGATTCATTAACCACGTCATTCGCCAACTTGGGTGCTCTGGCAGGCCCACGCAGATGAACTCGCGGTGCGCCTTTAGCCGGGCCGCTCTTTTGCCGCTGTGCTTCGCGCAGGTCACGCACCATGTGGTCACGGTCGTCATCGCTGGCGAGAGAAAACTCCTCCCACCATAAGCCCAGCTCTTCAGGAACTTCACCTGCATTGGCCCGCAAGCGCAGGAAGTCGAAACCAGCGCGAAAGCGGGGCTGATCAACCATGCTAAAGGGCGTGGTGCCGCTGCGCTTCTCAAAGCGGGGCTGCATCATCCAGGTATCGCGCATGTCGGCACCGAGCTTGCCCCGGCCAGAGACATCACCAATGCGTGAATCAAAGGCATCATCCACCGCGTCTTGCAACGCAGGCACTACGTACTGACCTTGTGACTGGCGCAACGCCCAGCCATCACGCACGTCAGCCCATAACACGCAGGCCAGCAGGAAGCTGGGCGCCACAGGTTTACCTTCGTTAACACGGCGGTCGGTGTCAGCCAAGGCGGCATGTACGAATGGCTGGTCAGCACGCTCGACAACAACATCAAGCAAGGGGTAGATGCCTCGGTCAAGACCTAGAAATTTAAGTTGGGCAACCGTCGCAAGCGCGTGACCAGTTTGAAGGAGCTTAAGCATCTCGTCAAACAGGCGACTTTGCGGCACATCTGCCAGCAGCTTCTTCATGGCCATCAACGGCGCAGCGGTTGCGGGGTCAAACGTAAAACCCAAGGCGCTGAGTTTGGCCGAGAAGCGTACAGCACGAATGATGCGCACTGGGTCTTCGCGGTAGCGAGCAGCAGGGTCACCAATCATCCGCAGAGTCTTGTTCTTCGCGTCGTTGAAGCCGCCGTGGTAGTCCACCACCACCTGCGCTTCAGGGTCGTAGTACATGGCGTTGATCGTGAAATCGCGGCGGGCGGCATCCTCTTGCAAGCTGCCCCAGACGTTATCGCGCAACACACGGCCTGCGCCGTCCACGGCGTGGGTCATACCGGCCAACTCGCTCTTGGAACTGCGTTCGTTGCCTTTGACTTGGGCGGCGTCAGCACTCTCCAGCAGAGCACGGAAGGTGGAAACCTCAATCACCTCGCTCAAGCCCCGGTCTTGGCGACCCCGGCCAAACACCACGTGGACGATACGAAAGCGTCGCCCAATGATGAAAGCGCGGCGAAACAAGCTTTTAACCTGTTCGGGCGTGGCGTCAGTAGCTACGTCAAAGTCTTTGGGACGCAGGCCGAGCAGCAAATCACGCACTGCACCGCCGACGATGTAGGCCGCGTAGCCGCCCTGCTTTAGGGTGTGCACGACATTGGCGGCACGCTCATCAACCAAACTAGGGTCAATACGGTGGGCATCAAAACCCCACTCTTGACGCTCGCCAAGTTTGGAGGGCGGAAGTAGCTGCGCAGAGGCGATGGCTTTGGCCGCGCGGGGTGCACGGGTTTTACCGAGCAGTTTGTCTATTAATTTTTTAATCATGAAAGCCTGGGATTAGCAGGGAGGCATATCAGCAGAATCAGCAGAAATAGAGATGGCGGCAGAAGCTGCATCAGCGCTTGGTAAATAAATCGAGGACAGGCCAGCCGCGCGCTACAGCGATGGCCCGCAGACGGTCGTCTGGGTTGGTGGCAATGGGGAAGTCTACCGCCTCCATGAGTGTAATGTCGTTAATAGAGTCCGTGTAGAACCGGCTCTCCACATCGGCCAACTGAAGATGGCGGGCGGCCAGCCACTGGTTGAGACGGATCACTTTGCCCTCGCGGGCCGACGGTACCCCCGCAATGTTGCCGGTGATCCAGCCGTTCTCACCCCGCTCTAGCTCCACAGCAATCAACTCGCTCACACCCAAAACTTGGGCAATGGGGCGGGTAACGAATTCATTGGTAGCGGTGACGATGACGACCATGTCTCCGGCGGCCTGATGCTCCTGCAAAAGCGCAATGGCTTTGTTGGAAGCAGGATTTAGCTCTTTTTCGATTACTGAGCGCATGTAATCTACATGTGCAGCTATGGATTCTGCAGCACCATGCACCCGAATGGCATCAGTAGCAAAACGCACGTAGTCGTTGATATCCAACGTACCGGCCTTGTAGTGGGCATAGAACTCGTCGTTTTTTTGTTGAAACGTAACCGAGTCAGTCCAGCCAATTTCGGTGGTGAAGACACCCCACGTGTAATCCGAGTCGATGGGTAACAACGTGTGATCGAGATCGAACAGCGTGAGCTTGGTTTTTTGTTTTTGCTTCATTCAGATTCCAGCATTGCTTTGATTAGTGGGATGGTGATGGCGCGCTTACTTTGCAGCGCATAGGCGTCCAGGTACTCTAGTAACTGCATAAGGCTGCCCAGGTCACGGGAAAAACGGCTGAGCATGAAATCCATCACCTCATCGCCCAGAACAACACCACGCGCATTGGCCTCCCGCCGCAGAACGGCACGGCGTTCAGGCTCAGTCAGCACGTGCAATTGAAAAATATGGCCCCAGCCTAAGCGGGTACGCAAGTCTTCGCGCAGCTTCAACGCGGCAGGCGGCGCATCTCCCCCAGACAGCACAGCGCACTGATGGGCTTGGGCATTAACAAACCACTTGAAGGCGGTGTGCTGCTGTTCTGGATTGAAGTACTGCACATCATCAAGCAGCACCAAGCTCCAGCCTTCTTGATAATCGGGCGGATTAAGCATGGTGCTGTCGAGCCAACCCACGGTGGCCCCCTGCTCACGCAGCGCCTCGCGCAGGGCTTTGAGTAAGTGGGTTTTTCCGCTAGCGGTATCGCCCCAGAGGTACATGGGTACAAATGAGCGACTGGCTCCCTGCCCTACCCAGTGTTGCAAGTGAGTGAGCGCAGCACCATTGGAGCCCACAAAGAAGTTGGACAGCGTAGACCCGGTGGGCAGCCCTATGTCCAGCGTCAGTTGCTTCATCATGGTGGATGCCCGGGTCTAACCCAGGTACAGCTTACTGTCCAAATAGCCTGCACGGACACGGCGTATAGCCACCAGCAGCACGGCGCTGGCGGGCAAGGCAATGAGCACGCCGACAAAGCCGAGCAACTGCCCAAAGGCAAGCAAGGCAAAAATAACGGCTAATGGATGTAAGCCAATCCGCTCCCCGACCAGTCGAGGTGTCAGAAAGAAGCCTTCAATCATTTGCCCTAAACCAAACACCACCGCCACCATAACCACCACTTTCACAGAAGCAAATTGCAGCAACCCTGCCAGCGCTGCCAGCACCAGCCCAATGCCAAACCCCAGATAAGGTACAAATACCGCAAGCCCGGTGAACACCCCAATCGGCAACGCCAAATCAAGCCCAAACAGCGTTAGACCGACACTGTAAAACACAGCCAAGCTCAGCATCACCAAAAGCTGCCCTCGAAGATATTGACCCAGAACAGCATCGGCCTCACCGGTGAAATTATTGACAGCGTCACGCATGCGCATCGGCACCAGCGCAATCAACTGCGCCATAAAGCGGTGCCACTCCATAAGGAGATAAAACAACGCTACCGGAATCAGCACTGCATTGCCCACGACAGCCAAGGCTACGCTCCCCCCCAACTTCAACGACGACAACACTGAGGCAAATGCGTCCTCGCCATTGGTGCTGAGGTACTTGAGCACAAACTCCTTGATGCTGTTCATCTCCAGTGAAAACGGCACGCCTAACTGGGCAAAATGGGGTTTGAGCCAAGTGCTCATCGAATCCAGCATCACCGGAATTTGCTCGCGCATTTGCGGTAGCTCTTTGGTCAAAATCGGTACGATCAGCAGCATCACGCCTAGCATCGCCACAATGAACAACAGCTCAACCACCACAACGGCCAGTACGCGGGGCACGCGGCCTTTGCCTAGGTTGTCCAACGTGTCCACCAGGGGCGTTAAAGCATAGGCCAGCACGGCGGCCACGACAAACGGCGCAAGCACGGGACCCAATGCCCACAGCACCAAAGTGGCGATCAAAGCGATGGAAGCCCAAGCAATTGCGCGTTTCTGGCTGGCGGTGATGGGCATGGGCTGGATAAAAAAGAGGATAAAGAAGGAAAAACACATCACGGCCAAGCCATGCAGGCGTTGACCGTAAAATCCACGCAAATTCTATCGGGCTATTGCCTAAACACCTTAGCCCCTACCTGATCGCCGTTCATGAGCCAAACCTCCACCTCGTCCCCCCACAACTCCAGCCCTAACGCCGCCCTGTCTTACAAAGACGCCGGTGTGGACATCGTCGCTGGCGATGCCTTGATCGAACGCATCAAACCGCTGGCTAAAAAAACCATGCGTGAAGGTGTGTTGGCCGGTATTGGCGGCTTTGGTGCGCTGTTTGAAGTACCTAAACGCTATAAAGAGCCCGTATTGGTCAGCGGTACCGATGGCGTAGGTACCAAACTCAAACTCGCTTTCGAGTGGAATATGCACGACACCGTAGGCATCGACCTGGTAGCCATGAGTGTGAATGACGTGCTGGTGCAAGGGGCTGAACCACTGTTCTTTTTGGACTATTTTGCCTGTGGCAAGCTCGATATCGACACCGCCGCCGCTGTGATTGGTGGTATCGCCAAGGGCTGCGAGCTGTCGGGCTGCGCCTTGATCGGTGGTGAAACGGCTGAAATGCCAGGCATGTACCCCGCTGGTGAATACGATTTGGCAGGCTTTGCCGTCGGTGCAGTTGAAAAATCCAAAATTTTGACTGGTAAAGACGTGGCACCCGGTGACACCGTACTCGGCCTGGCCAGCCACGGAGTGCACTCCAATGGTTTCAGCCTCGTGCGTAAATGCATCGAGCGTGCTGCAGACAACCTGCCAGCCACCCTGGACGGCAAGCCTTTCAAACAAGCGCTGATGGAGCCCACCCGCCTCTACGTCAAAAACGTGCTGGCTGCGCTGGCACTGCACCCCATCAAAGCCTTGGCCCACATTACCGGCGGTGGCTTGCTGGAGAATATTCCCCGCGTGTTGCCCGAGGGCACGGCCGCCCATTTGCGTAAAGGCAGCTGGCCTCAAACCGAACTGTTCGCATGGCTGCAAAAAACAGCGGTTATTGACGATATGGAGATGAACCGCACGTTCAACAACGGCATTGGCATGGTGGTCGTCATCGACGCAGCCCATGCAGCAGCTTGCGCGCAAATGTTGCGCGAGGCAGGTGAAACAGTGTTTGAGATTGGCGTAATTGCAGCGCAGGGCGATGGCGAAGCTGTCGTAGTGAAATAACAAGCGAGGCGAGACGTGGCGAGGCGTGATGGATACTCAATAAGTAAAGTGGACTGCAGCGCCGTCTAAAACTTAGTTTTTTGCACGGCGCAATTCGTCAACACGCTCAGCAATGGCATCCCTGTCGAGCGCATCCTGCGCTTGCGTCAAGTAAGTTTCCAAATCTGCCACCGCCGCCATGCTGCGGCCCAATTCGGCTAGCGCTAAGCCCCGGTCACGGTGCTCGTTCCAAGCGTCGGGCAGCAGCACAATCAAGCGATCTTGCACAGCCACAAAACGCAACCAATCTCCTTGTGCGCGGTGGACCTCTTTCAGATTACGCAACATCCGCGCGATGATATGGCGAGGCGCTTCAGCCTGAAGATAGAGCGATAGTGGTACATCAAATTCATCAATCAACCCACTGCGGCGTTTATAAGGCTCAAGGCGTTCGGCCAATTCTTCGCGCCCCAACGAGTGCCCACTAAAGGGATCAATCACGACTTGCCCCTTTGGCAGGCTGATTTTGACCATGAAATGTCCCGGAAAACCCACACCGCGTGCGGGTAGACCAACGCCTTGCGCTAACTCCATCCAGAGCACAGCCAATGAAACAGGGATACCTTTGCGAGTGCGCAGCACGGCATTCAGATAGCTGTTATCTGGCTCGTAATAGTTATTGATGTTGCCAGCAAAGTTAAGCTCGCGAAAGAAAAAATGATTCAGCAAGCGCAAGCGATGCAAAGCCGCTGCACCTTCGGGAATGCGACGCTTGAGGCGCTCAAGCAGTTGATCCACATCCCCCAACACCTGCTGAATGTCTAGCTCAGGGTATTCATCTTGGGCCAACGCAATAGCAGCTTCAAGCAGCGGAAAGTGGTCATCACTCTGAACCAGCGCAGCGAAATACGTCAATGGGGTGGGAACCGAAAATTGCATCTGCATGGCGCTATTGAAACAGAAAGCAATGCCACATGCTGAGTATCCCCAGGGTTTTCAGTGCCTGAATAACGCCAGCAGCTTCAGCCCTGCGGCCCATAAGGCGACAAAATACAGCAGCGCCGCACCCACCGCCGTCAGCGCAAACCATCCAACGCGCTGTAGTCCCTGCTCACGCATCGCTAGCCAGGGCACTGCCTGCGAGGCCCACATCAAAAAAATCGCCATCAACGCGCTGCCTGCGAGCACTTGCAAGCTGAACATCCACCAACCAGGCCGCGGCTTGTAGCTATCGCGCCGAATCAGGCCTATCAGTAACGCCAGCGCATTCAACATGGCCGCGACACCGATGGACAAAGACAAGCCAGCCTGTGCAAACATCGGGACGAACATCAAATTCAACAGCTGCGTCGTGATGAGAACCCCAAAGGCAATCCACATTGGCGTCTTTACATCTTGATTGGCGTAAAAGCCTGACGCCAGTACCTTGATGGCTACCAGGCCCACCACGCCCACACCCCAGCCCATCAGCGCCAGGGAGGTTTGATCGACATCGTGTTCAGTGAACGCACCGTGGTGAAACATGGTGGCAACCACTGGAGTCGCGAACGTAACGAGAGCCACAGCGCAGGGCACAGCCAGCAGTACAACGAGGCGCAAGCCCCAGTCCAGCATGTCAGAATATTTCACAACGTCATCACTGGCTTTGGCAGCAGCTAACTGGGGCATCAGCACCACGCCCAGCGTCACACCGAGTAGGGCAACCGGAAGCTCCATGAAGCGGTCTGCATAGCCTAGCCAGCTTACGCTACCGGTCTCCAAGCGCGACGCGATTTGGGTATTAATGAGCAAGGATATCTGCGCCACACTGCCACCCAGAATCGCAGGCAGCATACGTTTCGCTACTGTTTTAGTAGCATCATCTGACCATGCAGCTTTTACAGCAGCCCAATTAAATCCAATTTTCGGCAGAAGACCCATTTTTTTAACTGCCAGCACCTGGGTTAACAACTGCAAGGCTCCACCGACCATTACACCGACGCAAATCGCGTAAATTGGCTCAATACCTTTAGAGGCAAACCACGGCGAACCCCACAACGCGGCAACGATCCAGCAAATATTCAATAGCACAGGGGTGGCGGCAGGCACGGCAAAGCGCTTCCAAGTGTTCAGCACGCCTGCAGCTAAAGCGACCAGCGACATGAACATAATGTAGGGGAACATGAAGCGCGTCATCAGCACAGCAGCGTCAACACCGGTTTTCAAACCACTGGCCATGGCCCAGACCAAAAACGGTGCAGCAACGACGCCCAGCACACTGACCAATGCCAGCATCCAAAAGAGCACAGTGGCAACGCGGGCAATCAGTACTTGAGTAGCAGCTTCACCATGCTCGGCTTTGGTGGCGGCCAACAAGGGTACAAAGGCTTGCGTAAACGCGCCCTCGGCAAACCAGCGGCGAAACAAATTGGGAATACGCCAGGCCACATTGAAGGCGTCCGTCATAGCACTTGCACCAAACGCAGAAGCGATCAGGAGCTCACGCACCAAGCCTGTGATACGCGAAGCTAGGGTTAATAGGGATACGGTAGAAGCGGTTTTAAAGAGACTCACGACGCTAAGTGTAACTTGACAGCTATAATAGAAGGCTTTGCTGGCATCATCCTCAAACCAATCAAGGAACACAATCCATGGCATCTACTAAACCTAAAAAGAAAAACCCACGTCTCGCATCTGGCCGCAAGCGCGTTCGCCAAGACGTGAAGATCAACGCCGCGAACACTTCGCTGCGTTCTAAATACCGTACCGCCGTGAAGAACGTTGAAAAAGCCGTTATCGCTGGCGACAAGACCAAGGCAACCGAGTTGTTTGCCAAGATGCAAGCTGTGGTGGACACCGTAGCTGACAAGGGCATTTTCCACAAAAATAAGGCAGCGCGCGACAAGAGCCGCCTGTCCACCAAGGTGAAAGCCTTGGTGTTGGCAACAGCCGCCGCTTAAACAACAACCAACACACAGCACGGGCCACCGCAAGGCGGCCTGCCGTTTGTACCGGGTGCGCTGACAGCAAAGTAAAAAACCGCCAAGGGGTTAAAGCCTTGGCGGTTTTTTTATGTTTAAAAAATTAGGATTGCGTGGGAACTAAGCAGGCCTCAACCACCTGCAAGTCATTGTCTTTAGCAAAATTAACACAAAAATCCCAGGCCATTGGCTCTGCATCCCGCAGATCGCGGTGTACAACCACACAGCGTACGCCATTGAGCGTGGTCGGCACACACCATGGCGAATAGCTCAAATGGCTACCTGGTTGCGCTCCACCAGGACGAAAAGAGCTCATCACGCCAGCCAGACGCTCAGCCCAATCACTGGGGCGAAAAGTCTTACCGTCGCAGGTGAGACCTTGGATAAAAATTTCTTTAGCCGAATTAGAGATCATGGGCAGTTATGTTGCAGTGCAATAGCATTCTATCGAGGCTGGGGAATACCCTCGCTCTGAATATGATGCAAAGCCTGTGCCCACAGTATGCGACACACCCGGCGGACATTGCAGTCATGCGAAATGGTCATTAGCACAGCCTCTTAAGCCACCTAAAATTAGCGCTTTCAAGCATTCTGTCCAGCCTCGTGAACCCATTGTGGGGCCGAGTTGTTTTTAGATTTTTGGAGTTATCCCATGACCGCACACATTGAAGCCGCATCACCCCACACCATGAACACCTATGGCCGCCTGCCGATTGCGTTGTCCCATGGCGAAGGCTGCCGCGTGTGGGATATGAACGGCAACGCCTATCTGGATGCGTTGGGTGGCATAGCGGTCAACACCTTGGGCCATAACCACCCCAAGTTGGTGCCCGCCCTGCAGGACCAGTTGACCAAGATCATCCACAGCTCCAACTATTACCATGTGCCAAACCAAGAGCGGCTGGCTGCCAAGTTGGTGGAAATGTCAGGACTTACTAATGTGTTCTTTTGCAGCACTGGCCTAGAAGCCAATGAAGCTGCATTGAAGCTGGCGCGTAAGTTCGGCCACGACAAAGGCATTGATCGTCCTGAAATTGTGGTGTACGAGAAGGCATTTCATGGCCGCAGTATTGCAACCCTCAGCGCCACAGGCAATGAAAAAGTGCAAAAGGGCTTTGGCCCTTTGGTTGAAGGTTTTATCCGCGTGCCACTGAATGACATTGAGGCCTTAAAACAAGCCACTGTAGGCAATCCTAATGTGGTCGCCGTGTTCTTTGAGACTATCCAGGGCGAAGGTGGCGTTAACCCAATGCGCGTGGATTATCTGAAAGCCGTACGGGCGTTGTGCGATGAAAATGATTGGCTGTTGATGATTGACGAGGTTCAGTGCGGCATGGGCCGTACCGGAAAATGGTTCGCCCACCAATGGGCAGGTATCTTGCCCGACGTAATGCCGCTTGCCAAAGGCCTAGGTTCGGGTATCCCGATTGGTGCAGTGGTGGCAGGCCCCAAAGCAGCCCATATTTTTCAGCCCGGCAACCACGGCACAACCTTTGGCGGCAACCCGCTGGCAATGCGTGCGGGGGTGGAAACCATCAAGATCATTGAAGATGACGGTCTCTTGGAAAACGCTGCGCGGGTAGGTGCGCATCTCAAAGGGAACCTGGAGCGTACATTGAGCGAACTGGCTGGCGTGAAAGACATCCGCGGCCAGGGCCTGATGATTGGCATAGAGCTCGCACAGCCCTGTGGCGCCTTAGTACAGCGCTGCATGGACAAAGGTCTGCTGATCAGCGTGACCGCCGACAATGTCATTCGTTTGGTGCCTCCGCTGATTTTGACCACAGTCGAGGCCGATGAGATCGTCAGCATACTGGCGCCCCAAATCAAGCAATTTTTGTCAGAACAGCCATGAACTTAGTCCTGAAACATTACCTGAAATTCAATGACTTCACTGCCGCCGAATACGCCTATGTGTTTGCGCGTGCGGCCTTGATTAAAAAGAAATTCAAAGCCTATGAAAAGCACCACCCTCTGGTGGACCGCACCATGGCTATGATTTTTGAGAAAGCCTCGACCCGCACGCGTGTTAGTTTTGAAGCAGGTATGTACCAACTGGGTGGCAGCGTAGTTCACCTGACTACGGGCGACAGCCAGCTGGGGCGGGCGGAGCCGGTTGAAGACAGCGCAAAAGTCATTAGCCGCATGGTCGATTTGGTGATGATCCGCACCTACGAACAAACCAAAATCGAAACATTTGCCGCGCATTCACGCGTGCCGGTCATCAATGGTCTGACCAACGAATTCCACCCCTGCCAAATTCTGGCCGATATCTTTACCTACATAGAACACCGGGGTTCCATTCAAGGAAAAACAGTGGCTTGGGTAGGGGACGGCAACAACATGGCCAACACATGGTTGCAAGCCAGTGAAATTCTGGGCTTTACTGTTCACTTGAGCACCCCCAGTGGCTACGGTGTAGACCAATCGGTCGTGGGTATTCGCTCAACTGACAGTTACAAGGTGTTTGCCGACCCTATGGCGGCCTGCGCTGGCGCTGATCTCGTCACAACAGACGTGTGGACCAGCATGGGCTTTGAGGCTGAAAACGAGGCGCGAAAAAAAGCTTTTGCCGACTGGTGCGTCGACACGGACATGATGCGGATCGCCAAGCCTGACGCCCTCTTCATGCACTGCCTGCCAGCACACCGAGGCGAGGAGGTCGAGGCGGAGGTGATAGACGGTCCTCAATCTGTCGTGTGGGAAGAAGCCGAGAATAGGCTACATGTTCAAAAAGCGCTTATGGAATACCTGTTGCTGGGCGAGCAGCCGACTTGAGACTTCGCTACAAAACGCTGTAAAAACGAAGGATGATACGAAGGCAAATATAGTGTGATTTGTGCGTTTTATCACGATTTGCACTGCCACATACCCGAAGACGTTGATGACCCAGCGCCATAGCGTCGTTACAGTAGTTGCAACTTTTGGAGAACTCCTAATGATGCATTTAATGTGGACTATTGTCATTGGCTTCCTTGCTGGTCTCATCGCCAAGGCCGTCACACCCGGCAGTGGCCCTAGCGGATTTTTTATGACAGCTCTACTGGGTATCGCCGGCTCAGTGGTCGCTAGCTACTTGGGCGAGATGCTAGGGCTTTACCATGCAGGCCAAATGGCAGGCTTCATCGGCTCCGTAGTGGGCGCTGCTGTCTTGCTGCTGGTCTACGGCATGATTACTCGCAAATAACCTAGGCTGAGACGCAACAAAAACAGGCACATGCCCTAACTCAGCTAGGCCAATCTACCGCGCAACCGAGACAAAAGCTCATCCTTATCGATGGGCTTTTTCATTGGCGCAGTAGATACTTACGGCCATGCACATTTTTTTCCAAAATCTTTCGACTGTGGTGGCCAGAACCGTGCGCCGTCCCCGACTACTCACCTCGGCTGCCGTATCTATTTCAGTGTTCTTTGCACTTGCCTCTTTGATGCCCAGCTCCAGAGCAATGCTGATCGCCTTTAATGCCGGTGCCGGTCTGTTTATAGGCCTGATCCTTCGACTGATGTCAAAGGCTACTACGGCCACACGGCGCCACCGAGCTAGCAGACAAGAAGAAGGTAAATGGCGGGTGCTGCTCGCCAGCCTATGCGTTGTGGGGGTAGTGATCGGTTCACTGTCGGTTGAGTTGCATGCAGCGAAAGAAAAATCTTTCTGGGACATTGGATTAGCCAGCAGCTCCATTTTGCTGTCTTGGCTTTTCGTAGCCTTCATTTTTTCGCAACACTACGCACACAACTGCTACACCCAAAAAGGTCAATTGAGCTTCCCAGGCACACCTGACCCTGATTACTGGGATTTTCTCTACTTTGCTGCCACACTGAGCATGTGCTGCCAAACCTCAGACGTGACCGTCAACTCCAGTGCTATGCGCCGGCTGGTAATGCTTCACAGCGTTGTATCTTTCTTTTTCAATATCATTATTATTGGTATCACTGTAAATGTAGTTGCAGGGGTTTTATGATGTTTACGATGGTTAAAACAAGAAAGCAGCAAGGCTTTTAAACCGTCATAATAAAGTGACTGAGAGTTAGATCTCATAGGGACAGATTCACCTGTAATTGCTTGCTAAGGCCAGTTATCAAGTCCATCCTGAGCGCCATTGATGCTTTTGTCCTCAGTACATCACTAGCGTAGCAATATGACTCAATCCTTCGCTAGATTACCTGATATCGATGCGCAATCATCGCCGACCATGCCGCCCGATCCGCTGCGCGTAGTGGTGCCGCGTAAAAACAGCTTGATTGTTATCGTCTGGATGTTTGTAGCAATTGTTATCGCCATGCTGGCCTTCAGCTACTACAGCCTAGGTCTACTGTCCGCTGCTAGAGCCTTTGTAGGCGCTGAAGGCTTATGGTCCAAGGCGCAAAAAGAAGCGGTTTATATGCTCTCGCGCTATACCCTATACAGCAATCCAGCTGATTTTCAAGCCTTTCAGTCTTCACTGGCAGTAAATTTAGGGGACCAACGCGCCCGACTCGAACTAGAGAAGCTGCAACCTGACTTGGCCGTTGCTATTGACGGTTTTGCCAAAGGACGGAATCACCCCAAGGACATCGACGGGATGATTCAATTGTTTCGCAACTTCCGCAATATGGCAGAAATAGACAAAGCTATTGGTATCTGGACTCAGGCTGATGAGCATATCCATGCGCTCTTAGACGTTGGCAATCGGATCAACACGGCCATCCAGAGCAGCACATTGAGCGCTTCGCAAATTCAGCAGTTTTTACAGGAACTCGATTACATCAATCAGCAAGTCACTCCACTGGAAGATGATTTTTCCTATACCTTGGGGCAGGCTTCGCGTCGAACCAAGACCTTGCTCATGTTCACGATGTTTGTTGCTGTTGGGATACTTCTAGCCTTCGCTTTTATACTGTCGCGACACATACTGCGCCAGTCAGAGGCTGCGCAAAGTGCATTGCGCGAGAGCGAAAACCAGCTACGCGGCCTGCTTCAGTTCGCTCCGCTCCCACTTCTCATTGTTCGGATCTCTGACCATACCATCCTCTACGCAAACGATCCCGCCCTGCACCAGTTGCGCATAACTCAGCCTGAGCTGGGCCACATCAAGTCACGTAATTTCTATGTGCGCGGAGAGGAACACGACGAAATCATGGCGGCAGGGCAAGAACATAGCAGCATACGTGAACGCGAAGTTCAACTGCAAGACGTACAGGAAAAAAGCTTTTGGGCCTTAATCTCGACCCGGCTAATTTCCTATGCGGGACAAAAATGTTTGCTGACTGCGCTCAATAATATTGAGGAACGCCAGCGCGCCCATAACGCCTTGCACCATCGCGCCTTTCATGACGAATTGACCGGTTTACCCAACCGAGCCATGTTCCTGGAGTCACTAAAGCGCACCATCAGCAGCACGCAGCGCAAAAACGGTATGTTCTCGATCCTCTTCATCGACCTTGACCATTTCAAGCAAATTAACGACTCTCTGGGCCACGATGTCGGCGATCAACTGCTGCAATCAATTGCAACACGACTGCGGGCCAGCATGCGCGAAGGCGATATCGTGGCCCGCTTAGGCGGCGACGAGTTTGTGGTTCTAATCGAAGATCTGGATGAACGTGATGACGTGGTGCAAGTAGCACAGAAAATTCGGGAAGCGCTAAAGCCAAGCTGCATATTGGCTGCTGGTCAGTCAGTCAAGATGACGCTAAGTATCGGCATCAGCACCTATCCGCAAGACGGCACAGAGATTAACCAACTGCTCAAGAGCGCAGACTCTGCCATGTACCAAGCCAAAAAACAGGGGCGTGACAACTTTCAGTTTTATACGCATGCCTCACTTACGTCAGCATCAACGCAATATCTCACCGCAATGAATGGGCTGCACCCAACTTAACGCACACAACCTGTGGCTTTGTAGGCGCTCCTAATGCAAAACTCCAGCGAATACAAGTAGCCTAGATCGCTTCAGTAAGTGCAGAGCTATTTATTAGCTGAAGTTGTATGAGCACATGATCTTAAGTCGCATATTTTTTCTGACTCTGGCCTACTTTATAACAGGCCGGATCGGGCTTCACGCCACCTTTGCGGCAACGCACATCTCACTCTTTTGGTTACCTGCGGGCATCTCAGTCGCCGCATTGCTAATCTGTGGTGTTAGCGTTTGGCCTGGCATATTTCTCGGTTCATTTTTGATCAACTTATCTACTGGATCCTCTTTGCTACTGGCAGGAGGCATTGCCGTAGGAAGCACGATAGGTCCAGTTTTAACAATGCAATGGCTTAATCGTGCAGCATTTCAATCTGCATTCACGCGCCACAAGGATGTGGGCTTATTCATCTTGTACGCCGGTCTTGGTATGGCGATATCGGCAACATTGGGCATAGTCAACCTCCATATGGCTGGACTAATTTCCATCGAAACATATGTGCCAGCGTGGCTGTCTTGGTGGATGGGAGACACTGTTGGGGTCATGTTGGCTTCGCCCTTTCTCCTGACTCTCAATCGAAAGAATATTGAACAACTCAGCCAACACCGAATAGTTTTATTGCTCTGGTTTGCAGTTGCTTGCCCCGTTATGTGGCTGGCATTCATGCAAGACTTTGGACAAGGCAAATCAATGCCCATAGCGTTTATGACCTTCCCTCTGTTCGTATGGGCCGCCTTTAGCTTTGGCATTACCGGCGCAACCATCGCGGGATTGTGCTTCTCGGCTGCTGCTGCCTTCGGGACAGCCATGGGTCGCGGCACTTTCTTTTTACCCAACTTATACGCCAGCCTTTTTCTGCTGTGGTGCTACATGGCAAGTACTGTTGCTACGGGATTGTTGATTACATCCATGCAGGCAGAACGAAAGAGCGCAGAGGAAGTTGTGATGAATCTGGCCTTCTATGACGCGCTGACTCAGCTACCAAACCGGCGACTGCTAATGGACCGTTTAGCACGTGCTATGGTTTGCAGCGCCAACAGCGGACATAGCGGTGCGCTACTTCTTATAGACCTGGACAACTTTAGGAGCATCAACGACACATTGGGCCACGACAATGGAGATCTTCTCCTTCAACAAGTCGGACAACGGATTGTTAATTGTGTACGCACAGGCGATACGGTAGCGCGTTTAGGCGGCGACGAATTCATCGTGTTACTTGAGCTTCTGGGCAAAAACGCCGAGGAAGCAGCAGCTCAGACTGAGGCGGTAGGTATAAAAATACTTGCGGCACTGAATCAGCCGCACCCGCTTAGCGGGCACGAAAGCCCAATTACACCGAGCATAGGCCTGATTTTGTTTGACGGTGACAACCACCCCATCGCAGAACTGTTGAGGCGGGCTGATCTGGCCATGTACCAAGCCAAGACAGCAGGACGCAACACCCAGCGGTTTTTCGATCAAAATATACATGACCTTGCAAGCAACCGTGCTGCCCTAGAAGCTGATATGCGGGAAGCATTGCGCTTGAATCAATTCGTCCTTTATTACCAGCCGCAAATAATTGGTGAAAATCACTTGACAGGTGCCGAAGCGTTGATACGCTGGAAACATCCACAACGCGGCATGGTCTCACCAGCAGAATTTATACCCCTGGCTGAAGAAACAGGTTTGATCTTGCCATTAGGCCATTGGGTACTGGAAACAGCGTGCGCGCAATTGGCAAAGTGGGCCCTCAGCCCAAGTACCGCACACCTCACACTGGCAATTAATGTGAGTGCCAATCAAATTCATCAAAACGATTTTGTAAGCCAAGTATCAGAGGTACTCAAGGATACAAACGCTAACCCTCAACTGCTCAAGATAGAGCTCACAGAGAGTTTGTTGGTCTCGAATGTCGAAAATGTCATTGCCAAGATGACGGCGCTAAAGGATCTGGGCGTAGGCTTCTCATTAGATGACTTTGGTACCGGTTATTCATCGCTCTCATATTTGAAACGGCTACCGCTGAACCAGCTCAAAATCGACCAAGGTTTTGTCCGTGACATTCTCACCGACTCGAACGATGTTGCGATTGCCAAAATGATTATTGCTTTAGCGCAGAGCTTGGGGCTGGCAGTCATTGCGGAGGGAGTGGAAACCGAGGCGCAAAGAAGTTTCTTGGCCCAATTAGGTTGTGATGCCTATCAAGGTTACCTGTTTAGCCGCCCCATCCCTGTCCATGAATTTAAGTTGTTTGAATTAAGCAATCAACCAAGGAGCCGTACGGAAACGGTTTACGGAAATAAGCTCTCGTTCAGAACCCAGAAAACAGAAGGGCTATCCGATTGAATGGCCCTAATATGATAGTTTTTATATACTTATTTCTGGAGGAGAAGGTGGGATTCGAACCCACGGTACCTTACGGTACGCCTGATTTCGAGTCAGGTACATTCGGCCACTCTGCCACTTCTCCTGATTCATGGC
>JAYUED010000199.1:0-25924 GCA_043739385.1 Betaproteobacteria bacterium | reverse complement strand
GGTAGCTGCCCGGAATCCACACCGGCAGGCTGACACGCTGTTGCGCTACGGGTTGAGCGACATGCACGGTGACAGCAAAGCGGTGGCCATACAGATCTGCCACAGCAATGCGGTAACTGACCGGTGCGACCATTGGTTTTGGTGAAGGGGTGCGTGGCGTTTTGGCAGGAGCCAATGGCCGGTTGACAGTCGATTTGGGCATGGTGGCAAGAATAGCAGGCTCCAGCCCCCTGCGTCAGGTGCCGTCGTCAGGTAGCTGCTGCACCAAGTGCGCAGCACACGGCGGCCATGGTTGACAGTCGAAAGCGCAAAGTCAGCCATGCGCCCAATCCGGCGCCTGGCCAGTATTTGCGGTCAATCAAATAGCTGATTACAAACAGCAAGCCCAGTAAAGGCAAGCCTGCAAACGCAGGCATCATTGCCGCGATCCAAGCCAAGAGTGACAGTGCGATGCCCCACAGCACATGGTGTTTTGCTTGCTCGCTTTTAAGAGGCGCCAAACTGATGCCTATGCCCCAGTGGATGCCACCTAAAAATGAAGCTATCACCGCGCCGTAGCATAGCAGTGCCGTTGCTACAAAGGGGTGCAAATCAGGTTTGACGAGCCACAACAGCAGCGCAAGCAAGCCAAACGGCACCAATCCAGCGTAACCTAACCTGTTCGCAAGTTTCTCAAACGACACGCTGGCAAAAATGTTATTCAAAGCGCAGGTACTTCAGTTTTTGGCTTCAGAGAGCATTTTTTCAATTTGCTGAACATTGATGGCCCCCGGTACGCGGGAACCGTCAGCGAACACCAGTGTTGGCGTGCCAGTGATTTTGAAGCGCTTGCCAAACTCCACATTGCGGCCAATGGCGGCGGTATCGCAGCCAGCTGCAGTGGGGGCAGGTTGTACATCACGCACCATCCAGTCTTGCCACGCTTTGCCTTTGTCTTTTGCGCACCAAATAGCTTCGGACTTTTTGGTCGAGTCGGGACTCAGGATGGGGTACAAAAACATGTGCACTGTCACGTCTTTGATGCCCGCCAAATCGCGCTCAAAACGCTTGCAGTAGCCACAATTGGGGTCTTCAAATACCGCTAACTGGCGTTTACCGTTGCCACGTACGATAGTGAACGCATCTTTCATCGGCAGTGTGCTGTAGTCGATGGCGGTTAGTTTTTCAACACGCTCTTCGGTCAGGTTACGGCGCAGTTTGGTATCTATCAGGCTGCCTTGCACGAGGTAATTACCCTCGGCATCGGTATAGAAAATATCAGTTCCGTTAACGCGCACCTCAAACAGCCCTGCCAACGGAGTTTTGTTAATTTCGTCGATTTTTCCCATCTGAGGTAGGCGTTCCCCCAGATTTTTGCGTATGACGGCATCTTGGGCGCTGGCGCTGAAGTGCAGGGCCAGACCGGCGAGAGTGAGTGCGGTAACCCACAGTGTTTTTCTTAATTTCATTTAAATTCCGTTATCCACGTTAGCTGCGTTATGCATATTCGCTGTCATCGTCATTGCCGGGACTCACAAACCCATCGCCTGGCGGGCCACCCAGGCCTTTAGTGGGCCGCTGCGCTCAAAACCTCGCATACCTGCATTGCGTAACCGTTGTACTACCGTATCAGGCTGTGCAAAGAGAAGCTGCAAGCCGTCCATCACTGCACCTACCGGCGCCAAGCCGGCACGCCGGGCGCGCTCATAGCTGCGCAGCAGGCGCGGATCACTTACGCGGCGCCAATAGTCCCGTGCGCCCAGTGTGTGGGCCAACTCGGCTACGTCAGCTAGCCCTAAATTCAAGCCTTGCCCACCCAGTGGATGGACGGTATGGGCCGCATCACCCGCTAAAACCCACGATTGGCCTGCGGCGGTTTTACCACTCCAAGCTTGGGCTTGCCCGTGTTGCAGCGGCCATTTGGCACGTTCGCCTGCCACTGTGAGCGTACCTAAAGCTGACGTGCTGGCCGCTTGGGCAGCTGCGGCAAAGTCTTGGGGCGTCAAGTTCATCAGCATTTGCGCACGGTGCTCTGTTACAGACCAGACCAACGCCACAGAGTTCCCGCTTGGGCCATGCAAGGGCAAAAAAGCCATGACTTCGCCCTGTGAAAACCATTGCAAGGCTTGCCCTTGGTGCGGAAGTTCACACTCAAAACGGGCCGCAATCGCTTGCTGGGCGTAAGTGGTCACGTTGAAATCCACGCCAAACTCATCACGCGTGCTACTGAAACGGCCTTCGCACACCACAGTAAGTGCCGCTGGTCGAGGCGCGTCAATCACTTCAATTTGGGGCTGGAAGCGGATAGCGTTGGCGAGACAGTTTTCTAATTCAGCCACTTCAACGATCCACGCCAAGGCGGTCGCAGGTTGGGGTATGGCGACACTGGCTGCGAAATTAACCTCGCCGCCCTCATCACCCAACACGCGCATGGCGGTGACAGGGGTGACTGCCGTACCTTCAGGCCAACAGCGCAAACTTTCCAGCGTATGGCGCGATGCAGCATTCAGCGCATAAGCACGGTTGTCGTGAAGGGCTGGGGCAGGGCGGGGCGCTTGGACCAGTCCCACACGCAGACGGTTCTGGGCCAGCAGCAGCGCCAAGCTGCGCCCCACAATGCCAGCGCCACGGATACACACATCAAAGGGTTGAGCCATAGTCGAATTGTAGGGGGCGGCACAATACGGGCTTGACCAACCGTTAACTGTGAAAAGAGTTCCTGTGAGTACCAGCCCTGAAATCCACGCGACCATCGCTCGACTGTTCGTCTATCCCGTCAAATCCTGTGCCGGCGTGGAGGTGCAAGAGGCCCTGCTGATCGAAACCGGGTTGGAGTTTGACCGTGCCTGGATGGTGGTGGACACCCAAGGCGAATTCGTCAGCCAACGCCAGCTGCCCCGCATGGCGCTCATCCAGCCTCAGCTCAAGCATTTTGAGATGATTTTGCGTGCTCCGGGCATGTTGGCTCTGCACATCGCGCTAGATAAAGTAGAGCAGCCAACCACCGTAAAAGTATGGAGCGACACGCTCAAAGCCTATGACATGGGCGATATAGCGGCGCAGTGGTTCAGCGATTTTTTGGGGCAAAAGTTGCGCCTTGCGCGCTTTGACCCGGAGCAGCAGCGCTTGTCGAACAAAAAGTGGACTGGTGATGTGGACGCTCAGAATCAGTTCGCCGATGGTTTCCCGATATTGGTTGTCAGTGAAGCGTCTGTCGCCGAGTTGAGTGAAAAGCTCGCTGCTGCCGGCCATGCGCCCGTCACCGTGGAGCGTTTTCGCGCCAATATCGTCCTCGCAGGCCTGGATGCGCAAGACGAAGACCGCCTCGACGTGATGAACATCAGCACCCCCGAGGGCAATGTGCAGCTCCTAGGCGTCAAACCCTGCCCGCGCTGCCCTATTCCCAATATTGATCCGCTGACTGCGCTCAGCAGCCCCGAGGTTGGTGACATTTTGCAAACCTACCGCCGCAATACGGTGGTGGATGGCGCAGTGACGTTTGGTACCAACGCCATCATTCTCAAAGGCATCGAGCACGGATTGCGTGTGGGGCAAACGGTGCAAGCAGCCTACCGCTTCTGAACACCCCCCTTCGCATACACTTCCCCACCAGTTTTTTAGGACATCTATGAGTTTGAAATGCGGCATCGTCGGCCTGCCCAACGTCGGTAAATCCACCCTCTTCAACGCTTTGACCAAGGCGGGTATTGCGGCTGAAAACTACCCTTTTTGCACGATCGAGCCCAACGTGGGCATCGTTGAAGTGCCGGATGCACGCCTGCAGCAGCTGGCCGCCATCATCACGCCTGAGCGCATCGTGCCTGCAATTGTCGAGTTTGTGGACATTGCTGGTCTGGTGGCTGGGGCCAGCACTGGCGAAGGCTTGGGCAATAAATTTCTTGCCCATATCCGCGAAACCGATGCCACCATCAACGTAGTGCGCTGCTTTGAAGACGACAACGTGATCCACGTCGCTGGCAAGGTTGACCCGATTTCGGACATCGAAGTCATCCAGACCGAACTCTGTCTGGCCGACCTCTCCGCTGTTGAAAAAGCCCTGCATCGCGTCACCAAAATTGCACGTTCTGGCGACAAAGAGTCCATTAAGCTGGTGGCTATATTAGAAAAATGCCAAGCAGCGCTGAACGAAGCCAAGCCGGTGCGCACTCTGGATTTCAGCAAAGAAGAGTTGCCGCTCTTGAAGCAGTTTTTCCTCATCACTGCCAAGCCTGCAATGTTTGTCGCCAATGTGGCCGAAGATGGGTTCGAGAACAACCCCTTCCTTGACCGCCTGAAAGCCTTCGCCAAAGCACAAAATGCCCCCGTGGTGGCCATCAGCGCCAAGATGGAAGCGGAAATGTCCGAAATGGAGGACGAAGACCGTGCCATGTTCCTGGCAGAGTTGGGCCAATCCGAGCCCGGCCTGAATCGCCTCATCCGCGCGGCTTACACACTGCTAGGCCTGCAAACGTACTTCACCGCCGGCGTGAAAGAGGTGCGTGCTTGGACTATCCACGTGGGCGACACCGGTCCGCAGGCTGCTGGCGTGATCCACACCGATTTCGAAAAAGGCTACATTCGCGCCCAAACCATCGCGTTCGATGATTACATCGCCAACAAGGGCGAACAGGGGTCTAAGGATGCGGGCAAGATGCGCTCTGAAGGCAAAGAATACATCGTCAAGGATGGCGATGTGATGAATTTCTTGTTCAGCTCTTAACTGTCATATTATTTCAGTCAAATTAGCTGCTTGCGCATACAGTGTATGTGCAAGCAGCTATTTTTTTTATAGCGATAATGTGACCATTGTTTGTTATCCACTGCTGGAGTTTTTCTCATGCTGACCGTCCATCACCTTAACAACTCACGCTCACAGCGTGTACTTTGGCTGCTTGAAGAGCTGGGTTTGGAATACCACATTGAGCGCTACCAGCGCGATGCCCAAACCATGCTTGCACCGCCCGCGTTGCGCAAAATCCACCCTCTGGGTAAATCGCCGGTCGTGACCGATGGCTTGCTGGTGATGGCCGAGTCAGGCGCGATTGTCGATGCTGTGATCGAGCAGTACGGCAATGGCCGTTTGGCGCCAGCCGTGGGCACACCAGAGCACATGCGTTACCGCTATTGGTTGCATTACGCCGAAGGCTCGGCCATGCCGCCACTGCTGTTGAAGCTGGTGTTTGACAAGATTGAAAGCACCAAGATGCCGTTTTTCGCGAAACCCATTGCCAAAGCCATTGTTGGCCGGGTTAAATCTACTTTTATCTCGCCGCAAATCAACACGCATTTGGACTTCATGGAAAGCGAATTGGGTAAAAGCCGTTGGTTTACGGGCAACGACTTCAGTGGTGCGGATATTCAAATGAGCTTCCCGCTGGAAGCAGCTGCGGCGCGGGGTGGTCTAGACGACAAGCGACCTAAGTTAATGGCGTTTTTGAATCGCATCCACGCTCGTCCGGCATACCAGCGGGCGCTGGAAAAGGGTGGGCCGTTTGCACTGAAGTAAATGCTGAAGTAAGCGGCTAACCGGCCAGCAAAGCAGAAAAGCTAGAAACCTAGCCAACTAACTTTGGCTCTGCACCCTTAGCAGCGTCTGCTGTAACACCTTGGCATCGTTGCTGGCACGGTGGCGTGTCAGGTGCAGCTCTTGAATGACTTGTGCTTTGGTCACGTCCCATCTGTCCGCTTCGCTTTGTTTGAGGATGACCCGCAAGTCTTCCAGCTTGAAATGCGGCGCACGCTCTGCGGCATCAAACAGGCGGCTGAGCCAGTTGTAGTCGTGGTACCACGCGTCGCTGTAAACGGTGAGGCCTTGCAGGCGCTCGTTCAATGCCAGCGCCACTTCCACACTGGAGCGGCCATGTTTGAGCAGCAGAGCACGCTCTATACCGTGGATTCTTTGTGCAGAATCATCCCAATGGTGCCAATCGGGCTCAGGGACGATCAGGCTGCAATAGGTTTGGCCGTTGGGCAACACAATGCCAACTTCAATCGGATAGCTGGACGAGCCAAAACCCGATGCCTCCAGATCGATGATGCTGGCGAGGTCAGGCGTGGATTCAGTCATAACGTGATCTTTCCTGGAAACACCCACAACAACAGCACTGACATCACCGCATAGCGGGTAAATTTCCCTACCACCATGTAGCCTAAACAAGGCCAAAACGGCAGCTTCAACCAGCCTGCCACCGCACACAGAGGGTCCCCAACGGCAGGCAACCACGACAGTAGGCAGGCCTTTGGGCCGAGTTTTTCCAGCCAAGCGAGCGCTCGTAAGTGCAGCGCTGAGGCATTGTTACCCCGGTATTTGTCCACCGCTTTGTGCGCGCCGTAGCCCATCCACCAGTCCACCGCGCCGCCCAGCGTATTGCCAGCAGTCGCGACTAGCACTGTAGGCCAGTACAAATCAGGGTTGAGTTTGAGAAAGCCAAAAACCAGCGGCTCTGAGCCGAGCGGCAGTAATGTGGCAGAGATAAAGGACACCACAAACACGGTACTCAGGCCGAACTTGGGTAGCGCCAACAGGCTGAGTAGGGTGATGATCCAAGGCTCCATGTAGAAGCAGTATAGGCATGCTGGCGATCGTCCTAGGATCGCCCCAAGGCTGTGTTGGATTTCATCCGTTGGAATGGTTGGCGCATACAATCATGCCTCATTTTTCAGCATCTCTCTTTTCCCCCTTTTTACCTTCACCCCATGAACATCGGTCCGTTTGTGCTCGCTAATAACTTGTTTGTGGCCCCCATGGCGGGCGTCACCGACAGGCCGTTTCGCCAGCTCTGCAAATCGCTGGGTGCAGGCTATGCGGTGAGTGAGATGGTGACTTCACGCCGTGACTTGTGGACATCGCTGAAGACCTCGCGCCGCGCAGATCACACCGGAGAAGTAGGCCCAATTGCAGTGCAAATTGCTGGTACCGATGCGCAAATGATGGCCGAAGCCGCGCTGTACAACATCGATCGGGGTGCGCAAATCATCGATATCAATATGGGTTGCCCGGCTAAAAAGGTGTGTGAAAAGTGGGCGGGTTCGGCGCTGATGCAAAACGAGCCTCTGGCGCTAGAGATTGTGGAGGCCGTGGTCAAAGCCTGCTCCCCCCACAACGTGCCTGTCACCCTGAAAATGCGTACCGGTTGGAGCGCTTGCCACCGTAACGCCGTTACCCTGGCCCGTGCCGCTGAGCAGGCGGGTGTGCAGATGCTGACGGTACATGGCCGCACTCGCGAACAGGGCTACACAGGTCACGCCGAATACGACACTATTGCAGCTGTGAAGGCTGCTGTGCGTGTGCCCGTTGTCGCAAACGGCGATATCACCAGCCCCGAGAAAGCCCGCGACGTACTGGCCTACACCGGCGCCGATGCGCTGATGGTCGGACGCGCAGCCCAAGGTCGACCTTGGGTATTCCGCGAAATTGTGCATTTTTTAGCCACAGGCGAATACCTGGCCCCGCCTCTGGTGGCCGAGGTGAAGCGCCTGCTGCTTGATCATCTGCAAGCCCATTACGCGCTTTACGGTGACTACACCGGCGTGCGCACCGCGCGCAAACATATCGGCTGGTACGTCAAAACGTTGCCCGGTGGCGAGGCGTTTCGCGCCCGTATGAATCTTCTGGACGATTGCGCCGTGCAAACGCAGGCCGTGGCTGATTATTTTGATGGTTTGGGAGTGCACATGGACAGGCTGCCCGGCGCTGACCTTGTCTCCCAGGCTGATTCCCTGAAAGAACCGCTGGAGCTGAGTGCATGAGCCAAAAAAACCTAGAAGACTGCGTGCGCGACAGTCTCGCTACCTATTTCAAAGACTTGCACGGTATTGATCCCGATGGCATGTACGACATGCTTATCAAAGCCGTCGAAAAACCTCTGTTTGACGTGGTGATGGCACAGGCTGACAACAATCAGTCGCGCGCTGCCGAATGGCTGGGCTTGAACCGTAACACGCTGCGTAAAAAGCTCGTCGAACACAAAATTTTATAAACGTCCCCTGAACGCTCTTTTTGAACGCCCCTATGAATGCTCTGATCTCTGTCTCCGATAAAACCGGCATCGTCGAATTTGCCCGTGCCCTGCACGCCTTGGGTATCTCCCTGATCTCTACGGGTGGCACCGCTAAATTGCTCGCAGAGCAAGGCCTTCCTTGCAAAGAAGTGGCCGAAGTCACTGGCTTTCCTGAAATGCTCGATGGCCGCGTCAAAACCTTGCACCCGCTGGTGCATGGTGGACTGCTAGCTCGCCGTGACGTGCCAGAGCACATGGCCGCGCTAAAAACCCACAACATCGACACCATCGACTTGCTGGTAGTGAACCTCTACCCGTTTGAAGCGACAGTAGCCAAGCTGGGATGCACGCTAGAAGACGCTATTGAGAACATCGACATTGGCGGCCCTGCCATGGTGCGCAGTGCGGCTAAAAACTGGAAAGACGTGGCCGTGCTGACCGATGCCAGCCAGTACGCGAACGTGTTGGCTGAGTTGCGGATGAGCGGTAGCGTCAGCACCAAGACCAAGTTTGCGCTCTCAGTGGCCGCGTTCAATCGCATCAGCCAGTACGATGGTGCCATCAGTGACTACCTCTCCAGCATCCAGGAAGATGGCAGCCACGCCGCCTTTCCTGGCCAGTCGAATGGTCGTTTCATCAAACTGCAAGACCTGCGCTACGGCGAAAACCCACACCAGCAAGCCGCTTTTTACCGTGACTTGTACCCCGCACCGGGCTCGCTCGTTACCGCCGAACAACTGCAAGGCAAAGAGCTCAGCTACAACAATATTGCCGATGCCGATGCCGCTTGGGAATGCGTCAAGAGCTTCGATGTGCCCGCGTGTGTGATCGTCAAGCACGCCAACCCCTGCGGCGTGGCCGTAGGTGCGGACGCTTCAGAGGCTTACAGCAAAGCCTTTAAAACCGACCCCACATCGGCTTTTGGAGGCATTATTGCCTTCAACCGTACAGTAGGCGAGCAAGAGGCGCTACAAATATCGAAGCAATTTGTCGAGGTGCTGATGGCCCCTGGTTACACGCCAGAAGCGCTGGAGGTGTTCAAAGCCAAGGCCAATGTGCGTGTTTTGAAGATTGCTTTGCCTAAATCCTATGGCGACGCTGGGGCGTCACGGGGCGGCGCAACCGCATGGGAGCAAGGCCGCAATGCACAAGACGTGAAGCGCATCGGCTCTGGGTTGTTGATCCAAACCGCTGACAACCACGAGTTGACGATGGCCGACCTGAAAGTGGTCACAAAAACCCAGCCTACGCCCCAGCAACTGCAAGACCTGCTGTTCGCCTGGAAAGTTGCCAAATACGTCAAAAGCAACGCCATTGTGTTCTGCGCTGATGGCATGACGATGGGCGTGGGTGCAGGCCAGATGAGCCGTTTGGATTCCGCCCGCATTGCAAGCATCAAGGCCGGCCATGCTGGTTTGAGTTTGGCAGGCACTGCAGTCGCGAGTGACGCCTTTTTCCCGTTCCGTGATGGTCTGGACGTGGTGGTGGACGCCGGCGCGACCTGCGTGATTCAGCCGGGCGGTTCAATGCGCGATGGCGAAGTAATTGCAGCTGCGGACGAGCGCGGTGTAGCTATGGTGTTTTCAGGAGTGCGACACTTCCGTCATTGAGTTGACGAAATCGGGTCGTAAAACGCTTTTATGTGCAGTCTTCATCTGCACATAAAGCTCTTATTTCGATAGCAACTGAAATACCTCTGAGGCAGCGCCCACTGTGGTTGCAATGTCTGCTTCGGTATGTGCAGCGCTCACAAACCCCGCTTCGTACAGCGCTGGCGCGATGTAGATGCCACGGTCGAGCAGGTCGTGGAATAGCGTGTTGAACTTGGCGCTGTCGGTTTTCATGACGGTCGCGTAGTTCTGTGGCAAATCGGGAAACAAGAAGAAGCCGAACATGCCGCCTTGGCAGTCGGCACTGAAAGGTACACCGGCCTGTGCGGCAGCGGCCTTGAGTCCGTTCACCAAAGATTGCGTTTTGGCTTCTAACCCTGTCCAAAAGCCAGGTTTTTGGATTTCTTTCAGCGTTGCCAGCCCGCAAGCCGTGGCGACGGGGTTACCGCTAAGCGTGCCGGCTTGGTAGACCGCCCCCAGTGGAGCTAAAAGATTCATCACTTCGCGTTTGCCACCAAAGGCGGCTAAGGGCATTCCGCCACCGATGACTTTGCCCATGACCGTCATATCAGGCTCGAAGCCCGGGATGTGTTGTGCGTAGACGGCTTGGGCGCCGCCCAAGTGGACGCGAAAGCCGGTCATTACTTCGTCAAACACGAACAAGGCGCCATGTTCTGTACACAGTTCCCGGCAGCGGCGCATGAAGGGTACGCTGGCCCGCACGAAGTTCATGTTGCCGGCGATTGGCTCAATCATCAGGCAAGCTAACTCGGGGCCGTGCAGGGTGAAGGCTTCTTCTAATTGCGGGATGTTGTTGTATTCCAGCACAAGGGTGTGCTGGACCACTTCAGGAGGTACACCGGCGCTGGTAGCGCTGCCAAACGTGGCGAGACCTGAGCCGGCTTTTACCAACAGGGCATCGGCGTGGCCGTGGTAGCAGCCTTCAAATTTGATGAGTTTTTTGCGCCCGGTGGCCCCGCGTGCGAGGCGGATTGCACTCATGGCGGCTTCGGTGCCGGAGCTGACGAGCCGCACCATGTCCATGCTGGGGACGAGTTTCAAAATTTCTTCCGCCAGCTCCACTTCACGCTCAGTGGGTGCACCAAAGGAAAAGCCATCTAGCAATGCTTTTTGAACGGCTTCCACCACGGCGGGGTGGCCATGGCCCAAGATCATCGGCCCCCAAGAACCGATGTAGTCGATGTACTGTTTGCCGTTGGCGTCCCAAAAGTAGGGGCCTTGTGCGCGTTGCACAAAGCGCGGTGTGCCGCCCACGGCTTTGAAGGCGCGTACGGGAGAGTTGACGCCGCCGGGGATGACACGCTGGGCGCGATCAAAGAGGGATTGGTTGTTGTCCATAAGAAGGCTCTAAAAAGCTTAATGAAAAGGTTTAATGTCGGGTTTCGTTGAACGGATTTTCAAAATCAGCAGGGCCTGGGGTTTCTGCATCGGACGCGTCGTCGTCATCGTCTCCTTGCGCCCAAAACATGCGGTCGGGCACGATGCCACCCATGCCAGGTCTAAAGCCAGCATTCAGGCATTGGTCAAGGTAGCTCAGGGCTTCGGTGGTGGCTTCGGCCAGATCGCAGCCGGTGCCTAGCAGTGCGGCCAGCGCAGCCGCGAGGGTGTCGCCCGCGCCTAAGAAATTGGCCTCAAAGCGCTCGAATTTGCCGCTGACCAGTACAGTTTCAGGTGTTGCAAGGGCATTTTCAGTATGCTGATCGGGCAGAGGAATGCCAGTGACCAGGGTATACGACACACCGAATTCAGACGCTGCGCGAGCAATGTCGCGCGCGCTTGGCGGTCGGTCGCTGGTCCAGTCGGGTAAGAGCCAGCGCCAAAGCGTGCTGTGGTTTCCAGTCAGCACGGTGACTTGGGGGAGAAGCAATTCACGGAAGGCGTCTTGGTAAGCGTCAATGTTGGCTTCGTCCCACCATGCGAGGTTAGGCATGTAAGCCACCACGGGTACGTCGGCGTAATCGCTGGTTATTTCAGCGATAGCGCTCAGGTTATCGGCGCTGCCTACAAAGCCGATTTTGATGATTTGTACTGGTACATCTTCCAAAATGGCACGGGCTTGCTCGGTAACAGCCTCTTCCTCAAAGGCGAAGTGGTCGATGATTTCAGTGGTATCGCGGGCATAGGCCCCAGTCGTAATCGGGAGTGCATGTGCGCCTACGGACACAATGGTGGTGATGTCGGCAGACAAACCACCAGCCCCACTGGGATCGCTGGCGTTGAAGACCAGCACGCAAGCGGGATGGGCGACCTCGTCGTCGTCATCAATGGCCGGGTCAACGGGAGCAGGCAAGACAAAGTTCATGGGTAGGGTGCACGGTCGCCCGGCTGTAGAGATGTTGAAGGGGTGAATGACCGGGTGAATAGCGGGGTAAGGCCTTAGCAAAAGCACCATTGAACGGAGAAAAAGATCAAACTGCCTCTATACAATCGCGCAATTGTATTTGTTGGCCCTTCAGCCGAGAACCTAATAGAAAGTGTTAAGCCGTGACCGATGCCGTGATTGATTCTAAGACGTGGATGTGCCTGATTTGTGGATGGATTTACGACGAAACCGAAGGCTCGCCGGAGCACGGTATCGCCGCTGGTACTGCGTGGGCCGCAGTTCCCATGAATTGGACTTGCCCTGAGTGCGGTGCCCGCAAGGAAGATTTTGAGATGGTGCAAATTTGATCCCCAGTCCGTTGACTCGGGTTTTCGCTGAATGGGTTGGACGGAATTCGCACGTTGCGAATACGCTGACCTGCTTATATGAGGAGCGATCATTGTGAGTGTGACGGATTCTGGAGTCAAAGTGCTGGTCATTGATGACAGCAACACCATTCGGCGTAGCGCTGAGATTTTTCTCAAGCAGGCCGGGCACGAAGTTTTGCTGGCCGAAGACGGGTTTGATGCGTTGGCGAAAGTCAACGACTACGAGCCTCATCTGATTTTTTGCGACATTCTGATGCCGCGCCTAGACGGCTACCAAACCTGCGCCATCATTAAACGCAATGCTCGCTTTGCGGCCGTGCCAGTGGTGATGCTGTCATCCAAGGATGGCGTGTTCGACAAGGCTCGCGGACGTATGGTGGGATCGCAGGATTATCTAACTAAGCCTTTCAGCAAAGAACAACTGCTGAGCGTTGTTCGGCAGTTCGCAGTCAAGCAACAAGGAGTGGTGTGATGACTATTCACAAGGTACTGGTAGTGGATGACTCCAAAACCGAACAAATGTACTTGACAGATCTGCTGCAAAGAGGGGGCATGTCAGTGCGTAGCGCCAGTAATGCTGAAGATACGTTGCGGCTTTTGTCCATTGAAAAACCAGACTTGATTTTGATGGATGTCGTGATGCCTGGTCAAAATGGCTTCCAGCTGACCCGCACCATTTCGCGTAACCCGATGTACGCTGATATTCCCATCATTATGTGTACCAGTAAAAATCAAGAAACTGACCGGGTTTGGGGCATGCGACAGGGTGCAAAAGACTACATTGTCAAGCCGGTGGATGAGGTTGAGTTGATGGCCAAGATCAAAGCCCTCACGTCTCCCACTTAAAGCACTCGAAAGCACTGCATGGCCAACCGCGAAGCACTTCGACAACTGCACAGCCGTCTGGCAACTCGACTTCAAGCCGCTCGCAGTGGTGATGTGGCAGCCTCTTGGTTAGCTGTGGTGTCCGGTGGGCACAACTACCTGTTTCCTTTGGCGCAAGCTGGTGAAATATTTCCTTGGACACCCACGCAGCATGTTCCCTATTCGCAGCCCTGGTTCATGGGGGTGGCGAATCTGCGGGGCGGACTGTTTGGAGTGGTTGATCTGGCTTCGTTTGTAGCCTCTGCACCGCGTGCTCCGCTGACTGATTTAACGCGGGCTGAGTCGCGCATGGTGACGTTTTCACCTGTGTTGGACATCAACTGCGTACTATTGATCGACCGTTTGGCGGGGTTGCGCCATGTAGATGCGTTCAGTGCCTCTAAGGCTGCACCTGTGAATGCGCCTGCTTTTTTTGGTACGGTTTACACAGAATCTGCCGAGACAGGTGGTGTAAATTGGCAGGAAATCAACCTGCAAGCCTTGTCTCGAGAGCCCCAATTTTTAAGCATAAGCGCATAGCGCTTTATGTGCAGTGCGTTCACAGAAGGTTGACCATGTCTGTTGTCGATAAAGTAAGCAAATTTTTCTCCAATTCTTCTCGTGCTTCAAAGGGGAATCCCCAGCAGGCATTGTCGCGGGATACCGGGCCGTCAAGTGAGCTGGATCAGCATACTGCTTCGTTTGATTCGGGCAATATCGACAGCCCCATGTCTATGCTGATGGAATTGACTGGGCAGACGAATGAACAGGTCGCCTTACCCTTGCTGGGTGAGCGCAGTGCTGTGCAACAGCGGAAAATTTTAGCGATATTGCTGTTCTTGGCTTTGGTTGTTTTGGCTGCACTGGCCTTTATTGCTCTGCGTAAATCAGACCGTGTAGCTCAGCAGGTGGCTGCAACCGGGCAGTCGCTGATGCAGTCGCAACGCCTTGCCAAATCAGTCTCACAGGCCTTGATTGGTGCGGTGTCCGCTTTCCCCGATGTGAAGGAAAGTGCTGACGTTCTAAGCGCCAATTTGAAAGGCTTGAAAGATGGCGACGCGCAAATGAATCTAGTCGCCTTGGGGGACGGCTATGACGATGAGTTGGTCAAAATTGCCCCGTTAGTTGATCTCGCAGGTAAGAACGCTAAAGTGGTGCTTGACCAACAAAAAGTCCTGACTCAGGTGACGGCTTCGCTACGCACGATCAACCGTCAATCTTCAGACTTATTGGAGATTGCTGAAACCGTATCGTCTCTTAAATTACAACAAAATGCCCCTCCAGCAGAGATTTCTGCTGCTGGTCAGTTGGTGATGTTGACCCAGCGAATCGGCAAATCCGCCAACGAATTTTTGACCATGGAAGGCGTGAGTCCTGAGGCCGTCTTTTTGTTGGGCAAGGATTTGAACTCGTTCAAAGAAATTGCGCAGGGCTTGATGGACGGTAGCTCCGAGTTGCGTCTGGGTGCAGCCAAAGATCCGCAGGTGCGTGAGCGGCTTGATGCCTTGCTCAAGGTATACGAGCAAACCCGTACTCAAGCCGGTGCCATTTTGGGTAATTTGCAAGGCTTAGTTTCTTCGCGTGAGGCGCAAGCCGCTATCGTCGCTGACAGCGAGCCTCTGCGCCGCGACCTGAGTGAGTTGCAAAACCGATTGTCATCTCAGGCGGGCTTGGGTGCAGGTTCGGTGATTGGTTTGATCTTGGCAACGCTATTCGCCTTACTTTGTGCCGGTGGTTTGGCTTATGTGCAACTGCAAGACAGCCGAAAACGCCAAGGTGTTGCCGAATTGCAGCGCGCGGATGCTGTGCGGCAAGAAAAAGAATCCAAGCGCGTGAATGACGCTAACCAAGCTGCTATTTTGCGGTTGATGAACGAACTGCAAATGGTAGCCGAGGGCGATTTGACGCAAGAAGCTACCGTGTCGGAAGACATTACCGGCGCTATTGCCGACTCTGTGAATTACACCGTGGAAGAGTTGCGCTCTCTGGTTGGTAACGTGCAAGACACGGCAAATCGCGTGTCTGCCACTACCGCGCAGGTGGACGATACCTCTACCGAGTTGCTTGCGGCGTCTACTGAGCAGTTGCGCGAAATTCAAAATACCGGTCAATCGGTGCTTGACATGGCAACCCGCATTAACAAAGTGTCGGTACAGGCCCAAGAGTCGGCTCAAGTAGCGCGTCAATCGCTGGTAGCTGCAGAGTCTGGTTTGCAAGCGGTGCAAAACGCGATTGACGGTATGAATTCGATTCGTGACCAAATCCAGGAAACTTCCAAACGTATCAAGCGCTTGGGCGAATCGTCGCAAGAAATTGGAGAAATTACCGAGCTGATTTCTGACATTACCGAGCAGACCAATGTGCTCGCTTTGAACGCTGCCATTCAGGCCGCTTCTGCCGGAGAAGCTGGTCGCGGCTTCTCCGTGGTCGCAGAAGAGGTGCAGCGGCTGGCTGAGCGCTCGGCTGACGCTACGCGCCAAATTGCCAGCTTGGTTAAAACTATTCAAACCGATACCCAAGACGCTGTAGGCGCGATGGAGCGCTCTACGCAGGGTGTGGTGGCTGGCGCTAAGCTGTCAGATAACGCTGGTTCTGCACTGCAAGAGATTGACAGCGTGTCTCGCCGACTGGCTGAACTGATCGAGCAAATTTCTACTGCTACATCGAATGAGGCGATTTCTGCCAACGTGGTGGCGGGCAATATCCAGCATATTTTTGCAGTGACCGAGCAGACTGGTGCGGGTACACGCTCTACCGCACTGCAGGTGCGTGAACTGTCGCAAATGGCGCAAGAATTGCGTCAGTCCGTGTCGCGTTTCAAGATCGCCTGAGGCAGATATGGCACTGATGCAACCTGTCGCGTCTTCTTCTGTTGCCACAGACATCGATTTGGCGCAAACAGATCTCGGTCCACTGGCCTGGGTGCTGGAAGAGCTGCGCAAGGCGGTTGGCAACGCCACCCGAGCGATGCGGCGGTTTGTGCGAGAGTCCGATGCTGTCGGCCTGTCTGAAGGCGGTATCGGCCACAGTGCTGCTGACACCAGTCCGCTGCGGATTGCCCGTCAGCAGTTGCACCAGGCCGCTGGCGCGATGGACATGGTGGGTCAAGCGCCTGCCGCTCTCCTCTTGCGAGCCATGGAAGCCGCAGTGCAGCAGTGTGTGGACCACACTGAGTTGTGTAACGAAGATGCGGTGAGGCAAATAGAGCGGGCCAGTTTTGGCCTGTTGCAGTATCTGGAATCGGTTTTGCATGGCAAGCCTGTCTCTCCAGTTGGACTGTTTCCGCAGTACCGGGATGTTCAGGCGTTGGCGGGGCAAGACCGTGTTCATCCTGCCGATTTGTGGCCAGTGCAATGGCGCTGGACGGATCCTGATATCTCGTCCACTGCGAAGCCGTTGGCCTACGATGCTGCTGTGCGTGCCCGCTTTGAACAGGCGGTGCTCAAGACCATCAAATCTGCCAATACCGATGCAGCCCGTGTGCTGCGTGACTTCAGCTTGGGCTTTGCTGCTGCTCAGTCCGCTATACAGCCGCGTGTGTTCTGGAAAATCAGTGCAGGTTTTTTTGAAGCCTTATCTTTGGGTCTGTGCCCGCACAACGTGTATACCAAGCGTGCCTCTTCACGCGTATTACAGCAGTACACCGCTTTGGTCAAAGGCGAGTTGGGTGTGTCAGATCGGTTGGTAAAAGACTTGGTATTTTTTTGCGCACAAGCGCAAGTACCCCAAGAAATTCCAGCTCTTATTTTGAGAGCGATTCAGCAAGGTTTTGGTCTGGCTGGATGGCATGCTGTTGATTACGAAAACAGCCCTTTTGGCCATTTTGACCCCGCCTTGTTGGCGCAGGCGCGCAAGCGCATCAGTGCCGCTAAAGAAGCTTGGTCGTCAGTAGCCGGGGGCGATTTAGCACGTGTGCGTAGTTTGCCAGACCAATTTAGCCTGCTTGCTGATTCTCTGGTCAAGCTGCATCCGCCGAGCACGGCGCTGGCCATTGCGTTAACGCAAGCGGGTAACTTTACCGCCCGCTCGGGTGTTTCACCCTCTACTGCCGTAGCGATGGAAGTAGCTACCTCGGTGATGTTTTTAGAGGCTGCGTTTGAAGAGCTGGATCCGGCAGACATGCAATTGACTCAGCGCACTATCCGGCTGGCGCAGCGTTTGGCCCGTGTGCAGGCCGACGGTGCAGCTGAGCCGCTGGAGCCTTGGATTGAAGAGCTCTACCGCCGTGTGAGCGACCGCCAAACCATGGGCAGTGTTGTTGGCGAGCTTCGCTCTGCGCTGGGCGAGCTGGAGCGCGTTCTTGATCCGTACTTTCGCAATCCCAAAGACGCCAGCTTGCTGGTCGCCATACCTGGGAAACTTTCGCAGATGCGAGGTGTTTTGTCTGTTTTGGGTTTAGACCAAGCAGTTCGGGCCGTACTGCGCATGCGCGATGTCGTGGAGCAGCTGATAGACACCGAAGTTGATGCCGTGCAGGCCCGTGCTACGGGTACGTTCGACAAACTGGGCAACAACCTAGGTGCTCTTGGGCTGTTGTTTGACATGCTGAATTACCAGCCAGTGCTGGCTAAAAAACTGTTCGTTTTTGATGAAGAACTGGGTGAGTTGCGGCCCGTGATGGGGCGTACCAAGTCAGGGCGACACACGGATGAAAGTCCTGCTAACGATGCAGCTTCAGTGCAGCCAAGCATCCCCGAACACGATTTTTCTCTACAGCAGTTTTTGCCAACCAATTTTGGGTCTTCAGTGTCTGCGCCACTTGAAGAACCACGGGATTTTGAAGCCACTAATTTTGTGTCTCAGCCTGCGTTTTTGCCCAGCACTAATACAGCTTTGAGCGATATTCGGGATGATCTGCTGGTACTTCCCGATACCTTGGTGTCGCCAGATTATGGTGACGATACTGCGGAGCTTAGCGAAGACGATTTGTTGGGTATCTTCCTTGAGGAGGCCCGTGAAGTAGTGCAAAGCGGCAGCGCTGCTATTGCAGAGTTGGCTGACAGCCCCGCCGATTTAGAGCAGCAAACCATTCTGCGCCGTGCGTTCCATACGCTCAAGGGCAGCTCGCGCATGGTCGGTTTGGACGCCTTCGGCGAAGCTGCATGGTCGCTAGAACAGTTGATGAACACCTGGCTGGCTGACCGACGGCCCGTTACCCAAGACTTGCGCGTACTTTCACAGCAGGCTTTGCAAGGCTTTGCGCAATGGGCTCAAGACATTGCAGCAGGTGACGCTGAGCATTGGAGCGCACGTAAGTTCCAGGCAGCGGCAGACGCCTTGCGTCTGGACAACCGCTTGCAGCCTATTGCGATGTCCCATGAGATGCTCAATGCGCTGGCAGAGGCTGAAGTGCCCGCAGCTATAGATGAAAAAGCATCAGTAGAAAAAAAATCAGAAGAAGAATCAGAAGAAGAATCAGAAGAAGACTCTGAAGAAGCATCAGCACAAGCACCAGTCTTCACAACGCAACAGTCGACGCAGGATCATCCGTTGTTTGCGGCTGCACTGCAAGACCTGCCGTCGCTGGACATACCTGCGCCCGCGGCTGTTAACGTTGCTGCGGAGGATCCTGTAGTTACGACCGAAGATAAAGGTCACCAGGAAGAGTCAGCTGAAGAAGGTCTCAGTGATAAAGCCGTCTTGGACTTTCCCCTGGATGAGGTAAGGCTCTCAGAACCAATACCTTCGATACCTTTGGTATCTTTGGTACCACTGGATACCCCTGATTTCGATTTTTCCGAGTTCAACGACTTTATTCCGGCTTCGGAGTCTAGCCAGGTAATGGCGCATGGCATTGTCGACACGGACGCTGTCGACACGGACGCTGTCGACCAAAACGATTTGGATGCCCAAATCTTGGCGGAGTTTGAGACGGCAATTGCAGTACAAAGTGCAACTGGCGTCCCGAGTGCAACTAAAGCGGAAGATATTCCGCCTTCGCAATCCACCGTCTCAGGCTTGGATGACCACGACGAGCAGATCAAAATTATCGGTACGCTGCGCATCGGTATCCCGCTGTACAACGTCTATCTGAATGAGGCGGACGAATGGTCGCGCCGTCTGCTGACCGAGTTGACCGAATGGACGTTGGAACTGCATCACCGCCCCTTAGGTGACTCGACGGTGTCGCTGGCCCATTCACTGGCTGGCAGCTCTGCCACCGTCGGTTTCAGTGCGTTATCGGGCATGGCGCGCGAGTTAGAGCGCGCTATGGAATGGACGCAGCTGCAAACCATGGGCACGCCCGAAGAAGGCCGTGTCTTTACCGCTGCTGCAGAAGATATTCGCCGCCTCTTGCACCAGTTCGCAGCGGGCTTCTTGAAAGAGCCCAACCCGGACATTCTGGAAGCATTGCGACAGCTGCATACTGACAAGGTGACGGCCCAATGGGTGGACTCTCCCTCTATCCCAGTACCCGAGTTTGTCGATTTATTGCCTCAAGCGAAGACAATTTTGCTTGATGAACCCGCCTTTGTGCTTGACGACGATGACCTGGAAGCCATTGACGCCTTAGACCCAGATCTGTTCCAGATTTTTGAAGAAGAAGCCAGCGACCTGCTCCCTATGCTGGGCGGTGCGCTGCGTCAGTGGGTAGCTCGACCCGATAACCGCAGTGCGCGGGCTGAGGTATTGCGTGTTTTGCACACCCTTAAAGGCAGTGCGCGGTTGGCTGGTGCAATGCGACTGGGTGAACGCGCTCACCGCATCGAAACTGCCGTCGAGCGCCTTGAGCACCACGATCGTGCCAGCGATGCTACCCAAATAGAACCGCTGTTGACCAGCTTTGACGCGCTGCAAACCAGTTTTGATACGCTACGTTTGATGGACGCTGAAGCGCTCAAGGCTTTTGTGGAAGTGCCAATTTCTCCGGACGTGCTACCCATGGGGACTGTCGGCGATGGTGAAAACCATGACGCTGTTACCTCTGTTACTTCTGCGCTGCCCCTTGGCGCAACACCTCAGGCCTCATTGGGGGTGCTGGCTGACACCGCTCTCCCTGCGCTTGAAGCTGTGCCGGCCAATACCGCCAATACCACCAGTGCTACGGTCAAATCTGATTTGCACCTGCCGTTCCCCCGCCTTACAGCAGGCCCGGTGCGTGCCGCCGCTGGTCAGGCTGTGCGCATTCGCTCACAGCTGCTAGACCGCTTGGTCAACCAGACCGGTGAGGTGATGATGACCCGCTCGCGCCTGGAGGCCGGTGTAGGTCAGCTACGCGCATCGCTGGGTGACTTGACGGGCAATCTAGAGCGCTTGCGTCAACAGCTGAGGGATGTAGAGCTCCAGGCCGAGTTGCAAATGCAATCGCGTCTGGCGCAAACCAGAGATGCAGAACGCAGCTTTGATCCGTTGGAATTTGACCGCTTCACCCGCGTCCAAGAGCTGACCCGCATGATGGCTGAGTCCGTGAACGACGTTGCTACGGTGCAGCGCAATTTGCAGCGCACCCTGGACGGTGCTGAGGCCGATTTGGTTGCTCAAGCCCGCCAAACCCGCGAACTGCAGCGGGATTTGCTGCGTACCCGCATGATGGAGTTCGAGCTGATTGTCGAGCGGCTCTACCGTGTAGTGCGTCAAGCTGCTAAAGAAAGTGGCAAGCAGGTCAAGCTAGATATCACCGGCGGCTCTATTGAGATGGATCGGGGTGTACTGGACCGCATGACTCCCGCTTTTGAGCATCTGCTGCGTAACGCAGTAGCCCATGGCGTGGAAGACCGCACGGGGCGTGAAGCCGCAGGCAAATCGCCCGTAGGTACGCTGTCGATTCACCTGCACCAGGAGGGTAATGACGTGTCCATCACGTTCTCAGACGATGGTGCTGGCCTTAACCGTGTGCGCATTCGTACTAAAGCGCTGGCGCTCGGGCTGATTACACCTGAGCAAACGCTGGAAGACGCAGACATGCTTAACTTGGTCTTTATGCCGGGCTTCTCCACCGCCGCGCAAGTCACCGAGTTGTCGGGTCGTGGCATTGGTATGGATGTGGTGCGTGCTGAGGTCTTGGCTTTAGGTGGGCGTATTGAATCGTCATTTGTGGTGGGCCAGGGAACACGCTTTAATTTGATCTTGCCACTCACCACTGCTGTTACCCAAGTGGTGATGGTGCGCTCAGGGCGTTCGTCGTTTGGTGTGCCTGCCAACGTCGTTGAGCAGGTACGCCGCACCCCTGTGGCTGAACTGACTGAGGCCTACGCCAGCGGAATTTATAGTTTCGGCGGTGAAGACGTTCCATTTTTCTGGTCGGGCGCGCTGTTGCAGGCTTCGACCCGCAGCGAAGAGCCTGTGGGCAAGACCGCCTCGGTAATCGTATTCCGTAGTGCGCAGCAGCGTATTGCCATGCACGTTGACGAAGTGTTGGGTAACCAGGAAGTTGTGGTGAAAAACCTCGGGCCCCAGCTTTCAAGGCTACCCGGTCTCTCTGGCATGACGGTCTTGGCCTCGGGTGCTGTGGTGCTGATTTACAACCCGGTGGCTTTGGCCTCGGTGTACGGTGTACAGGCTAAGCGCTTCCAGACCTCGCAGTTTTTGGTCGCGGCTTCGGGTGGGGGCTACCAATCCTCAGACGGTTCGCAGGTGGTCGCACCGCAAGCCGTGTTGTCGCAAGTGCCACTGGTGTTGGTGGTGGACGATTCCATCACTGTGCGTCGCGTCACCCAGCGGTTATTACAGCGTGAAGGCTACCGCGTGGCGCTGGCGGTGGACGGTATTCAGGCCCTGGAGCGTTTGCGGGACGAAATCCCTGCGGTGCTGCTGTCAGATATTGAAATGCCGCGTATGGATGGCTTCGAGCTGGCCCGCAGCGTGCGCGTTAGTGCAGCTTGGAAGAACTTGCCTATCATCACTATCAGCTCGCGTACCGCGGACAAACACCGCGAAATGGCACGTGACATTGGTGTCAACCACTACCTCGGCAAACCCTATAGCGAAGAAGAGCTGCTGAGTCTGATTCGCCGCTACGCTACACCGACAGTTCCAGTTCAACTTGAACCAAAAATAGCGCAGGTTCAAGCTGATTAATAAAAATTAAGGCTATGGAATTTGTACCTTTTTGACTACGGCATAACGCTGTAAGGTCAGCTCCCGTGCTGTGCTGTGCTGCACCACGGGCCGTGGGTAATTTTGGCCCAATACCACCTCCGCTAGCTGCAATTCCATCGGTTTTGCTTCCCACGGTGCATGCAGCGCAGCGTTCGGTAGCTTGGCCAGTTGTGGCAGGTAGCGGCGGATGAACTTACCCTGCGCATCAAATTTTTCACTTTGGCTGACCGGGTTGAAGATGCGGAAATACGGCTGTGCGTCACACCCGCTGGAGCTGGCCCACTGCCATCCACCGTTGTTGGCTGAAAGGTCAAAGTCATTGAGCTTTTCGGCAAAATACCGCTCACCCCAGCGCCAGTCGATACCCAGATCCTTGACTAAAAAACTCGCGACCACCATTCGCAGGCGGTTGTGCATGTAGCCGGTTTGGTTGATTTGCGCCATGGCGGCGTCTACCAGCGGATAGCCGGTGCGACCCTCACACCACGCGTTGAAAAGTTCATCGGCATGAGGACCACTTTCCCAGCGGATGGCGTCGTACTCGGGCTTGAAGCTGCGCTGCACCACGTGCGGATGGTGGTGCATGATTTGTACGTAAAAATCGCGCCAAATCAACTCGCTCAGCCACGTCGCTGCGCCTGCGCTGCCCGTGATAGTCATCTGGTGAGCGGTAGCCGCCAGTTGGCGGATGGAAATCGTGCCAAAGCGCAGATGTACGCTCAGGTAACTGGGGCCTTTGATGGCCGGAAAGTCGCGCGTGGCTTGGTAGTCGTCCATGCGGTCAAAGAAATCGGCGAACAATGCCTGTGCACCAGCGCTGCCAGTTGGGATTTTTAATGCGGAGAGGTTAGTCGCCTCAAATCCGATCTCGGCCAGAGTAGGCACCGGCTTGTGCCAGTGCTCAGGCCGTGCGGCTAGCGCAGTCGCATACGTGCTGATGGGGTAGGGTTTGAGGTAAAAATCATTTAGCGTCTTTAGCCAGGCATTTTTATACGGGGTAAACACGCCATAAGGTTTGCCCATTTGCGTCAGTACCTCGCTGCGCTCAAAAATTACATGGTCTTTGTAGGTGTTGAATGCGATACCGCTTTCGGCCAAGGTACGGTGGACCGTTTCATCTCTTTCCAGGGCCTGGGGTTCGTCATCGCGGTTGGTGAACACGGCTTGCACACCCAGTAACGTGGCCAGTTGGGGAATTGCCTCACTTGAAACGCCATGTTGGACTATCAAACCTGATTCAGGCGTACCTGTCAGTGCCCGCAATTCTGCATCCAGCGCTACCAGTGATTCGCGGATGAACTCCACCCTCCGGTCAGCGCGGGGCAGGACGTCCAGAATAATGCGGTCAAACACAAAGACGCAATGCACCTGGACGCAGGTTTTAAGTGCGTGGTGAAGTGCCGCGTTATCGCTGGCGCGCAGGTCGCGTCGGAACCACATTAGTCCGACCTTGAAATGTTTGTGGGTTGTCACCGTAAAATCCTTTTCATGTCCTCCGATTTTGCGCTCACCAACCTCACGCACCATTTCCTGATAGCGATGCCGAGCTTGGCTGACGATGTGTTTGCCCGCAGCGTGGTTTACCTGTGCGAGCATAGCGACCGGGGCGCTTTAGGTCTTGTTATCAACAAACCCAGTGATATATCCCTGCGCAACTTGTTCGATAAAGTCGAACTCCCCCTGCGCCGTGACGACCTGATGAATACCCCTGTGCTCCAAGGCGGCCCAGTGCAAACAGACCGGGGATTTGTCTTGCACGAAGCGATTTTTGCCGATGCTGACAAGCCAGCGGACCCGGTTTACGCTTCCACCATGTCGATCCCAGGAGGTCTAGAGATGACCACCTCCAAAGACGTGCTGGAAGCGCTCTCTAGCGGAGCTGGCCCACGCAAGATACTGGTGACGCTCGGCTACGCCGCCTGGGGTGAAGGGCAGTTAGAGAGCGAAATCGGGGAGAATTTTTGGCTCACCGTTGCCGCTGATCTTGGCGTTATTTTCGATACCCCTGTTGCTGAGCGCTATGACAAAGCGCTTGGCTTATTGGGGATGCAGGCCTGGATGTTGTCGACTGAAGCGGGGCACGCATGAGCCTGCCACCGTTAGACGTACCGAACCATTTCACTAGTTTTCTTGCTTTCGATTACGGCACCAAGCGCACTGGTGTCGCCTCTGGCAATCGTTTGCTCGGACAAGCTACGCCACAAGCAACTGTCAAAGCCGAGGGCGATGCTCGCTTCCCCTTGATTGCCGCCCGCATCAAGGAATGGCAACCCGATGCACTTGTCGTGGGCGTGCCATTTCATCCCGATGGCGCACCGCATGAGAACACCCGGCTGGCCCAGCGCTTTGCACGCCAGTTGAGAGGGCGTTTCAATTTGCAGGTCTACGAGGTTGATGAGCGCTACAGCACCACCGAAGCACTGGCAGGAGGCGCCAAAGATGCCGATGCTGCCTCGGCCTGCATCATTCTTGAACAATTTTTAAGGCAACTTTCATGAGTACACCAAGCGTGGGGGCTTTGCTCCTAGATGCAGAAGCGCTATACCGCGAGTTGCTGCGGGGTGTCCAGCAACTGTGCAGTCCCTATGCAGGGGATTACCGCTTGGTCGGTATCACCTCTGGCGGTGCGTGGCTGGCCCAGCGGCTACACCAGGATTTAGGCATTGCAGGTGCCCCTGGCATCATCTCGTCGGCTATGCACCGTGACGATTACCAGCGTCGGGGATTGGCTGCAGGCAGCGGCCAAACCCAGCTCACGTTTGACGTGAACCACACACACATCATCCTGCTCGATGATGTGCTGCAAACAGGCCGCACTATCCGAGCCGTCATCAACGAACTGTTTGACTATGGCCGTCCGGCAAGTGTGCAGCTCGCCGTGCTGGTAGACCGTGGTGGGCGTGAGCTCCCATTGCAGCCGGATTTTGCCGCCGCCCGCATCGCCTTGGCTCCAACGCAGTTGCTGGCCTTGGCCCGCAGTGAGACGGGTGCCTTCAGCTTCCACGTAGAAGCTTGATAAAGGCCTTAAGCCCCGTCTACCAAGGATTTACCCATGCTCTACAAACGAAACCCCCAGCTGAATAAAAACGGTGAGCTGATTCACCTGCTCTCTATTGAAGGTTTGCCCAAAAGCATCCTGACCCACATCCTCGACACCGCCGCCAACTTCGTCAGCGTGAATGACCGTGAGGTCAAAAAAGTACCCCTGCTGCGGGGTAAAAGCGTGTTCAACCTGTTTTTTGAGAACTCCACCCGTACCCGCACTACCTTTGAGATAGCGGCCAAGCGCCTTAGCGCTGACGTGATTAATCTCGACATTGCTCGTTCCAGCGCCAGCAAAGGTGAGTCCCTGCTCGACACTATCGCCAACCTGAGCGCCATGGCCGCTGACCTGTTCGTGGTGCGGCACAGCGAATCCGGTGCGCCGTACCTGATCGCCCAGCATGTCGCGCCGCACGTTCACGTTGTCAATGCAGGTGACGGCCGCCACGCTCACCCCACGCAGGGTCTGCTGGACATGTACACCATCCGGCACTACAAAAAGGACTTCACCAACCTCACGGTCGCCATCGTCGGCGACGTGCTGCATTCGCGCGTGGCCCGCTCGGATATTCACGCTTTGACCACTTTAGGTTGCGCCGAAGTCCGCGTCGTTGGCCCTAAAACTTTGGTGCCCAGTGATATGGCGCACATGGGCGTGCGTGTTTGCCACACGCTGGA
>JAYUED010000198.1:0-2885 GCA_043739385.1 Betaproteobacteria bacterium | reverse complement strand
GTGCCACCCCGCACCAAGGGCGACTACGCCTTTATCCTGCACATGGTCGAAACCATGAAACCCGGCACCGGCCGCATGGCCGTGGTGGTGCCGCACGGTGTCTTGTTCCGTGGCGCAGCCGAAGGGCGCATACGGCAAAAACTGATCGAAGAAAACCTGCTCGACGTCGTCATCGGTCTGCCCGAAAAGCTGTTCTATGGCACCGGCATACCCGCCGCCGTGCTGGTGCTGCGCAAGAACAAGAAAGACGACAAGGTGCTGTTCATCGACGCGAGCCGCGACTATGCATCGGACAAGACGCAGAACGTGCTGCGCGAGGCGGACTTGCAGCGCATCCTGAGCACGGCCCGCGCGCGCCAGAACGTCGACAAATACGCCCACTTGGCCACCCCCGCCGAAATCGCGGAGAACGATTTCAACCTCAATATCCCGCGTTATGTCGACACCTTCGAGGAAGAGGCCGAGATCGACCTCATGGCCGTACGGAAGGAGCGCGAGCAACTCAAGGCCGAGCTGGCGAAGCTGGAGGAACAGATGGCGGGGTATTTGAAGGAGTTGGGGTATGAGTGATGCAACACGTCGGGCGTCACAAACAACGCCATGGTCGGCAATTGCAAGAGAATTGCGCACAGCTAATTTAACTTGACGGGAGCCACCTTGCATAAAGACCTAGAAACCGCCTGTGCCGCTTTAGACGCCCTTGCGACTGCCGTCACGAACGCTTGGGGTGCGGACACAACGGCTTGCGAGAATTTCGGTTGGTTTGCGCCGGCAGTTACGCGACATGAATTGGCAGATTTGGCCCGGACGTTGGCGGCCGACATCCGCTCTACAGATGCCGATTCACTAGACACGGGCGCAGTCAAGTTGGTTCAAGACATTCCGCGCAGGCTCACGGTTCTTCAGGGGAACACGGTTCCTCAGATGTTCGGCGGCAATGGTGGTCAAGCGATCCCTGCGTACATCTCAACGCTCGCGCTGCTTCGGACGGTGCTGCTTCCAGCGATTGGTTGGCAACTCATACCTGACCCCAAGTCTCTGCCGTCAAGCCTGGCGCGCAAAGTTCGAGCGGCGCAGGCGGAGCTGGATCAGCTCACTCCGAATCTCGGTAAGTTGTCGCAACAAATTGAAGAGATTCAATCCGCACACAAGGTTGCTGATAGTCTTCCCATTGATTCGCAGGCGTTGGCTGAAGCTCGGGACAAACTCAATAAATCCTCAATCGAATCGGCATTGCTCGACGAAAAAATAAAAAACGCATGGAGTTCTTCGCACGACCACCTAGAGAGGATGAAAGGGCACAACGAAACAGCCGCGAAACTGATACAGCAATGCGAGGCGGCATACCACATTACAACAACAAAGGGCCTGGCCGGTGCATTCGATCAACGAGCGGGGAACCTGGCATGGTCTATGTGGACTTGGGTTGCGGGGCTAGTCGTCGCACTGGGAATTGGCTCGTTTATCGGTGCTCATCGGCTCGAAGTGCTATCCACGGCGTTGCAAGCTCCCAATCCAAATTGGGGCGGTATCGGTGTACAGGCGGTGCTTTCGCTGCTCAGCGTTGGTGCGCCTTTGTGGTTTGCGTGGCTCGCCACGAAGCAAATTGGCCAACGATTCAGACTCTCGGAGGACTATGCGTTTAAGGCTTCCGTCGCGAAAGCGTATGAGGGCTACCGAAAGGAAGCTGCGCGACTGGATCCGCAGTTCGAGGCCAGGCTATTTAGTTCAGCGCTATCAAGGCTTGATGAGCCACCTCTCCGTCTCGTCGAAACTGGTACGCACGGGAGCCCTTGGCACGAGCTAGCCAACTCGGAAGCTGTTCGCCGCGCGTTGAACGCTGTCCCTGAATTGCAGGATAAATTGACAGCCTTACTTCGAGAAGGCATCGCTACCACAGGAAAAGTCTTTGCCAAGGGCGACGCGCAAGCTAAGGCAACCGATTCAAAGACGCCTTGATGCGGTGCCCGCCCACGCCGCAGTCGAACGATCCATTCAAGTAGTTCCGGAGTTGCCAAATGCTGATCGAACAACTGACCCTGACCAACCTGCTGAGCTTTGGCCCACAAGCGCAGACGATCAATTTCCAACCATTGAGCGTGTTCATTGGACCCAATGGATCGGGCAAGTCAAACCTGCTTGAAGCGGTGGACTTGTTACGCAGCGCGCCGGATCAGCTAGCGAAACCCATACGCGAAGGCGGTGGCGTCGCAGACTGGATATGGAAAGGGGAGCCCAAAAGCCGATCAGCCAGTATTAACGCCGTGTTGACAAACGCCACCGGCCCGGCCAGCTTGCGTTACGTCATGTCCTTCGCGGAGGCCGCGCAACGCTTCCAGGTGATTGACGAGCGTATTGAAAACGCGGCACCGGGCATCGGGCAAGAGCAACCATACGTGTATTACAGCTTCAAAGACGGAAATCCGCTTCTGACGGTCAAGGACCAGCCGCTCACGCTGCGCGTTCAGAGCTTTGACGTCGAACGCTCCATCCTCGCTCAGCGCCGGGATCCGGATCAGTATCCTGAAATCACTTACCTGGGCACTGTGTTGCAGCGTATTCGCCTCTACCGTGAATGGAGTTTTGGGCGTTACGCGCCCCCGCGCGTGCCGCAGAAAACCGATCTGCCCAATGAGCATTTAGAGCCGGACGGCAGCAACCTTGGCCTGGTCTTGAACCGCCTGCGCCGTGACCCGCAAGTCAAGCAAAAACTGCTCACGGGGCTGCGCGCACTCTATGACGGTATTGATGACTTCGACGTGCAAATCGAAGGAGGCACGGTACAGGTCTTCTTGACTGAAGGCCGCTTTGTCATCCCTGCCAGCCGTCTGTCGGATGGCACGCTGCGCTACCTCTGCCTTCTGGCGATCCTGTGCCATCCGAAA
>JAYUED010000197.1:0-2888 GCA_043739385.1 Betaproteobacteria bacterium | reverse complement strand
CGCCATCGCCCAGCTGCACGGGGCCTACGCCATTGCCGTGTTTCACCATGATGAACCGCAGCGCGTGATTGGCGCACGTTCCGGCTCGCCGCTGATTCTGGGTGTGGGTAATGGCGGTGCAGAGACCTTTTTGGCCAGTGATGCCATGGCCCTGGCCGGTGTGACGGATCAGATCGTGTACCTGGAAGAAGGCGATATGGTGGACATACGTTTGGGCCGCTTCAGCATTTTTGACCGCCAGCACCAGTCGGTGCAGCGCGAAGTCAAAACCGTGCACGCCCACAGCGGCGCGGCAGAACTGGGGCCGTACCGCCACTACATGCAAAAAGAAATCTTCGAGCAGCCGCGCGCCATTGCCGACACGCTGGAAGGTGTGGAGTCCATCGTGCCCGAACTGTTTGGCCCCTTAGCGAAACAGACTTTCAGCGAGATCGACTCCGTGCTCATCCTGGCCTGTGGCACCAGCTACTACAGCGGCTGCACCGCCAAGTACTGGCTGGAGAGCATCGCCCACATCCCGACCCAGGTGGAAGTGGCCAGCGAATACCGCTACCGCGACTCCGTGCCCAACCCCAAGACCCTGGTGGTCACCATCACCCAGTCGGGTGAGACCGCCGACACCCTGGCCGCGCTGCGTCACGCACAAAGCCTGGGCATGACCCAGACCCTGACGATTTGCAACGTGGCCACCAGCGCCATGGTGCGCGAATGCAAGTTGGCCTACATCACCCGCGCGGGTGTGGAGATCGGTGTGGCCTCTACCAAAGCCTTCACCGCGCAACTGGCGGGCTTGTTCCTGCTGACGCTGGCGCTGGCCAAGGGTCGGGGGCATTTGTCCGCCGAGACCGAAGCACGCCACATCAAGTCCATGCGCCACCTGCCCGTCGCCTTGCAATCCGTTCTGGCGTTGGAGCCGCAACTCATCAGCTGGGCGGACGACTTTGCCCGCATGGAAAACGCCCTGTTCCTGGGCCGTGGCCTGCACTACCCCATCGCCATGGAAGGCGCACTCAAGCTCAAAGAGATCAGCTACATCCACGCCGAAGCCTACCCGGCGGGTGAGCTCAAACACGGCCCGCTGGCCCTGGTCACCAGCGCGATGCCTGTCGTCACCGTGGCCCCTAACGACGCCTTGCTGGAAAAGCTCAAAAGCAATCTGCACGAGGTGCGCGCACGCGGTGGCGTGCTCTACGTGCTGGCCGATGCCGACAGCCGCATCGAGAGCGGCGAAGGCCTGCACGTCATCCGCATGCCCGAGCACTACGGCGCCCTGTCCCCGCTGCTGCACGTCGTGCCTTTGCAACTGCTGGCCTATCACACGGCTTGCGCGCGGGGAACGGATGTGGACAAGCCGCGTAATTTGGCGAAGAGTGTGACGGTGGAGTGAGGTGGGGCCGAGGCTGGTGGTTATGATCGTAGTAATTAAAACGGTAATTTGAGAATTAAATCAGTAATTCCAAAAATTAACAGAATGCCATAGTTTTTATGGTTAATTTGGCATAAGCGATACTGTTTCGACCAATTAAAGTCGTAAACACGCACGTTGATTGCTGCCGCCAAACAGCTTCAATCCGGTGATTTCCCATTGGGACTAAAACTGATGTCAGCTTTTGGCCAAAGGACAAAAACCGCTATCGCGATAGTCTCCGAACCAGCGTATTTGGCTTCACTGTGACTTGGCATGTGCCTATGTTGTGAATTGAGGCAATTGGCCTCGTTCACACAGGATCAAAGCCATGGAAACGTCAAACTAACTCGTATCTCCACTGCGCCAACGCATACTGAAGGATATGCGCATGCGCAAGCTCGCGCCCAAGACCCCGCAGTCCTACATTCAAGCGGTCAGTAGATGTGCAAAGTATCTGGGCCGATCCCCAGAAACCACCCCAAGTCGCTGTTGGAACGGTACTAGCCGGATTCTAACTATTGTTCAACTTCAAGTGAAATGGCATCGGCGCCGTTTGCCTCGAACAAGCCCCGCTTACCCCGTACGCGTAGTGACCGAATCGCTTTTTCTGTTCCGATTGGAAACGCCACCGCCAGCTCTCTGCCCTGACCAATCAACTTTTCGTGGATGCAATGTGCTCGGCCCGCTGCAGGAGCGAGATAACCGCAGCAACGACCTGTTCATTTGTTGAGTCGGCGTTGCCCAAAATGGTCAACTCACTTCTGCACTCGATACCGGGCAGGTATCGATCTGGGTCGGCATTTGCGGCTGTCCAGGTATTCTGCGCTACGTGCCCACTCATACCGACTGGGATGATTGGCTTGCCGAGGGAGAGTGCAATTTCAACTTCCTCCTCTACACCAGTGGACTGAACCACCTTGCCGTCTGGCCCAGCTTTGTTTCCTGCCAGAACGACCAGCGCTCCAACACGCGACATCAAGTCTTCCCTATGGCGTCTAACAGCACTTCCCCTAGCACTTGCTGGAACATGGCCGGGGAATGGACGTATCAAAACTCTTTCGGCAGGTTGCACTGTTGCATTCTCGTAAATGGCATGGAAGGCGCCGAGAATGGACTGTTCGGCTATGCCAATGCCGAAGCCAGAGACCAGATTGAAGCCTTGACCGATGATGGAATAGCCAAGTGCGCGGCTCAATTCATTTAATCGTTCCGAACCCAACGGTGCAGGGTCAATAGCTGCTCCTGCAACAAAGACACCTCCACGTGTGACAAATGTCTCAAGCGTCTTCAGTAGTGGGGGGATATCTGCATATTCCTCTACCCAGACAGTCTGGATACCATAGCGCTTTATATCTGCGCTTTGGAGTTCTGCTTTGCGGATTGTTGACGCCGACCGAAAACTGACCCACTTATAGAGGTTGTGCCGACCCAAAATTGACCCAGGTGTTTTACTGGCTCTGCCCGTTTTTTGGGCAGGAGC
>JAYUED010000196.1:0-2901 GCA_043739385.1 Betaproteobacteria bacterium | reverse complement strand
ATACCCTCATCGCCTTGGCCTGGAGGTGGCGGTTGCCATTGCACACGGTCTCCCACCACAGCAATACTTTTTTTGCCACGTGGGTGGCAAATCAACCGTTCTCCGGTATCGGTTTCAACTAAGCAATGTCGTCCGTGGGCTGCGACGACCAATCCACCACGTCGCTCTGTTGCGTTCGGTTTGACGGTGCTCATGTGCGGGCATTCATCGTGCAGTCGTTCATGTGAGCAGGGCGTCGGCTTTGGCTGCGCAATCAAAGTCGGTTGCGGACAAGCCGCCGACGTCGTGGGTGTTAAAGCGCACTACACAGCGGTTGTAATGAACGGAAAGGTCTGGGTGGTGGTCTTGTGCATTCACCATGAAGGCCAGCGCGTTAACAAAAGAAATTGTCTCGTAGTAGTTTGCAAAGCGGTAGGTTTTCTCGATGGCCACATTGTCACCATCGCCGGTCAGTTGCCAACCTTCTAGCTTGGCCAGGGCACTGACGACAGCAGTTGCACCCATCACTTTGCGTGGGTGCTGTGTCCAGTCAATTTTTTTCAATGTATTTGAGGTCATAGCGTTGCTCCAGCATGGACTGTAAGCAAGGTTGCGGTCATGCGGGGCAGGCGCTCGGTAGCCGGGGGGTGAGAGTAGTAAAACTTCACAAACAAAGGATCAGGTGTCAGGGTGGAAGCATTGTCTTCATAGAGCTTGAGCAGCGCCGCTGCTAAGTGTTGCCCACTGGTTTGCGCTATGGCATAGGCATCTGCTTGGAACTCTTGTTTGCGTGACAGTTGTGCTGACAGCGGTGAGAGAAAAAAGGTGAACACCGGCACCGCCAACATGAATAAAATTAAAGTCAACGCATCGTTGCCGCCTGCCATATTGGGCTGTACGCCCAGACCAGTGAAAAACCAAATTTGGTTAGACAGAAAACCCAGCAATGCCAAGCCCAAGAAACTTATAACGAACATCATCACGATACGCTGGATGATGTGTTTGTGCTTGAAATGACCTAACTCATGGGCCAGCACCGCATCAACCTCATCTGGTGACAGCTTGGCTAAAAGCGTATCGTAAAACACCACTCGCTTGGCCGCACCAAAGCCGGTGAAATAGGCGTTCGCATGTGCTGAGCGCCTGCTGCCATCCATCACAAACAAACCTTTGGCGGAGAAGCCACAACGCTCCATCAAAGCGGTTACGCGGGCTTTGAGGGTTTCGTCCTCCAGAGGCTTAAATTTATTGAACAGTGGGGCGATGAAGCTAGGGTAAATCATCAATAAAGAAAGGTTAAAACCCATCCAGATCACCCAAACCCATAACCACCAAAGCGTACCCGTGGCGCCCATTACCCATAAAGTCAAGGCCGCAATTGGTAAGCCGACCAGTGCGCCGACGACAGCTGATTTGACGGCATCCAGAAACCACAGTTTGAAGGTTATTTTGTTAAAGCCAAAACGCTCTTCAAGGATAAAGGTTTGGTACAACGTGAGAGGAAGATCAATGACTGCACCCACGAAGATAAAACCGAGGAGCAAGCTCAGTTGGGCGATCAAGCCTGGTGCTTGCCATGCTAATACGGCTTGGTTAAGCGCATGTAGACCTCCAAGAAGTGTCCAGCCCAGCAATATGAAGCTGCCCAAGGCCGCTCCTAGCAGGCTTAAGCGGCTTTTTGCTATCGTGTAGTCGGCGGCCTTTTGGTGGGCAGCGAGACTGATTGTGCTGGCAAACACAGGTGGCACAGTGGTCCGGTGCAGTGCCACATGGCGAATTTGCCGGGAAGTCAGCCAAAATTTTAGGCATAGTCCCAGTACCAAGGCGGTAGCAAAGAACAGGGTCAGAGCAAGAGAAATGGGAAACGACTTAATCATAGTGAAGGAGTTTAAGGTAAGGATGTTTCATCGGTGAAAATAGTAACTATGACCGAGATAACAATACCCACACCACTTCCTTCGACGCCAGTTTTAGCTAAATCAGACACCAACTTAGTTTGGATTGACTGTGAAATGACCGGCCTAGAGCCCGGTACCGATCGACTGATCGAAATAGCCGTCATAGTTACCAGTGCCAATTTGGATGTTCGCATCGAAGGCCCGGTATTGGTTATCCACCAAAGCGACGAAACCATGGGCAAGATGGACGCCTGGAACAAGGGTACCCATGGCCGAAGTGGCTTGATCGATAAAGTCAAAATATCAACCGTCTCCGAGGCGCAAGCTGAAGCGCAAATATTGGCTTTCTTGGCAAAGTACCTGCCTAAAGGGAAATCGCCGCTTTGCGGCAACACCATAAACCAAGACCGGCGATTTTTGGTGCTTTATATGCCCAAGCTGGATGCGTTTTTTCACTACCGTAACATCGATGTCAGCACACTTAAAGAACTGGCGAAACGCTGGCGGCCAGAGGTGTACAGCGGATTTAAGAAGGCGCAAAAACACACGGCTTTGGCGGATGTGAATGAGTCTATTGACGAGCTGGAGTACTACCGTACGCATTTCTTGAAAATGGCCTGAGTAACGGCGAATATTGTTGAGTTGTTGAGTCAAAGTGTCAAAGTAAAAATCGGTAATTTAGCGGTATAAATTCATCGTTTAAATCTAGATTAGGTAAAAACCCGAATCCATGCCATAATTGGAGGCTGCACTGCATAACGCATTGCACATGTACATCTCCCTTCACACTGCTGGTTCATTGATAAGAACCACTCTGCTGTCAGCGCTGAAGCCGTAAGGCAACACCTAGACACCGAGCTTCGTTTGATGGTTGATGTCTTATTAACCATTGACGAAGGTTGTTGCACTGAAAGTGCGGCGCCTGCGTGTGAGAGTTTTATGACCGACGCTTTTGACGTATCGGGCGAATTTACGCCTGAAAATTTTGTTGCTGATGCTCAATCTGACAACAATTCCTCCGATT
>JAYUED010000195.1:0-72987 GCA_043739385.1 Betaproteobacteria bacterium | reverse complement strand
CGAAAAACACTCGGCTGGAGGACACCAGCCGAAGCCTTAAATGAATATCTAAAATCCAGTCAACAACCCAGTGTTGCGACGACCGGTTGAATCCGCCTAATGAGGTGCAACATATGGTGTTGAGTCAATTGCCTGCGAATACCGCAACCTACGCCATCACCCTCGTGGCTATGTTTGGAGTTCTGGTGCGACCCTGGGATCTAGCTGAGGCTCTATGGGCCAGCTTAGGAGCCGTGTTGCTGGTGCTTTTCGGGTTACTTTCGTGGAACGATGCCATTACCGCAATCGGAAAAGGTAATGATGTCTATCTGTTCCTGGTCGGCATGATGTTGCTTTCAGAGTTAGCTCGTGGTGAGGGGCTTTTCGATTATCTTGCTGCGCGATGTGTCCGAGAAGCACGCGGGTCAGCAAACCGACTTTTCCTGCTTGTCTATGGCGTCGGCACTCTGGTGACCATATTTATGTCGAATGATGCGACAGCTGTCGTGCTGACCCCGGCCGTGCTGGCAGTAAGCAGAAGGGCAAAAGTGGCGCCTCTGCCGTATTTGCTTATCTGTGCATTCGTCGCAAATGCGGCGAGCTTCGTGTTGCCCATATCAAACCCTGCAAATCTTGTGATTTTTAGCGAAAGGCTCCCTTCATTAGGGGAGTGGGTTAGGAGATTTTCCCTGCCATCAGTACTCGCAATATTTGCCACCTATTGGATTCTCAAGATGTTTTTCCGACAAAATTTGAAATCTACGGTCGCGCAGGATACTGAGGTATTTCCTTTGTCAACATCCGGAAAACTTGCCGCAATTGGCGTCGTTTTGACGGTTGGGGTGCTGTTAGTCGCATCGGCGTTGGGCACGCCCTTGGGTTTGCCGACAATATTAACTGCGGGTACTGTCTGCGCCGCAATTTTGATTTATAGACGTGAATCGCCCCTTTACATCGTCAAACATATCTCATGGTCTGTATTGGCGTTGGTGGCCGGTCTGTTCGTGATGGTCGAGGGACTTCAGCAGTCTGGTGCATTGAACGTACTCACCACATGTTTGCAGTACGCAGAAACCACCTCGACTTCAGGCGCTGCAGTAGTCGCTGGCACTGCAATTGCGTTCGCGTCTAACCTTATCAATAATTTGCCGGGAGGCCTGATTGCCCGCACTGTTGTGGCTGGAGCGGACGTCAAACCGATCATCCAGAGCGCTATTGCAATTGGTGTTGACCTGGGCCCTAACCTCTCCATTACCGGCTCACTTGCGACCATATTGTGGCTCGTCGCAATACGCAGAGAAGGGGAAAACGTAAGCGGCTGGCAGTTTATTAAAGTGGGTGCCATTGCCATGCCTGTCGCGCTCTTACTCGCACTTTTGGGCTTGCTACTTCAAGAGGCAACTTCTTTTTAGTAGCCCTTAGTCTCTAAATACAGTCCCGATGTTCTCTTAAGTAAGTATTGATTCCGAATCGCAACCAAGCAACGGCCAATCGCACCAAGCGGCATTGGGCTGCCAAGTGGCCGCCCACGCGGGCAATTGATCGCCAATCATTGGTCGGGCAATACCGTCACCCTGCGCTAACTCGCAGCCCAATTGCAGTAGCGCTGTACCGTGCGCCACGGACTCAACGCCTTCTGCAATGACCTCGCGCTTGAAGGCTACTGCCAGGCTAATCACGCCTTGCAGAATAGCCAAGTCATCAGGGTCGTCAAGCATGTCTCGCACAAAGCTTTTATCAATTTTGAGCAGGGTCACAGGCAGGCGCTTGAGGTAAGTGAGCGAAGAGTAGCCAGTACCGAAATCGTCCAGGGCAAACGTTACCCCCATTGCCCGACAAAGCTCCATCACGCAAGAAACATGCTCAAGATCATCCAATGCACTGGTTTCCAGCACTTCCAGCTCAAGATCACCAGGTTTTACTTTCGGATGTAACGCCAAAAGCCCACGCAGGCGCGAAGCGAAATCGGCTTGCTGTAGTTGACGGGCACCTATATTGACGCTTACAGGAATATCCAGTCCGCTCGCATGCCAGACTTCCATCTGACTCAATGCGCGATGAATGACCCATTCACCGATGTCCACCGCCAGATAGTGATCTTCAATCACGGATAAAAAACTCACTGGGGGTAGTAAACCTCGCTGCGGGTGTTGCCAACGGATCAAAGCCTCGGCGCCAATAATCACCCCAGTACGCATGTTCACCTTGGGTTGGTAATGAAGTACAAACTCATCATCACTGAGTGCCTGGCGAATATTCTCAAGACTTTCGTGATGGTCGCGAATGCTGATGTCTTGCACTGCATCGAAAACATGGTATCGATTTTTGCCACTCACCTTGGCCTGGTACATAGCGTGATCGGCTTGGCGCATCAATTGATCCGCTTCCGTGTCTTGTGCCTGTGGATAGAAAGTGACACCCAAACTGGCTGAAACCCGGAGCCTAAGACCTCCAAAATGCACGGGTTGTGACGCTGCGGACAGTAAACGGGTCAGCAGTGGCACGATGGCATCTACATCTGCCAGGTCAACCAGGACAGCCACGAACTCGTCACCGCCGATGCGGGCAAGGGTATCGACCTCACGCAAAGCTACCTTCATGCGTGCCGCCACAGCAATCAGTAGTTGATCGCCAGCAGCATGCCCGTATTGGTCATTGATAGCCTTGAACCCGTCGAGGTCAAGATAGACCACTGCAAGCTTTTGTCCACACCTTTGGGCCTGCGCCATACCTTGACGCAGGCGGTCTGCCAGCAATGCGCGGTTAGGCATGTTGGTCAGTACGTCAAAGTGGGCAATATGTTCCAGTTGCCTTTGATGCTCTTTGCGCTGCGTGATGTCTTCCTCGACCGCGACAAAATGAATCAAAGCGCCCTGGTCGTCCAAAATAGGCGAAATAGTTGCGTGCACCCAAAACAGCGTACCGTCTTTACGACGGTTATGAAAATCCCCATTCCATGTTTGCCCAGAGATTATGGTGCCCCATAGTTTTTCGTAATCCTCGTGTGATTTTTCACCACTGCTGAGAATTCTCGGAGTTTTTCCAATGGCTTCAGCAATCGTGTAACCAGTAACCTCCTCAAACTTTGGATTCACATAATCTATATAGCCCGCCGGGTCGGTGATTACGATCGACACCGGGCTTTGCGCAATTGCGCGGGACAGCGTTTTGAGCCGCTCACCCACACGCTTACGCTCTATAGCTAACGCTGCCAATTTGGCATACTGCTCAATCAGATGCATCTCCGCGCCAGAGGGTTTTGTCGGCTGACGGTGATAGAGGGCAAACGTTCCCAGCACTTGGCCCTCAGTTCCAATAATGGGTTGAGACCAGCACGATTGCACGCCAACTTGACTCGCCAGTTTTCGAAATTGAATGCAATATGGATGCAGTTGTATATCTTCAACAATAACGCGCTCACCACGATAAGCCGCCGTGCCGCAAGCGCCCACACCGTCACCAATCGCCAAGCCATCAATAGCATTGGTATAAGAAAATGGCAAATTAGGTGCCACCCCATGTCGAAGATGCTTGCCGTCCTTGTCGAGCAACAGGATCGAACTCAATACATTGGGGTGTACCAACTCAACCTGACGCGCTAGAGAATCCAACAGGCTGAGCAAGGGCACATCCAGGCTAATTTGGTCGAGAATCTGATTTTGTAATGCCAGCTCGCTAGTTCGCGCGACAACGAGTTGATCGAGATTCGATACATGCGCAAAGACGGTGCTCTGCATTGTCCGAAAGCCCTCAGCCAAAACATCCACTTCGTCAACATAGTATTTGGATGCTCCCTCAAGCGTCATGGGCCCAGAGATTAGGCCAGGGGTAAGTTCACGCGCAAAACGCGCCAAACTCTCTAAAGGATGCTGTAGTTTCTGGCGAAGCAACATCACTATCGCCAAACAAATGGCGCTCACGAACACAAAGTAGCCCAGCAGCATCTGGGCAATATCGCGTACGATTTTTGCGTGTCGATAGGTGTCTTTACCCGTAATTTGTAATGTGCCCAGCACGCCGATCCCCTTGGGGTAAGGGATATCAATCTTGGTCGTGATCTCCCCCAGGCTTAGCGACGCATCCCCCGCTTTAAAGTTTCTCCCGGTATGGGTGGCGATATTCACGAAGGCCACTTCAGGTCGTAATGCAATCACTGCGAGCTGCTTTTGCACAGTCTCCAGTTCAATATCCCACAGACTAACCGAGAGCTGAGGTACGCTGGCCGCTGCAATGTCTTGGATCGTTGCTTCAAAGGCTGCTTTTCCAGACTGAAACTCAATCAGGGCATGGACTGAACCCATTAATACAAAACAGATCGCGGCCAACGCGATGACGCGCTTAATCAGGACGCGGGCAATGGGACGAAATGGGCGATTTGGCATTGTTTACAACAGTTTCAGCGCATGAGCTGTGCAAAGGAAAAGTTGTAACGTTTGATTTGCGGGTTCCACGACTTGCTGTACATGCGAAAATCAATGCTGCCATAGCCACTTCCAAATCGCGTAAGAAAACGGTCTGCGCCTTCAGCGTCAAACAAGGCGAACATGGGGCGATCAAGCTCAAGGCCCTCGCTTGCAAAATCGTGCCCATTGGCATAGTCATAAATCATGACCAAGGACCAAGCACCAACGAGAAAGTGTCCACCAGCCAACGCCGTCAATTGACCTGATTTAATGGCCTCCATCGCTTCTCGAGATGTATTGATCCCGCTAAACCAGGCATCCTGACCAGGTTTACCACCGCGCTTTTCCCAGCTCTTCATGGCACCAAAGGCCATCTGGTCACTGCCCGTCCAAATCAACCGGGTAGAGGGGTAGCGGCGAAACAGGACATCACTTTGCTCCATAGCCTTACCGCGGTTCCAGTCTGCATAAACTTCTTGGTCTAACACCACATCACCCGCATCGCTGACAGCACGACGCATCCCTTCATTGCGCTCAATAGAGACCGCTGTGGAGCGGTCACCCGCGATGGCAAGCAGATGCAGCTTTCCATCAGGCCCTTGTGCCTTGGCTGCGCGGCCCTTGGCAATTAGGCTTTTTGCCGTCAGGTAACCGGCATCGGCGGCGTGCGGTTGCAGAGAGCCGATCCAGTTTTTGTAAAACTGACGAGGCCCACCGATCTCTTGCCGTGCTGCTGCACCGGGTGGACTGAATGCAAAAAAGCAGCGAATTCCGCTACCCTCAAGAAGCTGCAATTGCTTCAGGCCAAGGTCATAGTCATTAGTCAGAATGACGTAATCAGGTCGCGCAGCTTTCGGACGATCGGCAATTTCCTGAGCTATTGCCAGAGCGCGTTGGTGATCCCGCTCAATAAAGCGCATTTCAAGCGTAATCCCCAGACTGCCTGCCGCCACCTTCATGGATTCAGCAACCGAAACCCAATAGGCTTCGTTCGATTGTCCGGGGTTAATAAAGGCCACCGACAAGGCAAAAGAAGGAATGGTCAGAAACAGGCCCGCTAAAAAAGCTATCCAATGATTCATCTTGCTCTTTGTTATAAATCTCAGCCAAGAACAGGGGACAGCATATTCAGCGTTACAAATATATGAAGATTTGGATAAGCTATGTGAATAAGTCGATGTTACAACGAGTAATAATTGTAACCGTACAACTTTCAGTCATCACACATTGCACAACTACTGGTCATTTGCTGCCGCACAGACATGAAACCTCTTTTTGCAAGTAAGCGCTTTCTTTTCGTAACCTCGACCTATTCGAGCACCTCAGTCATGTTCCAAACTGTCATATCTACCGGGTACGATGATTGCTTTATTTGCAAGGAACTGCTGCCATGCTCACTACCTTCACCCCCCCTAACCCTCGTAAAACTATTTCGCTGGTTGCTGCATTGAGCGCTTTAGCGCTGACAGCGTGTAGCACGCCCAATACTTCGCACATGGTGAACTTGCTCACATTGGATGGCAAGGCACCACTTGTAGTGGCCCACAGAGGAGCATCAGGCTACCTGCCCGAAGAAACCTTGGAAGGCTATTTGCGCGCTATTGAACTCGGCGCTGATGTTATTGAAATGGACTTGATCTCCACCAAAGACGGTGTGCTGATAACGCGCCATGACCCTAATCTGGCCATCAGCACCGACGTGGCTAAGCACCCTGAATTTGCAGCGCGCAAAAAAACCATCAAAGTCGATGGTGAAACCCAAACCGGCTGGTTCTCGGACGACTTCACCCTGGCTGAAATTAAAACACTGGGTGCCATTTCTACCGATGCTGAGCGTCCTCAGCAGTTCAACGGTTTGTACAAAATACCCACATTCCAAGAGGTTGTGGACTTGGCCAAAGCCCAGTCCAAGAGTATAGGACGCACCATTGCGATCTACCCTGAAACAAAAAACCCCACCTACTTCGCAAGCTTGGGCCTGCCTTTGGAAGACAAGCTCATCGCCATCATCAAGGCCGAGGGCTGGAACACCAAATCTGCGCCCATCTACGTTCAGTCTTTCGAGCCAGGCAGCCTCAAGTACATGAAAAGTAAAGGACTGAACACCAAGTTGATACAGCTGATCGATGGCGACAGCGTGGACTTGCGAACAGGCAAAGTCACGTTTGCAGTTCCCAGTGATCGTCCTTACGATTGGACATTGGCCGGTGACAAGCGCAACTTTGACGCCATGGTTACACCCGCAGGTTTGGCCGAAATCAAGACCTACGCTGACGGCATTGGTCCCTGGAAGCGCTTTATCATCAGCGTTAAAGGTACGCTTGGCGCAGATGGCAAGGCAATGGACATGAATGGCGACGGCAAAATTAACGATGCAGACACCGTCTCCGCAGCTCCCACCACGCTGGTTGCCGATGCACACAAAGCTGGGTTGTTTGTCCACCCCTTCACATTCCGCAATGAATCCCGTCGCCTGGCTACAGATTACAAGGGAGAGGGTAAAAATGAAGTCTTGGCTTACTACCGTTTGGGTGTCGATGGTCTGTTCACTGACTTCACCGACACCGCGCTCGCTGCACGTAGCATGTACCTGAAAGAACAGGGCCGCTGAAGAAGAGGCCTGGGCGAAGATCTGGGCCAATGGTAAAATCCGTTTATCCGGTTTGTTGTCAACATGGAAGCCGCCACAGAGAGACCACCCAGCCCACAACGCTAAGCTCTCTCGCACACCCCTGACTTGCAGACAAGCAATCAGACTCCACTTCAAACTGAATGAACCTCTTTACCTCAACCGCCATGCACGCCGCTCCGGCCAGCATTCGCGCACCAGCCCTGCAACTCTCAACGGAAAGCTCTGTCCATGTCTAAGCCCGAGGTCAAAACAGCCGTACTTGCTGATGGTTTACGTTATAAATCCAAGCCTTCAGGTTCACCCTTCAAAGCCGGTGCCTCACTAGGCAGTGCCACCATGTCATGCTTCTTGTGCGGTAAACACCGTACCCGTTCGCTGATGAAGACCCGCAATGTCCTGGGCAAAGCCCAAGCCGTATGCGCGCCTAACTGCAAGGCCATGGACGAGGCCTTGGCTGCTCAAAACTGATCTCCTACGAGTAACAACATTAGCCGGCGGCGCACTCTTGCTTCCGGTTAATGCACCCGCTTAAGGCCATCAGCCCGCAACCCTTTATCCTCGGGGTATGTACGCTGAATTCTTTGGCCTGAAACAAAGCCCCTTTTCCATTGCTCCTGATCCGCGCTACCTCTTTATGAGCGAGCGTCACCGGGAGGCTTTGGCTCATTTGCTCTACGGATTGAGTGCAGGCGGTGGCTTCGTGCTGCTCACAGGTGAAATTGGTGCTGGCAAAACCACGGTGTGCCGCTGCTTTTTAGAGCAGATTCCGGCAAACTGTAATGTTGCTTACATTCTTAATCCCAAGCTTAATACCTTGGAGCTTCTGCAAACTATTTGCGATGAATTCAACCTACCGCACCCAGCTCGTCAGCCGGGGCCAGAGACGGCAAAAGACTGCTTAGACCCGCTCAACGCGTACCTGCTGGACAGCCATGCTGCCGGACAAAACAATATTCTCATCATTGATGAGGCACAGAATCTGTTCCCCGACGTACTAGAGCAGCTACGTTTGCTGACCAATCTGGAAACCAGTGAACGCAAGCTACTGCAAATCATCTTGATCGGCCAGCCCGAACTGCGCCGTATGATTGCGCAGCCCGACTTAGAGCAATTGGCACAGCGGGTTATCGCCCGCTTTCACCTCGGAGCCTTAACCGAGACTGAAACTGCGGGCTACATTACTCACCGGTTGGGCGTAGCAGGGCATACCGGCGCTAATCCTTTTAAACGCACTGCGATACAACGCGTCCACCGCCTCGCACGTGGTATCCCTCGCCGCATCAATTTACTTTGTGATCGCGCCCTGCTGGGGGCTTACGTCAACAGCAGCAGCACCGTCTCTCGTCAAATAGTAGAGCAAGCGGCAGGCGAGGTGTTTGACGATGGCGGCACAGCACCACAACGCCCCAAATTACCAGGCTCATTTCCCAGCCTTCAAGCCGCATCACAGTGGATACGGCTACTACGCAAGCCTTGGCAGACTGCAGCGTCTTTAGCCTTTTTGGTTGTGGCCATCACCGTCGCAGGGTTGGGTTGGACACGCTGGGCAGACAAGGCTAGCGCCCCAGAATCCGTGACAAGTGCACCTGTCAGCCACGAACCGAAAATATCGCAATCTAGAGCGAGTATTGCTCCCCCACCAATCACTCCAAGCCAAGCCGACTTAAAAAACCTCGAAGTAGTGCCCCTCGAAGTCAAAGCCCCCTTGAGCAAACTCACCGCTGCTGACCTAACAACCCACTTCAAATCACCCACCCGTGACGTGACCGATGCATGGCGCGCTTTGGCTCCTTCTTGGAAGCTGCCCACCAGCACAGGCGACACATGCCAAGCTGCAGAGCGAAGCCAGGTTCACTGCTTCCGTATTAAAAACATTAGCCTCCCGCTAATTCAGCAGCTCAATCGACCCGGCATCATCACGCTGATGGACGATCACAAAAAGCCAGTCTATGCGTTGCTAACCAGCCTGAGCGATCAAGGTGCCAGCTTGCAAATGGGCGCCGACACACAAACCGTGTCTCGGGACGTGCTTACTCAGCTGTGGCAAGGCGATTTCGCCACGTTCTGGCGCGTGCCTCCCGGCTATACCCCCAAGACGACATCACCGCCCAAAGGCAAAGACAAAATCAATACCAAGGCACCGAAAGTTCTCCACGACAGCTCGCAGCCGAGCTTAGACTGGATAGCCGTGAAGTTAGCGCAGATCAACGGTGAGCCCAAACCCAGCAGCAAAGCAACATTGGATGCGGCCTTGGTCGCAAAACTCCGGGCCTTTCAACTGGCGCACGGCTTGAAACCTGACGGCACAGCAGGGGTAACCACCTTCATGCAAATCAACCGTGCGACCGGCGTGGTTGAACCGCGCTTGCAACCACAGCAGCGGCTGTAACCGACTATGTCGTACATCCTAGATGCGTTGAAGAAATCTGCAGCCGAACGTGAACGCGGCATAACGCCGGGTCTGCACACCCAAACAATGGGGCAAGCACCCGAAATTTTGGTAGCTGCAAGGCACGCCAAAATGGCATTTTATGGAGTTATGGGTTTAGCCCTGCTGCTGCTGGGAGGCATATTTTGGTTACTGCTAAATCGCCACTCACCTATACAGGCGTCGATACCGCAGCCAGCAACTCGAACAGCAACAGCATTGTTGCCCTCATTGTCTAAACCGGCGTTGTTGCAAGCCGAAGCGCCCACTCCACCGCCTGAACCTGTAACTGCTCTGGTGCAAAACACCGACGAGTCGACCCAGAGTAGTTCCGAAAAAAAGCCCCAAGTTGTCGCGAAAACTCCAGTAAAAACAACGGTAGTCACTAAACCTAAACCACCGCTGGTCAATACAGTGAGCCGCAAAGAAGCAGACGCTACCCCAGCCGCAGTGCACTCTGCTAATGAACCCCGCATCTACGCCATAAGCGAACTTCCTGACGACATAAGGACTTCGCTACCCAAGCTTGCCATCAGCGGCGCGGTGTATGCCAATACACCAGCCAACCGCATGCTTATCGTCAGTGGCCAGATTTACCACGAAAGCGATGAACCTGCGCCCGGCCTGCAAGTCGAACAAATCCGTCCCAAAGAAGCCATTTTCAAATACCAAGGCTACCGTTATAGCCAAAGCTACCCGTAAACAGATCTGCGCCCTTGAACGTAAGGGGGACAGACCGAGTAATGATAGCTAAAGTTGGCTCAAACTCGCTGCGGGTGCACCACGTAAAAAGCCCTAACCGTTGGGGGTCAGGGCTTTTCTACATTTATCGAGACACCTCTAGATTCGATTGATCTGCTACTTCTTAACCGGTGGCAAGTCCGTGCAAGACCCATGCGCCACCTCAGCAGCCATGCCAATACTCTCGCCTAGCGTTGGATGCGGGTGAATCGTCTTGCCGATGTCCACCACGTCTGCGCCCATCTCAATCGCCAGCGCAATCTCGCCGATCATGTCGCCTGCATGCGTGCCAACGATGCCGCCACCCAAGATTTTTCCGTGGCCGTGGGCTTCGGGGCTGTCATCAAACAGCAGTTTGGTGAAGCCTTCATCGCGGCCATTCGCAATTGCGCGGCCAGATGCCGTCCAGGGAAACAAGCCTTTTTTGACCTTGATGCCTTGCGCTTTAGCCTGGTCTTCGGTGAGGCCAACCCAGGCGACTTCTGGATCCGTGTAGGCGACGCTGGGGATGACGCGGGCATTGAAAGCGGCACTGGCGAGCTCTTTGTTACCTTGGATTTCACCAGCAATGACTTCTGCTGCCACATGGGCTTCATGCACGGCTTTATGGGCCAACATAGGTTGACCCACGATGTCGCCGATAGCAAAGATGTGCTGCACGTTGGTACGCATCTGGATGTTGACGGGCACGAAACCACGGTCGGTGATGGTGACGCCTGCTTTGTCAGCAGCGATCTTTTTGCCATTCGGTGTACGGCCTACGGCTTGCAAGACTAGATCGTAGGTCTGCGGTGCGGGGCAGGTGCCGCCCTCAACCGCAGGGGCGAACGTGACTTCGATACCTTCAGGGGTAGCTTTGGCACCGACCGTTTTGGTGTTCAACATGATGTTGTCAAAACGGTAGGCGTTCATTTTTTGCCAGACTTTGACCAGATCGCGGTCAGCGCCTTGCATCAGGCCATCCATCATCTCCACCACGTCCAGGCGTGCGCCCAGGGTGCTGTAAACGGTGCCCATTTCCAAGCCGATGATGCCGCCACCCAGAATCAACATGCGCTTCGGGTTCGTGCCCATGGCGAGTGCGCCGGTGGAGTCCACGACACGTGGATCGTCGGGCATGAACGGCAGGCGCACGGCTTGGCTACCTGCGGCAATGATGCAGTTTTTAAATTTAATAGTTTGGGTTTTGCCAGTCTTCTCTTGCGCGGTACCAGTGGTTTCTTCCACCTGTACATGGAAAGCATCGAGGAACGCGCCGTAGCCTCGCACCACGGTGACTTTGCGCATTTTGGCCATGGCAGACAGACCACCAGTCAACTTGCCAACGACTTTGTTTTTATGGCCAAGCAGCTTGGCGCGGTCAATATCGGGCGCGGCAAAGGTAACACCGAGCGCTTCAAAGTGTTTGACCTCGTCCATCACGGAGGCGACGTGTAGCAGGGCTTTTGAAGGGATACAGCCGACGTTCAGGCACACACCGCCCAAGGTGGCGTAGCGCTCAACGATAACGACTTTGAGGCCCAAATCAGCTGCACGGAAGGCGGCGCTGTAACCACCAGGGCCTGCGCCCAACACCAGCAGGTCGCACTCGAGATCAGCGGCACCCGCATAGGTGGATGCTACAGAAGTGATAGCTGAAGGTGATGATATTACCAGTGCAGCAGCCGGATTAGATGCTGAGTTTGTGACTGAAGCAACTGGTGCAGAAGCAGGTGCGGGCATGGTCACGGCCTCGCCTGCGGCTTCCAACATCAGAACAACAGAACCTTCAGCGACTTTATCGCCTAGCTTGACGCGCAATTCCTTCACCACACCAGCGTGACTGCAAGGAATTTCCATAGAGGCTTTGTCGCTCTCCACCGTCAACAGTGACTGGTCTACCTTGACGGTATCACCCGGTTTAACCATCAGCTCGATAACAGTGACTTCGGCGAAATCGCCAATGTCAGGGACTTTGATTTCAATCTGTGCCATGGTGGGTCTCCACGTGGGAACGTAATTAAGGGAAATTAGAAACTCAGGTCTTGAGCTTGAGGGTGAACACGTCCACAGGAAGACCAGAGCTTTTGTCGAATTCGCAGCCTGCGGTAATACCTGCGACGGCTACTTCTTTAGCAGTTTTAGCTTTGGGCCACACCGCTTGCATGGCACCGAGGGCGAAGCTACGGCCTGAGCCTATGCCCCAGAACTCTTTGAACTCAAAGACTTCACGGTAGCTGTAGAGGCCGTAGATGCCGGTGGCATTGGCCACCAGCACGCTGAACTGACTGGACTCATAGGGGTCGTTATCGTCTTCTTTGGTCTGCAAAAAGAAATTTTCTTTGAGCAAGGGATGCAGCCGGGTGAAGGTGTCGAACACTTCGTCCTTGCTGCCCAGTAGGCGCTGTTCAAGGGACAAACTGTTCAAAGCCCGGCGCAGTACGGGAAAGTGCGCAACCGTGCCCGCCGAACCAATATAGGTCGGTCCCACCAACGTATCGACCATAACAATCTTGCTGTTGGCCTCAAAGCGAGGCCCCAGCTTGGTGTCGCCAAACGTCACCAAGGTATCGGCGGCGATGGCAACTTGACCATTCTTTTTAACGACAACGACGGTGGTCATTACAGTAGGACGCGACGAAAGTCAGTCAAAACTTGACCAAAGAATGCATTGAAACGAGCCGCAGAAGCGCCGTCGATCACGCGGTGATCCCAACTCAGGCTCAAAGGCAGCATGAGACGTGGCTGGAACGCTTTGCCATCCCACTTTGGCTCAATTGCACTCTTGCACACACCCATGATTGCAACTTCAGGGGCGTTGATGATCGGCGTGAAGTACCGCCCGCCAATACCACCCAAGCTGGAAATCGTGAAGCAGGCACCACTCATGTCCGCCGGGCCTAGCTTACCGTCACGGGCCTTCTTGGCCAGCTCACCCATTTCGGTTGAGATTTGCATAACGCCTTTTTTGTCCGCGTCTTTGATGACAGGGACGACCAAGCCGTTCGGTGTATCTGCCGCAAAACCGATGTTGAAGTACTGCTTCACCACCAGTTGGTCGCCGTCCAGAGAGCTATTGAAATCGGGGAACTTCTTGAGTGCGGCCACGCTGGCTTTGATCATGAATGCGAGCATGGTGAGCTTGATACCCGCTTTCTCATTCTCCTTGTTCATGCTGACGCGGAAGGCTTCCAGGTCGGTGATGTCGCAGTCGTCGTGGTTGGTGACGTGCGGAATGATGACCCAATTGCGGTGAAGATTTGCGCCACTGATCTTCTTGATGCGTGATATGTCCTTGCGCTCGACCGGGCCGAACTTGGCAAAGTCGACCTTGGGCCAAGCCAGCAGACCCAGACCACCACCGTCGCCGCCTACTGCGGACTTGGGTGCGTTCGATACCTGGGCCTTGGTTTGTACTGCACCAGCCATGACGGACTTGGTGAAGCCTTGCACGTCACTTTCGGTGATCCGGCCCTTGTGGCCTGTCCCTTTGAGTTCGTCCAACGGCACGCCGAGTTCGCGAGCGAACTTGCGCACGGAGGGGCTGGCATGCGGCAGGTGCAACACGAGAGCGGTGGGGTCATGAGCGGGGACGCTAGCGGCAACAGGGGACGTGGCGACTATTGGAGCTGCTACCGAAGTTATAGCTGCTGCAGGTGCTGCCTGAGCCATGGCGGGGATAGCGGCTTGGGTTGCTGGTGCTGGAGAGGCCGATGCAGCAACTGCACTTTCCAAAATTACCACCAAATCGCCAATATTGACCTTGTCACCGAGCTTGACCTTGAGTTCTTTGATGACACCTGCCGAAGACGAGGGAATCTCCATAGCGGCTTTGTCGGACTCCACCGTCATCAGCGATTGCTCGGCCTTGATGGTATCGCCCACTTTCACCAGCAGTTCGATCACAGACACGTCTTTGAAGTCGCCGATGTCGGGCACACGAACTTCGATCAGGCCTACGCTTGCAACAACTGCAACGGACGCTACAACTACAGGAGCAGATGGTGCAGATGCAGCCTTTACTGGTGCAGGATTAGATGCTGAAACGGGGGCAGAGGCAACGGCGCTACCCTCCTCGGTTTCCAGCACCAACACGATGGAACCCTGCTTGACTTTATCGCCCAGCTTGATGCGCAACTCTTTCACCACGCCGGCATGGCTGGAGGGAATCTCCATCGACGCTTTGTCGGATTCGACGGTAATGAGCGACTGGTCAGCTTTCACCGTGTCCCCTGGTTTCACCATGAGCTCAATCACGGTTACTTCATCGAAGTCACCAATGTCGGGAACTTGAATTTCTACGTTTGCCATATTGATCTCTCTTGATGGTTAGGCGTACAACGGGTTGATCTTGTCGGTCTTGATACCGTACTTCGTGATGGCCTCCAACACGCGGCTACCAGGCACCTCGCCATCTTCGCTCAGCGCTTTAAGAGCGGCTACCACGATGTAGTGACGGTTGATCTCGAAGTGCTCACGCAGTTTTGAGCGGAAATCGCTACGACCAAAGCCATCGGTTCCCAGCACTTTGTAGGTACGACCCTTAGGTATGAAAGGGCGAATTTGCTCAGCGTAAGCCTTCATGTAGTCAGTTGATGCCACCACGGGGCCAGTGCTGCCAGAGAGCTGCTGGGCCACGAAGGAGACACGGGGAGCATCCATTGGGTGCAACAGGTTGAAGCGATCTGCGTCCTGGCCTTCGCGGGTCAGCTCGTTAAAGCTAGGGCAGCTCCACACGTCAGCGGAAATACCCCAGTCGTTTTCCAGCAGTTCTTGTGCCGCAATAGATTCGCGCAGTATGGTGCCAGAACCGAGCAGTTGAACGCGGTTAGTGTGGCTGCCGCCTTTTTTGCATTCGTACATGCCCTTGATGATCTGCTCTTCCGTGCCAGCAGTGAGGCCGGGCATGGGGTAGTTTTCATTCAACAGGGTCAGGTAGTAATAAACGTTGTCTTGCTTCTCGACCATGCGCTTCATGCCGTGGTGCAAGATAACGCCGACTTCGTGGGCAAAGGTGGGGTCGTAGCTGATGCAGTTAGGAATGGTACCCGCCATGATGTGGCTATGACCGTCTTCGTGCTGCAAGCCTTCGCCATTCAGCGTGGTACGTCCCGAGGTTCCGCCCAACAAGAAACCACGCGCTTGCATATCACCCGCAGCCCAAGCCAGATCGCCAACGCGCTGGAAGCCAAACATCGAGTAGTACACGTAGAACGGGATCATGATCCGGTTGCTGGTGCTGTAGCTGGTAGCAGCAGCAATCCAGCTGGACATACCACCAGCTTCATTGATACCTTCTTGCAGAATTTGACCGGCCTTGTCTTCGCGGTAGTACATCACCTGGTCTTTATCGACTGGTGTGTACTGCTGACCTGCGGGGTTGTAAATACCAATCTGGCGGAACAAACCTTCCATACCGAATGTGCGGGCTTCGTCCACCAAGATAGGCACGACGCGTGGGCCGAGGGCTTGGTCGCGCAGTAGCGTGGTCAAGAAGCGCACATAGGCTTGTGTTGTGGAGATTTCACGGCCTTCAGCGGTCGGCTCGATCACGCTTTTGAAGGTTTCCAGCGAGGGAACCGTGAACTGCTCATCCGCTTTGACGCGGCGGTGCGGCAAGTAGCCGCCGAGTGCGGCACGGCGCTCGTGGAGGTAGCGCATTTCGGGCGTGTCGTCAGCCGGCTTGTAGAACGGAATTTCAGCCAGCTGGCTATCAGGAATCGGAATATTAAAACGATCGCGGAAGATCTTGATGTCTTCGTCAGTAAGCTTTTTGGTCTGATGAACGTTGTTTTTGCCTTCACCGCTCTTACCCATACCAAAACCTTTGACGGTCTTGATAAGCAACACGGTCGGCTGGTTTTTGTGATTGACGGCAGCGTCAAAGGCCGCGTAGACCTTCTTCGCGTCGTGCCCCCCGCGCTTGAGCGCAAAAATTTCGTCGTCCGTCATATGAGCAACCATCTCTAGCGTGCGGGGATCGCGACCGAAGAAATGTTTACGTACATAAGCGCCGTCGTTGGCTTTGAAAGCCTGGTAATCGCCATCCAGCGTTTCCATCATCAGCTTTTTAAGCGCGCCGTCCTTGTCGCGGGCCAAGAGCGGATCCCACTCACTTCCCCACAGCAGCTTGATGACGTTCCAGCCTGCACCACGGAATTCGCCTTCCAGCTCTTGCACGATCTTGCCGTTACCGCGCACAGGACCATCCAGGCGCTGCAAATTGCAGTTGATAACGAAGATCAGGTTGTCGAGGTTTTCACGTGAGGCTAAGCCAATCGCACCCAACGATTCGACTTCGTCCATCTCACCGTCGCCACAAAATACCCATACCTTGCGGTTTTCGGTGTTGGCAATACCCCGGGCATGCAGGTATTTCAGAAAGCGGGCTTGGTAAATAGCCATTAAAGGGCCAAGGCCCATAGAGACTGTAGGGAACTGCCAAAACTCAGGCATCAGCTTGGGGTGCGGGTAGCTTGACAGACCCTTGCCGTCCACTTCTTGCCGGAAGTTGAGCAACTGCTCTTCGCTCAAGCGGCCTTCCAGGTAAGCGCGGGCGTAGACGCCGGGCGATACGTGGCCCTGGATATAAAGGCAGTCGCCTCCATGCTCTTTTCCAGGCTCAGCACTCTCGGCATGCCAAAAATGGTTAAAGCCCGCACCAAACATGTGAGCGAGCGACGCGAACGAACCGATATGACCGCCTAAATCGCCACCATCGACAGGATGGTGACGATTGGCCTTAACCACCATCGCCATGGCGTTCCAGCGCATGTATGAGCGCAAGCGCTCTTCAATTTCAATATTGCCTGTGCAGCGCGCTTCTTGGGACGGCTCAATGGTGTTTACATAACCCGTGTTAGCGGAAAACGGCATGTCAATGCTACTTTGGCGTGCATGCTCCAGCAACTGCTCTAGCAAATAATGGGCGCGTTCTGGGCCTTCAGCCTCAATAACGGCGGACAAAGCGTCCATCCATTCGCGGGTTTCTTGGCTATCTGCGTCATTGACAGACGCACCAGACAGGTTCTGTGGCATAGCTGACATGCTTGTCTCCTAAAAAATTGAGGTCGTGATTTAGTGGTGTAAGTCTATTCTCTCATGATTTCAAAAAATTTCAAATAGTGATTAATCATCTCATTATGTGAAATTTAATGCGTAAGACTGCGTATTTCGAGCCAAAGATGGGGTAAATACTTGTAAGACGCGGGTAAGTACCGAGCATTTTTCTAACACTCGCCTACACTCCCGCGAATGCAAGCCCGACCCCCTTCACCTAAGCCATTTCCTGGGCCTGAACGCCGCAAATCCGCCAACCGCTGGTGGCGAATTTGGTGGATCAGCCAGCCCGCAACACGGCAAGACCGTTTGGCGCTGCTGGCCCCTATCGCCGCAGTGCTGCTGTTCTTGGCCGCAATCGTGGCGTCGTTCAGCTATCTGCGTCTAGAAGAGATGGAACGCGAGCATGAAGCCCTCAAGCGCGACGTGGAATATGCCCAGCAACAAATCCGTTTGCGCTTGCTGGAGCGCCAAGACCAGCTTGTGCGCCTGGCTCGTGAAACCGCCAACAGCGAGATTGACACCGAGGAGTTCATGCTGCGCGCAGAGTCACTGATGAACCAGTACCCCGAACTGCACATCCTGAGCTGGGTAGATCGAACAGGCCGCATCAAGGCAAGCTACGCTGTACCCAGCATGAACAACCAGCAGCTGCGCCTCGCGGACGACTTACTATCACCTGGTGATACGCAAAAAAGCTTCATTCTTGCTGGCGAAATCCAACAACCGGTGTACGCCCAGCCCATGGCCCGCCACGCACGGCCAGCAATCCTAGAGCTGCACCTGCCTTTCCCCAAGCAGGGTCGAGTGGCCGGTGAGCTGCTAGCGGAATATTCCGTCGAGAGCATCTTGCAGCTAGGCGTACTAGCAGATGTGTGGGTTAAATACGCCGTGGCCCTGCTCGATGCCCAAGGCCATGTGCTGGCAGGTACCAGTATCCCGGCCGGTCCTAAAACCGCGCAGCTGTTGCCATGGTCAACCCCAGGCAGCACGTATGAGATACCCATCTCACCTGTTGGCAGTGGCCTGGTAATACGCGCGCAAGCTTGGCGCACCTCACCGGGCATGGTGGGCAGTAGCTTGTTCTGGCTGGTCGGGGCCTTGAGCGCACTGACTGTGTGGATGCTAATAGGTACTTGGCGGCACACTCGCCGCCGCTTGCATGCCCAGCAGGCCTTGATGACCGAAACCAACTTTCGCCGGGCCATGGAAAACTCCATGCCAACCGGCATGCGGGCGATGGACTTGCAAGGCCGCATTACCTACATCAACGCTGCTTTTTGTCAGATGACGGGGTGGAGCGAGAGCGAAATTGTGGGTCGTACCGCCCCCTATCCCTATTGGCCCGAGGCAGATCGGGACAACTTGGCCGCCCGCCTGGATGACGAGTTGAGCGGGCGCACACCAGCAGCAGGTTTTCAAGTGCGGGTAAAGCGCCGCAACAACAGTTTGTTTGATGCGCGACTTTATGTATCCCCGCTGGTAGACGCTTACGGCGTACAAACTGGCTGGATGACATCGATCACTGACATCACCGAACCCAACCGTATCCGCGAGCAACTCTCGGCCTCGTATGAGCGCTTCACCACCGTGCTGGAGGCCCTGGATGCCGCTGTGTCCGTGGCACCTCTGGGCAACAAAGAGCTGCTGTACGCCAATAAGCTCTATCAGCAATGGTTTGGCCAAGACACTGAAGGCCATTCGCAATTGGTCATGCAAGCGGGTACGCTGGAGCGTTCACCCCACTACGAGTCGATTGACGATGTGGACTCGATGATGGGCTTACCCATAGACACTCTGACCGATGTACAGGCCCAGAGCACCGAGATTTTTATACCAACCCTGGGCTTATGGCTAGAAGTACGGGCCCGCTACCTGACTTGGGTGGATGGCCGCTTGGCACAAATGGTCATTGCCACCAACATTACGCCGCGCCGCGTGGCCGAAGACTCCTCTGCTGCGCAAGCTGAAAGAGCGCAATCTGCCAGCCACCTCATAACGATGGGGGAAATGGTGTCCAGCGTGGCGCATGAGCTGAACCAACCACTTACCGCCATCAACAACTACTGCAACGGCATGGTGTCGCGCATTAAGGGCAAGCAAATCGCGGAAGTCGACCTGCTGGCCGCGCTAGAGAAAACCGCTAAACAAGCCCAGCGTGCCGGGCAAATCATCCAGCGCATCCGCTCATTTGTGAAACGCAGTGAGCCCAACCGCACCCCGTCTGACGTGACCACTATGGTGAACGAAGCGGTTGAGCTGGCTGGGTTCGAGCTGCGCCGCCGCAATGTGCGCCTGAACCACTACATTGCCGCGCGTCTCCCGCTGCTGCATGTAGATCCGATTTTGATTGAGCAGGTGCTGGTTAATTTACTCAAAAATGCCGCCGAATCGGTAGACAACGCCCAACGCGCCACGGGGGGACGCAGTGTCGAGCTGCGCGTAGTACCCAAGCAAGTAGACAAGCAGTCCGTGGTGGAATTTTCGGTGATGGACACCGGCCAAGGCCTGTCGCCCGAAGTGATGGAACGGCTCTACGAAGCCTTCTTCTCCACCAAGACCGAGGGCATGGGTATCGGCCTCAATTTATGCCGCACTATCATCGAGTCGCACCAAGGGCGGGTGCAGGCGGAGAACCTCTACAATGGCGCAGAAATTTCAGGCTGCCGCTTCGCCTTCTGGTTACCAATGGTTTGAACCACAATCGATTGCCAACCCGTCCCCGGCAGCTTTAAATAAAACCCTTGAGACGACCCCAGGATTACTGCATGAGTTTGATTCCCAAAAAAGGCACTGTTTACGTCGTAGACGACGACGAGGCCGTGCGCGACTCCTTGCAATGGCTGCTAGAGGGTAAAGACTACCGGGTGCGTTGCTATGACTCGGCAGAATCCTTTCTCTCGCGTTATGACGCACGCGAAGTGGCTTGCCTGATAGTGGACATCCGCATGGGTGGCATGACGGGTCTGGAGCTGCAAGATCGCCTGATTGAACGCCGCTCTCCCCTTCCTATCGTGTTCATCACCGGCCACGGCGACGTACCTATGGCAGTGGACACTATGAAAAAAGGTGCAATGGACTTCATCCAAAAGCCATTCAAAGAGGAAGAGCTGGTCAGTTTGGTTGAGCGCATGCTGGAAACGGCCAAGAGCGCCTTCGCTGACTTCCAACAGGCCGCCAGCCGGGGCGCACTGCTGTCCAAACTCACCAGCCGTGAAGCTCAGGTACTGGAACGCATTGTTGCCGGCCGCCTGAACAAGCAAATTGCCGACGACTTGGGTATCAGCATCAAAACCGTGGAAGCGCACCGCGCCAACATCATGGAAAAGCTCAACGCCAACACCGTAGCTGACCTGCTGAAAATCGCCCTTGGACAGAACGCACCAAAATCCTGACGCTACAATTCATTCGCTATATTTTTAATAGCAAATTACGCCCGTTTGTCTTGCGCAACGGGCGTTTTTCACTTCAAAGGCTTACTGTATGACCGCCACCACCTCCGCTCACCTTATCGACGGCAATGCCCTCTCAAAGCAGTTGCGTATCCAGGTCGCCGAACGCGCCGCAGCCCTCAAAGCCCGTGGCATCATCCCCGGATTGGCCGTGATTTTGGTCGGTGACAATGCCGCCTCCCAGGTTTACGTGCGCAATAAAGTCAAAGCCTGCGAAGACAACGGCCTTTATTCGCTGCTGGAAAAGCACGACGCAACCCTCACTGAAGCCGCCCTGCTCGCCCGCGTTGAGGCGCTGAACAACGACCCCAGCATCCACGGCATCTTGGTACAGCTGCCTCTGCCGGCCCACATCGACGCCCAAAAAGTGATCGAAGCCATTTCTCCACTGAAAGACGTAGACGGCTTCCATATCGCCAGCGCTGGTGCGTTGATGACGGGAATGCCAGGTTTTTGGCCCTGCACGCCCTACGGCTGCATAAAAATGCTGGAGAGCATTGGCTACGACCTGAAAGGCAAGCATGCCGTGGTGATTGGCCGCTCGAACATAGTCGGTAAGCCCATGGCGTTGATGCTGCTACAAAAAAATGCCACCGTCACTATTTGCCACAGTGGTACGCAGGACTTGAAGGTCATAACACGGCAAGCCGACGTGGTCGTAGCAGCCGTGGGCAAGCGCAACGTGCTGACCGCCGACATGGTTAAACCCGGCGCTGTAGTACTTGATGTCGGCATGAACCGCAATGAAGAGGGCAAGCTGTGCGGTGACGTTGATTTTGCTGGTGTGAAAGAAGTCGCCGGCTACATCACCCCCGTGCCCGGCGGTGTAGGGCCAATGACCATCACGATGCTTCTTGTAAATACACTAGAAGCAGCAGAGCGGACTTGACAAATTAAGCTGTACGCGGACTGCACTACTACACCTAAAGACTGTAGTGCAGCCAGTGAATTTCTCACACTCCCACAGCATTTATTTCAAGCCTTCTTTAGGTATGAGGGTATTGAAAATGCAACAACATAATCAAATTATGTAATTGTTTGCTTCATATTGGTGTTTTCACTCCACATGAAACATCAATACTGCTGTTATATTGCACTGCAACATTCTTGTCAAAACCGGATTCCCCCATGCTGTATCAAATTTATGAATCCCAGCGCTCCATGATGGAGCCCTTTGCTGATTTTTCTCAAGCGACAGCCAAAATGCTGGGCAATCCGCTAAGCATGTTCGGCCAAAACCCCTATTCGCAACGGATGTCTGCGGGCTTTGATCTGGTTTACCGCTTGGGCAAAGACTACGAGAAACCCAGTTTCGATATCCGTACAGTCAATGTTGACGGGGTGGACATTGCTATTCATGAGCGCATTGAGCTGAACAAGCCGTTTTGCGAGTTGCGCCGTTTCAAGCGGTTTTCTGACAACATCGAAACTCTGGCCAAGCTCAAAGGTCAACCCCCTGTGCTGATCGTGGCCCCCCTGTCGGGCCACTACGCCACACTGCTGCGTGACACGGTGGGCACAATGCTCAAAGACCATAAGGTGTATGTGACCGACTGGCGCAACGCCCGCCTGGTGCCCATGTCGGAAGGTGAATTTCACCTGGACGACTACATCAACTACGTACAAGAGTTCATCCGTCACCTGCAAGGTATTTACGGCAACTGCCACGTAGTGAGCGTATGCCAGCCTACCGTGCCTGTGTTGGCTGCTGTGTCACTGATGGCTTCACGCGGCGAAACCACCCCCCTCAGCATGACTATGATGGGCGGCCCAATTGACGCCAGAAAATCACCCACCGCCGTAAACAACCTTGCGATGAACAAGCCGTACTCCTGGTTTGAGAACAACGTGATTTACACCGTGCCCAAGAGCTTCCCTGGCGCCGGTCGTCGCGTGTATCCGGGCTTTTTGCAGCACACCGGCTTTGTGGCGATGAACCCAGACCGCCATGCTAGTAGCCATTACGACTACTTTAAAGACCTGATCAAAGGCGACGATGCCAGCGTCGAAGCACACCGCAAGTTCTACGACGAATACAACGCCGTGCTCGACATGGACGCTGATTACTACCTGGAAACTATTCACACTGTATTTCAGGATTACAGCTTGGTCAAAGGCACCTGGGACGTGAAGGGTGTGGATGGCCAAGTGGCACGCGTTCGTCCCGCCGACATTACTACCACCGCCCTGCTGACCGTTGAAGGTGAGCTGGACGACATCTCCGGCTCTGGCCAGACCCAAGCGGCGCACGATCTGTGCAGCGGCATCCCAGCTGACCAGCACCAGCACTTGGAGGCCGCAGGCGCAGGCCATTACGGCATCTTCGCCGGTCGGCGTTGGCGCGAAGTAGTGTACCCAGCGGTAAAGCAGTTTATCTTGCAACACCATGCGGTAATCCGAAATTCTGCTTCAGTGAAGACGGCGTCAGCTTCATCCGCTCCTATTGTCATCACCACCGTAGCAGATGCAATCACAGTACCTGCGGCGGAACTAATGATCAGTACCAAGCAAAATGGCAAATCGAGCAACAGGCGCTAATTAAGCGCTATCCCAGCGCTGCAGCGTTGTCAACGTGAACTCGTTGTTAGCTCAGCGGCTGCTGGATGCATTGCCACAAACGCAATGCACCCGCTGCGGCTTCCCAGACTGTGCAGCCTACGCCCAAGCCATAGCGGCCGACGGTGCAGCCATCAACCAGTGCCCACCAGGTGGCGATGAGGGCATCGTACGGCTCTCAGCAATTACCGGCCTACCTGTGCTGCCACTGAACCCTGCACACGGCTCAGAGACACCTCGTAGCGTCGCGTTCATTGATGAAAACTGGTGTATTGGCTGTACGCTGTGCATTGCAGCCTGCCCGACCGATGCCATCATCGGGACCAACAAGGTAATGCATACGGTGCAGGAGATCTACTGCACCGGCTGCGAACTCTGCTTGCCCGTATGCCCGGTAGACTGCATCGTGCTGGAAAATGCCAGCGATGCGAACACCGGTTGGGCGGCTTGGTCAGAAATGCAAGCACAGCAAGCGCGTGAGCGCTATGAGTTACGTAGCGATAGATTAAAACGGGATGCACTTCAACAAATTTTGCGCCCCGTTAAACTGCCTAAAACGACTTCTCCTGCGCAAGGTGAAGACGCTGTCGTAATGGGTGAACCTCAGGATGCGAAGCAAGCGCTCATCGCCTTGGCCATGGCCCGAGCCCGCGAACGCCTTCAAGCCCCATAGTCCGTGGCCTCAACCGCCCCCTTAAAAAATCATTAATCAGCCATTAAGCGGCATTCACTTGGCTCTGCGCTTATGCCAATGATTTGTAGACGCCGCAGCCCACGTACACGTCATCAATACGGCGAACAAACGACATTTTGGTCTGTACCGTGCCAGTAGTGGGATTGGTGATGTCATACAGCACCCAGCCCGGTTGCTCCTCGGCTTGTGTCACGATGGCATGAATCAGACCATCACCGTCAATACCGGGTACGTCTTGCACGCGCGTGTTGATCTTGGCGGGGTTACCAGCGAATGCCAAGTACGTGCCACTGGCGTTGAGTGCAAAAACATACATATCACGCTCGCAAAAACCGTTGCTGGCATCGGTCAAACCACGCAAAAAGGCGTCTTTGCTGCTGCACGTGCTTCGGTAAGCTGTAGCGTTATCCATCAATGCACTGGCTTCGTAGGCCGTACCTTGCAACAGCTTGAATTCAGAGGCCATTTCGGTCAACGTGGATGCCCTTTGCTCAAGACTGTGAGACTGACGCACAGCGCGCTCCACCATCTCGCCATTACGCTGGGTGATTTCATCGAGCTGCATAACCGCCTGCGAGATTTCTTTGATACCTGCGCTTTGCTCCGCATTGGCCGTAGAGATATGCGACAGCGTAGTCGCCACTTCACGGATACCGTTCACAATTTGTGCAATGCGTTCACCTGCTACACGAATTTGCCCTACGCTGGCTCCCACTTGGGCGGTGGAGGCTTGTATTAACTGGCGGATTTCCTTGGCACTTTCGGCTGAACGCTTGGCAAGCAAGCGCACCTCGCTGGCAACTACCGCAAAGCCCCGGCCTTGCTCTCCAGCCCGTGCAGCTTCCACGGCGGCGTTCAATGCCAAGATATTCGTCTGAAAAGCCAGACTGTCGATCACGCTGATGATGTCGCTCATGCGCTGAGCACTTTGCTGAATGGCCTCGACCGAGATAATCGCTGCCGTCATCGACTGCGCGCCTTCATCCGCTAGTGTGCGAACCTGTACTGCCTGTAGGTCGACAGCTTTTGCTGATTCCGCATTTTGCTGTACGGTGGATGCAAGCTCTTGCACGCTGGCTGCCGTTTGCTCCAGGTTTGCAGCTTGCTGCTCGGTGCGGTTGGCAAGGTCTTCATTGCCCTCACTCAGGTTGCGACCAGCGTACGCCACCAAAGCGGAATCACTGCCAACAGCCGCCACCATGGCCGATACATTGCGGATCATCACTTGCAACAAATTGGCCAAATCCCCAATCTCATCGCGACCACGTACAGTCGCCTTCACTCGCAAGTTCCCCTGTGACACTTGCGTCAACGCATAGCTGAGTCGCCCCAAATCAATACTGAAGGTACGGTAAAAACAGATCATCAGGTAAGCCAGCAGAGCGATCCCTCCGAGCAAAGCAACGGCTAACAGCGTGCGCTCTTGCTGCAGTTTGTCAGCACGGGTCAGTAGCAAAAATTCCAGCCTGTCTTGCAATTTCGCATTGACAGCCAACACTGCCTCTATCGCCCGGGTGCCCACTGTGAAATAAGCCACGCTGTCACTGGAAGGCGCATCAACGCCAAAGGCAGCCCGGGAAGCTGAAGTGAATGCAAGCGAGTTTTCAATCGCCTCTGCCACGCCCAACGGCACGTTGTCATACGGTGTCAATAAGGACAGGATAAACTTGCTGTCAGACGCCGTTTGGGTCAATCGGTCGGCCCTTGCCAGCAGCCCTGAACGCGCCATCAAATCGGGGGTTGCTGCAACCAAATGGGCCGCTCCCATTCCCCGTAACTGACCAATTTGCTCAGACCACGGGCCAATGCGCGAAACCAACGCATCCATCAGCATGTAGGGCGCGGGCTCAGGGTCAAACAACAATGTAGAGCGGTCAGCCAACAGATAAATGAATTGCTGTAATGCTTGCACGGCATCTGTGTGCAGCTTAAAGCTCTCAGCGGCTTTAGCACCCGGCTGATCAGTAGTTAGAGCCTGAGCACGCTGGCGCAAAGCGTTCCAGTCAGAGTCAAGCTTCAAGCCAGGTACCGACGCTACAGCGGCATCCACGCTTACCAAGGCCGCCACCGCCAGGCGCCTGGTTTCATCGCGTGCCGGAATGACTGCCGCATTGCCGGCCAAGACCAAGCTATTTTGCCCCCGGTGCTTTTGCAACTGCGTCACAAGTGCAACCGTGGGCTTGATCACCTTCAAACCCTCAATCTCTGCATTTGTGGAGGCAACCGCCTCGGCTTGGCTTATGAACAAACGAAGCGCCACCAAAACCATGGGGAGAAGAATAATGGCTGCAAGTAAGCCCAGCTTGATAGGAAACCGCACACGCCGCAGAAACCACATCCCAAGCGACCAGATACCCAGTGACTCCCCATTGTTCGAGGTTTTGTCTAAGCTTGCCATCTTCATCCTTCGGGGTACTTCGGAAGACTTCAACTATAGGGGACAAGCAGTAGCCCGGGCCGTTAGGGGGTTGCTTACCCCTTAACCTTTAATGTCTCGTAGTGACCGGCATTTTTGCTTGCGCTTGTGCTTTCGTTTGTGCTTTCATTTTTATAGCGCTAGGCTTTGATGTGCAGCAGCCAACGTTGAAAATGCACTCACCACCTCTTCAGGTGCCTGTACCAATTCAATCAACACACCTTCCCCGCTCAGAGGCAACTCGTCATTGCCCTTGGGATGCACAAAGCAGATATCAAAACCTGCTGCGCCTTTGCGGATACCGCCAGGTGCAAAACGCAGGCCCTGAGCGCTGAGCCAAGTTACTGCGGCAGGTAAATCGTCAATCCACAGACCAACGTGGTTCAACGGCGTGGTGTGAACGGCAGGTTTTTTTTCGATGTCCAGCGGTTGCATCAAATCCACTTCAACCTTGAATGGACCAAAACCCAGCATGCAGATGTCTTCATCTACATTCTCGCGCTCACTTTTGAAGGTGCCGGTAACCTCCAGACCAAACAGATCCACCCACAGTCTTTGTAAGCGCATTTTGTCGGTACCACCAATGGCGATTTGCTGGATACCCAAAACTTTGAAAGGGCGCGCGGTCATGCTGAAAGCACTTCTCTGCGCCCCGCCAGATAACTCGCGCCGTCAGGCCCCGAACGCTCTTCATGCAACGTACCTGCAGGCAATTGAAAAATATCACCCACAGCGTAAGTGCGCGCCACACCACCCAAGACCAGGGTGAATTCACCTGCCGTAATCAACGCACGGGCGTCAAAGGTGTGGCTGTGGGCGTTCATGGCATAACCTGCGGCTCGAGTGATCGGCACGACTTCACTGTAGTGGTCGGCTTTTAAAGCAGCTTCAAATTCGTGCAGCGTCATGAGAGTACCTTTTGGGTTACGGGTGGTGGGTTAAGTGTTGAAGATTACGAAATACAGAATACAGAATACTGATTACGAACTAGGGATTACGGATTAAACGTATGGCTTTGGTCAAGCAAATTCGATAATCGGTTGATCGACTGTCAGCGATTCGCCCTTGCTGGCCATCACTTTAGCAACGACGCCATCAGCTGTCGCAAACAGCACGTTTTCCATCTTCATCGCTTCAATCACCGCCACACGCTCGCCTGCCTGCACTTTTTGGCCGGGCTGTACTGCCACCTCTACCAGCAAGCCGGGCATAGGAGACAGCACAAAGCGGCTCATATCTGGCGGTGCTTTGTGCGGCATCAGTACATGCAGCTCAGCAGCTCTGGGGGAAAGCACCATTGCGTCCAACTGCGTCCCGTTATGCGCCACACGAATGGCCAGTGGGTTTTTAAGTGACGCACCAGGGCCACCACGCTCGACTTGGGCGGTGAAGGGCTGGCCGTTCACCGTACCCCGTATGCGCACGCTACCCAAATGCCAGTTGCTACAAATTTCATAACGATTGGTCCCCACCTGAATGGCGCTAGAGCCCGATGCGGCTTCAAAATCTGTAACGCTAACCTGTTGCGGCTGGTTCTGTCCCCCAGCACCCAAAGCGATCACCACAAAATCTTCGCCCACCTTGAAGCCGTGCCCCGCCAACTGACCAGTAAGGCCCGATGCCCGCGCCAGTACGCGGCGCTGTACATAAGCCGCGAGGGCTGTTAGCAACTGCGGGTCATCGTGTGGCACGTCCGCAGCGGAGAAGCCTTTGCCGTAGTTTTCAGCGATAAAGCCGGTATTGAAATCCCCCGCCACAAATTTGGCATGCGCCAGCAGCGCGGCCTGAAACGGGATATTGCTGCTGATGCCGCGAATCACAAAACCGTTCAATGCCTCACGCATCTTGGCAATCGCGTCCAGCCGGTCTTTGCCGTGGACGATGAGTTTGGCGATCATCGAGTCGTAAAACATCGGAATCTCACCGCCGTCTTGCACACCCGTATCCACCCGCACACCCTGCCACTGCGAGGTGTCCGATGCGAACATCGTCTCTTTGGGCGGCTGAAAGCGCACCAGGCGTCCTGTAGATGGCAAAAAGTTGCGAAACGGGTCTTCCGCGTTGATACGGCACTCGATGGCCCAGCCTTCGCGCTTCACCTCAGCCTGCGTCAGCGGTAGTGGCTCACCCGCTGCAACGCGGATCATCAACTCCACCAAGTCCAGCCCGGTAATGCACTCGGTGACGGGATGCTCCACCTGCAAGCGGGTGTTCATCTCCAGGAAGTAGAAACTCTGGTCTTTACCGACCACAAATTCGACGGTACCCGCGCTTTGGTACTTCACCGCTTTGGCCAGCAAGACAGCCTGCTCGCCCATGGCTTTGCGCGTAGCGTCCGTGATGAACGGCGACGGCGCTTCTTCAATCACTTTTTGGTGGCGACGCTGGATAGAGCATTCGCGTTCATTGAGGTAAATCACGTTGCCCTGACTATCGCCAATCAACTGGATTTCGATGTGGCGGGGTTCTTCGACAAATTTCTCAATGAATACACGGTCATCACCAAAGCTGTTGCGTGCCTCGTTACGGCAACTCGTGAAGCCCTCAAACGCTTCTTTGTCGTTGAACGCCACCCGCAAACCCTTACCGCCACCGCCCGCGCTGGCTTTAATCATCACCGGATAGCCAATACTTTTGGCAATTTCAACGGCAGCTTCAGCGGTTTCAATCGCATCATTAACGCCAGGGATACAGTTCACGCCTGCCTTGCCCGCTAGCTTTTTAGATTCAATCTTGTCGCCCATAGCGGCGATGGAATAGTGCTTGGGGCCGATGAAAACAATGCCCTCTTCTTCCACGCGCTTGGCGAAACTGGCGTTTTCACTCAAAAATCCGTAACCAGGATGTACGGCCTGCGCACCTGTTTGTTTGCAAGCTGCGATGATTTTTTCGGCGACAAGATAGCTCTCGCGGCTGGGTGCTGGGCCAATGTTGACGGCCTCATCCGCCAGCGCCACATGGCGAGCATCTTTGTCGGCATCCGAGTAAACGGCGACAGTTTTGATACCCATTTTGCGGGCGGTGAGGATGACGCGGCAGGCGATTTCGCCCCGGTTAGCGATGAGAATTTTGGTAAACATGGTCTTGGTCTCCTGAGTCTTTACAGCGGAATGTTCCCGTGCTTACGCCAAGGGTTTTCAAGCTTCTTATCCCGCAGCATCACCAGCGAGCGGCAGATACGCTTGCGGGTTTCATGCGGCAAGATCACATCATCAATGAAGCCCCGCGCTCCTGCGACGAAAGGGTTGGCAAAGCGGGCCTTGTATTCAGCCTCTTTGGCCGCTAGTTTGGCAGGGTCGCCTTTGTCTTCTCGGAAGATGATTTCTACTGCACCTTTGGCACCCATCACGGCGATTTCGGCATTAGGCCAGGCGTAGTTCACGTCGCCGCGAAGGTGTTTGGAGCTCATCACATCGTATGCGCCACCGTAGGCTTTGCGGGTGATGACGGTGATTTTCGGCACCGTGCATTCGGCATAGGCATAGAGCAGTTTGGCACCATGCTTGATGATTCCACCGTATTCTTGTGAAGTACCGGGCATAAAGCCTGGTACGTCCACAAAGGTAATGACGGGGATGTTGAAGCAGTCGCAAAAGCGCACAAATCGGGCCGCCTTGATGCTGGACTTGATGTCCAAGCAACCGGCAAGTACCAGCGGCTGATTCGCGACGATCCCTACCGTTTGGCCTTCCATGCGCGCAAAGCCGATGACGATATTTTTAGCGTATTCAGGCTGGATTTCAAAGAAATCGCCATCGTCAACGGTTTTGACGATCAGCTCCTTCATGTCGTAAGGCTTATTCGGGTTGTCCGGCACTAGCGTGTCCAGGCTCATGTCCATGCGGTCAGCCGGGTCGTTGCTGGGGCGCACAGGTGCTTTTTCGCGGTTGTTCAGCGGCAAGTAGCTGTAGAGACGGCGCAACATCAGCAGGGCTTCAACGTCGTTTTCAAACGCCAAATCCACCACGCCGCTTTTGGTTGTGTGGGTGATGGCTCCGCCCAACTCCTCTGCTGTCACCTCTTCGTGCGTCACGGTTTTAACGACCTCGGGGCCGGTCACAAACATGTAAGAGCTGTCTTTCACCATGAAGATGAAGTCCGTCATGGCGGGTGAATACACCGCGCCACCGGCACATGGCCCCATCACCATGCTGATTTGAGGGATGACGCCGCTGGCCATCACGTTACGCTGAAACACATCGGCATAGCCCCCCAAAGATGCCACGCCCTCTTGAATACGTGCACCGCCGGAGTCGTTCAGGCCAATGACGGGCGCACCAACCTTCATCGCCTGGTCCATCACCTTGCAAATTTTTTCGGCATGGGCTTCACTCAACGCGCCGCCAAAGACGGTGAAATCCTGGCTGAAAACGAACACCAAGCGTCCAGAAATCATGCCGTAACCCGTCACTACGCCATCACCTGGGATCTTCTGGTCTTGCATACCGAAGTCGGAACAGCGGTGCTCGACAAACATATCCCACTCTTCAAACGTATCCTTGTCGAGCAGCAGTTCTAGGCGTTCGCGGGCGGTGAGCTTGCCTTTGCTGTGCTGGGCAGCGACGCGCTTGAGGCCACCACCAGCGCGGGCTTGTTCACGCTTGGCTTCGAGTTGTACGAGGATATCTTGCATGGTTGGGTTGCTCCGGTATTTTCAGAAAATCAGTTACTCATCAATTGATAGCTACTCAAGCACATTCAGACTGCGCTAAAAGCATGTTTCGTGCTGCGGTAGAGGCAGCAATTCGCCCTTCCGTGACATCGCGCACCATCTGGGGCAGCAACTCGCGCACAGCGGCGTGCTGGCGGAAAGCGAGCTTCAGGCCGGCATCAATGCGCTCCCACATCCACGCAAGAGATTGCTGCTGGCGGCGCGCGTTTAACTGCCCATTGGCAGTTTGCAGTGTTTTGAATTGGGTGACAGCAGCCCAAAAAGCGTCTACACCTTGGCCTTTCAGTGCGCTGAGCTGGATGACTTGCGGGTGCCAGAATTGGTCGTAAGTAGCAGCCTGTGCGTTGCCCATGGCGTTGTTGACCAAACCAAAGAGGCGCATCGCTGAGCTGATCTGCGCCTGAGCACGCATGGCGGCGTTGGCGTCAATGTCGGCTTTGTTGATGACCACCAGATCGGCCAACTCCATCACGCCTTTTTTGATGGCTTGCAGATCGTCGCCCGCGTTAGGGAGTTGCATCAGCACGAACATGTCCGTCATATTGGCAACAGCCGTTTCGGATTGACCTACGCCCACAGTTTCGACGATCACCACGTCATAACCCGCCGCTTCGCACACCAGCATGGCCTCACGCGTTTTCTCGGCAACGCCGCCCAAAGTGCCGCTGCTGGGGCTGGGGCGAATGTAGGCGCTCTCGTGAACAGAGAGCATCTCCATGCGGGTTTTATCCCCCAGGATAGAACCTCCAGAAACCGTGGATGATGGGTCAATCGTCAACACAGCAACGCGGTAGCCCTGAGCGATAAGGTGCAGACCCAAGACTTCAATGAAGGTGGATTTACCCACGCCAGGAACGCCGCTGATGCCTAAGCGAAAGGATTTTCCCGTGTAGGGCAGCAAAGCAGTGAGCAGCTCGTCGGCCTGCGCACGGTGGTCCGCACGGGTTGATTCGAGCAGCGTAATGGCTTTGGCTATAGCCCGGCGCCTGGCCATAGCCGCGCCGTGTAGCAGCGTATCAAGCATGTGTGGTGTGCAAGGTATGTAGGTACGGCAACGGGGCAACCGCTCAAACCGTCAGAGTCAGCGCTTTTTTAATCTGCTCCAGCACATCCTTGGCACTCGCCGGAATCGGAGTGCCTGGCCCGTAGATGCCTTTCACGCCAGCCTCGTACAGCATCTCGTAATCTTGCCGGGGAATCACGCCACCGACAAACACGATGATGTCGTCCGCACCCTGCTTGCGCAGCTCAGCAATGATGGCCGGCACCAGGGTTTTGTGACCAGCGGCAAGGGTCGATACGCCCACGGCATGTACATCGTTTTCAATCGCTTGGCGGGCGCATTCTTCGGGGGTTTGGAAGAGCGGCCCCATGTCCACGTCAAAGCCCAAATCAGCGAAGGCCGTAGCGACGACTTTTGCTCCCCGGTCATGTCCGTCTTGGCCCAGCTTAGAGATCATCACACGGGGGCGGCGACCTTCAGCTTCTCCGAAAGCGGCGATTTCAGCTTTAAGTGTTTCCCAGCCTTCAGCAGAGTCGTAAGCGGCGGCGTAGACACCGGTGACTTTTTGGGTGTCGGCGCGGTGGCGGCCAAAGACCGTCTCCAGCGCGTCGCTGATTTCACCCACAGTGGCACGGGCACGGATAGCGTCTACGCTCAATGCCAGCAGGTTGCCCGTGTTGCTTTCTGCTGCCAAAGTGATAGCTGCTAGTGCATGTTCTACCTTGGCAGTATCGCGATTTAACTTGATTTTTTGCAAACGGGCAATCTGACCATCACGCACAGCCACGTTGTCAATATCGCGGGTTTCGATAGGGTCTTCGGTTTTGAGTTTGTACTTGTTGACACCGACGATCACGTCTTTACCGCTGTCGATGCGGGCCTGCTTCTCCGCCGCTGCCGCTTCAATTTTGAGCTTGGCCCAGCCGCTGTCCACAGCCTGCGTCATGCCGCCCATAGCTTCAACTTCCTGGATGATCTTCCACGCAGCATCGGCCATATCTTGCGTGAGTTTTTCCATCATGTAGCTGCCCGCCCAAGGGTCAATCACGTTACTGATGTGGGTCTCTTCCTGGATGATGAGCTGGGTATTGCGGGCGATGCGTGAGCTGAATTCGGTGGGCAAAGCGATGGCTTCGTCAAAGCTGTTGGTGTGCAAGCTTTGTGTGCCACCAAAAACTGCCGCCATGGCTTCAATGGTGGTGCGCACGATGTTGTTGTAGGGGTCTTGCTCGGTCAGGCTCCATCCGCTGGTCTGGCAATGGGTACGCAGCATCAAGCTCTTGGGCGATTTCGCGTTGAAGCCCTTCATGATGCGACACCACAGCAGACGAGCGGCACGCATTTTGGCAACTTCAAGATAAAAGTTCATGCCGATAGCCCAGAAGAAGCTGAGACGACCCGCGAACTCGTCCACATCCATACCCTTGGCAATAGCAGTTTTGACGTATTCACTGCCGTCTGCCAGCGTGAAGGCCAGCTCCAGAGCTTGGTTGGCACCGGCTTCTTGCATGTGGTAGCCACTGATGCTGATCGAGTTGAATTTCGGCATGTTTTTCGCCGTGTATTCGATGATGTCGCCAATGATTCGCATGGAAGGCGCGGGCGGGTAGATGTAGGTGTTGCGCACCATAAACTCTTTCAGAATGTCATTCTGAATCGTGCCGGAAAGCTTGTCTTGGGAAACACCCTGCTCTTCGGCGGCGACGATGTAACCGGCCAGCACCGGCAGCACAGCACCGTTCATGGTCATTGAAACACTGATTTTATCGAGCGGAATTTGGTCGAAGAGGATTTTCATATCTTCCACCGAATCAATCGCCACACCAGCTTTGCCTACGTCACCAGTTACGCGGGGGTGATCGCTGTCATAGCCCCGGTGGGTAGCCAAGTCAAACGCAACACTGACACCCTGCCCGCCTGCCGCCAGCGCTTTACGGTAGAAGGCATTGGACTCTTCGGCTGTGGAAAATCCGGCGTATTGGCGAATCGTCCAGGGGCGCACGGCGTACATGGTGGCTTGTGGGCCACGCAAGTAGGGCTCGAAACCGGGCAAAGTGTTGGCGTAGGGCAAGTCTTGCGTGTCTGCTGCGGTGTAAAGCGGCTTAACAGTGATGCCGTCGGGCGTTTGCCAGTTCAACGCACTCACGTCACCGCCAGGAGCGGATTTAGCTGCAGCGCGCTGCCAGGCTTCAGGGGTGCCAGGCGTGAAATCGGGCCACTCAGCGGAAAGGTCCGACGAAGATGAAGGCTTAGCAGGTTGGGCTGTGGTCATATCGGGATACCGTTCGCGTGATTCTGAGGTGACTGAAGTTTGTGAGTCCTATTTTGCGAGTTTTGGCACACGCAGACACGGCAGACTCTAGACAAGTTGCATTGGGTTTACCTGAAGTTTACAGCATAATTCATAATTATTGATTTAAAATTTCTATTGATTTACAATCAACTACATGTCAGCACGCCCCCTCACCTTGACCCCCAGAGCCCTTTACGAAGAGGTGGCGGAGCTGCTACGTCAGCGCATCTTTAACCGCGAGCTGCCTCCGGGCGGATGGATTGATGAGCTAAAAATCGCAGAGGAATACGGCATCAGCCGCACGCCCTTGCGCGAGGCTTTGAAAGTATTAGCTGCAGAAGGGCTAATCACTATGAAGGTGCGGCGTGGTGCTTATGTCACCGAGGTATCTGAAAAAGACTTGACCGATGTTTATCACCTGCTGGCATTACTCGAATCAGATGCGGCGGGCGTAGCAGCCATACAAGCCACAGACGCTCAATTACAGGAGTTGTCTGATTTACACCAAGCACTTGAATCCGCAGAACCTGATCGAGAGCAATTTTTTGAATTGAATGAGCAGTTTCACATGCGACTGCTGGAGTTGGCCGATAACAAGTGGCGAGACCAAATGGTTGCTGATTTACGCAAGGTGATGAAGCTAAATCGCCATAATTCGCTGCTGAAATCAGGACGGGTACATGAATCTTTACAAGAGCATCGCGATTTAGTACGAGCATTGGTACAACGCGATGCAGTGGGCGCAGTAGCCTGCATGAAAAAGCACTTTCACAACGGGTTAGATGCTGCGATTTAAAACCTAATTAAGAATCCTCAAAAGCCTAGGGCTGCATAACGTAAGTTATGCAGCCCTAGGCTTTTAGTTTAATGAAAACTTAAGTAATCAAATAAGTATTACGCTCTTGGTCTTGAATCCATTTTGGTGGTTTTCCGCGCCCCGTCCAAGTATCCCCAGTCGTTGGGTTACGGTACTTAGGAGCAACTTTTCCAGAAGGACGCTTCACACCTTTGGTCTTGGCGTTAAAGCTAGGAAACAAGTCTTCTTGTGTCAGTTCAAAATCAGCCATGATGGCGTGAATTTGTGAAATAGCACCAGAGATTTCGTTCTCACGCACTTGGGTAATCTGAGCTTCTAGTGCTTCACGCTGGAGCAAAAGTTCTTTATAACTGGACATGACGGCCTTTGGATATTAAAAACAATAGATAGAAATAAATCAGTGAAGATATAATTTTTTATATCTTAGACGTTAAGTCTAGCACAAATTCAATTTTTGTGGTTAAGTGCGATTTCAACGCTAGTTAACTTTAGAGATAGAACTCAGTAAAGCTTTCAACTTAGGGAGTGCTGCTTGCATTGCAGTTCGACCTGCATCTATAGCTGCTTTACGAGAACTAAAGTCGCCACCCTTCATACTGCCTAATGCAGGCTTAACCACCAGCTCAGCATCCCTCAGTTCGTAGTTATTAATTGTTTTACCCATAATGGCAAAGGTTTGCAGCAATATTTGCAAAGTATCGTTTGATAAATTATTTTCTGGTGAACTTGATATATCGACAGCAATCACCACATTCGCGCCCATCTGACGGGCAAAGTGCACAGGTACTGGAGATACCAAGCCGCCATCGACATATTCTTGACGTCCAATTTTGACGGGCTGGAACACGGCAGGCACCGCACTTGAGGCCCTGACTGCTGTACCTGTGTCACCGCGTTGAAACAAAACACCTTGCCCCGTACCCAAATCGGTGGCAACCACCCCCAGGGGTATGGGCATAGCCTCCAGCAATCGCCCACCTACCTGCGTATTCACATAGCGCGCTAACGCTTCGCCGCGCAGCATGCCCCGGTTAAAGAGCGGGAGCGTCCAGTCGGTGAAGGCAGCTTCCTCCATGGTTTCGGCGATTTGCTGCAATTGCGCTCCAGTCTTACCGCTGGCGTAGAGGGCAGCCACCAAACTGCCAGCCGAAGTACCAACCACCAAATCAGGATGAATTCCGTTTTCTTCAAGCACTTGAATAACACCTACATGCGCAAACCCACGTGCTGCGCCCCCGCCCAAGGCAAGACCTATTTTGGGAGTCTGTCTGGGCAGTGCGGTCGGTGGATGCTCGATGACGGGTGCACTGCTACACCCTGCGATGAGAAGGGAGGCACTCAACAAAAGCGCAGGTAGGAAAGTTCGGGTTTGTATCAACATAAGAGCGTGTTCTGGATTTGTATTTTTCAGTTAATAATTGATGTTTACGTTTACGTTAACGTCAATCGATAAAGGAGCATCCCATGGACATTCAAGGAAAAGTATTTATTGTCACAGGTGGCGCGTCAGGCCTGGGTGAAGGCACCGCACGTATGCTGGCGGCGAACGGTGGCACAGTCGTCATCGCAGACATGCAGGCAGAAAAAGGAGAGGCTGTTGCGAAGAGCCTGGGTGGCCGTTTTCTAAAGTGCGATGTAAGCAACGAAGCTGATGGACTGGCTGTTGTGACCCTTGCGCAATCGCTGGGAAAACTAATGGGCTTAGTGAACTGCGCAGGTGTAGCTCCCGCCGAAAAGACAGTAGGGAAAAATGGCCCACACGCCTTGGCGGTATACACCAAAACCATCATGGTCAATTTGGTAGGTACCTTCAATATGATTCGGCTGGCAGCCGACGCCATGTGCGAAAACGAACCCGAATCCACAGGTGAGCGTGGTGTATTGATCTCAACCGCATCGATCGCTGCCTACGATGGCCAAATTGGGCAAGCAGCCTACAGCGCGTCTAAGGGCGGCATTGTCGGTATGACGCTGCCGATTGCACGGGATTTGGCCCGCAATGGCATTCGCAATATGACTATTGCACCAGGTATCTTTGGTACACCCATGTTGTTCGGTATGCCGCAAGAAGTGCAGGATGCATTGGCAGCTGGTGTACCTTTTCCTTCGCGACTGGGCACGCCTTCGGATTACGCCAAGTTAGCCAAGCACATTATTGAAAATGAGATGCTGAATGGCGAAGTTATTCGCTTGGATGGCGCTATTCGTTTAGCTCCGCGTTAAAAATCGCGGAAAGTTGGACTTCCATGAGCTTGGCGCCCGTAGCACATGCACCACAACACGCCGTGCGCCGGGGCTTCCATGCTATATTTCCGCTCGCTTCGCTGATGTGCGATGCATGGTTCATATTCTCTTTGGCAGATGTTTGCCAAGAGCCTGTCAACCAAGTGCAAACCTGACCCGTTTCGGAAGTACCTCCTGCCCATTGGAGGGATTTTTGAAACTCCAAGCTGTTATACAAAGGATACCCAATGAAACTTAAACTCGCTCTGATTGCTTTGATCGCCGGTGCTTCCATGATTGCTCAAGCGCAAGAAACCCGTGCAGAAGTCAAGGCTGAAACCAAAGCTGCTGTCAAAGCTGGCACGATTAAAGAAGGTCAAGTTGGTGACACGGGTGCCCCAGCCAAGTCGACTGCTAACCGCGCAGATGTGAAAGCATCTACCCGCGCTGCAGCTAAAGCTGGCGAGATCTCAAACGGCGAAGCTGGTGCTGCTGACACGAAAATGAAAGTCAAGTCCACAAAAAACCGCGCCGATGTGAAGGCAGAAACCAAAGCTGCAGTCAAGGCTGGCACGATTAAAGAAGGTGAAATCTCCAAGTAAATCTTGAAGCTTTCGTAAAAAAGGGACCTACGGGTCCCTTTTGCATGGGACCACGCGTTGTCGATCTCGTCTTATCTTTTCTTTAGAGTCGCAAAATGCACACCATCATCACTCATGCTTTCTAGAGGGTCACAGCAACTCTTCAGGCACAAAAGGCGACAGCAACCACGACTTAAAACGCAACCACTGCGAGGAATCGGGTTCAGTATCCAAAATAACCTCGCTATCGTTGTCCATGCTGACCCATTGAATACCATTGCCATTTTTGGCCAGTACCACCCGATAAGCGCTTTGTAAGCGGTCGATGTCAATAATGCGGATCAGTTCTCGTGCTATTTCCGGGCTGTCAATGACAACACCCAATTCGGTGTTGATGGTCGCAGAGCGAGGATCAAGATTCATAGAACCGACAAATGAGGTTTTTCGGTCAATCACAAACAGCTTGGCATGCAAGCGCCCGAGCGACGAACCAAACAAAAATGGCCGCTCGTTACCTTTGAGTCGAGCCGAGCTAAGCTCGTACAAGTCCACCCCCATGTGCAACAAGGCTTCACGGTAACGGCTGTAGCCGGTATGAACTACAGGCTCATCGGTAGACGCCAATGAATTCGTCATCACCGTCACCTTAACGCCACGATCACGTAAATGTTGTAAGAATGCCATGCCCCGAACACCTGGCACAAAGTATGGGGAAGAAGCGACAACTTCTTTTTCTGCCTTCGCAACGGCCTCAAGAACGTTGTATGTAACACTCGTTTCCAGCAACTCACCACCTACACCGCCCTCAAAAGGCTTGTCAGGGTGATCCGCAAACACATAGGCTGACCCCCAATTCAGCCCCAAGCGACCGCCATCCAGATCATCCGCAATGGGGGGATAGCCCAAGATATCGTTGGAAGGCAGCGGCGGCGGCGGCGGCGTAGTTTTGGGGCCTGTATCCTCGTCGAATTTGGCGCGCAACATTTCAGCAGTCATTGTGGTCTTGGCAACCGATTCCAAGGGATAGATCGCCAAACCATTCCAGTAACGGTCAAACAGACCTTGCATGGCCGGAACCACAGCGCCTACAACAAATGCATCAACGTCAATGAAGTTTTCAGCAGCACCCCGCAAATAGTATTCATTGGCCACATTGCGCCCCCCAACAATGGCCATCGCCCCATCAGCGACAAAAAGCTTGTTGTGCATGCGGTGGTTTACCCGACTCCAGTCGTTGATAGAGTACAAAAACCGGGCAGTTTGGTCTTGGTCCCGAACACAGCAAAAGGGATTGAATACACGTACCTGTACATTTTCATATGCGGCTAGTCCTAAAAATAAGAGATCGTTCCCCCCGGTATATAGATCATCTATCAACAAACGCACCCGCACACCGCGCAGGGCAGCATCCCGCAAGGCACGCAGTACATAGCGTCCAGTCTCATCGTTGGCAATGTGGTAGTACTGCAAATCAAGGCTGGCTTGTGCTCGCCGCGCCAGTTGAATCCGGGTATCCAGCGAAAATGTGCCCAATGGCATCAGCCGAAAACCTGAAAGGCCTGCCTCTGGTAATGATTCTTTAGCAATGCGCCCCAGCGCGGTCTTATCAGACGCTTCAATCGATTCACTGGCGATTGCCTCACGGTCAATTAGGGGCAAGCGGGTAGCACAGCCCGCAAATATGCCACCCAAGCTAATGCAAAGAATCAAGCGAGCTAGAACCAATACGCCCTGTGGAACCAAGTTTAAAAAAGTCAGTCTAAACAATCGAGCTGACATGCGGCGGGTGGTTAAGACGGTGGAAAACTCACTTCCGCTATACTGAAATAGGTGTATTAATGGGGCAAAAAAACGTGATAAACAGTGCGATAAATGCATGGGCTAAGAGTTTTTTGGCTCTGGTGTTGGGCATGTCCTACGGCTGCTCGATGGCCGCTCTGGACATTGGAGAATCGGCCCCCAAGTTTACGGCACAGGCGGCCCTCGGGGGTAACGTTCTCAAGTACACCCTAGCCGATGAGCTCAGCAAGGGGCCAGTAGTGCTTTATTTCTTTCCTTCGGCGTTCTCTGCGGGATGCTCCATGGAAGCCCATGACTTCGCAGAAGCACTGGAAGATTACAAGGCACTGGGAGCTACCGTGATTGGTATTTCACGGGACGACATCGAAACGCAGAAGAAATTCTCTGTTCAAGAGTGCCGTGGCAAATTTCCCGTGGCTTCCGATGCAGATCAGACAATCATGAAAGCTTACGACGCAGTGCTTTTCTTCCGATCTGATTACGCTAACCGCGTGTCTTACGTCATAGCGCCAAACGGAAAAATTATTTACCAATATTCCAGCTTGAATCCCGTCAAACATGTCGCCAACACACTTACTGCCTTGAAGTCTTGGTTAAAGAACGGTGTTGTCAATAAATGAACGCCTTGTACGGGACACTGCAGCGCTATTCCTTTAGCGCTTTACGTTTCACTGTAAGTTTGTTCCTATATCTTTGCCTCCCATGTGCATGGGCTGGCAGTGAGCCCGCAGTCACTACCGCTGAAATCAACCAGTTGATGCACTTCATAAGAGCATCAGGGTGCGAGTTCAAACGTAACAGCACTTGGCACACGCCCGCACAAGCTGTTGAGTTACTTCAAAAAAAACGGGATTACATGCTGTTGTGGGGCGAAATCCCGAACACCGAATACTTTATCGATGAAGCCGCAACGCGGAGCAGTATCAGCGGAGACGCCTACCATGTGCGGTGCTTAGGTATGCAGCAGCAAGAAAGCCGTCAGTGGCTGAAAGAAGAACTGTCTCGATTTCGTAAGGCCAAGCCTTGATTGGTATTAACCTGCACTTAAGGTTACGTCAACTGGCACTACAGCTATCTATTTGACTGGCATACTTGAAGGCCTTATCGTTTTGGTGCAATTGAATACCATCCGAGCTGACTCTCCCTCTACCGAACCGAGCGTGGATGCATGGCAGACAAGACACCTTTTGAAATTGCTCGCGAAATATTCCAACTGCTAACAGCCCGTAAGCTGCAACCCACGCCTGACAATTACCAAGCGCTCTACCATGAAATTGCGGGTACCAAGCGGTTACAAGCCTTTCCTGAAGATCAATTACAAGCCATTGCTAAAGCGCTCCCCGTCCAAACGCCTGGACAACAACGGCTTCAAGGACAGGTCAGCCATGCCGTGCGGCACCATAACTGGACAGCTTTGCAACAAGCGCTGGTCAGCTACACCCAGCTCAGTCCAACACCCCGCCCTCTCGCTGAGCTTGCATCACCAACCCATCATGGTGAACCACACCCGCCCACGTCAATACTGACGCCCGAGTTCAAAGAACAGCTGGTCAGGTTGATTGAGCACACCTTGCCTGCCATCGGTGTTGAGGACTCTCAACTGGGCGAGCAAACCAAGCAGCTACTGTTGCATTTTCGGCAAGCTGAACCAAATCTGGTGATGCTAAAGACCATGTTGACTAACTTCAACTTCAGACTTACTTTTGTAGCAGAGGAACATGGTGCAATCAAAAACACATTGCTGGAGTTGCTGCACCTGGTTTTTGTGAATATTGGGGAATTGAGTTTGGATGAGCGCTGGCTTAAAGGCCAAATGGACGCCTTGATCTCAGCAGCAACTCCGCCCCTAACACTGCGCCGCCTTGAGGACGTTCGCATCCGACTCAAAGACGTAATCTATAAACAGATAGAGGCCAAAGCGCTTTCCATGACAGCGCGCGATGAAATGAAGCGCATCCTCGCAGCATTTATCGAGCGACTGGCGAGCATGAGCGATGCGACTGGAAGTTTTCGAAACAAAATTGAACAGTGCGCCAAGCAAATCGAAGGGGCTACCAGTATTTCTGACATAGCCCCTGTACTGCAAGACGCCATCACCGCCGCACGCACCATGTCACTTGACACCCAACGCGCCGGTGATGAATTACGCGCCATGCGTGAGCAAACCGCACTGACCGAAGAGCGTCTCGCTCAGCTCCAGGTTGATTTAGACCGCGCTAGCGCCCAAGCCCGCCACGACCCATTAACTGGCGCACTGAACCGAAAAGGGCTGGACGAAGCCATGGAGCGCGAAATCGCAAACGTAAAACGCAAAGGCGTGGCGCTGTGCGTTTCATTGCTCGATATTGACAACTTCAAAAAATTTAACGATCTCCACGGTCATCAAACCGGTGATGCCGCGCTGGTTCACCTTACCCAAGTCACCCGTGAATGTATACGTCCGCAAGACACCCTGGGCCGCTACGGTGGTGAAGAATTTGTGGTGTTGATGCCTGATACCGTCATGGAGCAAGGCATTGAAGTAATGACTCGGTTACAGCGCGAGCTGACCAAACGTTTCTTTTTGGCCGGGAACGACAAACTGCTGATTACCTTCAGCGCTGGCGTAGCAGAGTTAGGCGCGGAGGAGAGTAGTGCTGAAGCTGTGGTACGGGCCGACCAAGCCATGTATATCGCCAAGCGAACCGGAAAAAATCGGGTTTTGGGCGCCTAAACACCCCAGCGATATTCCCACAGCGAATCCGGGACAATAGCGCCCGTGGCTATTCCTCCAACCTTCATCCAAGAACTGATCGCCCGCGCCGACGTGGTTGAGATCATCGGTCGCTATGTACCGCTAAAAAAAGGCGGTGCGAACTTCATGGGCCTATGCCCGTTCCACGGCGAAAAATCGCCCTCTTTCTCGGTCAGCCCGACCAAACAGTTCTACCACTGCTTCGGCTGTGGCAAAAGTGGTAACGCCATCGGCTTCTTGATGGAACACGTTGGCATGACCTTCATTGAAGCCGTCAAAGACTTGGCACAGCAGTACGGTCTGCAAGTGCCTGAAGACGATGTCAGCCCTCAAGACCGCCAACGTGCCGCCGACCAGCGCCAAAAACAAGCCACACTCACCGATGTGTTGGAAAAAGCGGGCGAAGCCTACCGCCAGCAGCTCAAGCTTGCACCCAACGCTATCGACTACTTCAAAGGCCGGGGCGTCAGCGGTCAAGTTGCCAAAGATTTCGGCCTAGGCTACGCCCCGGTAGGATGGAATTCTCTTGCCAGCGTATTCCCGGATTACACCGACACCCTGCTCGTCGAGTCCGGCTTGGTGATCTTGAACACCGAAGACGGTGAAGAAAAACGGTGGGATCGCTTTCGGGATCGCGTGATGTTTCCTATCCGCAACATTAAAGGCGAATGTATCGGCTTTGGTGGCCGCGTGCTGAGCGACGAAAAGCCTAAATACCTTAACTCCCCTGAAACGCCGGTCTTCAGCAAGGGACGTGAACTCTACGGTCTGTTCGAAGCCCGCGCTGCATTGCGCGACCAAGGCTACGCACTGGTCACTGAAGGCTACATGGACGTTGTGGCCTTGGCACAACTCGGTTTCCCCAATGCAGTAGCAACACTGGGCACGGCATGCACCAACGACCATGTGCAAAAGCTGTTCCGCTTTACAGATGCCGTGGTCTTTAGCTTTGACGGTGACGCAGCCGGTCGCCGCGCCGCTCGCAAAGCACTGGACGCCGCCCTGCCCTTCGCTAACGATGTGCGCAGCGTCAAGTTCCTGTTCCTACCTGCCGAACACGACCCAGACAGCTTCATCCGGGAACAGGGTCGCGAAGCCTTTGCCAAGCTCGTCACCGATGCCGTACCGCTAAGTCGCTTTCTGCTCGATGCCTCCCGCGATGGCTGCGAAATGCACACCACCGAAGGACGCGCCAAAATGGCCAGTCACGCAAAACCTATGTGGATGGCTCTGCCCGACGGCGCGCTTAAGCGTCAGTTGCGGACAGAGATTGCAGAGTTGGTGCAACTCTCAGGCCGCGAGCTGATGGACTTGTGGCAAGTCAGCCCACAATCAACACGTAGAACACCGCAAAGCGCAACCAAGGACTATTCGCCTGAAGCGTTACGAAACCTGCACAGCGACGCTTTGCAAAAGCATTCCGAAACTGACTATGGATATGGGCATGGGTCTGGTCATTCAGACATGCTCACGCCATCGGATGGTTACTATGAAAACAGTAGCAATCAATGGCTATCCAGCATAAACAAGACGTCTTATCCATCCCAATATACGTCTAAGTACACTTCCAAGTACCCGTCCAAATACCCCTCCAAATTTGGGCGGCCTTATACCGGCTTCGGTGGGGCAAACAATGGTCCCAGCCTAAGTCCCCGTATGCGTCCTGCCAGCCGTGCGGACCACGCCGCCCGGCTGCTGCTCTCCAACATGCCGCTGTGGGAGCAACTGACCCACGAAGATCACGCCATGCTCTGCATGCTTCCCGCGCCGCATGGCCCGCTGTTCACTTGGCTGGACACACAGGTGCATGAGCACGGCATACAGCCTTGGGCCGCATTACGTGAAGGTTTGCGCAATCACGAAGCTGAAGACACGGCACTGAAACTCATGTCTGCCGACTTTACGCAAGAAAAATCTGAAGAAGACGAAGGCGCAATCAGAGCCCCCCAGAACGGCACCGAGCTACGTGGCTTGGTCAATTTAATGCTCGATGACTGGCTAAAACCCCAAGAAACTGCTGCCCTTCTCGCCTCAGGAACAGATCCAGCAATGCGCCAAAAATACTACGACATTAACGCCCGGCGCAAAGCACTTATGCTGGAAATACAAAATACCAAACTGCAAAATATGAACTGAGTGCCGGCCAAGTAACTTGACAAGCTACTTAGTAAATTACTTGATAAGTTAATTGATAAGTTATTTTTTTGATTGTTTATAGATACATCAACAATCAAAAAAATGTATAATCCAAAGTTACTTACGGCAAGAGCGACAGCAGCACCTCCGGGACTGGCCAAACGATGCACCTGCGGCACAAATAGGCCTCCTTAACCGCAAGGACTGCACACCAAATGTTCGCCCCAACATCTTGCCTCTGGAAAACCTGCCTCCACCTATTCCTGTAACCCAGGAGCAATGGTGGGTTTGACAGCGTTTTCAAACCCCTCCGCCACCGCGCCGGTCTGCTTCGGCGCTTGTACTTTTGCCTGTTTTTTTTGATTCACGAGGATGCCTCATGCCCGCTCAAAAGCCCAGCCAGACTGTCAAGCCTGTTGCCACCACCAGCGCGAAAACTGCACCAAAAAGCACTGCTAAGGCGGACCTTAAAGCCACGCCGTTAGCCGCTGTTAAAGCCCCTGCCTCCAAAAAGACCATGCCCACATCCAAGTCCACCGCTGCCACTGCGAAAACTGATAAACCTGCTGCTTTGCAAGACCCCAAAGTAACTGCTGCTGCAGTTGCTGCGGCCCCTGCCAAAAAGAAAGCTGGTCGCCCTGCTAAAGCGGCGGATACAGACAAGCCCGCTGGTGCCAAGCGCGGCCCTAAACCAAAAGGTGTGGACAAAAGCGACAGCGCGGACGATGCCGACTTATCTGATATCGAAGCTGAGTTTGCCGAGGAGCCCGCTGCGGAAACAGCCACAACAGCTACGACCGAAAAAGTTAAACCTCTGCGCATGAAAATCAGCAAGGCGAAAGAACGCGCCTTGATGAAGGAGTTCGGTCTCGATGAGACGGTACTGTCTGAAGAAGACATGGCCAAGCGCCGCCAGCGCCTCAAAGCACTGATCAAACTGGGCAAGACCCGTGGCTATCTGACGCATGGCGAAATTTCTGATCACTTGCCCGACAAGCTGATCGACGCCGAGACAATGGAAGCCGTCATCACCACGCTGAACGATCTGGGTGTCGCTGTATACGAGCAGACCCCTGACGCAGAATCCATGATTCTGACCAATAACGCCCCCGCAGGTTCGACCGAAGAAGAGGCCGAAGAAGCAGCCGAAGCCGCGTTATCCACCGTGGACAGCGAGTTTGGCCGCACCACAGATCCCGTTCGAATGTACATGCGCGAAATGGGCACAGTCGAACTGTTAACCCGCGAAGGCGAAATTGAAACTGCCAAGCGTATCGCAGGCGGCTTGATGGCGATGATGGAGGCAATTTCTGCCTCCCCTGCCACCATTGCCGAAGTGCTGCGCATGGGCGACGATATTCGCGAGGGAAAGGTCGTCATCTCCACCATCGTGGACGGATTTTCCAACCCCAATGAAGCCGACGATTACGTAGCAGAAGAAGACTTTGACGAGTTCGACGCTGATGACGACGACGACGGCAAGGGCGGCTCCAAGGCGCTGACCAAGAAGCTCGAAGAGCTCAAGCGCGATGCCCTGATTCGCTTTGACCGTTTGCGTGAATATTTTGAGCAAATCCACACGACTTACGACAAGGAAGGCTACGGTACACCGGCCTACCTGAAAACACAGCATGCCTTGAGCGAAGAGCTGATGACTATCCGCTTCACTGCCAAGTCGATTGAAAAGCTGTGCGACATGGTGCGTGCCCAGGTAGATGATGTGCGCAAGAAAGAGCGCGAACTGCGTCGCATCATTGTGGACAAATGCGGCTATTCGCAAGAAGACTTCATCAAAGACTTCGCCGGTGTGGACAAGATGGGGGCCAAAATCCCCTCCAACCTGCTGAACCAAAAATGGGTTGAAAAGCACTCAGCGACCGGCAAGCCGTGGTCGGCAATTCTGGCGCGCAACATCCCACCAATTCAAGAGCTGCAACAAAAGCTTGCTGACTTGCAAGCCCGCGTGGTCGTGCCTTTACCCGAGCTCAAAGGCATCAACAAGCGCATGAACGAAGGCGAAGCGGCCTCCCGTGATGCGAAGAAAGAAATGATCGAGGCTAATTTGCGTCTCGTGATTTCGATCGCCAAAAAGTACACCAACCGGGGCTTGCAGTTCCTTGATTTGATCCAGGAAGGCAACATCGGTCTGATGAAAGCCGTGGACAAGTTTGAATACCGTCGCGGCTACAAGTTTTCGACCTACGCTACGTGGTGGATTCGCCAGGCCATCACCCGCTCGATTGCCGATCAGGCGCGCACCATCCGTATACCGGTGCACATGATCGAGACGATCAACAAGATGAACCGAATCAGCCGTCAGCACTTGCAAGAGTTTGGTTTCGAGCCCGATGCCAGCGTGTTGGCCGAGCGCATGGAGATCCCGGAAGACAAAATCCGCAAAATCATGAAAATCGCCAAAGAGCCGATTTCGATGGAAACTCCGATTGGCGACGATGACGATAGCCATTTGGGCGACTTCATCGAAGACGGTGCGAACACCGCACCTATCGAAGCCGCTATGCAAGCCGGTTTGCGCGATGTGGTGAAAGACATTCTGGACAGCCTGACCCCACGCGAAGCCAAAGTGCTGCGCATGCGCTTTGGTATCGAGATGACCAGCGACCACACACTGGAAGAAGTAGGCAAGCAGTTTGACGTGACCCGCGAACGAATCCGCCAAATCGAAGCAAAAGCACTGCGCAAACTCAAGCATCCTAGCCGCTCGGACAAGCTGCGCAGCTTTATCGATACGCTGTAAGTCTTTAAGATGAAATCGGCACCTTGTGCAGGCTTTGTCTGTACAAGGTGCTATTTTTTTGAGAGTGCTTAAAGTACGTTTTAAAAAACTATGCAAGACCATTACGTCACCCTGAGCCTCGCCAGCGATGCAACGTTGGCCGATATTAAAAAGTCGTTCCGGCAAAAGGCATCGCTGTACCACCCTGACAAGAACCCGTCGAAAGACGCGGCCTCCTTATTCCGTGCAGTGCAAGAGGCCTATGAAATATTGTCAGACGAAACCAAGCGCGCAGCCTACGATGACAACCGCAGGCGCAGCCTGCTCGACAGCCCACTAGAAACCGCCCAAAAGCTTTGGCAACATTACCTGCAAGAGGTGCTGAAATGAAACTGTCCCGCTACTTCCGTGACCACAGCGAGTCTTACCACGCTGAAATCGACGACCTGACCTCCGACTCTGAAGGCCATGACGTGCTGGCCAAACGCTTGGCCGAAAAGCGCAGCCAGATCAACTTCCTGGTGATGATGATGGAGGAAAGTCCAGAAATGGTTGCCGCCGCCTTCCACCAAGGGTTTAGCTTCCCCAACACCCGCGCGATGGATGCGTTAGTGGGCCAAGAAATGGAAGACTTCCCTGACTGGGCGGACCTCAGCTTGACTATCAAAATCACCTCCTGGGCTGCCAAGCTGGCACAGCGCGTACTGCAAGAGCCAATGGGTGAGATCTTTATGGCTGCTGCGGTGGGCCTGGAGTACTTGCACAGCCACTTCAACGGCACTGCGGCCCCTGCTGAAGACGGCGACGAGGATGCAGAGAACGAAGAAGACCGCGACGACAGCAATGAAGACGAAGACGGCAACCGGGATGAGACCGGTGACAGCCGCAACCTGGACAAAGCTGGCGGCGAGTGGATGGAAAAGTACGGCTTTGACCGCAAGGGCTGAGTCCAACAGCGCCCACCGCAACCAAACACAGTCAACGAGAGCAACGATACACATGCATTACCCCGCGTTAATCAAAGCCCAGCACCTGATCCAGTCCGGCGATATTGCCGGCGCCGAAGCCGCGCTGGTCGCCCTGGCTGACGAGGAAGGCGACCAGGCACTGGTACTGGCGCTGGACAGTTTTCCGTCCAAAGACCTGTTAACCGTCATTCGCGAGTACGACACGTCCAAAGAATCAGTGCTGAACTTACTTATCACGCCCGAGCAGTTCGCCCGCGCCGTGGTGATTGAAAAACAGTACAAAGATCTCAGCCACACCCACCTGCGCGGCATGATGAACTCGGTGTTATTCCGCGAAGACGCCAACACCGTCGAGTTTTTGGCCACCATCGGCGAACTGGACGGCGGCTGCGACGCCCTGGCCGACTATTTGATCGAGCACTGGGCGCGGGTGGAAAGCTTTGTGCGTACCGGCACCTTCGACCCGTCTGAAGACGACGGCACACTCATGCCCGAAGCCAGCATGATTCACATGTCGGGCAACAAACCTCGGGTGGAATTAGATGAGGTGACGGACAACGACTGGATGCAGTTCACCTACCTGCTGCGCACCGAATGCCCAGATTTGTTCATAGAAGTGCTCATCACCTTGCGCGCCCGCTACGCTGCCTACCACGCAGAACTGGCCGGTGAAGAAGATGAAGATGACGGCCCGTTCCTGCACGAGATTGAGAGCGAAAGCGAGCGCATGGAGAAGAAATCCAAAGCTGTGGACTTGGACGAAGAGTCTGCGATTTGAGCTAAACCGATAAGCAAAACAATATGCAAACTGATAGGCAAGATGCCACTAAGGCCTCATCCGACATTTCACTTTACGAAGCCCGGCCTTTTTTTGAAAAAGCGCTGCGCTGCGGCATTAGTACAGGCATCATTCCTGCAGAGAAACTCGCCAGTTTCCAGGCTGATGGCCCAAAGGGCATGGTGCAAATCGCACGCTACTTTGGCACCGAGTTTTTGCAGCCCGAGCTAGACAAAGCCCGCGAACGCATGGTGGGCCTAATCAGTCTCTACTTGGAAGACAGCTCCGATGGCGATTTGGCACAAGCTGCCACTTCGTTGCGTGACCACTCTTTGCTGTCGCGCTCCAAGGCTGGCTCTGACATGCTCAAAAACTTGCTGACCATGGCTGACAGCACGCACTTTGGTTTGAGCGAAGGTGAAGACTTCCATGATGACCAAATCCCGCTGCTTGGCAAGTGGACGCAAAAAACTTTGCAGGAATACCGAAGTGAACTGGCCTATCGCTTGGAGATCAAGCAAAAAATGGACGCTGCGTTCTGGTTCGCCCAAACGATGGGGATGCCGCGCAAAGAATTGAAGGCTGCTTGTACAGAGGCATCCGTCGATTGCGAAGCCATTATCCGCACCTGCTTACTGATGCAGGCTGCAGGCCTGACCCGCATACCCTCTTGGGCGCAGTTCGAGGCAGCAGTACTGCAGTTACGTAAAAAAAGTACAGCAAGCAAAAACCGTCAGGTAAGCGCTACAGGTGGTTTAAATGCAATAACACTGAGCTTACCGCCTAACCTGCCCACCGAGTTCAAGCTGCTCGCTACAGCTACGCTACATGCTATGGTGCGTGACGATCTGCCCAAAATTCTGGACACCAGCGTCAAGCCGCAAAAACTCTTCTTCCAAAATTTGACGCTATTAGGTCGCTACTTCTGGCTGGATGATGGGTTAGATGAAATCACTGAGTTTGAGCGCACAGTGTCTGACAAATGGGCCAAACTGACCCAGGGTCATACTGATGACAGCTCACTACTGACCCTTTTCCTGACGATTGCAGCAGGCGCTACACCTAAGACCTTGTTAACGGCCACAGGGGCTGCAGCCTTGCTCAGAAAGCTGCGTAAAAGTGGTCTTGATTCCGAAGCGGTTACAGGCTTTATCCGCGACTTTGCACCCCATGAAAACCAAAGCGACTACCGCCATTTATGGCTGGAGTTCATGGGCGAAGCCCAGCGCAACCTGATGGACGAACGCGATACACGGCTCATAGAAGGAATGGCCGCACTGCACTTGCATTGCAACGTCTCTGCCAGCAAAAAAACCTAACGCCAGTTCTACGCCACGAGGGGTAGTGATGCGGCAGTCTGTCTATAACTTACGCGGGTCTATGGCCAGCAAGCGCTCAACAAGAGCGCGCAAATGAAGTTTGAGGGGAGTAAAACCTGCATGCAGCTCTAGAGTAGCCTCATTCATGTACAGTTTTCGGTTGATTTCCACTTGAATGCTGTGCCTATGCTGCGACGGATTGGAGTACCGACGGACCAACTCCACCCCTTTATAGGGATGGTTATAAGACACGCTGTAACCCAACGCAGAAAAGTGATCACATATCAGTTGCGCCAAAGCATTGCTCGATGTGCTCTCATCGCGGTTGCCAATTACAAAATCAGCATGCACCAACCCGGGGAAATCAGTCGCATGGCTGGCAGATATGGCTGGCATGGAATGACAATTTAGATGAATGCTGTAACCAAACCGATCATGCGCAGCATCAATAGCCTGTGCCACAGCGGCGTGGTAAGGCTGCCAACAATTGGCAATGCGGCTTTGTACTTCTGCAACGCTCAGCATGCGCTCATACAAAGGAAGACCTTGGTCTGTGAAGCGCCAGATCAAACCTTTACCGAGCCGAACTTTAGACAAAACCTGAGGATCGGTTTCTAGCGCATCAGGCCAAGGTGCGTCCAACATGGCCGCATCCAGCTCTGTCACATTACGGTTGGCATCCAGATAGCTACGGGGAAAATGAGCCTCCACCCATGCGACACCCAGTTCAGGGCAAAAATCGTACAGCTTATCCACATGGGTATCTTCAGCCTGCCGAAGCGCTGCATGCGGGCAAACAAACCGAAAATCGTCCGGGTAGCGAGTACCACTGTGTGGGGAGTCCAGCACCAGCGCGCGGTATCCGGTGATAAAGCTAACACTTGTCTCGGGCGCAAAGTTGAAAGTCATATCGCCATTGTCGCCGACTTGAAAAGTGAATATCAACGATACAACATCCCTAAATTCGAGCGTATATGCCTTATATAATTAAAGGCTACAAGTTGTTTTTCATCTTGTGCCGGAACATGCAGTAGCAAGTTGCGAAATACAATTTGGGGTTCTTAGCTCAGTTGGTAGAGCAGCGGACTCTTAATCCGTAGGTCGACAGTTCGAATCTGTCAGGACCCACCAATACAGCCTATATGGCATAAGGCCCGGTAGCTATTTAAACTATAGCACCGGGCTTTTTCTTTTGCAAGATATGAGACAGTTTTATGTGACGTGTCTCATATACAGTACTCGCTGATGAATCGCAACCCTTACTCAACTCCAGTGACTTGCCCCGCCCAGCCGCACACCAGCTGATGCAGACCGATGGTGACAGCGGGCACAAACTCATGGTACCTAGCACAGCAACTCGGGCATGTCGATGTGGACTTCACCCGCTTCAATAGACACCTGTTAAGGTAAACGACTTGAAGAGTTCCTGATGTAACTTGCGTGCGTTTTTAATCAGTTCATTGATGACTGTCTGAGTATCTTTGCAGGCAACCTTCACCAGCATCACGCATCGCGTCTTGCGCTCAACCAGTGTCACAATCTGATTGTTGAGGCTACCAAACAATAAATCACCTTCCCATTGGCCCGGTACGGCCCAATCCTCCACTGAGGCTGAGCGCTCAGGTCGCAAGGCCGGATTTCCCGCTCCCCTCTACCTAAAATTCCGACTCACCGTCGCCAGCTGTCCCAGCATCGGGGTCAAGTTCACCAGCCGCCCCGCAATCAAACTCCTGACTTCCCCCTCGCGCTGCCAAATACCAAACACCCCCAAGAGCCGGGAGTCCAGCAGCACACGCCGCTGCCTTTCCTTGACCCGTTTCCAGACGATCACCTGAACAGCCCCGTGTTCATCTTCCAGTGAAACGAAGACAGTCCCGCCGGCTGTCTCCGGTTGCTGGCGGACGGTTACGATACCGCAGGTCCGCACCAATCGCCCATGGGGCAAGTCGTGCAGCTCCTGGGAGGACTGAAAGCGCTGCGAAGTCAGCTTGGATCGCAGCAGCGCCAGAGGATGTCGCCGCAAGGTCAGACCTGTAGACGCGTAATCCCAGGTCACTTCTTCACCTTCCGGCGCAGCGGGTAATTCTAAGAAGTCTTCATTGACTGGCGCATCGGCCAGCAGTGCAGGTTGTGCGTGCAGTGCCGCAGCATCCCAGACCTGCTGGCGCCTATGGCCCGATAAGCTCATCAATGCATCGGCCCCGGCCAGCAGCTTCATCTCATGCTGTTCCAGACCCGCCCTCCGACAGAGGTCGTCCGCGTCATCGAACGGACCTTGCGCACGTGCCGCGACGATGCGTTCTGCTGACTTGGCTTTCAACCCTGAGATCAACCGCAGACCCAGGCGCACGGCGGGCTTGTTGGGCAAGTCCTCCAAGGTTGCATCCACATCGCTGTCCATCACATCAACGGGCCGTACCTCCACGCCATGCCGCAGGGCATCCTGGACCAACTGGCTGGGAGAATAAAAGCCCAAAGGCTGTGAATTCAGCATGGCCGCCAGGAAGGCCGCAGGCTCGGCGAACTTGATCCAGCAGCTCGCATAGACCAGCAGCGCGAAACTGGCAGCATGGCTTTCAGGAAAGCCGTATTCACTGAACCCCTTGATTTGCTCAAAGATGGCCTTGGCGAAGCTGGCTTCATAGCCCCTCTCGGTCATGCCGTTGACGATGCGGTCGTAGTATTTTTCCAGGCCACCCTTGCGCTTCCAAGCCGCCATGGCACGGCGCAGCCCATCGGCCTCACCGGGAGTAAAGCCCGCTGCCAAGATAGAAATCTGCATCACCTGCTCCTGGAACACCGGTATGCCCAAGGTTCGTCCCAGGGCTTCCTCAAGCGCTGCACTGGGGTAGGTCACGGGTTCCTTGCCCTGGCGCCGATTCAGGTAGGGGTGCACCATGCCGCCCTGGATGGGGCCTGGCCGGACAATGGCCACCTCAATCACGAGGTCATAAAAGCACCTTGGCAGCAGCCGGGGCAGCATCCCCTGCTGTGCCCGGCTCTCGATCTGGAACACGCCCACGGTATCAGCCTTGCAAATCATGTCGTAGGTGGCAGGGTCTTCAGCGGGGATGTCCTGCATCTCGAACGTATAGCCACGACGCGCACTGATGAAGTCCAGGGCCTTGCGGATCGCTGTCAGCATGCCCAGCGCCAGCACATCGACCTTGAGCAGTCCGAGCGCATCCAGATCATCCTTGTCCCACTCGATGACCGTGCGGTCCACCATAGAGGCGTTCTCAATGGGCACCAGCCTGGAGAGCGGGCCATGGGTCAGAACGAATCCACCCGTATGCTGCGATAAATGCCGGGGAAACCCCATCAGTTGTGCTGTCAACGTCATGAGCTGCTGCACAGCCAGATCGTCCATTGACAACCCCAGCTCTGCCAATCGTTCAGGGTGAACGGCACGGCCATCCCACCATTGGTGCGACTTCGCCAAGGTGTCCAGGGTTGCCAGGTCAAACCCCAGCGCCTTGCCTACGTCGCGAATGGCAGACTTGGGACGGTAGGTGATGACGGTGGCGGTCAATGCGGCCCGGTCGCGCCCGTATTTTTGGTACAGGTACTGGATGACCTCTTCGCGGCGCTCATGCTCGAAATCAATGTCAATATCGGGTGGTTCGTTACGCTCCTTGCTGATGAAGCGCTCAAACAGTACGCTCATGCGGGCCGGGTCTACTTCGGTAACCCCGAGGCAATAGCAGACAACCGAATTCGCGGCAGAGCCTCGGCCTTGGCACAGAATGCCTTGGGAGCGTGCAAAAGCCACGATGTCATAGACCGTCAGGAAATACTGTTCATAGTTCAGGTCGCAGATCAGCACCAACTCGTGTTCAATCAAGTCCTGTACCTTCGCAGAAACCCCATTAGTCCAGCGCCGACCTGCACCTTCATAGGTCATGCGGCGCAGGTAAGAGGCCGGGGTCTCTCCAGGCGGAACGACCTCCTGGGGATACTGGTAGCGCAGCTCGTCCAGACTGAAGGTGCAGCGTTCCGCCACACTCAGGGTTTGCGCGAGAAGATCAGCCGGGTAGGTCTGTCCCAGGCTCAAGCGGCTGCGCAAATGCTGTTCACCGTTCGCCTGGAGTTCAAAGCCGCAGGCGGTTAGGGGCTTACCGACGCGGGTGGCCGTCATGACATCCTGAAGTGCCTTGCGTGAGCGGCGATGCATGTACACGTCGCCCGTGGCCACAAGAGGAATACCTCTAGCCTCGCTCAAGTCCCGTAGGCGGTGGAGCCACAGTTCATCGTCCAGCGCCTGGTGCAGGGCCACGCCCAGCCAGCACCGGCCAGCAAAGGTGTTGAGTGTCCAGCGCCCGAGCGCCAGTAACCGTTCTGGGGCCAGGCTTCGCGCTGGCGACACCAGCACCAAACAGTCGACCAAGGCGGAACCCTCTATGGCGCTAAGTTCCAGCCTGTAGCTGCCTTTCTCGGACGAGCGCCGCAGACTGGTGATGAACTCGGAGAGGTTGCCGTAGCCATTCAGGTTGCAGGCAAGAACCGTGATGTTGAATGAAAAATCGCACTGTACTTCGAACTGCGCGCCGATCAGGAGCTTCAGCCCGATCTTCTTTGCGGCAACATGCGCGCGTACCACGCCCGCCAAGCTGCATTCATCGGTGATGGCCAGAGCGGCATAACCCACCTCATGCGCCCGTTGTACCAGTTCGTCAGGGCTGCTCGCCCCCATCAAAAAAGAGAAGTTGGAACGGCAGCGGAGTTCCGCGTAAAGGGGCAACTCAAGCATAGGCCGGTCTTACGCAAAATGCCCGTGCAAATACCAGTCCATACCCTCCACACCCCGCTGCTGGAACACCCAGAGTACCCCCGCATGCTCGCTCGCCGCAACCCAATAGTCGCGGTGCACGTGCAGATGGCGTGAAGGTTCGACGGTATCAGCTTGCCCGCTGACCCGGTGCCACCAGCCCCCAGAGACCCGCTCGGGGCCCAGCAGCAATTGCAATGGACCTTGGTACATGGGACAGTTCTTGACCACGGCCAGTTTCATAGGGTTGCGCAGCACCCAGGAAGGCTGGGGCACTTGCACGCCCTGGGTCCTCGCGTCATTGACTTTGACATCATGCGGCTGCCAGCGTTGCATCCACTCCATCCGGTGGTCTTCGACCAGATGCGGGCGCAGCACCCGTTTTGCGCCCAGGCGAATCGCCACCCGCTCAAGGACGTGGGTGATGGACTCATGCGTTCGAACGTCGTCAGGCAGTAAGGATCGTGTGGCTTCGGTAATGGGGACCACCTCTATCGCCACCAGCCGCAGATCGCCCACTGGCGCCAGGAGTTCGACTTTGGCCAGATGCTCTGAGAGCAGACGGCTGAGGTGATCGACGTTCTGTGTGGGCTGTGCCGTCCTGACCGTGATGTCTCCACCATCGCCGACATGGCGCGAGCGCATGACATCGTGGCACCAATAGAGCGCAAAAGCTGTCACCCCACAATGCCGCGCCGCCAACCAGCCCCCCAACTGCAGCAGCAGGCGACGGGCGCCAAACAGCAAGGCCGAGGCGGTCTCTACCCGGCCTGGCAGCTCCAACCGTTGGTCAAAGACTTCTGGTAACTGCACCCACCGATGGACTTCTGGCCGCAGCCCATAGGCTTGATCGAGAGCCAGCAGCAGTGCCTGGTCAAAGCGGCGGTTCAGGCCCCCGCGCGGCAGGGCCCGGATATTCGCCAGCGTTCGGCAGCCCAGACGGGCGAGCGTGCCACTGTGAGGTCGGACGGCGGTCAGGGTGTCGTAGGGCAAAGGGTCCAGCACCTGTTGCAAACCAAGGCTGAATCCATCGCTCAGCCCCGCACGGGCCAGGGCCAGGGCAGCCAGACTGGTGGGAGCCCAGGCTGTGCGCACCACGCCCAACTCCGTCGCTCCCGTTTCAACCAGGGCATGCAGTACATCTTGCCCGCCATGCAGCCTGAAACTCGCCTCGACTTCCAGCAGTACCGCGTCATCTGCGATACAAACCTTGGGTGTGAATTGCAGCGCCCAGACCGCAATGCCTGCAAGCGCAGCCTGTACCTCCTGGGGCCGTTCAGTGGAGGGTGGTGTGTGCCGGTAATCGGTCAGATCAGTCAGTAGTGCTGCCCAATGCATGGTTCACCCCCACAGATTCCATGGGCGTCACAAGTCTGAACCGGCCTTGCAACCGGGGCGGCAGGACAGTCGCCAGAATGCCCGGTATCGCAGGCAGTATCAGTGTCCCCTCGAAATGCCCACCTTTGCGCTTGAGGATTTGGACGCGAACGGTCCAGTCAGGCCCCAGCGCAGCGATCAGGCGCAGCGGCGCGGGAGAGGCGTCTCTTTGCGCCTGTTCGGGTCGAAACACGAACACCGGCGCATCACAGCTTGCCGCATGAACTTGGAGACGCCGCAGTTGTTCTGGTTGTGCCTGGGGCAGCCACGTCAGCACCGCTCCCGCAGGATTGGCCTTGACGAGTTGTTCCGTGACCCACAGCCGTTCCACCGGCTTGTCTGCTGCGATCCACACCACATTGCCCGAGGGCAGGCCCAGTTGCCGCAGGCCAGGAGCATGCGGACGCTTGGGTGGGCCGACCAGGTAGACCGTCCCACCGGCTGCGACCAGGTGCCGCAAGCTGGGCGACAACAGCCGCCATTCGCACAGGGCCGATTGCGGCTGTAGCAACTCTGTGAGACTCTGCCCCGGCCATCCCCCGCCAAGTTGCGCGTCCAGCGCCGGAAAGCCCGTTGGGGTTGGGATGAGGATTGGGCTGGACCGCGCAATGTCCGTTCCACGCCAGACCGCCGCCTCACCGGCACGACCCGGCAAGGCACTCAGGTCAAGAGCGGAGGGGGCAATACCCGACGGCGCAAACGCGTCATGCAGGGCTTGAACGGCTGACATGGTGGTTCTCTAATGATTAAAACTGTACATAAATACAGTATATCGAGAACTGCGCTGTGCACCTAATTGGTGGGATGGAAACGCGAAACAAGCGTCAAATCAGGGAGCAAGAGTTTGGCGGCGACGATGGACAAGCGGTCTGCAAACGACAGCGGCGATTTCGAAGTGCTTCAATATGTTGGCTTCGTGGTTGCACAAAGAGGGAGACTGGAGACGCTGTTCCTAGGTTGATCCAGCGTGTCGGCCACGTCCAGCTGCCTTCGCTTGGTACAGAAGTACATCGGCACGCGCGACAAGGTCACGCCAACTTGTACCCGGATCAATTCCGAAGGCAACACCAACGCTGGCCCCAATTTGAAGCTGTAATGCACCCACGCCAAAGAGCGTGTGGGCAGCATCCACAATCTTGTCCGCGACCAAATGCGCGTTCGCGCTCTCCCGCACACCGGACAGCACAACCGCGAACTCGTCTCCGCCTAGACGCGCCACCGCATCAGTTGGGCGCACCAACTTCATCAGGCGATGCGCAAACATCTGCAGGACTTGGTCACCAACCGGATGTCCATACTGGTCGTTCACAGGCTTGAAGTGGTCCAGATCAATGTAAAGCAACGCAATTGACGCTCGGCCACCTTGAGTTATCTGGCGCTCCAAGTACTCTTCAAATCCGGCCCGGTTGAGCAAGCCAGTGAGGGCATCTCTCTGAGTTAACCCCAGCAAACGTAGTTCTTCTTGCTTGTGCGGCGTAATGTCTTGGGCTACGCCGACAAAGCCGTCAACGGTACCATCACCCAAGCGAAGTGGGATGTAGCTCAGCGCCATGTGCTGAAAACTGCTACGTCCAGTAAAAGTCCGTTCGAAGTTCACGACGTCTCCTGCCAACGCGCGACTTACCCATGGCTTGCAGACTTCATAGTCGGCTGGGCTCAAAACTTCTGGCATGGTACGTCCGATGACGTGGTCACGCTCCACCCTGTACCACCGCTCAAAGCTGCTATTCACAAACCGATAACGTCCGTCAGCACCTACCACAGCAACAATGGCGGGTATAGCCTCAGTAACCGACCGCAGGACGGCTGCTTGGAGTTGCAGCTGACGCTTGGCCTCCGTTTGAGCGGAAATATCCCGCATGACAGCTGAGAAACGCTCAATGCGGCCATTGGGAGCACGGTGTGCAATCACCATGTGGCTGACAGGAATTTCGCGCTGCTGCGCAATCACGACCGTCGTCTCGCCGACCCATACTCCTTGCGTTCGAACAGCAGGTAATACGATTTCCAGAAAGAGCTGGTTAGTTACTGGTGTGTTGAATTCAGCGAAAGTGCGATTTTCCATCGACTCGTCTGCCACCCCGACAGCTTGGCGTACGGCCGGATTCATGTAGGTGATCTGGCCGCTCCAGTTGGTCTGCACCACGTAGTCAGTCGTATTTTCCAAGATCGCTGTCAATTCCCGCAAGGCACGATCGGTGGCGCTGCGCTCAGTGATATCAACGTCGGACGCAAAGAAGCCACGAACCTCACCGGTTGGCGACACATCAGGAACTAATTGGATCTCAAAGCGGCATAACTTTCCCTGCACGGATTCTTCATGTTCGAAGCGTTGCATCTGACCCGCAAGCACGGCGTCGATATGCCGATTGACAGGGGCATCACTGGCGACGCCGGTCAACTCACTGCGGGTGCGGCCAATGATCTCCTCACGATCTCGACCGAAACGCTGGCAGTGGGTCAGATTCACGAACTGATAACGAAAATCCTTGTCCACATAAGCAATACCCAGTGGTAGATTGTCAGTAATCAGTCGCACAAAGCGCTCACTATCAGCCACGCGCTGTTTCAGCAAGGTGTGCTCTGTGATGTCTTGGAAAGCCCCCACTAATCTAACGGGCGTGCCGTGCTCGAACTCTACCTCGCCCACAGCACGTACCCAAATGTGACGACCGGTTGCCGTTATGAACGGCAGTTCCAAGTCCCACGGCTGGCCGTTCTGCATGGCAATCTTCACAGCGTTTTCGATGATCGGACGTGCTTGTGGTGCATAAAATTTCAAGGCTTCTTCCAGCGTAGGCACGTAGTCTGGACCGACTTCATGAATTCGACGGGTTTCTTCAGACCAATGAATGTCACCACTGACCACATCAACCTCCCATCCGCCGACCCCTGCAACCCGCCCCGTACGGTATAGGAACGACTGACTTTCACGCAAGGCCAGTTCCACCCGCTTGCGCTCGGTCACATCTCTTCCAACCGAATGCAGCAACGGTTTTCCTTGATCGTCACACTGTGGGCTGTTTGTCCAAGCTACCCATTTATCTGAGCCATCGATCGCAACCATACGGTTTTCATGCGATAGGCTCTGCCCACCTCTCAGGACAGCGTCAAATTGATGCTTGACGAGATCGTGGTCTGATGGTTCTATAAAGTCGAACAGGTTGGTGCCAACCATTTGGGCTGGCGTGCGTCCGAAGTGGCGAGCATAGGCTGGGTTGACGTAGATCAGCTTGCCATTAACCTCCGCCAGTGAAATCAATTCCGTCTGCTCTTCAACAATTGCACGGTACCGAATTTCTCTTTCGGTGACCAATCGCTCGTATTCGGATCGAACTGCAATTGATTTATTGATCAAGTCACGGCGCATCACCAAGGCCTGAGACACCATGATGGCCAGTGAGCGTAGCGTCTGGGTTTGTCCCGCGTCCAGGTTCCGTGCCTCGTGATCGATGACACACAGTGTGCCAACCCGCTGCCCATCTGGCAGGATCAGTGGTGCGCCAGCATAAAACTGAATGTCGGTAGGTCCAGTCACCAACGGGTTGTGGGCAAACCGTGGATCCAGCGTGGCATCGGGAACTTCAAAGACTGCGTCAGAGCCAATGGCATGAGCGCAAAATGCAATGTCACGTGGCGTCTCATTAACGCCCGGCAGCCCTACATTGGCCTTAAACCATTGCCGTTCTGCATCTACCAAACTGATTAATGCAATCGGTACACCGCAAACTTCTGACGCCATGCGTGCGATGCTGTCAAACAAAGGCTCAGGTGCGCTGTCGAGAACAACTAAATCGCGCAGGCTGGCCAACCTAGCCTCTTCATAAGCGGGAGCTGATACCTTTTCCATAATGCAAATACTACAGCGGTTAGGGCGCGAACAGCATCTGTCTCGCAGGTTTAGGAATACCTCATTAACAAGGTAACGCGGCTCAACTTCAACGTTAGGTTTTCAATAGCCTCAGGGCATTTAACCGCCGCCAAATCATGGCCAAATTGACCGCGCGCGAGGAGGAATGTAAAGTAAAACGGCGTATGTCGCGCAAAGGAGACCCATGATGAAAAAACATACCGTTGCTCTCGCGTTGTCTGGGGTAATGCTATTTGGCATCGGCCTTGCTGCAGGGCTAACTGCCCAGACTTTGACGGACTCGCCGCAGCGAAAAGAACAGAAACGCACTGACTTAACTGGCACACCCAACATGGAGGTTATTGCCTCAATTGTCGAAGTGAAGCCTGGCGAAAGCAGTGATCTTCACGTCCATCACGGTGTGTGGCGAGCCCGTTTTGCCATGGTGGTCGATCAAACTCTCCGCCATATGGACTCCTGAGTTTGGCACTAAAAAAGGCTGCCTGTGCTGCCTAAGCCAGGCCTAGCGTCCGAGTCAGGAGGAGGTTTACGTGCCACCTTCAGTTTTGGCTCAGGCTCTGGAGAAAATCGGCCACCGACTGCAACAGGACGATTCCAAAACGGTGTTCAACTCGGTAAACGCAGTCGTCGCAGACCCAAAGACTGGTGTCGTGAAGGGTGCGCACGATAACCGCGAGCCAGCTGGCGCGGCTAAAGGCTATTAGATTGCTTGTGTTCCAGCGTTTGCGGCTGGCACTACACCATTGCGGGCAAACAGCAGCTGGTAGTTATGACTCAAAGCGGCTTCCATGAATAGTGATTAGAGCCATCAAGCACCTTCAGGTGTTGAGTCAAGGGAAAGCAACAGCGCGCGCGTTAACGCCTCACCTGCCCGGAAGTCATAGTCATCCAGTGCGGCCTGTATGGGGGCAAGCTGTCCAGGCGGGAGTAACGCACCTAGCCCTGCCATCGCCTCACGGATCTGGCTCGTACTGTCGCTACCCCAAGAATCTAATAGGGCTGTGAGCAATGGACGCACCATAGCAACGTCTGACAGCCGGATGTCGCCTGGTTCAGGAGTCAACTCCTGCGGCGCGAAATGCCGGATGGTCTCCAGCACGACCGCCATGGCGGCCTGCAGGCCGGCAATGGCCGCAGTGGGCGGCTGGCCGGCATTTATCACATGCTCCAGCGTATCGGCCCGTGCCGCTACGTCGTTGAGTGCCAAATTGGCCGCAGCCCCCTTGATCTTATGGGCCAGGGCCGCTGTCGCAGATAGGTCCAGCTGGCGCAATTCAGAAGCCACGTTCGCATAATTGCGTAAGAACATACGCAGAAACTTCTTGAAGGTAGCGACATCGCTCCAGATGGCAATACCCGTGGCGTAGGCTATGCCGGGCAGATCGACCGGCATCTCGGCCTCTGCCATCGAAATCGAATCAAGTTGCAGGTGCACCATAGCCTGTGCTACGTGGCCTGTGAGTTTGATAATCAGTGTAATAGCAGCTTCCACATCAAAGGGTTTGGCAAGAAATCAGGTCATACCGGCCTGGCTGGCCAGATCCTGCTGATCCAGAAATGCACCTGCTGTCAGCGCCACAATGGGCAAACTCGACAACGAAGACATGCGCCGAATCTGGCGCGTGGCCTCATAACCGTTGAGCACCGGCATTTGCACGTCCATCAACACGATGTCGACTATGTTTCCATTTGTTTGTAACCAGTCTACGGCCTCTTGACCATTATTCGCCAGTACCACCTGCGCACCCTCGCCAGCTAAGATGCGTTGGGCTACTTCCCGGTTGATTTCACTGTCGTCCACGACCAGCATGCGTAAACCATTCAGCCGCATGGCACGCGAGACCGCGTTGTACAGCATCGACGAGGTCACTGGCTTGTTCAAGATCGCATCTGCCAGAACCGCGTGCGGATGGTCCATCAACTCATGGCTCGCAAATGCCGTCACCAATATGACAATTGGGTCGGAGTAATTTTTGAGCTCATTTCGCACGGTATGGGCCGTCTGTAGGCCATCTATGCCAGGCATTTTGTAGTCCAGCAGCAATATCTCGTCGGTCTTGTTCAGGCCCCGGCGTGACTGCAGGTGATCCACAACTTCGCCTCCAGACTTGAACGCCAGAGCCGCCCACCCAAGTCGAACTGCCATGGTGCGCAAGGCTTCTCTTTCAATGACGTTGTCGTCGGCAATCAGCACCTTCAGATTAGCCATCTCAGGTGCAGCTACCCAGGCGTCCGCAGTGCGCTGGAAACGTAGCTCAAACCAGAACTCACTGCCACTACCGAGCACGCTATTAACTGTTAGCTCGCCGCCCATGGCCGCCACCAGGCGACGGCTGATGGTCAAACCCAGGCCGGTACCACCATACTTGCGGCTGGTCGAGCCGTCGCCTCGAGAAAACTCCTGAAAGATTTCCCGCAGCTTGTCATGCGCAATACCAATCCCGGAGTCACGCACACTAAAGCGCAAGCCCACACGGTCGCCTTATTCATAAGTTTTACTGATACTCAGCGCCACATGGCCACGTTCGGAGAACTTGATGGCGTTGGCGGTCAGGTTGATTAGGACTTGCTCCAGCCGGAGCGAGTCACCAATTAACTGGCTGGTGCCGCTGGGCGTGGGCTCAATGATGAGTTCCAAGTCTTTTTCCTGTGCATTGGCGGACATGATGGTTGCCAGGTTGTCCAACACATCACCCAAGCGAAAGGGGATCGACTGTATGTCGAGCTTGCCAGATTCTATTTTTGAAAAATCAAGTACGTCATTCAGAATGCTGAGCAGCGATGTGCTGGCCATGCGCATCTTCACCACCATTTGGTGTGTATCCGTCGGCAGGGCGGCCTGCTCCAACAAATACGACAAGCCCAGAATCGCATTCATAGGTGTGCGTATCTCGTGGCTCATATTTGCAACGAAGGCGCTCTTCGCTACAGTGGCGGATTCGGCCGATCTCAGGACACTGTTCAGTGCCAGCTCCGCCTGCTTATGCGCATTGATGTCGGTATAGGTCAACAGGGTCAAGCCATTGTTCAAGGGTCGACCACAGACTTCCAAGAAGGCGCCATTGCTGTACTGCTTCTCAAAGCAAATCGTCTGGCGGGACTCCATGAAATGGATATACCTGTCCAGTACAACTTGCAGTGTCTCGTTGGGGTATTCGCCACGGTCGAAGTTGAAGCTAATCCAATCGTCAAATCGCAGGGGCTCTTCCAGCAGCAATTCGTCGGGGTAGCCCAGCAATGTGCCGAACAATTTGTTGCGCAAGGTAAGTTGACGGTCTCGGTCCAACACCACAACGCCGAAGGGTAGCGTTTCCAGAACTTCATGGAAAAAGTTGTTGAGCTCCACGAGCTTGTGTGAGCGCTGCTCCACCTTGGCTTCCAACTCCTGATTAAGCTGGTCCAGCTCGTTCTCAAAGAGCATTAGCACATTGCGTTCACTTTCCAGCTCTGATTGCTGGCTGGACACACTGTCGTTCAAGCGGTTGAAGCTGATCAGCAAGTGGCGAACCTCGATGTCACCGGTCTCGTCCACGCGCTGTAGGGATTCGCGGCCGCTCGACATAGCATCCATCTTTTGTCCCGCTTGTCGCAATGGACGTAGCATCTGCCGAACCAAAAAGAAAGCTGCCAGAAAGGCCAGTAGCGATCCCGCCAGAACTAATTTTTTGAGCTCAGCCACAGTGGCGCGAACCGGGGCATAGGCAATGTCTGTGGGCAAGCCAAACGACAACACCCAGCCAGCAGTTACAACTGGCGCAATGGCATACAGTTTTTCTACTCCAGCTACGTTTGTTCCTACAAAGGCCTTAGCGCTGCTCGCAATCATTCTCTGTGCCAATGGGTTGCCTGGCAATTGCGACATGACACGGCTTTCGTCGGTGGACGCAACGAGGACGCGGTCGCTAGCTCTTATCAGGAAAAAGCCGTTGGTGCCCATAGATTTGGGGCTAGACAGACGGCTCAAAAAGTTGGTCGACTGCATATCGAAGTTACCGCACAGCGCGCCGCTGACTTGCAGGCCCACACCAGTAATCGGTACGCACATGCTGATCTGCATGACCTTCACGAATTTACCCATAAAGGGCTGGCTGATAGTGGGCTTACCAGTAGCGAAAAGCCGCTGCAGGTATTCACGGTCCGCAAAGTTGCTGCCTACATGCCCGTCCACCACTGGATAGCCTCCTAGGACCGCTCCTGAGCGGTCGTAAAGGACTAATCCAGCTGAAAATATTGGCTTAAGTGTGAATCTTTGTGCAAGGTAATTGGCCGCATAGTGTGGGACGGCCAAATGCGGTATGTCCAAGTTGGATGCTGTTACCTCCAGTATTTCAAACCGCTCCTTGATTTTTTCATTAAGTTCTTCGGCCTGTAATTGCGCGGCAGATACCAGCTGCTCACCAATAAAATTGCGCTGCCGCTCCAGCATGGACTCCGACGAAAAGAGGACAACGCTCCAAATGACAAGCAGTGGCATCAGCAGCGTAAGCATGAGCTTGGCCTGGAAGGACTGCCCCAACATGCGCACTTGATCGAGCAATCTGAAGATAAAGCTCATGATTTCAGTCTGTCCAGCGTCCCAAAGAATATGGAAGAAATAGTTGCGCTTATGGGGACACTGATGTCATCGGCAAAAGTGAAGCATCCAGAACGCTAGCTGATTTGTACAACTGCTCTTTATTTTGTTGTTGCAAACTATTACCACTGCAACAAATAAAAAGTATTTTTCTTGCAACTACTCTGCGCCATATTGGCCGCATAAAACTAGACTGCTTCGAATGACCACAATGACCAAAGATCCATCTTGATGCCCCGCAAGCAGACTCTCGAGCCCTGTACCCGAGTTTCAATTTGCAGAAAATTCGTCTACACGGCGCGCAGATTTGCTCAGGTATTTTTCGTCATATCGGCGAAGCCGGATAAGGCTATAGCAAGGTTTCTTTGCGGGCGCTGCACTGCAAATGCTTCACGAGCAGGCGCGCGGCGACTGGCAAGGACTCCGACGAGCGCACGCATATGTTGAACTCGCGATAAGCCCATGCGTCAGTCAGCGTCACCAACTGGATGCCAAGCGTCGCGGCATTGCGCCGTGCGACGGTCTCTGGCATCACACCGATGCCGAGGCCGCAACTTATCATCATGCACAAGGCATCGAAGCTGGTGACCCGGATGCGGACGTTGAGCGACCGCCCCGCCCCCATGGCCGCCCGATCCAGCTGGACACTGATGGCACTGCCGATGGGCATACCGACGATATCCTCGTCCAGCGCGTCGATAAATGACAATGATGCCTGTGCGGCTAGCCGATGCCCCCTAGGCGTACACAACACCAGTCGGTCCATGTGGTACTTAAACGTTTCGAGCTGCTGACCATGTGGCGTAGCGGTAAAAATACCCACGTCCGCGGAATTTTCCGCGACCGCCTTTGTCACGGCACTGCTCGCCTTTTCCTCGAGATGCATTTGCACTTCGGGGTAGACGCTCAAGAATGACTGGATGTCAGTCGGCAGGAACTGCGTGATGGCCGACATGCTCGCACAAATTCTCACCAAGCCACGCACGCCGCTCGTATAACTTTGCATTTGTACTGGGATTTGATCTAGCTCGTGCAGCGCACGTCGCGCCAAGACCAGAAGCGCCAGGCCTGCGGCGGTTGGCTCTACGCCCTTGTTAGTGCGAATTAAAAGCGGGGTGCTCAGAGACGATTCGATTTCGCTGAGGCGCTTGCTGACGGCCGCTGCAGCGATATGTTCGCGCTCGGCCGCTGCAGCAATTGTGCCCTCCTCAACCACACGGACGAACAACTTGAGTGAAGTGGGATCAAGCCGCTGCATGGTGCATGTTTTTAGATGTGTTGATCGAGTGTAGCGCCGGGCCTCGTTTTCCGCGATGGCAGCATCATGAATGATTTCTTTTCTCACCAACATCGGCTAGGCAGAATCGCAGTTGTGTTCACTATTGATCGAACCAAGGAGATTACGAATGACAACAGCAACAGCAACGGCCACGTCGGCCCGAATCAAGGTGTTTTGGCAACCGGGATGCTCATCGTGCCTGCGCACAAAGGAGTTCCTGACCAAGCAGGGAATTGATTTCGAATCGATCAACGTTCACAACAATCCGGTTGGCATGGCCGAGCTGGCTGCGCTCGGTGCCCGAAGCGTTCCCGTCGTCGCGCTTGGGGAGCGCTACACCCTGTGTCAGTCGTTCAATGACGTGGTCAAATTTCTTGATCTAAAGACCAAGTTGATGGACCCTCTGCCACCCGAGCAACTGATAAGCAAGATCGAGCTAGTCCTGAACTCGGCCTCGCGCTACACGCGCCAGTTGAATGAAGATCAGCTACGCGAAGTCTTCCGCAACAGGGACCGCACTCCCGGCGGCACGGCATTCCATATTTTTCGTGTGGCTGAGATGGGCCTTGAAGCTGCGCAGGGGATCGAGCTGAAGTTTGAAGGATTCAACGACGTGCCTCCTGCGCACTGGACTGCAGAAAATATTGCCGAATGGGGTCTGCAAGTGCGCGAACGCATCGTCGCCTGGTGGAGCAAGCAGACCGACCGTGAACTTAACTACAAGGTTCCGACCTACTATGGTCAACGCAGCTTGCACGACGTGTTGGAGCGCACAACGTGGCATGCCGCGCAACACACAAGGCAGCTGATGATGATGCTCCAAAGCCATGGTGTTGAGCCCGACCGACCGCTCACGGCAGACGACTTGGCCGGTCTACCGGTGCCCGACGAGGTCTGGGACCGTTGAGTCGGGGTCTTATCACCCAATTTCTTTCAATCGCAAACTGAACAAGATGACCCAAACATGAAGTTTCCGACTTTCGTCTCCAAACTTGCATGTGCCATTGCTATTGCCAGTGCCGCTACCCTCACTCTTGCACAGGACGGCTACCCTAACAAACCGATCAAGATCGTCGTTCCTTTTTCGCCGGGTGGGGGCGGTGATGCCGTCGTTCGTATCATCAGCGAAAAGCTGGGTGAACGTCTTGGGCAGCCTGTCATCATCGAAAATCGCCCTGGCGCTTCGGGCTACATCGGTGCCCAGGCAGTCGCAACCGCAACGCCTGATGGTTATACGATCTTGATGGGTTTTGACGGATCACTCGTGGTCGCGCCAAACTTAATCAAGGCCCCGTTCGATACGGCAGCCGATTTCGCACCTATCACTAAGCTCAATGATGCAACGCTCGTTCTGGCGGCGCATCCATCCGTGGGAGTCAAGTCGCTGAAAGATCTGGTCGAGCTTTCAAAAACCAAGCCGGGCGGTATGGCATTCGGCTCCTCGGGAACGGCCACCACTACACATTTGGCTGGAGAGATGCTTGCGCAGCGTACTGGCATGAACCTGACCCACGTGCCTTACAAAGGTGGCGGTCAAGCCGTGACGGATGTAATCGGCGGCCAGATTCCGCTGATCTTTACTGTGATTCCGACCATTTCAGCGTTCATCAAGGATGGCCGCTTGATCGCTTTAGCCGTCGCCAGCGCGAAACGCTCAAATGTTCTGCCCGAAGTCCCCACGATGATCGAATCGGGCCTGCCGGGCTTTGAAGTGAATTCCTGGTATGGCCTATTGGCACCGGCCAAGACCCCCAAGCCGATTATCGATCGCCTGCAAAGAGAGGTGGCCGCCGTGCTGGCGCTACCAGAGGTGCGCGAACGCTACCTCAAAGGTGGCTTCGAGCCTGTGGGCAACAAGCCCGAGGAGTTCACACAGCAAATCAAGGCTGACCTTGTCCGATGGAAAAAAGTAGTCACAGACGCTGACATCCGGATCGACTGAAAACATGGCAGCAGCGCAACATGCCAACGTACCACTGCTTGCCCTTAGCCTCAGAGTTGTAGTGCATCTCAGAGTCCCGCGCCTCAGTTCACGAGGGCTTCCATCGTTTATAGGAATGCATCGCGCCAAGTCAGGACTTATTCAGTATTTTTTTAACCGGGAATGCGTGCTGCAGCCTCCTTAAGGGCTTCTGCAAAGGCTCGTGCAGCGGGTTTCGGCTCCGTGCCACGCCGCGACACCAGATACAATTCAAGATGAACCACAGGTTCGTGCAACATCGAAACACCGAGACCCTGGCCCAGGCACTGCTCCATGGCGAATGACGGAATGATGGCGTGGCCGCGCCCAGCGCGCACCATGGCGATGATGGTCCCAATCAAGTTCATCCGTGGCCTCTCCTCGTGCGTACTACCAATACGAGCCAACTGCTTTTCGATCAAGACCTGGATCGGATTGTCGGTTGGCAGGCTGACGAGCGACAGACGCGAAAGGCTGCTCCATGGCTGGCTCGCGGTCAAGCCGCCGGTGCCTCCACCCGGGGGGCTGATGCGCATCAGCCTGAACTTGCACAAGGGCTGGTGCGATAGGCCGACAGCGGGCTTGACGAAGAATCCCAAACCGATATCGGCCTCTCCATCCAGCACCCGCTGACGAACCAGGCCCACCTCGACATCCGCCAGATTGACGTTCACTTGCGGATGGCTGTGGGCGAACGAGCGGATTGCATCGGGCAGCAGGCTGGCCGACACCATGGGAGTCGCGGCAACCAGGAGACGGGAACGCACAGCGGCCTCGGCTCCACCAACGACAGCACTCAGCGCGTGAAGCTCTCCGATGATGCGCTCGGCCACAGGCTGCAAATGCCTGCCCACGTCGGTCAAATTGATGGAGCGCGTTGTGCGGTCAAAAAGGCGCGCTCCGACCTGCTCTTCCAGTTCCTTCACGAGCATGCTCATGCCTGAGGGTGACAAATGGATATGTTCAGCTGCCTTGGCAAAGCTGTGCAGTCGCGTGATCTCCAAAAACGCATGGAGTTGGCGACTGCTCACATTCATCAGTTTATTTGATGAATTCGTCAATATGTTGCGTTTGATCAATGTCAAAAGTCCCGCTCTAATCAGATGCAATTTTACAAGAGACAGCCCTATGAACATTCACGCTATGTTGCCTCGTTCACTCGTTTCACGCCGGGTCATCCTGGTCGGCGGATTAGCCTCGATCGCCGCGCCGTTCGTCAAGGCACAGAACGCCACCAGCACTCCTGTTCGCCTGGTCGTTCCTTTCACGCCAGGCACCGGCATAGACCTGGTTGCGCGCCAGATCGGCCCTGCCCTTTCAGAGCGCCTCAAACGCCCCTTCTTTGTCGATAACAAGCCGGGTGCCTCCGGCAACATTGGCACGCAGGAAGTGGCTCGCGCCACGCCGGATGGTACGACTCTGCTCGTGAGCGTCAATACTCTCGTGATGAACATGGCGCTGTATCCCAAGGTGGGATTCAATCCACTGACCGATCTAACGCCGGTCAGCCAGACAAGCTGGGGCCAGCTCGTGCTGGTGGCCAGTCCCGGCGCGAACATCGACTCGCTACAGGAGCTGATTGAGCGTGCCAAGGCCAAGCCTGGAGCGCTGAATTACGGCTCGCCCGGTGCCGGTACGCCTCATCACCTGGCTATGGAGCTTCTTAAGAACCGGGCAAGAATATCACTCACGCACATCAGCTATCGCGGTACCGCACCTGCGGTTACCGACCTGCTGGGCGGGCAAATCGACGTGATGTTTCTGCCGATTCATGTTGCTCTGCAGCACGTGAAAGCGGGCAAGCTTAAGGCGCTCGCAATCAGCTCTGACAAGCCGAGCCCACTGCTGCCCGCAGTGTCGCCACTCAACAGCCTCAAGCTCGGGGATATGAACGTCGACATGTGGTACGGCGTACTGGCCCCTGCAGGCACGCCACCTGCCTATATTGAGCGCCTGAACACCGAATTGCGCGATGTGCTCGCACAGCCAGCCATAGCTAAGGCGTTCGAAACCCAAGGTATGACACCAGCCCATTCCAAGCCGGATGCATTTCGGCAATTGATGGCGTCGGACGCCAAGCGCTGGGCTGATCTGATCAAGGCACAAGGCATCACTGCGGAATAAATAATATGAACAAGCAACAAGCAAATCCAGAAAACCCAGAAAATTCAGAACATCCTGAGACCGATGTGGTCATCGTCGGTGGCGGCCCTGTGGGCATGGGCCTCGCCATCGAGTTGGGCCAACGCGGGGTTCGCACGACCGTCGTGGAACGCTACCCACAGCCCCAACCCATCCCCAAGGGCCAGAACCTGACCCAGCGAACGATGGAACACTTCCACTTCTGGGGCGCGGAAAAACAACTGCGCGCGGCACGTACTATCCCGCCAGAGTATGGTATCGGCGGCCTGACGGCGTACGGTACGTTGCTGGGGCCTCATACCTACGATTGGCTACAGCGCGAGCTGGTTAAACCCTATTACTACACCGCCAACGAGAGGCTTCCGCAATATGCGACAGAAGCGGTGCTTCGCCAGAGAGTGGCTGAACTACCGGCGGTTCAAACGCTGTACGGCTATGACGCCCAAAGCGTAGTCCAAGAAGCCGATGGCGTGTCGATCACGGTCACTGAGCGCGACGGGAGCGCTCAACGAACACTGCACTCCAAATACCTTGTGGGCTCTGACGGTGCCCGCTCGATTGTGAGGGAACAGGCCGGTATCACCCAGACGCGTACCGATCACGACCGCATGATGGTGTTGCTCGTATTCAAATCACACGAACTGCACAAATTGCTGGAACGCTATCCCGGCAAGTCCTATTACAACGTACTACACCCGGAGCTCAAGGGCTACTGGAAGTTCTTCGGCCGCGTCGACCTGGGCACCACCTGGTTCTTTCACGCGCCCGTGCCACCTGGCACGACCAAAGACAATTTCGATTTTTCCAGCTATCTTCATGAAGCTGTCGGTGCCGTTTTTGATATTGAGTTTGAACACATTGGTTTCTGGGATTTGCGCTTCATGCTGGCCGACACGTACCGTACAGGTCGCATCTTTGTTGCAGGAGACGCCGCACACAGCCACCCGCCTTATGGCGGGTATGGCGTGAACTCAGGTTTGGAGGACGCGCGCAACCTGGGATGGAAACTCGCCGCGACGCTGCAAGGCTGGGGTGGCGAGCGGTTGCTTGATTCGTACGACGATGAACGGCGCCCGGTGTTCGACTCCACCATTCGCGATTTCATCGCCAAGTCAATCGAGACCGACCGGCAATTTTTGGATGTCTTCGATCCGGCACGCGACAAGGCTGCGTTCGAGCAAGCTTGGCAAGCGCGCGCGCAGAGCGCAGTCGGCGAGGTGCATGCCTTCGAGCCAAATTACGAGGGGTCGACCGTGGTCTGGGGCAGTGAAAACCGCGTGAGCAGCGCTAAGGGATCGCATCGCTTTGACGCTCGGGCGGGTCACCACCTTGCCCCCGCAGCTCAGCCAGATGGTTTGAACATCTACGACCAACTCGGCCAGGGATTCACACTATTGGGGATCGGCGCGCCGACCCTTGCCATCGAGGAATTCCGAAAAGCGGCGACAGCACTGTCGCTTCCCTTGACGATCGTGGTGGACAACAGTGAGGATAAAGCCTCCCGGTATGACGCCAAGCTGATTATGGTGCGACCGGACCAATTCGTCACTTGGGCGGGCGACTCGGTGACACAGGACGAGGCCCGACACGTGTTGTGCGTAGCCTCGGGCCAATAGGGTCGTAACAGGTTTTGTTGAATTGACGGTCAATACGTTAGTACGGCAACATACTAGGCCAGAAGTTTCCTTAATAAGTCCATCAGTCACCACACCCACGCCGTAAAAAGCCGAGCCTGGATTAGTGAGCTCGATCAGCGTGGCAAAGCCGATACCTCGGTAAATGCCTTAGGCCCGAAGCGCGAGTTGTTCGGCGCGCAGAGCCGGATAGTCCATCAGCGTTTCTATTTTTCGCAGGCAGGCTTCATGTGACAGGCCTTCGAGCTTGATGCCTGAAGCCGCCGTGGTGGGATAGGCGTCGTCGGGAATCACGTTGCGCTTGCGAAACTCCAACGGATCCATTCCAAGCTTAGCGGCGGCCAGATCGACCAGGCCTTCTGTGACAGCGCAGGCGATGGGATGGCCCACGCCGCGGTACTGGCAGGTGGGCGTCTTGTTGAGAAACACCACGTCGAGCTTAGCCCTGTAGGCCTTGTGCTTGTAAGGCCCGCCGGTCAGATTGACGACCTTGTTGCCCTCGATACCGCTGGTGCGCGGAAACATCGAAAAAGGACCAATGCCGGTGAAATCGTCAATTTCAAAAGCCAGGATATCGCCTTCACGCGTGGCCGCAATCCGGCCCTTGATACGATGCTCGCGGGCGTGGATGTCACTGAGAAACGATTCCAACCGGTCAGCTATAAATTTGACAGGTCGTTTGAGTAGAACCGACATGGCCACCGTAGCAAAGTCGTCGGGGTAGGCATGCACCTTGACGCCAAACGAGCCGCCCACATCTTTTCAGATCACCCGGACCGAAGCTTCGGGCAAAACGAATTGGCGCGAGTAAAAGGGGCTTTTCAGCTGAAGCACAGGACCAGGTGCGGACCGCAGAAATAGAGGTGAAGGAGTTCAATGAGAGCGGCGGATTCAATGGCCGAGAGGCTGAGCTGCTGGTGTTTGCTATTGGAACCGCAATTGCCGGGCTGTCAGGCTTACTGGCGGCGCCGACGCGTGCCGTC
>JAYUED010000194.1:0-2928 GCA_043739385.1 Betaproteobacteria bacterium | reverse complement strand
CGCCATTTTGTTGGTTGCGCGAGAAGGATTTGAACCTCCGACCTTTGGGTTATGAGCCCAACGAGCTACCAGGCTGCTCCATCGCGCGGTAAGAGTTTAATTATACCTTAATTTGCCGTCTCTGCGGGCGCATCGGCTTCAGAAGTGACGGGACGATCCACCAATTCAACCAAAGCCATAGGCGCATTGTCGCCCACGCGGAAACCCATTTTCAGAATGCGGGTGTAACCACCGGGACGTGCGTTGAAACGTGGGCCCAGGTCGTTGAACAACTTGGTCACGCTGTCGCGGTCACGCAGACGGTCAAAGGCCAAACGGCGATTAGCGACGGTGGCTTCTTTGGCCAAAGTGATCATGGGCTCGACAACGCGACGCAGTTCTTTGGCTTTAGGCAGCGTGGTTTTGATGACTTCATGCTCGATCAGCGAGTTCATCATGTTACGCAACATAGCTAAGCGGTGCGAGCTGGTGCGATTGAGTTTACGTAGTCCGTGTCCGTGGCGCATGGTGATTTCCTTAATTTATAAAACAAGCAGCCGTATCAGGTACTGCCCGTGGCGCTCAGCCCTTAATCCCCATTGGATATCAGGCTGATGAAATTTAACGTTTTTCCAACGTGGCTGGTGGCCAGCTTTCGAGCTTCATGCCCAAAGTTAAACCACGGGAAGCCAAAACTTCCTTGATCTCGTTGAGCGACTTGCGACCCAGGTTAGGGGTTTTGAGCAGCTCGTTTTCGGTGCGCTGGATCAGATCACCGATGTAGTAGATGTTTTCGGCTTTGAGGCAGTTGGCGGAACGAACCGTCAACTCCAACTCATCGACCGGGCGCAGCAAGATCGGATCGAACTGGCTGCTACCACGGCTGGCTGGGGCTTCAAATGCGGCCAACTCACTGCCTTCAAGCTGTGCGAACACGGCCAGTTGTTCAACCAAGATTTTGGCCGAGGCGCGAACTGCATCTTCAGCGCTGATGGCGCCGTTGGTCTCGATCTCGACCAGGAGCTTGTCCAGATCAGTGCGCTGCTCAACACGTGCACTTTCAACGGTGTAGCTGACACGCTTGACCGGGGAGAAAGAAGCGTCGAGCACAATGCGACCAATTGACTTGCTAGGCTCATCGCCATAGCGGCGCATGGAACCCGGCACATAGCCACGACCTTTTTCAACCTTGATTTGCATGTCAAGCTTGCCACCTGTGGACAGATTAGCGATGACGTGATCTGGGTTGATGATGTCCACATCATGGGGCGTCTGGATGTCAGCGGCAGTGATCACGCCTTCGCCATCTTTACGCAGGCTCAAGGTCACTTCATCGCGGTTGTGAAGCTTGAAAACGACACCTTTGAGATTCAGCAAAATGTTAACGACGTCTTCTTGCACGCCATCAATGGATGAGTACTCGTGCAAGACACCCGCAATCGTCACTTCGGTTGCGGCATATCCAGGCATGGAGGACAACAAAACACGACGCAGGGCATTGCCCAGCGTGTGGCCATAGCCACGCTCAAAAGGCTCTAGCGCCACTTTGGCCCGATTCAGACCAAGTTGTTCTACGGTGATTGCTTTGGGTTTAAGCAGACTGGTTTGCATGCAGACTTCCTGTCAATACCCCCGGTTCGTTACACCGGTAAGGCTGGTGAAGCACCTTTGCCGCGGGAAACGCGGCAAAGGGACGAGAAATGATTACCGATTAACGTGAGTACAACTCAACAATCAACGACTCATTGATGTCAGCGGCGAATTCGTCGCGGTCTGGCACTTTCTTGAAGGTGCCTTCAGCTTTGTCGAGATTGACCTCAACCCAGGCAGGCATGCCCACTTGCTGAGCCAGTTGCAAGGCTTCAACAATGCGGTTCTGTTTCTTCGATTTCTCGCGAACCGATACCACGTCACCCACCTTAACCAGGTAAGAAGGGATGTTGACCGACTGCCCGTTCACGGTCATCGCTTTATGCGAGACCAACTGACGCGCTTCAGCGCGTGTAGAGCCAAAGCCCATGCGGTACACGACGTTGTCCAAGCGGGACTCCAACAGGAACAACAGGTTCGCGCCGGTATTGCCTTTGCGACGATCTGCTTCTTCGAAGTAGCGGCGGAACTGACGCTCCAAAATACCGTACATACGCTTGACCTTCTGCTTTTCCCGCAGTTGCAGGCCAAAGTCAGACGTACGCTGACCGGATGTGCGGCCATGCTGGCCGGGCTTAGAATCAAATTTGGCCTTGTCACCGATAGCGCGGCGTGCGCTTTTCAGGAACAGGTCCGTGCCTTCACGGCGGGAGAGTTTGGCCTTGGGGCCGAGATAGCGTGCCACGTGAACTTCCTTTACTTATCATCTGCCGCAAATAAATTGCGGGAGCCACCTGAGCAATCAGGTGGCGGTGGGCTTACAACTTAAAGCTACAAAATGTAGCCAACGATCAGATACGACGACGCTTTTGGGGGCGGCAGCCATTATGAGGCATGGGGGTCACGTCGGAAATCAGATTGATACGGATTCCGAGTGCAGCCAAGGCGCGAACCGAAGATTCACGACCCGGACCTGGGCCCTTGATTTCAACATCAAGGTTTTTGATGCCTTGTTCAACAGCCGCACGACCAGCAACTTCGGAGGCAACCTGGGCTGCAAACGGTGTTGATTTACGTGAGCCTTTGAAACCCTGACCACCTGACGACGCCCATGACAAAGCATTGCCTTGGCGGTCGGTGATGGTGATGATGGTGTTGTTAAACGACGCGTGCACGTGTGCAACGCCGTCTGCAACGTTCTTGCGAACTTTTTTGCGCACTCGTTGCGCGGCATTATTGGCGGGAGATTTAGCCATGGTGTTCCTTCAATGCCGGTTATTTTTTCAGTGACTGAGCGGCTTTACGCGGCCCTTTACGGGTACGCGCATTGGTGCGCGTACGCTGACCGCGCATGGGCAA
>JAYUED010000193.1:0-26450 GCA_043739385.1 Betaproteobacteria bacterium | reverse complement strand
GAAAAAGAAGAAGGCAAAGCACATCCAGATGGCGGGAATTTTCAGGAAGTCGAAATTCCCATCGTCTGGTTTGGCGCCTGGACCAGCCGACTTACCGGCCACCACCAACTTAGGCAGCGTCAACTTGTCACGGTTAAACACCAGAACAGCCAGCACCGTAAACGCCAACGCCCCAGCACAAGCCAGTGCGACGCGCCACGAATACGCATGGGCTAGTGGCACCAGCATGGCAGGGGCCAGAGCCCACCCCAGATTACCAGTGATGCCATGAACGCTGTAGGCATGTCCCAAGCGGGGGGTGCTGATTTTGCGGTTTAGCAAGGTGTAATCCACCGGATGAAACACGCCATTGCCGATACCTGCCAACACCGAGAAGCAGGCCAGCATGCCGTAACTGGTACTGACAGAAAACCCAAACGCCGCTGTACCCAACAAAGCCAACCCCGCAAACAGCACAGGGCGTGGCCCAAATTTATCGACGACAAACCCCGAAGTTGTTTGCACTGCGCAAGACACCACAAAAAAGATCGACATCAAAAACCCCAGCTCGGCATAACTGGCATTGAAGGCCTCTTTAAGCCAGGGAAACAATGGCGCTAGCAGCAGCTGGCTGAAATGGCTAATAGCGTGCGCGATGCCAACAAGCGCGATCACGTTGGCGTCTTGCTTCAGGGGTACGGCATTAGCGGCAGGCGGGGGATTCAGGGCGGAGGATGTGGTGGAACTCATCGTCTTATCGTAAAGTGGCGATGAATTTCTGAAACACGACAAATAGACAGGTTTTAGCGAATTTCAGACAATACGTTTAGACAGTCCGCTTAAACCAGCACGTTCAAACCAATAAGCTCAAACAACACGCAAAAGCGCTCAGCCCCCACAGACTCCATGCAACGCTCACCCCGCATCACGTTTACCCCGTTAGGCGATACCGACCCGTTTACCCCCAACTTAAACCGCCCGGTGCGTGTGCGCGCCCGCACCGTGCCCACCGACTCGCATTTCGAACCACACCGGCATGCTTGGGCGCAACTTGCCTACTGCGCGACAGGTACGGTGCAGGTGATGGTGCGGGCAAATGCGAAAGACGCCCGTGCTAATCAGCCCCGCACACCCAAACAGAGCAAAACCCCAGAAGAAATCACCTACATCGTGCCTCCCTCGCGCGCTGTGTGGATTGCGCCTGGCACGCTGCACGCCATCCATGTACTGAAATCAGCCGAACTTCGCACTCTGTACATGGACGCCAGCATCACACCCAGCGGCTGGACGGGTTGCCGCGTGATCGTGGTCTCACCCCTACTGCGCGAACTGGTGCAGGCGCTAGACCAGCCCAACACACCGTTGCGCGAGCAGTCAATCAGCCAGCTAGTCATGGACGAAATCACCCATGCTCACACCCAAGCTTTGGGCGTGCCCTTGCCCCACCCGCAAACTGGGGATAAGCGCCTGCGCGCCTTGTGCGAAGCGGTGATGCATGCCCCGGCTGAGCGCGCCACGTTGGCCGAATGGGCTGCGAACATCGGCGCAAGCGAGCGCACTGTGGCCCGCTTGTTCCGTGACGAGTTGGGGATGAGCTACCAGCAATGGCGCCAGCAAGCCATCTTGGCGCATGCCTTGCCTATGTTGGCGAGTGGCAAACCGGTGTCAGCGGTCGCAGCGGCCAGCGGCTACGGCAGCGACAGCGCCTTCTCTGCAATGTTCAAAGCAGCCATGGGGCAGCCACCGAGCCAATTTCAAGGAAAATAAGGCTTCGATGCGGAAGTTACTCTCGCTTCTTGCTCTCAATACTTTAGGATTGATTAACCCGTAAGCATCGCCGCAACATAAGCCCCGAGGGCCAAGCTGCTGGTTAAACCTGGTGACTCAATGCCAAACAGATTGACCAAGCCGGGCACACCGTGCACCGCCGGGCCCTGAATCACAAAGTCCTTAGCCGGTTCATGTGGGGCTTGGATTTTGGGTCGTATGCCCGCATAGCCCGCTTGCAGTGCACCATCTTTTAACCCCGGCCAATACTTACGCACCTCTGCGTAAAAAGCGTCACCGCGTTCAGGGTTAACCACCAGATCATCGGGCGAATCCACCCACTCCACATCAGGCCCAAACTTGGCTTGTCCACCCAGGTCAAGTGTCAGATGCACACCCAGACCCGCAGCTTCGGGCACGGGATAGATCAACCGAGAAAACGGCGACTTACCCGCCAGCGTGAAATAGTTACCCTTGGCGTAGTAGGCGGTGGGCACGTGATGCGCGCCCAGGCCTTGGATACGGCCAGCCAACGTGGGAGCGGTCAAACCGGCGGCGTTCACTACGGTTTGAGCGGACAGCAGCGTGCCATCAACCGCTTCTAAAACAATAGCATCATACGTAATCTTGGCTTTGGCCAGGGGCGAGTTCAATGCCAAAATTCCCCCTGCATTCTCCAAGTCTCCCAACAGTGACAGCATCAAACCATGGCTGTCCACAATACCGGTGCTGGGTGACAGAAGCGCAGCTTTGCAAACCAATTGCGGCTCCAGCGCCTGGGCCTGTTCAGCACTGAGAAGCACCAAATCATCCACACCATTGGCAGAGGCTTTTTGCACGATGGCCTGCAACTGCTTAACCTGGACATCACTCGTCGCAACCAGTAACTTACCGCAGCGTTGGTGCCCAATACTCCGTTCAGCGCAATAGGCATACAGGAGCGCTTTACCCTGCACGCAGAGCTGGGCTTTGAGCGAGCCAGCTGGGTAGTAAATACCAGCGTGAATCACCTCGCTGTTGCGCGAACTTGTGCCCGTACCAATGGCGTCCGAGGCCTCTAAAACCATCACCTCTCGGCCTTGCAGGGCCAAAGCGCGGGCGACGGCCAAGCCTACGACACCAGCCCCTATGACGACACATTCGACGTTGTCCATGTTCACTTTTTATCTCTGTTTAGTCATGTATGGAGCTGCATTGTTGCGCATCAATTTTGTGCATCCGTTTTGTGCATTTACGCGACCTTTACCTTTCTACAGTAGCCAGCAACTGTCAGGGTCGCGTTGTGAGAGCACGGCGGCAAAAACGAATACCTCGCAGCCCCGTAACTCTCAACCAGGAGACTCTACATGTCCACATTGTCAACACCAAAACTTCTTGCCGCGCTGCTCACTGTAGTTTTGTCAGGCGGTGCCTTTGCACAAGGGGTGTCAAAAGATGTTCAGCGCGATGTGAATCAACAAGCGCGCATTGACCAGGGTTTGAAGTCAGGCACCCTGAGTGTCAAGGAAGCAGGCAAGCTAGAACGTGAACAAGCGCATGTTGGCCGCATGAAAAAGAACGACCTCAAGAATGGCAACATCAGCGCCAGTGAGCAAGCTCGCCTAACTGCAGCGCAGAACAAGGCAAGCGCCGACATTCATGCAGACAAGACAAACGGTCAAATAAGCAACCCAAACAGCGTCTCCAGCCAGCGAATGCAAGCTGACGTGGCCCGTAATGTCAACCAAGAGAAGCGTATTGAAAGTGGTGTGAAGGATGGTCAACTGTCCAACCGCGCTGTAGGCAAGTTAGAGGGCGGGCAAGCGCATGTAGACCACACGGAAGCCAAAGCGAGTGCAAATGGTCATGTCAGCAGAGGTGAGGAGCATCAAATCCAACGTGCTGAGAACGGCCAGTCTGCCCGCGTTCACAGGGATCGTGTACAGGGCAATCGCGGTTAATTCGTCAAGCGATACACCCTGAAGCCACCGATTGGCTTCAGGGATACACCTTTTAATTCTTAATTCAGGCCAAGTTAAACATTTCAGTCATTGACGACCACCAAGGACTGGAGACAAACTCGCCCAAACCCATACCGACAAAAAGCCGACTCTTACGGTTCTCTGTGCCAAGAACCGTGGTGCATTCAGCCTGCCACAATTTGTGCTTACGGCACACCATGCTGGCTTGCAGGCGCTGCAACCAAAAGGTCATATTAAAAATCCCAAACCTGTACAAAGCTCCAAGCAATCCCATGACAGACAATTGAGCCAACGATGATGCAAGATCATGGCGAAGCATGTTGCGTCTAAGGGATGTACAAAAGAAAGCATTCAACCGTGGCTCGGTAGATTCCAAAGAATCATGAGTCCCCAAGGCGCACTCATCGCCCTGAATCAGATCGCCTGGGTAACGCCGTGGATTAAGAAAGTGGCTGGGGTAATCTGACAAATTCCAAACAAGGTCACGCTGTCCGTCTACTTGCACACGCGTCAAGTCGATCACACAAGAGTCGCCTATACCCAAGGCCCAATGGTCACAAAAATCAGGGTCACCCTTGACATACCAAACCACTAGCTCCGTACGAATACCCGCTCTTTTGGCGAAATCACACAGCGCCAAAGTCAGCGCTAAGCAACGGCCTGATGCCTGTGCAACATCCACCATACGCATTTCACGGGCTTTGCGTAAAAAGCGGTTTCGTACAGCACGAGGCACCGCAGCAAGTGGGGATGAAAAAAAGAGCGAATTAGTCATGTGGCATCAGCATACCGTGATGGTGAAGGCATGCTGAATTAAAGAAACGTAAATTGCGAAAAGTTCACATACTTCTACTTAAACTCTTTCACCTCAACGTCAACTACATCATCCTTGTGCGTGGTACGGAACCGAACTGTAGTCTCAGCAGGTTTGGGCTGTACCTGCTGGTCACTGTCTTTGACAGACTGGGCCTGACCCCGGTAGGCGAAATGGCTCCACCCGGTTCGTGGATCAACGCGCATCACCCAGGGCGTGACTGGGCGCCCAGTCAACTTGGCCCACAGAGCACGCAGGCCCCAGACGCTGGCGAAGGTGAGCAGCAAGCACAGCAAGCCCACTGCAATTGCTAAACCCACCGTCAGAAAAAGCAGCCTCAGCGCCAAGCGGATGAGTTTAGACACCAAAGTTGCTAGAAAATCCATGAGGGGAACTCAGCCCGCAGGGGCCGCAATAGCGGGTTGAGCAAGAAGCCGGAATGGATCGGTGTCATCACCCGAGCCAATCAATGGCCCTAGTTTAAAAACGCCACTAACGCGCAATGCGGGAACGCCATCCGCCGTCACCAAACCTTGCATGAATATCATGTTGCGGGTACGGCGCAGAACCTCGCCCTTGCCTTGCACCCAAGCACCAAGCAGGGACGAAGACAAGTAGTCGACTTGCAGGCTGATCGTGGGTAAAAAACGGCGCTCCATGTCGGATTGGTAGAGCGCCACACTGGGCATTAGCATGTCCGCAAAAGTAGCCAACATGCCACCATGGCACCAATTCAACGGGTTACAGTGGCGCGCCTCAACCCGAAAGCCGACTTGCAGGCAAGTACCCGTCCAGCGTGCATAGAGCGGGCCATTGTGGGCGATGAACGGGCCACCGATAGCGATGGGACGAAAACCTTCGGGGACATCTGGAAGGGTTGTAAGCGAAGCGGTATCAAGCATAGGGTGAATCCTAACCCGCAGCGCGGCTCACAGCCGTCTCGAAGGTGAACACCCCCGGCGCACGTACCGGGTCGACATTCACTGGAATCACCGATTTAGGCGGAAATTTGCCCTCTAGCATCAGTTTGGACAGCGGGTTTTCAATGCGCTGCTGGATTGCACGCTTCAAAGGCCGCGCACCAAATACCGGGTCAAACCCCACCTTGGCCAGCTCAGCAATAGCTGTTGCGGAAACTTCCAGCGTTAACTCCATCTTTGCCAACCGTGCTTGCAAAATTTGCAACTGAATTTTGGCGATGGACTCGATGTTTTTCGCGTCCAGCGCGTGGAATACCACCGTCTCATCGATGCGGTTCAAAAACTCGGGGCGGAAGGTACTTTTCAGCTCCTCCCACACAGCGTCCTTCACGTCCTCAGCAGGCTGACCCACCATAGCCTGGATGATGGGCGAGCCGACATTGCTGGTCATTACGATCACGGTATTTTTGAAATCTACTGTTCGGCCTTGGCCGTCCGTCAAGCGGCCATCGTCGAGCACTTGCAGCAAGATATTGAATACATCAGAGTGCGCTTTTTCAATCTCGTCGAGCAAAATGACGCTGTAGGGCTTACGCCGCACGGCCTCGGTTAAATAACCGCCTTCTTCGTAGCCCACATAGCCAGGGGGCGCACCAATCATGCGGGCGACGCTGTGCTTTTCCATGAACTCGCTCATGTCGATGCGGATCAGGTGGTCGTCGCTGTCAAACAGAAAGCCTGCCAACGCTTTGCAAAGCTCGGTTTTACCCACACCCGTGGGCCCAAGGAACAGGAACGAGCCGGTGGGTCGGTTCGGGTCAGACAGGCCAGAGCGGGAACGGCGGATCGCATTTGCCACAGCTTCAATGGCGACATCCTGGCCTACTACGCGGTCGTGTAGCTTGGCTTCCATCTGCAACAGCTTGTCGCGCTCACCTTGCAGCATTTTGCTAACCGGTATGCCGGTAGCACGGGACACTACCTCAGCGATTTCCTCCACGCCCACTTGGGTGCGTAGCAAGCGAGACGCAGTGGGTTTTCCGTCTTTCGCCCCCTGAACGCGGCTAGCTTCATGGGCCTGGGCTTCCTTGAGTCGTTTTTCCAGTTCAGGAAGACGACCATATTGCAGCTCAGCCACCTTATTGAAGTCACCTTTGCGGGTAAATTCCTCAATTTGTACCTTGAGCTTTTCAACCTCTTCCTTAACTGCCGCTGAGCCAAGGGCCTGGGCTTTTTCGGCCTTCCAGATTTCGTCCAGGTCGGCAATTTCTTTTTGCAGGCTGACGATTTCATCCTCGATCAAATAGAAACGCTTCAGCGAAGCATCATCTTTTTCTTTGCGAACGGCTTCGCGCTCAATCTGGAGCTGAATCAAGCGGCGGTCTAGCTTGTCCATCACCTCAGGCTTAGAGTCGATTTCGATCTTGATTTTGGATGCAGCCTCGTCAATCAAATCAATGGCTTTATCAGGCAAGAAACGGTCGGTAATGTAGCGCTGGCTGAGTTCTGCGGCAGCGACGATGGCCGGGTCGGTGATTTCCACACCATGGTGGATTTCATAGCGCTCTTTCAATCCACGCAGGATGGCGATAGTGGCTTCCACAGTGGGTTCACCCACAAGGATTTTCTGGAAACGACGCTCCAGAGCCGCATCTTTTTCAATGTATTTTCGGTACTCGTCCAGCGTGGTCGCGCCCACGCAATGCAACTCGCCACGGGCCAACGCAGGCTTGAGCATGTTGCCCGCATCCATCGCGCCTTCAGCTTTGCCAGCGCCCACCATGGTGTGCAGCTCGTCGATGAAAACAATCGTTTGGCCTTCGTCTTTGGCCAGCTCGGAGAGCACGGTTTTCAGACGCTCTTCAAATTCACCCCGGAATTTGGCCCCAGCCAAGAGCGACGCCATATCTAGGCTCAGCACACGCTTGCGCTTCAGCGAATCAGGCACTTCACCGGCGACGATACGCTGGGCCAAGCCTTCGACGATAGCGGTTTTGCCAACGCCAGGTTCACCAATCAGCACTGGATTATTTTTGGTGCGGCGCTGCAAAACCTGGATCGCGCGGCGAATTTCGTCGTCGCGGCCAATCACCGGATCCAGTTTGCCCATGCGGGCGCGCTCGGTCAGGTCAAGGCAGTATTTTTTCAAGGCTTCGCGCTGGCCTTCTGCATCGGCGCTGTTGACGTTTTGCCCCCCGCGCACGGTGTCAATGGCGGATTCCAGGGATTTGCGGGTCAGACCGTTTTCGCGGGCAATGCGCCCAGCGTCGCCTTTACTGTCAGTCAGGGCCAGCAAAAACAGCTCACTGGCGATGAACTGGTCACCTCGCTTGATAGACTCTTTCTCGGTGGCCTGTAACAGCGACACCAAGTCAGGACCAACGCTGACTTGCTCCTGCCCTTGTACCTCGGGCAATCGTTTGACAGCAGCCTCAGCGGCAATTAGCAAGCCGCTGACGTTGACGCCAGCGCGTTGGAGCAGCGCTTTAGGGCCATCGTCTTGCTTCAACAACGCCACCAGCAAGTGCGCGGGGGCGATGTAAGCGTGGTCACTGCCCAACGCCAGCGATTGCGCGTCGGACAGGGCTTCTTGAAATTTGGTGGTGAATTTATCGGTACGCATAGGTATATTATTTCCTTGCACCGAAGCTTGGGCAATTGCAGTCTATTTCAAGAGAAATTGCGCACCGTGCGCCGTGACATAGACCGAAACAAGCCCTAGTTGTTGACTAAAATAAAACCATGAATATCCACCAAGTCTCGGTCAACTATCTGCACGAGCAAGACCGCATTTTGGTGCGTATCAATAGCCGCGACGCCCAAGAAATACGCCTATGGCTTACACGGCGGCTATGCATAAGCTGGGTTCCAGCTTTGCGGACAACATTGCGAGACATGGCCGCTATGGTTATTGGCACCGCCGACACAGCCGATGTGGCAGATAGATCAAGCACGACCCCAGATCAACTGCCTCAAGAAAGCATCCCAGCTTGGACTGAGGAGTTCAAGAAGCTTCACAGCCTGCAAAATACGGATTTCAAAACACCGTTCAACAGCGAAGTCCAAACTTGGCCACTGGGCACCGATCCACTGCTCGTCACCACCATACGCATGACCGCCAAGAGCAAAGAGAAGCTGGAAATGGCGTTTGAAGAGTCGCTGCTGACGCGTCAAGCGCAAGTGCGCGGCTTCCAAGTGTCTCTGGAGCCACAGCTTTTGACAGGTTTTGTGCACCTGCTGGAAAAAGCACTGGACAGCGCACACTGGGGGCAAGACGATGCCACATCCGCGCTGGGCAACCCTCTAGGCATGGCGGGTGAAGGTGACGAGCATTCACTGCAGCAGCGGCCTAAATATTTGCACTAAAACGTGCACACTGCCGCTTACCAAATCTTTTTGCAAATCGTCTTGCAAAGCTTCTTGCAAACTTATTCACCAAACCTGTTTACTGAAGCAGGTTGACCTTTTCAACCCCTGGAGTTCGCTATGACTGTTTCTAGACGCCATGCACTGGTCCGTACTGTTGCCGCCTTTGCAGGAGCCTTCGCACTGCTGACCAGCGCAGCTCACGCGCAAAGCAACATGCCCATCAAGCTACTGGTCGGCTTCCCGGCGGGGGGGGGCACAGATGCGATTGCCCGTACGCTGGCCGAAAAGCTGAAAGACCTGCTCGGCACGCCCGTTGTCGTCGACAACAGAGCAGGTGCAGGTGGGCAAATTGCCGCGCAAGCACTTAAAGCTGCGCCCGCAGACGGCCACACGTTTTTTCTGACGCACGACCACACGATATCGATATTGCCCAGCGTAATCAAAAACCCTGGCTTTGATGCTGGGCGTGACTTTGTCCCCGTGGCAGGCTTTGCAACTTTCGCCAATGCGCTCGCCGTGTCAGGCAATACGCCAGCCAAATCGCTCAAAGAGTACGTAACATGGGTTAGCGGCCACAAGGCGGGTAAAGACACGATTGGCGTGCCTGCACCCGGCTCCATCCCCGAGTTTTTAGTCAAGATGATCGGTGACAAGTACAAACTTGACCTGCAAGCGGCCCCTTACCGAGGTAGCGCACCTATGTTGGCGGACATGCTGGGCAATCAGATCACAGCAGGCGTGGGCTCCATCCCTGATTTCATCGAAAACCAAAAAGCTGGAAAAATCCGCGTAGTGGCTGTCATCGGCGACAAGCGCCAAGCTGTGTTGCCCGATGTACCCACCTTCGCTGAATTAGGCTTAGCCGGACTGGAAGACCTGCCCTACTACGGCATTTTTGCACCTGTAGGTACGCCCCAGCCGGTGCTTGACAACTTTGCAAATGCCCTTGCCAAGGTGCTGGCTATGCCCGATGTCCATGAGCGTTTGACAACCATGGGCCTAAGCGTGAAGTACGAACCCCAGGGCCAGTTCGCAGGCCGAGTACATAGCTACACGCAGACATGGGAGCAGATCATCAAGGCCAGCGGGTTTAAGCCACAGTAGCGTAAACACGGGGAACTTGACAGTAAGCACACGCTAAATATTACGGGTCTGGATGCCCCAACGGGCCAGGGCTGCGTCGTCACTTTCCCGCGCATCCACCCATTGCGCCCCTTCGGGGGTTTGCTCTTTCTTCCAGAACGGAGCTTGGGTTTTCAGGTAATCCATCAAAAACTCACAGGCTTGGTAACTCTCACCCCGATGTGCAGAGGTGACGGCTACGAACACGATTTGGTCCAGCGGCTTAAGCAGTCCCACGCGGTGAATCACCCTGGCAGCAAAGATGTTGAAGCGTTCCATGGCCTCGCCAACCATCGCCTCTATCGCTTTTTCCGTCATGCCGGGGTAGTGCTCCAGCTCCATGCTAAGCACGGGAGGCGCCGTTTCCCCTGAACGGCCAGCACGCACAGTGCCAATGAAGCTACACACTGCGCCGACACGGGCATCATTAAAACGCAGCGTAGCAAGCTCTTGGGTGGCGTCGAAGTCTTGGGTCTGGATGCTGACGCGGGGGGTAGTCACAGGCATATTCAACCGCCCGTCACGGGTGGAAAAAAAGCCACCTCGGCCTGCGCAGGCAAGGCAGCTGCTTCATCGCTCATGATCTGGTTCAGCGCGACACGCACAGTGCGGCTCCGTGCCAAACCTGTAGCCCAGACTCCCCCCCGGGCGATCAGCTCGTCACGCAACACGGCCAAAGTAGGGGCGGACGTAACGAACTGTTCGCTAGACTGACCAACAGCCTCGCGAATAGAAGCGAAATAGCGGATGGTGACGGAAATAGAGGGCGTCATAAATCAATTAGGCTAGAAATGCTGAGAACGGCAAGAACTGCACGGAGTCCCCGTAACGAATGGTGTGCATAGGGGCGTTGTCTACCAAGCCATCGCCCCAAACAGCGGAGGTCAATACACCCGAGCTTTGGTTGGGAAACAATTCCAAACCGCCCTGTGCATTGCGTTTAACGCGTAAAAACTCACGGCGCTTGTCAGCTTTTGGCCAATCGAAATGTGCAGTAGCAGCTATGGAATCAGGTGCAAGCCTGGTAGCCCCTTGCAACTTGAGCAATAGCGGGCGCACCAACAGCAAAAAGGTGACAAAGCTGGACACCGGATTGCCTGGCAGGCCAACGAAGTGCGCCAAACCTATTTTGCCGTGGGCAAAGGGTTTGCCGGGTTTGATGGCAATTTGCCACAAATCCAGCGTACCCAGGGTTTGCACAGCAGGTTTGATATGGTCTTCTTCGCCTACAGAAACACCGCCACTTGTCAGCACCAGATCATGCTTGGCTGCCGCGTCAGCCAGCGCTTTTACTGTGGCGTCACGCTGGTCAGGCACGATGCCATAGTCCGTCACCGCGCAGCCCAGGCGTTGCAGCAAGGCGCGCAGAAAGAAACGGTTGGAGTTGTAAATCGCACCGGGCCGCATATTCTCTGGGGCCACTTCGCCGGGCATGACCAGCTCATCGCCTGTTGAAAACAGGGCAACTCGGGGCCGCACGCCCACGCACAGGCTTTCCATGCCGATACTGGCAGCCAATCCAAGCTCAGCAGGCGTCAGGCGCTCGCCGTTTGACAGTACGACCTGGCCTTGGCGAACATCTTCACCCGCACGACGAATCCACTGTCCCGATTGTGGCTGGGCATTTATACGCACGCTGTTTACAGGCGAAGTCAATGCTTCGCACTCTTCTTGCGGCACCACGGCATCCGCTCCAGGAGGCACTGTGGCCCCCGTGAAAATACGGGCTACCGTGCCAGATTGCAGCGCAGCACCCACGGAGCCAGCGGGGATACGCTGTGAAACGTGAAATATACCGTGCGGATCCACCGCCAACTCGCCACTGCGTACTGCATAGCCGTCCATGGCACTGTTATCTTGGGGCGGTACCTGCAAGGCGGAAACCACATCTTGGCGCAGTACACGGCCATCAGCATCAAAAGTGGATACTTGCTCGACGGCGGTCAATGGCGTGACGGTGGCAAGCAATTCAACCAGCGCGTCGTCCAAGGATTTAAGGGGCTGTTTGCCAGCTGAAGAGCCACGAGCGGATGTCATGTGTATATTTCTGCCCGGTATTCAAAGCGGACTTGGTTTTCGAGAAGCCATGTAGCAATAGCCTCAGAATCGTTCAAATTCATCACGGGACGTTGGGTAGCTTCGGGTAAAAGCTCAGGTGAATCAGTGGCGATAGCAACGACAAAATCATCGTCCACATAGCGTGCAACAGCACCTGTTGAGGCACGCCAGACCTCAATTTTCTGCAGATCACTGTCCTTAAAACCTTCCACCAGTACCCAATCCACGCCGTGGTACAGCTCAGCAATCAGGTGGTGCACCGTCAATGCGCCAGGGCGCTCAAACTCACGCACCAGCATAAGGCGTTTGTCCGACGCGGCAACTACCTCGAAGGCACCGGCTTCTCGGTGACGGTACGTATCTTTGCCAGGGTGGTCCATGTCAAAGCGGTGGTGGGCGTGCTTGACCACCGACACACGCTGGCCATGGCGTTTGAGTGCGGGGATCAGGCGCTCAACCAAAGTGGTCTTACCGGAACCCGAAAAACCGGAGAATCCAACCACGTTCATACGGGAAACTGCTCAGGACAGTGCGCCTCAATATAGGCCTTTACCGCCTCAACATCCGCAGGCAGCAAGGTCACGCGCTTGGGGAGGGCTTCAATACCAATGAACCTGGCGGGGCGATCTGGCTCGCGGCCCAGCGCTTCGACAATGGTTTGGGCAAACTTGATAGGAAGGGCAGTTTCCAGCACCACGGTGGCTACCGTACCAGCAGCCAGCGGGCTTGCAGCAAGGCGTTCGCGGGCCACTTTGAGACCATCGGCGGTATGGGTATCGATGACAACACCGAAATTCTTAAAAGTAGAGCGAATCGTCTCTAGGCGGTCACTGTGCGTGCTTTTACCACTCTCAAAACCGTAGCGAATTGCAACGGTCGCGAAGCGGGCATCGGCGCTCAGATCAAAGCGGCCCGCGCCGGAGAGTTGCACGCCGAACAGGTCACGCGTTTTCTCAGCATCGCGCCCCAAGAGATCAAATACAAAGCGCTCAAAGTTACTGGCTTTAGAAATATCCATTGATGGGCTGGACGTTTCGTGTGTGTCAGCACTGCTACGCACGCGGTAAACACCAGTGCGAAAGAACTCGTCAAGCACATCGTTTTCGTTGGTCGCAACGATCAGGCGGTCAATTGGCAGGCCCATCATGCGTGCGACGTGACCTGCGCAAACGTTGCCGAAATTACCGGAAGGCACGGCAAAGTTGACCTTTTGATCGTCTGTCTGCGTAGCTTGAAAGTAACCGGCAAAGTAGTAAACCACTTGGGCCAGCAAACGTGCCCAGTTGATTGAATTGACCGTACCAATGCGGTACTTGCGCTTGAACGCCAAGTCGTTGGACACCGCTTTGACAATGTCCTGGCAATCATCAAACACACCGGCTACAGCCAGGTTATGGATATTCTCGTCTTGCAGACTGAACATTTGCGCCTGCTGAAAGGGGCTCATGCGCCCTTCAGGGGAGGTCATGAACACGCGCACGCCCTTTTTCCCACGCATCGCGTATTCAGCGGCGCTGCCAGTGTCGCCAGAGGTAGCGCCAAAAATATTGAGCGATTCGTTGCGACGTGCAAGCTCGTACTCAAATAAATTGCCTAGCAACTGCATGGCCATGTCCTTGAAAGCCAGCGTAGGGCCGTTGGACAGTGCTTCAAGGTAGACGCCCTCTTCTAAGCGCGTTAGAGGCACGATTGCGGTCGTACCAAACACTTCAGCGGTGTAGGTTTTGGCACAGATAGCCTTCAAATCAGCGGCAGGAATATCGTCAATATAGAGCGACAATATCTCAAACGCCAGCGCGGCGTAGCCCTCTTTATCGTAAGTACTGCGCAGAGCAGCACGCTGTGCCGCATCAATCTGCGGATAGTGCGCGGGCAGATAAAGGCCCCCATCTGGCGCCAAGCCTTCAAGCAAAATATCACAGAATTTTTTGGGCGCAATGTCGCCACGGGTCGATAAATAGTTCATGCGAGGGTTAACTGAAAAAGGGAGCGTCGCTAAAAAATAAGCAGAAAAACGGGTTTATTGCACAGGTCTAGTGCAAGTTTAAAGCCGCTCTTAATGATAATCGGTGAAGTCACAACGAAGCTGACAGTGGCCAACAGCGAGAGTATGCCCCGCGCACTGTAACGCCCCTTTTGGTAGGCTTGGGGAAGCCTTCATATCGTGCAATCATGAGCAAGTAATCTACCGCTAGCACAGCCACATTGGCAAACCTGAGGTATGCCTTTAGCCATAAGTTAAAGGCTTTGAGCTATAGCGCAGCCCTGAGAGGGCCGCTGGAAACCCTGCTCAACCCATCCGCCATGCGGGTAAAGGGATTGGGCATTTTTTTGGTACTTGACCACGTAGTGGCCTATTGGGTATTTGGCTATGCCAGCCCCCATAGGTTCGAGAATTTCTGGCTACGTTTGGTAATGGCCGCATCTGCTTTACCTTTCATTTTTAGCAGCTTCAGCAAAGAGCCGAAATCCTACAAAAGCCAGCTCTGGCTAACGGTAGTGGTGTGGTTGCAATTACCTGTAATGTTCAGTTTTATGTTCGTGATGAATGATGGCAGCGGCATACGCTTAGCTACCTTGACGGGGGTGGTGCTGATTTACTACCAATTGACGGACTGGCGCCTAGCCACGTTTGGCATTGCCAGTGGCTTGCTGCTTGGTAGCTGCATCGCACTGGGGATTCACAATCCCCAGTTTGTTGATCTGACATCCTCCATTTTCATACTGTCCATCGACTGGATGATTGCCCTCTTTTTAGGGGTTTCTCGAGCTAACCAGCGGCAAATGCAGTTGACCCAAGCGGTTAACACCATGGCGGTTATGTCCAACGAAATGCGGCCGGCTATCTCTACTATCAGTCTGGTGGGCAGAGCCTTACGTAGCGAAGCCAATGCCGCCGCCGAGTCTCTCCAGGGCGCACGCCTGAAAAGTTGGGGTCATCGGCTGGAACTCCTGAGCCGTTCATTGCGCTCAACAATGAACAACCAAGTCGCCAATGCGCATCTACTGGAACTGGGACTGCCTGGCGAGAACGAACAATTGAAGGCCTCGATGCTGGTGCAAGAGGTGCATGCGGCTTACCCTTACCGTAGCGAGCGAGAACGTGAGTGCGTGGAAATCGTTGTGCGCAGAGACTTCAACTTCACCTCATCGCATATGCTCTTTAGCGAAGTATTGAACAACTTGATCCGCAATGGTCTGCACGCCGTTCTGACTAGCCACCGCAAGCTGGTGTCTGGCGACGTGCTCATCGAGGTAGGCGTTATCGGTGGGCATGGGCGAATAATTGTGAGCGACCGGGGTGTAGGTATGACGCAAGATACAAAGGCGCAAGCGTTTGATGCCTTCTTTTCCACCGACCGTCTCGCAAGTCACGGCTTGGGCTTGACCTTTTGCCGCCAAGTTGTTCAGGCGGCGGGCGGCACCATAGTGGGAGAATCTGTGCTTGGATTTGGCGCCAGTTTCACGATCGAATTTGCACAGATAGAGCCAATACGGGCGACACCGACCGAAGACGATGAGAGCGAGCTGGACAATTGGGATTTAGCTGTTCGGGTGTAAGAGCACCAAAACTCCATTTCCATTTCCATTTCCATTTCCCATCTTTGGGTATCAGGGTATCAGGGCTCTAAGAGCGCTAGGCCGGTAATGCAAACGCCTCTGTATCCACCTCCCCGGTGCCCTGCGCGTTGTAGCGCTCGCCCACCACCGCGGTCTGGTTGATATGCGCCTCAACCCGGGCTATCAACTCGACACTGAGCTTGACGCTCGAAGCCGCCATGTTTTCCTCCAAATGTGCAACATTGGTGGTACCGGGAATAGGGATTATGTGAGGTGCTTTGTGCAGCAGCCACGCCAAGGCAAGCTGCGCAGGAGTGCAACCCACCTCGTCCGCAATCCGTTGGTAGCCGGGCAGCAGCTTCAGATTCACCGCGTAAGTGTCAGGAGAAAATCGGGGCATCCCGGCCCGAATGTCTTTGGTCCCCAAGGTACTCACATCGGTCAACTTACCCGTCAGAAATGCACGGGCTACCGGGCTGAAGGCAACAAATGCAGCACCGATCTCTTGGCAGGCTTTCAGTACAGCGATTTCGGGATTTCGCGTCCACAGCGAGTACTCGGTTTGCACAGCGCTAATGGGGTGAACCGTATGAGCGCGGCGCAGCGTAGTGGCAGAGACTTCCGACAGGCCAATGCTGCGCACCATACCCCGACGCACCAAGTCGCTTATCGCGCCCACGCTGTCTTCAATGGGCACGGTTTTGTCCCAGCGGTGCAGGTAGTACAGGTCAATCACATCGGTTTCCAGGCGACGCAGACTGTCTTCGCAGTTGCGCCGAATCGCCTCAGGGCGACCATCAATCACACGCTTGACACCATCAGGAAACTGCACACCAGCCATACCGCCTTTGCTGCACAAAGTAATACGCTGGCGGTGCGGTTTAAGCACCTTACCAACCAGTGTTTCGTTGGCGCCAAAGCCGTAAAGAGCGGCGGTATCGAACAGGGTCACGCCAAGATCCAAAGCCTTCAATAACAAACGCTCAGCCTTTTCGGCAGAAGGCGGTGCGCCGTAGGCGTGGCTGAGGTTCATACAACCTAAGGCAATGGGATGGACTTGGAACGGGCCGAGTTGACGGTATGGCATAGATTTAAGTTCGGAGAAAAACTGACAGATTTAAAAGGGGGAGAAAGCGCAAAAAACAAAAGGAACATCGCACTTTACCCAAACGCAGCTTGAAGCCCGTCTCCCTGGTAGTTATGCGTAACTCAAGGCGATTAGCCCTCAAGATACCGTCCAGTTATACCGTCACGTGCTCACCCAGCATTCAACTGTTGCTCTAAATTATGTAGCACTTGGTAGCAGTTGTACACCTGCGCCACGCTAGAGTTCGGCTCCCTATCCTCTCGGATTGCAGCGAAAAACTCGCGGTCTTGCAGCTCGATGCCGTTCATGCTTACGGCGACATTGCTGACATCAATTTTTTCTTCTTTGCCCGTGAATAAATCGTCATAACGGGCGAGGTAAGTTGCGGTGTCGCCGATATAGCGGAAGTAGGTGCCTAGGGGGCCATCGTTGTTGAAACTGAGACTCAACGTGCAGACTGCGCCGCTGGCTGCTTTGAGCTGAATCGACATGTCCATCGCAATACCCAGTACCGGGTGAATCAGCCCCTGCACAGCGTTCGCTTGCACGATGGGGCTACCGCACTGGTAAGCGAACAGGTCAACGGTGTGCGCAGCGTGGTGCCAAAGCAGGTGATCCGTCCAGCTGCGGGCTTGGCCCAGAGCATTGGTATTGGTACGGCGGAAAAAGTAGGTTTGCACGTCCATTTGCAACACATTGAAGGCACCTGCTTTGACCTGGTTATGCACGTACTGGTGGCTGGGATTGAAGCGGCGGGTGTGTCCACACATTGCAACCAAGCCGCTGGACTTTTGTTGGGCCAGAACCTCAGCTGCGCCTTTGAGACTGTCGGCCAAAGGAATTTCCACTTGCACGTGTTTGCCCGCTTTCAGGCAGGCTAGTGTTTGCTCGGCGTGCATTTGGGTCGGGGTGCAAAGGATGACGGCATCGAGCTCTTTCAGCGCCAAACTGTCGGCCAGATTGGTGGTGACGTGGCCAATGCCGTACTTCGTCGCTACTTCTTGTGTCTTTTCGAGGTCTCGGCTGATGAGAGAGATGACTTCTACGCCATCGATGTTTTTAATACCGTCTAAATGCTTGATGCCGAAAGCACCTGCACCAGCCAAAGCGACTTTAATGGTTTTGCTCATGTGTTTTCCAGGATAAGGTGGCCCACAGCGGTGTTCGATGCAGGCACATGGTAGAAGCGGTGCTTCACGATGGGAGGCTTGACGCTCATTGCGCCACGTGCGATTAACCACATGACGAGCTCTATGCCTTCGGAGCCGGCTTCGCGCACGTAGTCAATGTGAGGCACGCGGGCTTGTCCGGCGGGATCGCTAATGAGGCGGTCTAAAAAAGCGTTATCAAACTCGCGGTTGATGAGTCCTGCACGCGGACCTTGCAACTGGTGGCTCATGCCGCCTGTGCCCCAGATGTGGACGTTCAAATCTTCGTCGAACGACTCAATCGCTTTGCCAATGGCTTTGCCCAAGTTGTAGCAACGCTGGCCCGAAGGTATGGGGTATTGCACCACGTTGACGGCGAAGGGGATGACGGGGCACGGCCATTGGTAATGGTCGGCCGAAGGCTGGCCGCACATCAACGAAAGAGGCACCGTCAGCCCATGGTCAACGTCCATTTTATTGACGATGGTGAGGTCAAAGTCGTCCTGAATCACGGATTGCGCAATGTGGGCAGACAGCTCGGGATGGCCAATCACTTGAGGCACTGGACGTGGCCCCCAACCTTCATCAGCAGGCTGGTACGAGGCGGCGGTGCCAATGGCAAAGGTGGGGATCATCTCCAAGCTAAAGGCAGTGGCGTGGTCGTTGAAAACCAGAAAGATGACATCGGGTTTGTTGTCCTTCATCCACTGTTTGGAGTACTCGTAGCCCTGAAACAGCGGCTGCCAGTAAGGCTCGTGGGTCTTGCCCAAATCAATGGCCGCACCGATAGCGGGGACGTGGGAGGTGAAAACACCGGCGGTAATTCTGGCCATGTTAGGTTGTTGCTTGTTGATGTTGCGGTTGATGGCGCGAAGCGGCACCCTGCGGTTGGCGGTGTGCTTGCGCGTCTCCATCTTCACCGATGACGCGGTTTCCATCAGCACTGCGGCCACCAGAAATCATCATGTTGCGGTATTCATCTTCGGTCAGACCCGTCATGCTGCCTGCCATTTGCTGGAAGCTCAAACCGTGGGTGGCGCCGATTTTGGCGAGAAAGTAGATGTTGCCACCCAGTGCGATGCACCGGTTCAAGTCCATCGCCAGTACCGCCAGTTTTTGCGCTTCCGTCATCGGCCACTCATCTAAGTAGGCGCGTTGGTCGGTTTTGAAGCGTGTGCGGTTCTCAGCCTTCATCAGCGACATGCAGAACTGGTTGAGGTGAAAGCCCATACGGCTTTGCTCGGCATCGAAAATGGTGGTGCCAGGGACATCAAGGTAGTTTTTTAACAAGCTCATCTTCAGCTCCAGTAGAGACGCAAAGGGTTATCGACCAGCAGTTTGTGTTGTAACTCCGCCGTGGACGCAATGTGCGGGATGAAATCCACCAGCAGGCCGTCATCAGGCATGTGGTCTTTCAAGTTCGGGTGTGGCCAATCGGTGCCCCAGAGCACGCGGTCAGGGAACTGTTCAACGATGCGTTTGGCGAAGGGAATCACGTCCTGGTAGGCGTTCTGTTCTCCGTTCAAGGCCTTGGGGCCGGTGACGGACAAGCGCTCAGGGCAGCTGACTTTGCTCCAGACGTTGGCGTGCTCACGCATGAATTTTTCGAACAAGGCGAACTCGGGGCCGTCCAAGGGCTGGCTCACATCGGGGCGTCCCATGTGGTCCACAACGATAGTGGCAGCGGCATCGTCATGCAAGGCGGTGAAGAAATCCCACAGTTCAGGTAAATCTACCGCTTCAAAGTAAATCACCACATGCCAGCCCAGCGGCTTGATGCGGCGGGCGATTTCCAGCAGCTCGTCCTTGGGTGTGAAATCCACCAGACGTTTGACGAAGTTGAAGCGCACACCACGCACACCGGCGTCATGCAAGTCCTGTAACTCGGCATCGCTGATGCTGCGCTTAACGGTGGCGACACCCCTGGCTTTGCCGTTCGAGGCTTTCAACGCATCGACTAACGCGCCGTTATCCGCGCCATGGCAGGTGGCTTGCACGATCACATTTTTATCGAAACCGAGGTGATCGCGAAGGGCAAATAACTGGGCTTTGGACGCATCGCAAGGTGTGTATTTGCGCTCAGAGGCAAAGGGGAACTCGTGGCCAGGGCCGAAGACGTGGCAATGGGCGTCCACGGCCCCAGCGGGCACTTTAAAGCGAGGCTTTGTTGGGCCGGTGTACCAGTCCAACCAGCCGGGGGTTTTAGTGAATTCCATGGGTTACTTATGCGCCTTCAAGACAAATACATTTAAGTTAACAACTTAATCAACCAACCAACCAATTAACCAATCAATCTAACGAGACGTTGGCTTTTTTAATGATTTCGGCGTAACGCTTGGTTTCCTGCTGGGTGTACAGGGCCAATTGCTCGCGGGTTTGGACAAAGGGTTCGTAGCCAAAAGACAAGAATTTCTCTTTTACATCTGGCTCAGCCAGAGCCTTTTCGATATCACGCTTGATTTTTTCGGTCACGGCAGGCGGCAGACCCTTAGGCGCAGCAATGGCGTTCCAACCACTGACTTCAAAGTTGGCAGGGCCACCAGCTTCAGTGACGGTTGGGACATCCGGGTAACCGGCCAAACGCTTAGGCGCAGCGACCGCCAGAAAACGCAGCTTGCCTGCCCGCAGCAGTGAGCCGGCTGTAGCGCTGGTGCCCAAGGCATAAGTCAACTCGTTGGTGGCAACAGCGGTATAGAGCTGGGTAGTTTCCTTGTAAATCACATGCTCCATCTTGATGCCGGCAACCGTATCAAATAACTCGGAACCTAGGTGTACCGGGTTGCCTACCGACCAAGAACCAAAGTTCAATTTGCCGGGGTGGGCTTTGGCGTCAGCAATCAAATCACCAATTTTTTTATACGGGCTATCAGTGCCTACGGTGAAGAAGAAATAGGTTTTGAACAAAGGCAGCAAAGTGTCAAAGTCTTTGTCTACATCGTAAGGCAGCTTTTTGAACAGGCTTTGGTAAGCCGTTAAATGGACGAAATCGAGCTGAATCAGGTCATGACCATCTTTCGCACCGCGCTTGAAAGCGTCGATGGCGATGAAACCATTACCACCGGGGCGGTTCTCAACAATCACCGATTTACCCCACATACGGGACAACTTGTCCGCTACCAAGCGGGCTACACCGTCCGGTCCACCGCCAACAGGGAAAGGCGTGATGATGCGCACAGATTTGGTGGGCCACTCTTGGGCACTGGCCATACCAGGGGCCAACAGCGCCAAGGCGGCCAAGCCCAATACGGATGTGGCGATGCGTCGGGTAGTGGACGTGGTGGCGCGTGCTTGAGAAGAAAATAGGGTTGTCATGCGAGTTAATACTTGGGTAGTTAGCTATGAAAGTTGAAGCGAATCAACCGTCGAGTTAAGAAAGGATGAAACTGCTTAGTCGATGTAGCGCAAACCCGCCTTCTCCAAGGGTTCACGCATCTTGTACATGTCCAGCCCCAGCACGCCAGCGGCCAGTTTGGCGCGCTTTTCGGCTTCAAAGCTTTCACGTTTTTCAGCGGCATCGGCCACCTGCGCAGCTATGGCAGCCGGCACAACGACCACACCATCAACATCGGCGATCACAACATCGCCAGGGTTGACGACTGCACCAGCACAAATAATCGGAATGTTGACCGAGCCGAGCGTGGCTTTGATAGTGCCTTTGGAATGAATGGCTTTGCTGAACACAGGAAAGCCCATCTGCTCTAGATCGGCTACATCGCGTACACCGCCATCAATGATGAGACCCACCGCACCACGGGCGATGAAGGAGGTTGCAAGCAGATCCCCAAAGAAGCCATCTTCGTTTTCAGTGGTGCAAGCGGCAACGGCAACGTCCCCGAGTTGCAATTGCTCAGCCGCGACGTGCATCATCCAGTTGTCGCCGGGCTGCAGCAGGATGGTGACAGCGGTACCGCAAATTTTTGCACCTTTGTAGATGGGGCGCATGTAAGGCTTCATCAGGCCAGTGCGGCCCATGGCTTCATGGATAGTGGCAACGCCGAGTTTCGAGAGTCGCTCTACGGCTGCATTGTCAGCACGCACGATGTTGCGTTTGACGATGCCGAGGTTGTTCATAGGTAAGTCCATCTTGATTCCTTAGTGCTTAGCGCTTGGTACTTGCCATTTGCTGTTTGTTATTTGTTATTTGCAGCTGACTTATTGGTTTTTGGCTTTAAGCGCAGCATCCAAGCGCGGAAAGACGCGCCGTGCGTTGCCTTCGTAAATTTGGAAGCGGTCTTCATCGCTCAAAATTTTGGACGCTTCGATATAGCGCTTGGTGTCGTCGTAATAGTTACCCGTTTGCGGGTCAACACCCCGGACAGCACCGATCATCTCGGAGGCAAACAGCACGTTTTTTACTGGAATCACGGTGTTGAGCAAGTCAATACCGGGCTGGTGGTAGACGCAGGTATCAAAGAAGATGTTGTTCAACAGGTGTTCTTCCAGCAAGGGCTTTTTGAGCTCTTGCGCCAAGCCCCGAAAACGGCCCCAGTGGTAGGGCACCGCGCCACCGCCATGCGGAATCAAAAAGCGCAGTGTGGGGAATTCTTTGAACAAATCACTGGTCAGGCACTGCATGAAGGCCGTTGTGTCCGCGTTCAGATAGTGCGCACCAGTGGTGTGGAAGCAGGCGTTGCAGCTGGTGCTGACGTGAATCATGGCGGGGATGTCGTATTCCACCATTTTTTCGTAAATTGGAAACCATGCCTTGTCACTTAAGGGCGGTGAAGTCCAATGGCCGCCAGAAGGATCAGGGTTTAGGTTGATACCAACATTGCCATATTCCTTTACGCATTTTTCCAGCTCAGGGATGCAGGTCGCTGGGTCCACACCGGGCGACTGAGGCAGCATGGCCGCAGGGATGAAGTTGTCGGGGAACAACTGCGCCACGCGGTAGCACAGCTCGTTGCAAATCGCCGCCCAAGTGCTGGAGACTTGAAAATCGCCAATGTGATGGGCCATGAAGCTGGCGCGGGGACTGAAGATGGTGAGATCGCTACCGCGCTCACGCATCAAGCGCAGCTGGTTGGATTCGATAGTTTCGATCAGCTCGTCGTCGCTGATTTTGAGGTCAGCCACTTTGGGCATCATCGCTGAATCTTTGATTCCTGCGATCTGCTGGTTGCGCCAGTTTTCCAAAGATTTAGGGGCTGTGGTGTAGTGGCCGTGGCAGTCGATGATGAGGGGCTTCGTCATGCTCAGTGTCTCCTGAAAAATTAATATGTGCAGAATTAGCTAATGAAAAATCGGGTGATAAAAACAATGACAAAGCATCAGGCAGCGGCCATGCCTTGTCGCTCAATGGCAGTTTTCGCTTGTGCAGAGGTCATGAAGTCCAGCAGACCACGCAGGTACTCCGCCTGGGGCGAGCCAGTTACCACGGTCGTGGGTAGTCCCGCCGAGAAGACGGTGGTGATCTGCACCGCATCAGGCAGCGGGCCAACGATGGTGATGCCAGCAACGTGCAAGAGTTCACTCAACTGCTGAAAACCAAGGCCTACCTGCCCAGCAGCTACCAAACCCCCAACAGGTACACCGGGCGGAGCTTGAACCATGCGGCTGCGAATCTCGTCTGAAATCCCCCAGCGCTCAAACAGCTGGGCAAGAGCCACGCCACTGGGACCTGTGGAATAACTGATCCGTTGGGCCGCGAGTACGGTCTGCTTGAGCGCAACTTCGGTTGAGATGTCCGGCAAAGGCTGGCCTGCGCGTACAGCTACCGCCACACCCGAGCGAACCAAGTCAACCCGGCTGCCTGCGCTAAGGTGGCCAGCATTGATTAAACGGTCAATTGCATCATTAGCGAGTACTACCAAATCAAATCGCTCCCCCGCCGCAACCCGCTTGGCCGCATCCACACCGCCAACAGATTCCATTGCAATCACCACTCCCGTTTGGCTCTCGTATTGGTCACACAATTCGGCCAGTATCTGGCGCGTGGCCATAGATGAAATACCCTTGAGCGGTGCGGAGCACGTGGGGTGAGCAGGCTTAATGTCGCGAGTGGAGTTCATAGCTAAATTGTAGGAATCAGATGAGAACTATGAACCCACAAACTACACTAGCTGATATAACATTATTAGATAAGTCATTCCTGTGTATGCTTTGTTTACGCATAGCTTAACAACATTCAATTAAGCATTTTCCCCATGGATTTAAAGCAAATTGAATCATTTGTGCGGGTTGCTGAGTTGGGCAGCTTCACCCGTGCAGCCGTGGCGCTGGGTATTGCGCAACCACTGCTGAGTCGCCATGTGCGGCAGTTAGAGGTAGAGCACCGCCAAACCTTTTTGCTGCGCAACGGACGTGGCGTGACGCTGACAGAGGCAGGGTTGGTGCTGCTGGCCCATGGCCGCGGTCTGTTGCACCAAGTAGCGCTGGCACGCGAAGAGCTTGGGGCATCGCGCGGCGCACTGGCAGGCCATGTGTCGATTGGCTTGCCGCCCAGTTTATCCAAACTGATAACGACGCCTTTGGTATACGCCTTTCAACGTCAATTGCCCCAGGCTAAACTGACGCTGACCGAAGGATTTTCAGTATTGATGTACGAGGGCTTGCGTGCTGGGCGCTTGGACTTGGCTGTGCTCTACAACCCACCCATGTCACCTGATTTGGAAATGTCGGTGCTGTATGAAGAAGCACTGGTGCTGATTGCCAGCGATAAATGTAAGCAGCTCACTCCGGCGGCATCCCCCAAGCCCAGTATGACGCTGGCGTCGCTCAGTCAGCTGCCGCTAATTTTGCCCAGCCGCCCTAATGCATTTCGCCTGCTTATCGACTCTGAAATGATGCGCATCGGCTGCAAACCTCAAATCGTGCTCGAGGTAGACGGCCTGAACGCCATTTTGGAGCTGGTTAAAGTGGGCCTGGGTTACGCAGCCCTGCCCTCTTACACCCTGAGTAACTACACCAAGCCTCATCCGTTCACCACGCACAGCATCCATTCGCCAAGACTCACTAGCCAGCTGATGTTGGTGTGGTCATCGCGCCGCCCCATGACAGCCACCCATAAAGAAGCGCTGCGGCTGACTCGCGAGGTGGTGTTACAGGCGGTTCAAGAGCATGGAGAATGATGGATATGGGGCATGGACTGCGCCAAGACGCTTGGTGCATCTCAAAATTCATTTCAAAATTCATTTCAAAATTACCTCACAGTCACGCCTAATCGATTTCAAACCATGCAAAAACGTCACTTTCTTTCTACCCTATTAGCTGCCAGTGCCTTGCCTTTAGTACCCCTAGCTTGGGCACAGACTCCCGCTTTCCCGTCAAAACCCATACGTCTTATCGTGCCCTATGCCCCTGGTGGCGCGGTGGATACCGTGGCGCGTTTAGTGGGTCAGCACCTTGCAGAACGTTTAGGCCAGCCAGTGCTGGTGGACAACCGCCCCGGGGCCAGCGCTAACCTGGGCATGGACGCTGTGGCCAAAGCCACACCCGATGGCCATACGTTGTTGATGTCGGCAAACGCGCTGGCTACCAACGCCAATCTGTTTTCAACCCTCCCCTTCAGCCCCGAACACGATTTGTTGCCTGTGGTCAAAATCGCTGAGGCACCGCTGGTTATCGTAGTGCCTGCGACATCGCCTGCCAAATCACTAAAAGCACTACTGGCTATGGCCAAAGCTCAGCCCGGTTCGCTCACCTACGCCAGTGCAGGCAATGGCAGTTCAGGTCACTTGGCGGGCGAAGCGCTGAAGCAGGCTACAGGCATTTTTGCGCTGCACATTCCCTATAAAGGTGGTGCCCCAGCGCTGACCGATCTGCTGGGTGAACGTATATCGTTCATGCCCCTGAATCCCGTTGAGGTGATGCCGCACATCAAATCAGGCAAGCTTCGCGCCTTGGCTGTGACCAGCGCCACGCGCCTGCCACTGCTGCCCGATGTGCCGACCTTGGCAGAAGTGGGCGTACCCGGGCTTGAAATGTCAGTGTGGTGGGGATTGGTAGCCCCAGCCAGCACACCAGCAAGCATCACAAACCGGTTGAACTTGGAGACCCAAAAACTACTGGCTGAACCGGCGGTGCGCAGCCGTATTGCTGAGTTAGGTGCAGTCGTCAGCACTGGCAGCCAAGAAAGCTTCACCAACTTTGTAAAAGCTGAGACTCTGCGCTGGGGCCGAGTAATTAAGGCAGCTAATATTAAGCCTGACTGAGATAGCGACTGACTGAACAGCACCCATGGTGGGTAGACCGCGATCAGTCGTCCAGCCTATCTACCACCCGACGGTACAGGCGAGAGAGCAAACCTGGGTCATGCAGCACAAACGATTTGGATACCCGCAGCGGCACGATCCAAGTTGCTTTCGTACCAGCCTGAAAAAATGCTGTGTCACCGGCCTTAAGTATGAGCGTTTCGCCCAAATATTCGATCTGTGCCATACCGTCCAAAATATGCACCGTTTCATCAACGCCATAGCTCCAGTCGAACGTGGCGGGACCATCACAAGACCAAAGGCCTGCAGTCAGGCTACCAATCGGTGGATTGATCACCACTGACTCAGCAACCATGAACTTTGGTGAGCCTGATTTAATCCAACTAGGATCAATCTGCATCGGCTTCATAAGCCTTGCGAGCGCCTTCGTTGAAGGCTCTGGAATAGTTGTTACATGGCGGCCAAAGCTGGCTGCAAAAATGATTACCAAGATCAAATTAACGGCGATAGA
>JAYUED010000192.1:0-3001 GCA_043739385.1 Betaproteobacteria bacterium | reverse complement strand
TCAGGTTTTCCACGTTTTTGATTGATGGTGCCAGCCAGCCTCATGCATCGGCTGGGGTCGGATACCGAGTCGTCTTCATTAAGCTTCAGCGCCAGCGCGCCCTGCACTGCTTTAAATTCCTCGACCTTGCAACCCCCAATCTGCCAATAAGGGTGCAAGTGACCTGGTGACGTTTGGACGATCATGTTTGGCACGACAGCCAGGGCTAGCAGCGACTTCACTGTGTTGTGCCCCTTATCGCAGTCAACAAACACCCAGTTGATGGTCTCGCAGTTTTCGGCTTTGCGGCCACGACCGTCCATGACATTCGGCACTACTGCAATGTTTGCGCCTTCGAGATTGAGTTCGCACAATTGGTCGATGATCTTGTCTGACAGCTTTACCGTTTTGGTCTTGTTTAGATGTTGAGGCCCCTTCTTCGCGTAGCTCTGGTACGTAAACACCCCAGTCCCAAACAATCGTTTGATGTGGCGAGTCATGAGCTTTTTATCAGGGCTCGTTCTAGTGATAACTTTTTTTGTAGGCATGGTGATTCGTGAAATTTGGTATGAATTAAGGAGTGGAAGAGGTGGAAGCTTTTCTTGAATGGTTATGACGGTTTTCTCTCTTTTTTTTAGTGAAAAGCTGAAAAAGAGAGAAACGTTTCTTCTCTCACCTCGGATTGGGGGAAAGGGGTAATGCGCAACCAACACAGTCGATTTGCTTCCACTCGTTCCACCATTTACCGTCAATCCGGCTGGCATGCCGTGGGCTCTCGGATGTCTTGTTTGTTTCAGGCGAGGGTTGCGGCCTTCACCCGTTCTTTGGTGCTACGACAAACAGCCTGCTTGCTTGGGCCATGGTCTTTTGATATGCCATCAATCAGTTGTTTGATGTCAGATTTACGCCAACCACGTGCCCTTGGCCCTAGGGGTTCTGACTTTGGGTACTTGCCCTCTTGGATCCCGGCATACCAACTTGCACGCGACACCGGGAATACGGACAACACATCCTCAATGCGAAGAAAGCCTGCCTGCTCAAGATCAATGTATTGACCGTTGGCACGTGACTGGCGGTTACGCTTTTTTTGCGACGTCTGATTACTTCGATTAATAGCATGGATGACAGCAGACGCAATTGCATTCAATGCGTTTGTTTGAACGCCACCGCTCTCCCTATTTCCGCCAGCAGAAATTTCCAAGTTGATTTGACGAACACTTGCCTCCTGTTCAGTCGCAGGCGTTGAACTTCCACTGCAGTGTTCTACTGGTTGCGCTGCGTGTTTGATTGCAATTGACTTGGCTTTCAACGGCGAGGCTGCCTTCAAGTCGTTCAACTTCGTCACAACGTGTGTTGGTGGCAACGAGGTGCATGCTTTTTGTTTATCAGGCGAAGCAGTTGGCTCTGCCTTTGGAACGACGGAAGCTCCAATCGCGGGAAACTTTTTGAACTTTGATTTGGGCGTAGGCTTGAGTGACATGTGGACCTCTTTGGTCGTTGTTGAACATGTCTAGAGTCTCAGCCCACCACCAATTTAGCTTGGTCGGCGACCAGAAAGTTTTGGTCAGCGACCAAAAATTGTGCGCCCAGTGTTGCGGCAGGGGATCCGCGGCCCGCTACGAGGTCGATGGCGTGCGTGCAAGCGCATTGCCGATACGCCTAGTCAATGAACGTATCATTAAAATACTTCTTCGCTGACGCCAAGCCTTTTCGGAGCGTTTCAGGGCTTGCTCCCGTTGAATGAAGTGCATGAGGCGTTATCAGATCAGTTCTGCCCTCCGCAAAGTGATGTATCGCGCTTGCCAATTCCAATAGGTTGAGTTTGGACGTACCCGTACCTTTAAGCAACTTCGGCGGGGGTGCGGTTTGTGTTACGGCCAAATGCTTCACGTACATCATCAATAGCGCCATCGCCAGCATTTCCCGCGAGGCGATTTGGGGCTCAACAGATGGCGCGGCCGAACCAGAACTAAGGATTTGGTTGCCTGAGAACTGGGGTTCGTCAATTTCTTTGGCTATCGCCCTCATTCGCTCATGAACTGCAATGCCACGAGAATCCAGGAATTTGACAAATCGCACAACGTCCACCATCCGCTCGGTCGCTTTTGCGGACGAATTGCTCAAGCGCCCATCGTTGTCAGCGTCAGTCACGTATTGAAGTCGAGTGTGATCATTGGCACTTGTTAAGTTGTTTTTTGCCGCGCTTTTCGCAGCCAGGAAAGCATGGAACTCTTCCGTTCGACCGGCATCCTTTAAAAGCTTGCTAATGTTCTTGAGCGGTCTAGCGCCAATCGACAAAGCAGCTAGAACCCAAGCCCTTTTATAGCGGTCTGCTCGTAGTTCTGTCCAAGTTGACTCTTCTGCCCGCCATTCGTTAGGCTGCACCAGTTCCGAGTCAGGTGCTTGCTCAATAGTCCTTAAGCTTCCGGAGTTCAATGCAGGATTTGGTTTAACTCTTGGCGTTGTCGCAACCTTTCTCAGCACCATAGCTTGAGAGTTCACCACCTTAGGTCGGGCAGTCAATCTACCGTTCGCAGCTCCCCGCTTTTCTGTTGCCTTTACAGCCGGTTTTTGTGTGTTGACAGGCATCTTGCTTCGATTGTTGTGACAGATTAAGAGATCATAGCGACAGCCATTTTCGACACACACGGCAACGCAAGTTCATGCGCGCTGACTGATTTGAAAGGTCGATGCTGTGCTCAGCATCTTTGAATAGCAATCTTCGGTCACGTAAAGTGGATTGAGGGGCCAGGTCCAAGCCAAGCTGCGGTTTTCAATTCGCGACTGCTGCATGATTCTGCTGCTGGTCAGTTGTCACTATGACCATGTAATGCATGCCAACATGTTTAAATGACCCGCTGTCGGCTTTGCCGGATGCACCTTGTGCACCTACTCACCTAACTAGCCATTTCGACTGCGACTGGTCACGGTTACGGAAACCGAATGTTGACCGCGAAATTTGTTCACTTACGTCCAATACCGTCTAACACGGTCGCTTAATGGAAAGTAGGTTGAGATATGG
>JAYUED010000191.1:0-9138 GCA_043739385.1 Betaproteobacteria bacterium | reverse complement strand
CTGATTCCAAGCAGAGTAACCAAGCGCTGCACGATAGACAAACCTAAACCCAGGCCTTGGGTACGGTCACGCTCCGGGTTGCCAATTTGATAAAACTCTTGAAAGACTTTGTCTTGCTGATCCTGCGCGATGCCCTGCCCCGTGTCTGCAACCACCACCTCAATAAGAGGACCGACACGCCGAACCTCAAGCGTGACGGCGCCGCTCTCGGTGAACTTGATGGCGTTTTGTGTCAAGTTTCGCAGTACACGCAAGAGAAGCAAAGGATCCGTCTCGACATAGTCGTTGGTCTGACACACCAGTATGGGCTTGAGGTGTTTGGCGTCAATCTGACTTTCAATCTCAGCCATGTGCTGCGTCAGCAAATCAGCCACGCATACAGGCTTTTTATCAGCGGTAATTACTCCAGCGTCAAGCTTTGAAATGTCAAGCAAACCATCAAGCTGATCAGAAAAAGTTTGCGCAACTTCATTCAGCAAATGCACTATTTGTTTGCTGCGTTCATCAAGTGGACGCACGCTCAGTGCCGCGCCGAGCATGGTGATGGTGTGCAGCGGTTGGCGCAAATCATGGCTGGCAGAAGCTAAAAAACGGGTTTTTGCGCGGCTGGCATTTTCAGCAATGTCTAACGCCGCTTGCAGCTTTTGGTTCAGCTCACGCTCTCTGAGTCGGATGGCCCAGGCATCAATAATGCCGCGATTCATCTCACGGGCCAGGCCTAGCAGCATGGCCATATAGAAAAGCAGAAGCACACCAACTACTCGCTCCACCAAGCTGGTTTGTATTAGGCCAGGGCTGAAGCCCCACATCAATGCCAAACTGGTCATTACCGGCAGTAAATACGCCAGCAACGCCGGGCGATAACCCGCACAAGTAGCTACTGTTCCAGTACACAGCCCCATTAACAGCACAGAGAAAAAGGCCCGCTCAGCTTCTGAAAGCAACGGAAAAACCAGCAGAGCTGATGCGTGCACTAGCCCTGCCAAAAAATTCAGTTTCACGGTCAATTGCAAACGCGCTACGGGGGTCAAATCGGCGCGCTCCAGCAGAGCACCCAAGGCACGGTATCGCCAAAACATCACAAGATTTGCCATCACAAACCACAGCAGCGCGATCCATGCAGATGTACGCCCAGCCGCAATGACTGTCATCGTAGTCACAGCGATGAAGACTGGAAGCGGGACCCGTTTGCTCTGATGCGAAATCAAACGCACCATTTCCTGCTCAACGCTGTCCGCTTGCTCTACAGAATTGTGTATTTTTGCGACCATTAGTAAAGCTTAAAGCCAAAAATTGGTGCAGTTAGAGCGCCAAAACGTCCGGTTTGACCAATGGTTTAGATTTAACCAAAAGTTTGTACTACGCTGTCAAGTTGTAACAGATAGTTTACTCAAGGGAACCAATATGAACTGGTTATCTAAAAATGCCGAAGCGCTCGTAGAAATTTGTACCAAAAATTCAGGCGAAGGAATAGAAAACACGACTGAAGCAACAGTAGATGTGGCAGTGGTTGGCTCGGGCTACGGAGGCGCGGTTTCAGCGCTGCGGTTTGCAGAGCATGGCGAAAAAGTCTATGTCCTTGAACGTGGCCAGGAGTATGTCGCCGGTGAATTTCCCAACGACTTGAGTCAGATTGGCAAGTATGTGCGAAGTGAAGTTGCCGCGCTTTCAGGCGTTTCCACGCAGGGCTACGAGGATGGTCTGTTTGACTTTCGGATCGGCTTGCGGGCGGGCGCGCTTGTGGGCAATGGGCTGGGCGGTGGAAGCCTGATCAACGCAGGCGTTGGCTTGATGCCAGACCCGCGCGTATTCAAACAGGACGAATGGCCAGCCGCGCTACGCCAGGCTGATCTCAGAAAATACTACAACCGTGCGTATGAGACTTTGGAATTACAAACGACTGCCTGCACAGACCTGACCGACCTCAAGAAAACCGCCAAATACAAACGCCTCAAAGATCTGGGCGTAGCGGCAAATAAATCGACAAACCAGCCGAAAAACGACGCGACCAGCAAGGTTTCTGTAGCATTTGAGCAAGTGCCCATTGCAGTACAGCTACAAGAGCCTGTTGCAACGACGCTGGGCTTGCGCAAGGCTTGCAATGGGTGCGGGGACTGCGTGACAGGGTGCAACAACCATGCAAAGCTTAGTCTGACAGCCACTTATTTGCCGCGGGCTGTTAAGGCGGGTGCAGAGCTTTTTACCGGCCTGACGGTATTGCGCGTCAGCCACGACCCGGTTGGTAACAATGAATTTCCGTGGATTGTGCACTTCGTACGTACAGCTGAACGGACACTCCAACACGACATTCAACACCACATTAATTCGGTACCAGCACCACAACCTGCTGCTAATGAAAAAAACTGGGTGCACATGCTACGCGCGCGCCGGGTTGTATTGAGTGCGGGTACTTTTGGGTCAAGCGAAATACTGCTTCGCTCGCGCGCAGAAGGGTTACAGGTATCCAATACCGCGTTGGGCATGGGTGTGTCTGGCAATGGGGACGACGTTGCGTTTGGATTTGAACTTAAAGATGAAGCCAATGCGGTGGGCTGGGGCAGCAAACCGCCAACTGAAAACCCAGTTGGGCCAACTATCTCTGGCGCGATTCGCTTTACCGACCCAGAGGACGTAAAACGCAGCACCTTGATTCAAGACGGCGCCATACCCGGATTGATGGGAGGAGTTGTTCATGAACTACTGACCACTCTCGGCACGCTGGCACAAATGGGACATTGGGGAATTCGCTCGCAACATGGCGGTGACCCGCTGACGCTCAAACCTCAAGCACTGTTGCGCAGCCTGACGCTGCTGGGCATGGGCCACGACACCGCCGGCGGTGTGATTGTGCTGGACAAAAAAAGCGACCGCGTTGGCTGGGGATGGCCGAAGGCTGCTGACGAGCCCACACCCGCTTTGCACAAGGCTCGCATGAAGGCATGCGTAGAAAAACTGGGCGGCCTGTACATCCAGAATCCAGCGGTTAACGCCATACCCGACAGCATGAGCAGCGTGCTCAGTGGCCCAAAGCCAGGGGGTGCGTTGTTCACCGTGCACCCCCTGGGTGGCTGCCGCATGGGGGACACGATACTTGAAGGCGTGGTGAACCACTGGGGCGCTGTATGGAAAGACCATGACAAGGTGCACGATGGTCTTTACGTCCTGGATGGCTCCACCATTCCCAGCTCGCTCGGGGTCAATCCCATACTGACGATCACGGCCCTCGCTGAGCGGTCTTGCGAAATGATTTTAATGGGTATGGGGGAAAGGAAAACGAATGAAAAAGCCCGTGACATTCCAGACTCTCCGGCTTTCCCGAAACCGCTACAGGTATTGAAAGATGTCCATGCAAGCACGCGACTTGCTGAGGTTTTGCGAGGACGCTTGTCAGCCTCCACTACACAACAATCGCAACTAGCCATCATTGCGCAACGTATTCGCGGCCGGCTGCCGTCGTTTGTAACGTCCCCTGTTTTAGCCGCGACGACACCTTTAAATACACTTTTTAAAGTCGAAAAAGAACTTGAAGTGGCGCTATTTTTGCAGTTTGACGTGGCGCATTGGCAAGGATTGATGGACAAGAAAACACACCCAGTTCGGGTTTTTGTCCCCCCCCACGAAGAGATCGGCTACCAGACTTCGCGAATGAGCTTCGACATCAAAGACGCCGAAGGGGCAACAAACAGGATTGAGCTTTCAGTTACAGGGGGATGCGTAGAACTGTTCAGCCGACGCAAGGACAATTGGTTTGTCGCCACTTCTCGCTGGGTGCGCACAAGCAGGACATACGTCGTCGGACGATGGCTTCCGGATTACCTCAAGGAAAAGGAATTGAAAAGGCGTGAGCGAAACAAGTGCCAATCTAGAAACAGTTTCTTCACGCGGGTCATATCAGCCTGCGAGTGGAGTATGCCCAGGTTAGCGAACGAAATTTACACTGAACTCAAATGCTTCCTACGCTTTTTTGGATGGTTGGTGAATGCTGCCCAGCTCATTAATCATGCGAATGAAGTACGTGAATTTACCTACAAAGTCAGGCTAGTAGATAAAAGCGACCCACCTAACCATTACATACTTCGAGGCAAGAAAACATTTGAAGCTGCCGCATCCTGGAGCGCATTGCTCAAACAGGCACTGTCCAAGGGCTGGCCTGCACCGCAACGTCGCAGCTTGTGGCAGCAGCTCACTGAGCTACAAGTAGATCTGTACATCTGCCGGGCGGGCAAGACAAACGAAACAGAACGCTGCATTGCAAGTGGGAGACTTGCGATGGACTTGCCCGACATGATGCGCAGGGTCATACCGCAGCTCGGGCGTAACCGTGACAGCCTGAGCGCACTGCATGAGTTTTCAAGCTATCCCTTGCTATTTTTGCGGGTCATTCTCAAAACTCGGCTGCTTGACTTTCGCTTGCCAGATTACAAAACCAACCACTGCGGCATGCCTGATTTACCAGAGGCAGACCCAGCTCGAATCGATAAGCCCGAAGGTTATTTTGAGCTTGACCACGTCGTTTATCCAGCGTTGCAGGGCGAAGACGGCAAGACAACAGAAGCGACAATATACCGGCTGGACGTACCGCTTACAGAGGAAAAAATCACTGGAAAAAAACCAAAAGAAATTCGTATTGGCCTGGTGCGATACAAGGCGAAAAATCCTGCTCCGGCATTCCAAGATGGCCACTTGTACCGCGCCAAAACCATCGTCCTGCTCAACGGCTTTCTGCTTTCTACCAAAGCATTTGTTGCAGAGGAGCTGGAAACCAGGGGCGGCAGCCTAGCGACGACATTACACAAAGCTGGCTGGGACGTATGGTTGTTTGAATACCGCGCCAGCCCATTGCTGGATGCTTCAGCCATCAACTCAAATATCGATGACATCGCCAAATTCGATATTCCAATCGCCATCAATACAATAATTGAAACGGTCAGTAGCGAACAAAGTTTAGACCCCGAAAAAACACAGCTATTTGCCTACAGCCGTTGCGTTGGATCTGCAGCACTGAGCATGTCACTGTTAAGCGGATTACTAAAGCACAAAGACGGCAGCAACAAACTCGCTGGCGTACAGATTTCCGATTTCCATCCGTTTTTGGTTGGCTCGCCATCGGCACAGATGCGCTTGCAGCTCGCATCTTTTCTGTCTGGCGTATTCAAGCTGGATTTTCTGGAATTTACCGCAGGCACTGTCAAGGCAGATTTTCTTCACAGCATGATGGACCGAGCCTTTTCAAGCGCCCACTATGCCTATAGCGACGAAGCAGACACGCATTACCTTCATGAAGTGGCAGGTCAGCGCTGCCCGGGCGAAGACGACTTGCGCAAGCCGCAGCATGACACAACCACCTGCAAGCGAATCACAGGGTTGATGAGCCGCTCTTATCACCATGACCAACTGCTACCCGAAACCCACGCAAAGCTTGACGAATATTTTGGGCGCGGCAACCTGGGGGTGTTCTTGCAAGGTGCCAAATGCGTGGAGTACGAGCGGCTGGTTGATTCAGACGGGCAGAACGTCTACGTCAACGACAAAGCCATAAGAGATAACTTTCAGATGCCCTTGATGTTGATGCACGGCGGTAAAAACGCGCTCTTCGACCCCGAATCATTTCATCGAAGCGAGCAGCAACTAAAGCGCATTCTGGGCAACGCAAATCCTGGCTCACTGAACCGCTATGAGCTTTTGCCAGAGTTTGGGCACGTTGATTTGATTCTTGGCAAAGATGCACCTGTCAAAGTGTTTTCCATAATTTGCAAATTTTTTGAACAAGCGTTCAATGCGGGCGCGTTGCCCCCGGTTTTGAAACCAAACCGATGCCGCGCCGGCCTGCCTCGCACAGGGCCGCTGGTAGGTTGGGTACGACCTGCGGGCAAAGATACAACGCTAATCCGCATTTGGATAGAGCTGGCCGACAGGCATTCAGACCTGCCGGTGGCAGCATTGACCGTGTTGACCTATGGCAATAACACGCCCATCAGCATGCAAGCCTGGAAAGTGCAACGCCCAGACGAGATCACCTACGCAGTCGCTGACGTTGAAGTACCGAACGAAAGTTTAGGGAGCATGACCTTACAGATGTTTGGCATACACAGCTACCGCGGTCCGGTGGTTGCTGGCGCACCCCCGACAAATTTACCAAAGCATTGGGGCACGCCCATGACTTGCGAAGACCTGAAGCCGCCCACAGGCAAAGGCCCAGGGGCTATGGCTGCGGCCGCTCTAACACCGCTTAACTGGATTAAACCGATGTCCGCCAGGATCATGGACATGCGCGACGTTGACCTACCTGCAACCACTGCGGCGATTGTGTCTGACCCAGCTGAGGCCCAAATAGGAATTGAAGCCTCCATGCTTAATGGCCCGGGGCTATCCAACTTGGTGGCGTCCAGTGCGCAACTAGCAGTTGAAGCCGTCGTGGTACAGCCAGTGCCGCCTGCCCAGCCCGCTGCACCTATCTCGGCGGCTCGCCGGGAAATCCCGCTTCAGATCACCTCAGAAGCACTTAACAGCGCCAATTTCATTTCGCCGATGGAGCTAGACATAACTCAAAGCAATACCTTGGCGAGGATGGCCAGCCCTGACACCTTGTCACGCCAGCGCCGAACGCTGCGAAATAGCAGCCAGCGCATCATCACGCTCGGGCGCTCTGTTGTTGAAAACGAGAGCTGCAGCATCAACTTCTTTGCTGCCGCCTGCCGTCATCCAGGCCTGACTGGTTTCGAATTTGACAGGGCAGACGCCTCATTGCTCAGGGCTGCCGCAGCAGCAAAAGACGCGCAGCCGCGCTTCATGCTGATGCTGGGTGACCAGATTTATGCCGACGCTCGCGCCGGACTGATAGACACTGAATCGCCGGTCGAAAAATTCGTCACGCGCTACCGCAATGCCTTCGGCTCATCGGCCGGGTTTCGCAAGCTGGCGCAAGCTATTCCTTTGTACATGGTGATTGACGACCATGAGATCAACAATGACTGGAGTCAGGAGCAGACGCTTGCAGGCAATAAAGCCACGTTACTTGCGGAAACGGCATGCAAGACTTTTAACGCCTACCAATATGTACACGGACCAGGAGCGCCTGCCGACCTGACTGCACCACCGGAACCCATCAAGGGGTTTAACTACAGCTACACCCACAACGGACTGCCCTTTATCGTTCTCGACACCCGCACGCAGCGTGAGCGTGTGCCTGACCGGAAAATGCTGCACCCAAGCCAATGGCGCTGGCTTGAAAATTGGCTTATGGAGCAGCAGAAGTTGGGATGCCAGCCGAAATTCATCGTGTCTGGCTCAGTCGTAGCTCCTGGATTGAAAGAGCACGTCGGGGAGCTGCCATCACGGGATGCAGACACATGGCAGATGTCACCTGTTGATCGCAAGCGGCTGTTGTCTTTTATCGCGACCAACAACATTGACAACGTCGTTTTTTTGTCGAGTGACTATCACTGCTCAGCCGCCGCGACGATTACATTCACAAAAAACGCGGTTAAAGCCTGGGCCATCGTGGCACCGCCATTGCATGCACCCATGCGGTTTGCCAATTCAGAAGCGAGCGAAGTTTTGCAGACCGAAAGCATTTCGCTTGGAGCCGAAACAGCAATAGTGAACGCTAAGGCCTGGGATGGGGAGGGCTGGCTTGAATGCAAGGTCGAGCATGAAGAGGCCTCGACGACGTATGAAATGACCCTGAGCTTTCACCTTCGCCGTCTGGAGGAGAAAGACTGGCCATCAAAACCCGAGATATGCAAATGGACTTTGCAGGCTTAGCTGCAATGCCTCTGACCTGGACGGTTCTGCTGGTTTTAGATGCCTCATGGCCCTCAAATCCAATGAAAACCTTCACATAGTGCTATAAACTTTATAGCAAATGACCGCCCAGAGCCAAGCCGCCGCTCACGCACCGGTCACTCCATCGCGCTTGCAAATAATTACGATAAGGTAAACTGATTATGAATAGTTAAATCACTCAGCAGCCAAACAGCAGCCTCCAGGAGATTGACCATGACCTCTTCCTTACAGTCATCAATCGCTGCGCTGCTGACGCCTGACCTGCCAACGCCCGCCGCCATCCAGCAGCTGCACCACTACGCCTACCGAGCCCGGGATGCCGAAGAGACGCGGCATTTTTACGAGGACATCCTCGGTCTGCCGCTGTACCACGTCATCCAGAGCGACTTTGTGCCCAGCACCGGCGAATACTGTCCGTACACGCACTTTTTCTTTCGCCTGCGGGACAGCTCTTTCATTGCTTTTTTTGACCTCGGCGACGACGAGGCCGCCCTGCCCTCGTCCAATACGCCGCTGTGGGTGAACCACATTGCTTTCCGGGTGGACAGCATGGACGACCTGGTGGCAATGAAGGCGCGGCTGGAAGCCGCCGGTGTCGAGGTACTGGGCATCACCGACCACCACATCATCAAGAGCATCTACTTTTTTGACCCCAACGGCGTGCGTCTTGAGTTGACCGTGCAGCTGGCCGACGAATCCGAGATGCACCGTGATAGCAAGACTGCCCATGCGCGACTGGCTGAATGGACGGCGCGCAAACAGCGGTGGCGCAGGGACCGCGCTGAAGGCCGGGCGGCGGACAAGCCGTGATTTTTTATTTGCTATGTATTTAGTAGCACAAGAAGCAGCAAGTACCTGGACCGCGGCCATAAAACATACCTGAAACACACCTGAAACCCGTTTTGGAGCCCTCAACGCATGCTGGACACCGAAAAAACCTGGACAGAAGCTGCCCCTGCCAACGGCTACGAGTTCTCCACCGGCTCGGGCTACGTGTTGCCCGAATACCCGTTTGTGGAGCCGCCAGAAATCGCCACTGGCGAAGTCAGACGCCACGCCATCGTGATTGTGGGTGGCGGCATCACCGGGCTGACGCTGGCCTGTACACTGGCCCAGTACGGCGTCAAGGCCCTGCTGCTGGATGAAGACAACACGGTGGGCGTCAAGGGTGCGTCGTCACGCGGCATTTGCTATGCCCAAAAGACGCTGGAGATTTTCAAGCGGCTGGGCATCTACGAGCGCATCGCCAGCAAGGGTGTGCAGTGGAGCATTGGCCGCACCTTTGCGGGCCGCGACGAAGTCTATTCATTTGACCTGCGTCAGCAGCAAACGCATTCGCTGAGCCAGCAACCG
>JAYUED010000190.1:0-3081 GCA_043739385.1 Betaproteobacteria bacterium | reverse complement strand
GCAGCGTGACCTGCTCCGCACCCGCATGGTGGAGTTTGAAGGCATATCTGATCGCTTGTATCGGGTTGTTCGGCTGGCGTCCAAAGAAAGCGGCAAGCAGGTCAGGCTTGACTTGCTGGGCGCTACCATCGAGATGGACCGCGGCATGTTGGACCGCATGACGCCCGCATTTGAGCACCTGCTGCGCAATTGCGTGGCGCACGGGATTGAAAGTCCGCAGGTACGCACAGCAGCAGGTAAAGACCCGATCGGGCTGATTACCGTGCACCTTCGCCAGGAGGGCAATGACGTGTCGGTGGAGTTCAGCGATGATGGCGCTGGACTTGATATCAAGCGCATTCGTGAGAAGGCGCTGAATATGGGTCTGCTGGAGGCCGGTCAGGCGCTGGATGACCAGCAAGCTGCCAACATGATTTTCATGCCTGGATTCACCACTGCCTCGCAGGTCACCGAGCTGTCCGGCCGGGGAATTGGCATGGATGTGGTTCGTTCTGAGGTCAATGCAGTCGGTGGCCGGATTGAAACTTCGACGTCAGCAGGTCAGGGTACACATTTCAAGCTGGTGCTGCCCCTTACTACGGCTGTAACGCAGGTGGTGATGCTGCGCGCCGGCAATTTGTCGGTGGGTGTTCCCGCCAATGTGGTGGAAACCGTGCGTCGGGCGACTGCCAAAGAACTTCAGCAAGCGTACAACACCGGTTTTCTCGATGTTGCTGGTGAGCAGGTGCCTTTCTTTTGGTCGGGCGCATTGCTGCAGTCATCTCACAATACCAGCGAAACGCAGAGTAAAACGACGCCTGTCGTGGTTTTCCGAAGCGCGTCGCAGCGAATTGCCTTGCATGTGGATGAAGTCTTGGGCAACCAGGAGGTAGTGGTTAAAAATCTGGGGCCGCAGCTGGCCCGTCTGCCGGGTCTTGCAGGCATGTCCGTGCTCGCCTCGGGCGCAGTGGTTTTGATTTACAACCCGGTAGCATTGGCCACAATTTACGGTGAGCAGGCGCGCGCCCTGAGTGCAGACCGTGCGGAGCCGCACATGCTCGAATCGGCGGCTGGTCATGCGCCCGAGCAGGCTGTCCTGGCACCCTCTGCCCCGAAAATCCCGCTGATTCTGGTGGTTGATGACTCCATCACTGTGCGGCGTGTAACGCAGCGTTTGCTGCAGCGCGAGGGTTACCGGGTAGCTATGGCCGCCGATGGCCTGCAGGCGCTGGAACGCTTGCAGGAAGAGCGCCCAACGGTGGTGTTGACTGATATTGAAATGCCGCGTATGGATGGTTTCGATCTGGTGCGCAACATCAAGGCCGATCCGCGTTTGCGCGGATTGCCAATTGTCATGATTACTTCACGCATCGCCGGCAAGCACCGTGAGCATGCCAAAGAATTGGGCGTTGATCATTACCTCGGCAAGCCCTATTCTGAGGATGAGTTGATGAATCTGGTGCGACATTACTGCAACGCAGAAGTCGCCGCCTAGCAGACCGCTAGTCACGGTCCGGATGCTGAAAATACAGCGGGAATCCATATTTCGCGGGCGCTACCCGCTATTGATAACATAGTAAAAAAGTTCAGATTTTTTTCACCACAGAATAGCGCTGCAGCGTCCGGGTACGCGCTTCGTCATGCCTGACGACCGGGAGCGGATAGGTGCCGCCCAGCGTCACGCCCGCTGCAGCCAGCTCTATCGGTGATGCCAGCCAGGGACTGTGCAAGGCTTTGGCTGGTAATTTCTCAAGAGCAGGCAAATACCTTCGTATGAACTTGCCATCTGCATCAAACTTTTCACTTTGGCTCACCGGGTTGAAGATCCTGAAGTAGGGTTGCGCATCACAGCCGCTACTGGCCGCCCATTGCCAGCCGCCATTGTTGGCCGACAGGTCAAAGTCGTTGAGTTTTTCTGCGAAGTAGCGTTCACCCCAACGCCAGTCCAGCCCCAGGTCCTTGACCAGAAAGCTCGCCACCACCATGCGCAGGCGGTTGTGCATGTAGCCCGTCTGGTTGATTTGCGCCATGGCGGCATCGACCAGCGGGTAGCCTGTGCGGCCCGTGCACCAAGCCTCAAACAAGGCCTCTGCCTGCGGGCCTTGTTCCCAGGCAATCAGGTCGTACTCGGGCTTGAAAGCCTGCGTGGCGGCATGCGGGAAGTTACTGAGAATTTGCACGTAAAAATCACGCCAGATCAGCTCGCTGAGCCAGACGGCTGCGCCTTCGCTTCCCTGCGCCGACAACGCCAGCGCAGTAGCTGCGAGTTTTCTGATCGACACTGTGCCAAACCGCAGATGAACGCCCAGATAACTGGGGCCTTTGATGGCCGGGAAATTACGCGTCTCACCGTAGTCCTTCATGCGCGACAAAAATTCATCAAAAAGCTGCACCCCGCCCGTGGTGCCGGTGGGTATCTTCAGGGTTTTCAGGTTGGTTGCTGTAAAACCCAGGGCTTCAAGCGCCGGCACTTCACCGCGTTGAGCCGCAGGTATGGGCGCAAGTGCAGCAGCATATTTTTCAGCCGGGTAGGGTTTCAAATAGAAGGCATCCACTTTTTTAAGCCACGCATTTTTATACGGCGTAAATACGCTGTATGGCCTGGCTGCAAGCGTCAAAACTTCAGACCGTTCGAAAATAACATGGTCTTTGAAGGTATGAAAAGCGATGCCCCTTGCGTCCAGTAGCGCCTGCACTTTGGCGTCACGGGCCAGCGTCTGGGGCTCGTAGTCATGGTTGGTAAAAACGGCGTCAACATTCAACTGGTTGGCCAGTAAAGGCACGGCATCGCCGGACACGGCATGCCGGACCAGCAAGCCAGCTTCTGCAACGCCATTTCTTTCGGCCAGTCGGCGAAGTTGGCCATCTAGGTCCACCAGGGATTCACGTATGAACTCCACCCGTCGGTCCGCGCTGGGAAGGAGGTCCAGAATATCCCGGTCAAAGACAAAAACACAAAACACCTTGCAGCAAGACTTCAGCGCGTGGTGTAGCGCAGCGTTGTCTTCAACGCGCAAATCCCGCCGGAACCACATCAAGCCTGTCTGGTGTTTTTTTTGCATGGTGGTGATGGTAGCGAAATCATCCGGATGCAGCGTGCCA
>JAYUED010000189.1:0-9280 GCA_043739385.1 Betaproteobacteria bacterium | reverse complement strand
CTATATATCCTTCAATGACGCATCTTCGCGTCAATGAATTCCACCTTAGATAAAGCCAAACCCAAGAAGAAAGTTGCGTCTGAAAGACACCCGCTTTCCGTGGCGTTTGGTGAGTACCTAAAGGAAGTTCGGATAGAGAGCAACAAGTCGCAGCAGGAGCTGGCGTTTGATGCATCTATAGATCGAACTTATGTGTCGCTTCTGGAACGTGGTTTGGCATCGCCTACGCTGCTGTTGCTGATGGCGCTGTCCAAACCGCTGGGACTGCCAACTTCGGAGTTGGTTGCCGGGTTTGAGGTGCATCTATCCAAGCAGCGAACGCGCAAGCAACCCGTCAAACGCCGTGCAAATGAAGCATCGCTTGAAGCCAATGGCGAACGTAAGCAGGGGTCGCGCCGTTCGCCGCTGCGCTAGCTGGTGTCAGTTCGACGTATCCGAACTGCGGCCAGTAGCCTTACTTCTTCGGCGTTCCATTCCATCGACTCATAGAGCCACGTCACGGGCTTGCGCTTTCCGGCATCAGTAGGCTTGACCAGATTGGACGTGGCACGGCGACCGCCAGTGCTTGACACGGGCAACCGCATCCGCGCATTGAACGCTTGAAAGCCGGGTTCTGACGCACTGGGATCGAGCAGCAATATTGTGTCGGGTCTGTGTATCTTGTCGATTACAGCACCCTCTATTCCGATGCCCAAACTCCAATGTTTCGTCTTTTGGTGCTTGACCGAGGCGAACGCCAGTGCCACCATTTCACCGCGCATCAACCACTCTACGGCGTGACCATCGGCGTTGTCTTCTACGCCGAACTTGGAGGTCAGTTGCAATGGCAGGTTCAAGCCGTTGAAAAGTTCCACCCACTCCGCCGCGTGAACCCCTGTGAAGTAGGTGTGCTTGTAAGCGGCAAAAATTGCCGAGGCGAGGCCAAATTTTCGCCGCCCCATTTCATGCAAGGCACTTGGCTTTGCAAGTCCGTAAATTGAAACAATCATGGCAACAAGATGAACACCGCACGCGCCATCCAAATCTGACTGCTGCATAAACGGTCTGACGGGTTCCGCTCTGGTCGCCTTGACGGTCAGTGCGTGCCCGGTTTGCAAATCTGGATAGACGCGCTGAAACCGATAGGCTACTTTTACTTCTTTGGGTCGAGGGCTGGTTGCCATCAGTAGTCCTCCGGCAGCAGCAGCGTTGTGTATTCACGTTTTCCATCGTCGTTCGTGCCATCTGTGATGACCCAGACAGTGGGCAAAACGCTTCGCTTTTGCTTCGGCGTGGCCTTGAGCTTTTCAGCGTCAACAAGCCTGTACACACTCATGATTCGGGAGCCGTCAGTGATTGCAAGTTCGTTCAAAGCGGTATCGTCCCTGCAGGTGTCGCCGAAATCCGCGTGCATGTGGCGTGCAAGCAGGCTGGCGGCACTGCGACCTGTCGCTTGAAGCAGCGCCAGCGCGCCCGGAGTCGCTACGATCTGGCCCAGCTCAAAACGAGCCGAATTTGTGATGATCGTGACTGGCGTTTGTGAACGCGCGTCGTCGGTGGTCGTGTCGTTGGTGGTCATGGTCTTCTCCTTTTTGTGAAACGTATGGACGTGCGTTGTTCTCCGAAATCAGTTGTCGGATACCAAAGCACGCGGTTAGAAATTCAGTGCTGCACGTCGCCGGGAATCGGCGGTGTCAGCGGTGCTTGCTTAGCGGCTACGGCACAGCGGCGTAAAGCGCCTGCATGACGGCCAATTGCGTGACGGCTTGGTCACGTTGGCTGCGCTCCATACAGCAGCGTTGGATGGCCTTTTGAATGGTCACGAAATCAATGCTGCCTGCCAGTGGTTCAAACTGTTCGGCGGGCAGTCGGTAGCCGATCAGCCACCACACCAGTTCTGCGATGTGCGCCGCCGTAAGCGGTTGATCGTTGGCCGTGGCTATGCAAGCCTCAGCCATCGCAGGTTTGAACCATCTTTGGAGTCGTTCATCCGGCACGCCGGGGTCGGGCAACATCGACCAGTACAAGGACAGTTCTGACAGGCGTTGAAGCATTCCGGCGCGGCTGTAATGAACGACTTCCAGCACATCGGTTAAGTTCTCCGTGCCCTGAAAGAAGCTGTCCAGCGTCAGTGGATACCGCCACGGGTGCGAATCAATGAGCCGCATTCCACGCATGCGACAGGGTGCGACAAAGCATTTCGCAATCTCAGATTCGGGTTCATCCAACATCAACGACAGTGCGGCATGGGCTTGCCGTTCGTTGCAGAACTGAATCTCGCTCATAACACCCTCAATAACGGGGGGCAACGTGCGATTTGCAATGTGTGTCCAAAGCAGCACCTTCCGCTCCGCTTGGCTGAGGTGGAAAACTTCGGTCAACCAGTCCAGATTGCGCACCACTGCACAGGCTCGATCAGGGGTCGCCAGTTCCGACGAAACCAGTCGATAGCGAAAGGCGGCAGGAACAATTACCGGGGTAACACGTTGTTCAGGCGGCAGCAAAAACTTGGGCACGTTCGGATTGGCGGGTGCTTCAATTAGCTCGCCAAAATGATCCGCAAAGTAGTCCCTGATCTGGATGGCAGGCCATGGAAAGTTTTCACTGGTCGTGATGCTGCTCAGGTTCATGCCTATGGTCTTCATCAAGACCGCTTCCATGGCTTTGACGAATGCTTCGTTTGCAGGATGGGGTGGTACGCCATAAGGAGCAACCGGGGCTGAATTAAGGCCAACGTCATCATCGACGCTGCCTGTTTGTTTTGGGCTCATGTCGGTTTCCAGACCCAGTCCAGCCGCCTGCGCGGTCTGCCAGGTCAACAGGTTCATCGGGTACATCGAGCGAAAGCTGCCCGAAGCGGATGCAATCAGGCACACAGTTCAGGCTCGTATGCGGGGTGGAATTCTTAGCTGCCTGGTGTTGCTGGGCAGCATCCCTGAAACCGATTGTTTCGGGTGTGGCTTGGGGCTCATACAAAAGCCACTGAAAATAGCGGAATTTGCTGCTCTACAGCATATTTCTCTATTTTATGTTAAATGCCGCAAAAATCATGTAAAAACTGATTAAATAGCATGAATTAACGATAGTTTTCAGAAATATCTTTGGAAAAATCATCAAAATTCAAGTTTTTGCACAAGAAATATGCAAATTCAGCGAGTAATGTTGATGGATGTGCTGTGGAGAAAAAGTGCAATTTGCCATCGTCAGCGCAATCGCTCCAATTTGCCGGATTTATTTGCAATCTTGGCGAAGGGTGTCCTGGCTTGGTGGGCTGACTGTCCTTGCGTTGGTGATCTAAAAGTGGTGACGAGCACGATGAATATTCAAATCCCATTGCGTTACGAATGCATTGGTTGAAATCGCAAGATTGAGAAAATCTTGCATCATTTCGATTGACGCATAAAAAAATTGCAAGAACGGAAAGTTATGGGTATAGTTGCGTCATTGTGATTGATGCAACTATTTTTACCGTCGCTGAACTACTTCACCTGCAAGGTGGTTACCCGTTCCGTGGCTCTATTGAAGAGTCGGTGGATGGCGATGCCCTGGCCCTGCAAATGAAGGATGTCGATCCCGAGCTTGGCGTCAGCTGGTCGGGTGTGATGCGCACCACCTTGACTGGACGCAAAAAGCCGGACTGGCTCAAAGCGGGTGACATCCTTATCGTTTCAAAAGGCGCGCGCTTCTATGCCGTGTGTCTGGATGAGCCGCCATACCCTGCAGTTTGCAGCCCCCACTTTTTTCATCTCCAAGTGAAATCGCAATTGACGGTAATCCCGGCATTCATCGCATGGCAAATCAACCAGCCGCCATTTCAGCGGCAGCTCAAGCAGGCTGCTGAAGGCACAAGCCAACTCAGCATACGTCGTCCAGTGCTTGAAGTCCTGACGTTAAGCATTCCGTCACTGGCAGATCAACATCGCATAGTGGCTCTGGCTGAGCTTGCCCGCCAAGAGCGCCAGATATTTAACCAACTTATCGCCAACCGCGAGCAGCAACTTAACGCGCTCGCCAATTCACTTGCTTCGGGCCTGTTTCAGGCTGCTACCTAAACATTTGCAGGCCAAATATATGACCAACACCGCCATGACCGACATCACTACAACGACAACAGCCCTAGCTACATCAGTCAGCCAGGATGACATCAACAGCGCAGTCTGGGCCGCGTGCGACACTTTCCGTGGCACGGTAGACCCCAGCATTTACAAGGACTTTGTCCTGACCATGCTGTTTTTGAAGTACGTGTCTGATGTCTGGCAGGACCATTACGACAACTACAAAAAGCAATATGGCGACCACCCGGAGCTGATTGAGGAAATGCTCAAGAACGAACGCTTTGTGTTGCCTGCAAGCGCCAGCTTTTACGCTTTGCATACGCTGCGGCACAGCCCCGGCAATGGCGAACGCATTGACAAAGCTCTGCACGCCATTGAAGAAGCCAACATAACCAAGCTGCGTGATGTGTTCCAGGACATCAGCTTCAACTCCAACAAGCTGGGTGATGAGCAGCAAAAGAACGACATCCTGCGCCACTTATTGGAAGATTTCTCCAAGCCTGCGCTGGACTTGAGACCCACCCGCGTCGGCACGCTGGACGTGATTGGTAACGCGTACGAATTTCTGATCAAAAACTTTGCCTCCACCAGTGGAAAAAAAGCGGGTGAGTTCTATACGCCACCAGAAGTGTCTTCATTGATGGCGCGGCTGATGGCCCCGCAAGAGGGTGATGAAATTTGCGATCCCACCTGTGGCTCTGGCTCTTTGCTGATGAAATGCGGCCGTCTGATCCGTGAGAACACGGGGTCTCGCAAGTACGCGTTGTATGGGCAAGAGGCAATTGGTAGCACCTGGGCGCTTGCCAAAATGAATATGTTTCTACACGGAGAAGACAACCACCGCATTGAGTGGGGTGACACCATTCGCAACCCTAAGCTGCTGGACAGTGCCGCCAGCCTGAAGCACTTTGACATCGTTGTCGCCAACCCGCCGTTCAGTTTGGAGAAGTGGGGTCATGAAGGCGCTGATGCTGACAAGTTCAGCCGCTTCCGCCGTGGCGTGCCTCCGCGCACCAAGGGAGACTATGCCTTCATCTTGCACATGGTCGAAACCATGAAGCCCGGCACTGGCCGCATGGCAGTGGTGGTTCCGCATGGTGTGCTGTTCCGTGGCGCGGCAGAGGGCCGCATCCGTCAGAAGCTGATTGAAGAAAATCTTCTGGACATCGTGATCGGGTTGCCCGAGAAGTTGTTTTACGGCACGGGTATCCCCGCTGCTGTCTTGGTACTGCGCAAAAACAAGAGCGACAACAAGGTACTGTTCATTGATGCCAGCCGTGATTTTGAAGCGGGAAAAAACCAGAACTTCCTGCGGGAGTCCGACTTGCAACGCATTCTGACCACTGCATTCACTCGGCAGGGGTCAGACAAGTACGCCCATTTGGCTACGCCAGCCGAGATTGCAGAGAACGATTTCAACCTCAACATTCCCCGCTATGTGGACACTTTTGAGGAAGAGGCAGAGATTGACCTGATGGCCGTGCGCAAAGAGCGCGAGCAGCTTAAGGCCGAGCTGGCAGGCTTAGAAGCACAGATGTCTGTATACCTGAAGGAGCTGGGCTATGAGTGACACCATCGAACCCACTGGGCAAACCACGGGTCAGGGTGAGCTGGTCCTGTGCGCGTCTGAAGCAACTATTAAAGAAGACTTAATAGTTCGATTGGAGGGTAGCCTAGTTATTCCAGTTCATGCAACCACTGCCTTGCGTTTAACTGTCAAGCAAAACGTGACAGTTGAATTGCAGAGGGGGCGCGATGCTTCCTAAAGGCTGGCAACAATCCACGTTGGGTGACATTGCGCGCATCACTTCTGGAGGCACCCCTGATCGGGCCACGCCAGAGTATTGGGGCGGCGAAGTACCTTGGGTGACAACTGGTGAAATTCAGTTCAACACTATCACCAGCACGACCGAAAAAGTCACGGAAGCTGGCTTGCAGAATTCATCTGCCAAACGTTTTCCACCAGGCACTTTGTTAATGGCAATGTATGGGCAGGGAAAGACGCGCGGGCAAGTAGCCAAGTTGGGAATTGAGGCCGCAACCAATCAGGCCTGTGCGGCAATAATTTTGCAAGATGGATATGAGACTGACTTCTATTTTCAGTACCTCTCTTCTCAATACGACGCTATCCGGGAACTCGGTAATGCCGGTACACAGCAAAACTTGAGCGGCGGCATCCTGAAATCGGTGTCGGTTCCTGTTCCGCCAACAACGGAGCAACGGCGCATAGCTAGCGTACTCTCCACTTGGGATCAAGCCATCGCCGCCACCGAGCGGCTGCTCGCCAATAGCCAAAAGCAAAAGCAAACACTCACACATTCACTTCTAGGTGATCGACTACGCAAGATTTCCGGAAAGAAGACGCTGCACAGAGAACATGCTTCGGCCATTTTTCTACCCCGATCAACTCGCAATAACGATGGGCTGGAGTTGCTCTCAGTCATGCAAGACGTCGGGGTCGTGCCAAGGAGTTCGCTTGACCGGAAAGTGGTCATGCCAGAAGGCTCTACGAGTGGGTACAAACTGGTCGAGCCTGGAGACTTCGTAATCAGCCTACGCTCCTTTGAGGGAGGTTTAGAGTATTCAAAATTCAAAGGTTTAGTCAGTCCTGCATACACGGTTCTCACATCGAATAGACCTATCGTGGACGATTTCTACCGCCATTACTTCAAATCCACTGACTTCATTAGCCGATTGGCAGTTGCGGTCATTGGTATCCGCGATGGGAAGCAAGTTAGTTATGAAGACTTTGCTTTTCTTCGGTTGCCGTATCCCTCCATTCCCGAGCAAGAGGAAATTGCACAACTGCTGAATGGTGCTGAGGTAATCATTCAAAAGCAAAAAATAGAGTTGGCGCTCCTTAAGCAAGAGAAAGCGGCATTGATGGCGCAGCTCCTTACAGGAAAACGTCGCGTTCATGTGCCAGGCGTCGAATTTGAGGCACAGTCATGAACACCACGCCCAACTCCAAAGAGCAATACAGTGCCCACATTCCGGCGCTTCACCTTCTGTGCAATGTCGGGTGGAACTTCATCACAGTAGAGCAAGTCATGGTCCAACGTGGCAGCACGCGTGAAGTTCTGCTCAAGGGCCGCTTGATCGAAGTGTTGCAGACACGGCGCTATGAGTACAAAGGCGAGTGGTATCCGTTGTCACCCGGCGGCATTGACCAGATCGTGCGCGAACTGTCCGCGCTCAGTCTTGCGGAGGGACTGATGCCCGCCAACGAGCGGCTTTATGGCAAGCTGGCATTGGGCATCACCGTTACCGAGTTCATGCCCGATGGCAAGAAGCATCAGCCTACGATTCATGTGATCGACTGGACAGATGCCACGGCTAACCGCTGGGATGTGACAGAAGAACTGGAAGTGCTTGCCGCTCAGGGCACGCACAACCGCATACCGGATGTGGTTTGCTACGTGAACGGTATCCCGCTTGTGGTGATTGAGGCCAAACGTCCAGAGTCATCGGGCGGAAGTAACCCAGCCAAAGCGATGGTGGAAGAAGGCATTAGCCAGCATCTGCGCAACCAGCGTCCAGACGAAATCCCGAATCTGTTCGCCTACGCGCAGTTGCTGCTGTCCATCAGTCAGACTGAGGGGCGCTACGGCACCACGCACACAGCGGCGAAGTTTTGGGCCAAGTGGCGCGAAGAAGAATTTGATGAGGCGCAGGTCAGTACATTGAAGAACGCAGCGTTGACACCGGGCACGCGTGCGGCGTTGTTTGAAGGCAAGCCTGCGCAATTGGTCGCTTACTTTGATGCTCTGTGGGCGCAAACCATGCAGCCCACTGACCAAGATCGCATGCTGGTCAGTCTATTGAGTCCACGGCGACTGTTGGAGTTCTTGCGCGGCTATGTGCTGTTTGACCGCAAGGTGGGCAAGATCGTTGCTCGCTACCAGCAGTTCTTCGGTATCCGTGCGCTGTTGACCCGCATCAGCCAGATACGACCCGATGGTGGACGCGAAGGCGGTATTGTGTGGCATACCACTGGCTCAGGTAAGAGCTTCACGATGGTGTTTCTGACCAAGGCGCTGGTCATGGTGGAGTCTTTGAAAGAATGCCGGGTGGTAGTGGTGACTGACCGAATTGACCTGGAAGGTCAGCTCTCACGCAATTTCATGTCGGGCGGTGCATTTGGTTCTGCCATTGCCACGCAAAAAGACGGTGAGAAAAGCCGTACCTTGTCTGGCCGCGACCTTGCCAAGCGGATCGGCAGTGGCACAGAGCGCATCTCATTTACCTTGGTGCACAAGTTCAACACCGCATCCAAGTTACCTGAGTGCCGCAATGACTCGCCCAACCTGATTGTGTTGGTGGACGAGGGGCACCGCAGCCACGGCGGCGAGACGCATGAGCGCATGAAGAAGGCGCTACCCAACGCGGCCTACATTGCTTTCACGGGTACACCCTTGCTGAAAGACGAGAAGACCGCCAACAAATTTGGCCCCATAGTTCACGCTTACACCATGCAGCGTGCGGTGGAGGATGAAACTGTGGCTCCGTTGTTGTATGAGGAGCGAGTGCCCGAGCTGGACATCAATGAGGAAGCAGTCAACCGTTGGTTTGAAAAAATCACTGCCAACCTGAGTGATGCACAGCGTACGGACTTGAAACGGAAGTTCGCCAAGAAAGGCGCTATCTACGGTGCAGCCAACCGCATCGAATTGATCGCATGGGACATAGCCACCCACTTTAGTGAAAACATCAAAAGCCTTGGTACGGGTCTCAAAGGCCAAGTAGCCACCGATAGCAAACTGGATGCAATCCGCTACAAAAAAGCCTTGGATGACACCGGGCTGGTCACCAGTGCAGTTGTCATATCGCCTCCTGACACGCGCGAGGGAAATTCAGACGTGGACGAAGACACCATGCCGGAAGTGCAGAAGTGGTGGAAGCAGAACATGGCGGCCTATGGTGCGGACCCCGAGAACTACGAGAAGCAAATCATTAACGACTTTGGTACGGTCGGTGCCCCTGACTTGCTGATCGTGGTGGACAAGTTGCTGACTGGATTTGATGAGCCCCGTAATGCGGTGCTGTACATCGACAAACCTCTCAAAGGCCATAACCTGATTCAGGCGGTGGCACGGGTCAATCGCTTGCATGACGCAAAACGCTACGGCGTGTTGGTTGACTACCGTGGGATTCTGAAGGAGCTGGATACGGCCATCCGTGCTTATCAAGACTTGGAGACCCGCACCCAGGGCGGCTTTGATATGGCGGACATTGAAGGCCTGTAT
>JAYUED010000188.1:0-27553 GCA_043739385.1 Betaproteobacteria bacterium | reverse complement strand
CAGGCCGCCTTGCACCACCAAGCGCAATTCCCAGCCGGCCCGGCCAGGAATATTTTTGGCCAAAATTGAGCCTTTAAGCATCATTGTGCTTGCCAGCTTTGTTTCACTAGCTATCAAGTTTGTAGTGTCTTGCGTTAGCGTGAGCGCGGCCAAGTCATCGGCGCTAACGTTCATTGCGGTGCAAGCGTCAACGGGCAGGTAGAAGCGTCCCCGAGGTATGTCCACGCTCAGGTCTTGCCAAAAGTTGATGAGTTGAAGCGCCGTGCAGATGCAGTCGCTTTGTGCAAGGGATGCCGCGTCGTGGATGCCGTAAAGGTGTAGCAGCAGCCGCCCGATGGGGTTGGCAGAGCGGTTGCAATAGTCCAGCAACTCAGCACGGGTGGCGTAATGGCGGCCTTCAGCGTTGTAGTCCACGTCTTGCGCGAAGGCACTAAGCAGGTCTTCCAGCAAAGGCACGGGAAGGGCGAATTTTGTGATGACGGCGGGCAGCGAATCAAACACACCAGGCCAGCGGCCTGAGTGGGTGTGCGTCTGTACGGCGCTGAGCAAGTCGGCACGGAACTGCGCCAAATCAGCAAGTCGCTGGGCGGGTGTAGCGTCTCCTTCGTCAGCGATATCGTCTGCAGTGCGGGCGAAGTGGTAAATCGCGGCGATGGGCGCGCGCAGAGCTGGTGGGCACAGTGCGGAGGCGACAGGGAAGTTTTCGTAGTGGTCAACGGGCATGGGGTATTTTCACCGACCCTTTCGTAGCTGCCAAAGTGACTGCTTCGCTTGACAGTTTTTAGGAATTCTCATAAATTACTAACCAGTCAGTCATTAAATTATTCAGTGGATTTCCGAATGAAACAACATTTATTTCTCGGTGAGGTCGCAGTTGGGATCGCCGTTGCGTTGCTGCTGTCCGCCTGCTCTAAGCCCGTCCCCCAAGAGGTGCCCATTCGTGCCGTGCGGGTGTTGACTGTGGGTATGGATGCGCTGCAGGCCAGCCATGAGTATTCTGGTGAAGTGCGGCCTCGCATCGAGTCGCGACTCGGTTTTCGTGTTGCAGGCAAGATTATTCGCCGCCAAGCCGAAGTGGGGCAGCGCGTAAAAGCGGGGGAAATTTTGGCCCAACTTGATCCGAAAGATTACCAATTAGCCAATACGGCTGCCTATGCGCAGGTGGCTGCTGCGCAAACTAACCGCGATTTGGCAGCGGCAGATTACAAGCGCTATTCGGGTTTAAAGGATCAAAACTTCATCAGCGGGGCTGAGCTGGAGCGGCGCGATAGCGCGCTCAAAGCGGCTCAGGCTCAACTGGCGCAAGCCCAGGCGCAGCAAGCGGCACAAGGGAATCAGGCAGGATATGCCAATTTGGTGGCCGATATTTCTGGCGTTGTGACAGCGATTGAGGCTGAGCCTGGTCAAGTGGTGGCTGCGGGTACACCCGTGGTGCGCATTGCCCAAGATGGCGCCCGCGATGTGGTGTTCTCAGTGCCAGAAGACAGGGTCGCGGCGATCAAACCAGGTCGAGCGGTGGATGTGGTTATATGGGCTAACGCCACACGGTTAACAGGCAAAGTGCGTGAAGTAGCTGCCAGTGCAGACCCGCAGACCCGTACTTTTTTGATCAAAGTAGCACTGGACGGTACTGCGTCCGCTGCGATACCGGCTATCGGCAGCACCGTGACTGCTATCCCCCATAACCTGGCCGAGATGGTGGTTAAAGTGATCAAGCTGCCCACCAGTGCTTTGAAGCAGGATGGCCAAACCTCTGCTGTCTGGGTGCTGGACAAGGCCAGCATGACGGTCAAGTCCCAACCCATTCAAATTGCCACGGCGGACGGAAATGAAGCGGTGATTTCTAGTGGCCTGAAACCCGGTGACGTGGTGGTGAGTGCGGGCGTACATGTGCTGTCGCCAGGGCAAAAAGTCAGTTTGTATGCAGAAAAAAACTCAAATCAGCTTACTGTGCAGTCTGGTATTGCATCAAATGCTACACAAACTGTAGCAAAGTGAGGGACTGATGAGCCAGAATACGCCCCCACACAACCCAGAACCAAAACCTGGTTTCAACCTGTCCAAATGGGCGCTGGACCATGCGCCTCTGACGCGTTACCTGATGGTAGTGCTGATGGTTTTGGGTTTTGCCGCCTATTTTCAGCTGGGCCAAGACGAAGATCCACCGTTTACCTTTCGGGCGATGGTCGTGCGCACTTACTGGCCGGGGGCTACTGCGCAACAGGTAGCTGAGCAAGTCACTGACAAGATTGAAAAGACGCTGCAAGAGGTGCCTTACGCCGACAAAATCCGCAGCTACTCCAAGCCGGGTGAGTCGCAAATCATCTTTCAGATCAAGGATTCGTCAAAATCGTCGGACGTGCCCAACGTGTGGTACCAAGTGCGCAAAAAGATCGGTGATATGCGCTATACCCTGCCTGGGACTATCCAAGGGCCGTTTTTCAACGACGAATTTGGCGATGTGTACGGCGTGATTTATGCACTTGAGGCCGACGGATTCAGCTACGCTGAATTGAAAGAGTTTGCCGACGATGTGCGCCAGCAATTACTGCGCGTGCCCGATGTCGCCAAGGTGGAGTTGTTCGGTCAGCAAGACGAAAAGCTTTACATTGAGATTTCTCAGAAACGGCTGGCGCAGCTGGGGCTGGATTTCAACCAGGTTCTAGCGCAGCTGGGTCAGCAAAATGCGGTGGAGTCTGCCGGTGCGGTACAGACACCGCTGGATATGGTGCAGGTGCGAGTGGCTGGCCAGTTCACGTCACCCGAGCAGCTCAAGGCGATGCCGATTCGTGGGGTTGCCGGCGGGCAGTTGCTTCTGGGTGATATTGCCACGATCAAGCGCGGCTACGTCGAGCCCACCACGGTTAAGGTACGGCACCAAGGCAAAGAGGTGATTGCGCTGGGTGTCTCCATGGCCAAAGGTGGCGACATCATTCGCTTAGGGGGGGCGTTGGCTAAGACTTTTGCCAAGCTGGAAAAAACATTGCCTGCGGGCATCAGTCTGGTGCAGGTGCAAGATCAGCCCCAAGCCGTAGCGACCTCGGTGAATGAGTTTGTGCATGTACTGATCGAGGCCGTATTGATTGTATTGGCGGTAAGTTTTATTGCACTGGGCTTTCATTCGAGACCGAATGAAAAGAATATTTTCAAGCGCTACTACATCGACATTCGTCCTGGGCTGGTGGTGGGCATCACCATTCCGCTGGTGCTGGCGGTCACGTTTTTGGCCATGGACTACTGGGGCATTGGCCTGCACAAAATATCACTGGGCTCGCTCATCATCGCCTTGGGTTTGTTGGTTGACGACGCCATCATTGCAGTGGAAATGATGGTGACGAAGATGGAGGAGGGCTACGATAAAGTGCGCGCTGCAACCTTTGCTTATGAAGTGACTGCCATGCCCATGCTGACGGGCACGCTGATTACCGCTGCAGGCTTTTTACCCATTGGCATTGCCAAATCTGTGACGGGGGAATACACCTTTGCGATTTTTGCGGTGACGGTGATTGCACTGCTGGTTAGCTGGGTAGTCTCGGTGTACTTTGTCCCGTACTTGGGCACAGTGCTGCTGAAGGTGAAGCCTCATGCTCAAGGAGAAGCTTTAGGCGTGAGTGGGCATGTTGATGTTTATGACACTGCGTTTTACCGCACCTTTCGCAAAGCGGTGAACTGGTGTGTATTGCACCGTTGGACCACCATCGGTGCTACGGTGCTGATTTTTGGACTGGGGATTCTGGGCATGGGCAAAGTGCAGCAGCAGTTTTTCCCTGATTCCAGCCGCCCTGAAATTTTGGTGGAGGTATGGTTCCCTGAGGGTACGTCGTTTGTGGCGAATGAGGCGGTGACCAAACGGCTAGAGGCGCGCTTGCTGCAAGAGCCGGGCTTGAATACGGTCAGTGCTTGGGTTGGCTCTGGGGTGCCACGCTTTTATTTGCCGATGAACCAAGTCTTCCCACAAAGCAATGTCTCGCAGCTGATCCTGGTGTCCAAAGATTTGAAGGTGCGCGAATCACTTCGTTTGAAGCTGCCCACGCTGCTGGCCCAAGAATTTCCCGAGATCCGTGGCCGCGTGCAGCTGCTACCCAACGGTCCACCAGTGGCTTATCCGGTGCAATTTCGTGTGATTGGCGCCGACCCTGTCATGTTGCGCGCACGCGCCGACGAGGTGACGGCGGTGATGCGCACAAGTCCCAATACACGGGGCGTGAACGACAACTGGAATGAATCAGTCAAGGTGCTACGCTTAGAAGTGGACCAAGCCAAGGCCCGTGCTTTGGGTGTTACCAGCCAATCGATTGCACAAGCATCAAAAACCATGCTGCTCGGGTCTACGGTAGGGCAGTTTCGCGACGGTGACAAACTGATTGACATTGTGCTTCGCCAACCGCTGGACGAGCGCAACGCCATTACTGATTTGGGCAATGCTTATCTGCCCACGGCATCGGGTAAGTCGATTCCACTGACGCAAATCGCAAAACCCGTATTTGCTTGGGAACCAGGCGTCATGTGGCGCGAAAACCGCGATTACGCCATCACAGTGAACGCGGACATTGTGGAAGGTCTGCAAGGTGCAACAGTCACAAAAGAGCTACTGCCACAACTCAAAACGCTGGAGGCGCAATGGCAGGCCAGTGGCTTTAATGGATACCGCATTGAGGTGGCGGGCGCAGTGGAGGAGAGTAGCAAGGGGTCGTCGTCCATCGTGGCGGGCGTGCCGATCATGTTGTTTCTTACCTTCACGCTGCTGATGCTGCAATTGCACAGCTTTAGCCGCGCGATGCTGGTATTTTTAACGGGGCCGCTGGGTATTGCCGGTGTTGCTGGGTCGCTGCTGATCTTAGGACGTCCGTTTGGCTTTGTAGCACTGCTGGGTGTGATTGCGCTGATGGGGATGATTCAGCGAAATTCTGTGATTCTGATCGACCAAATTGAACAAGACCGTGCCCGGGGCGTACCTGCTTGGGATGCAATTGTGGACTCTGCTGTGCGTCGCTGTCGCCCGATCGTACTGACAGCAGCGGCGGCTGTGCTGGCGATGATTCCGCTCTCACGCAGCGTGTTCTGGGGCCCCATGGCTGTGGCTATTATGGGTGGACTGATTGTGGCGACATTGCTTACATTGCTTGCATTACCGGCCATGTACGCGGCTTGGTTTCGCGTGAAACGCTAAGTAGAACCCGTAGCTCGCCTTAAAAATGCCGGTGCTTGTCCAAGAATGCATTTGCAATCAAGGTTAAAATACTGGGTTGCACAAAATGAGCGCGTAGTTTTTGCTGGATCAGCATAAATCATGTGTGCGTTTTGATGTGTACTGCGCGGGTGGCGAAATTGGTAGACGCACCAGGTTTAGGTCCTGACGTCCGCAAGGATGTGGGGGTTCGAGTCCCCCCCCGCGCACCAGGACTCTTTTTGCACATGTCAACGCGGCCATTGTCTACCCAATGGCCGGCGTTAACGACTTCTGACCCCCTAGGAAAACGACCATGGCCGTAACTGTTGAGACACTCGAAAAGCTGGAGCGCAAGATTACATTGACGCTGCCGCTGACTTCCATTCAATCTGAAGTGGACGTTCGCTTGAAGAAATTGGCCCGGACTGTGAAGATGGACGGTTTTCGTCCCGGTAAAGTCCCAATGACTGTGGTTGCCCAGCGCTACGGCTATTCGGTGCAGTACGAAGTCATGAACGATAAAGTTGGTGAAGCTTTCTCGGTCGCTGCAAACGAAGCTAATTTGCGCGTTGCAGGTCAACCTCGCATCAGTGAAACCGAAACCTCGCCTGAAGGCGCTTTGACGTTTGATGCCGTGTTTGAAGTGTTTCCTGAAGTCAAAATTGCCGATCTGGCTACTGCTACGGTTGAAAAACTGTCGGCTGAGGTAAGTGACGCTGCTATTGATAAAACCATTGACATCCTGCGTAAGCAGCGTCGCACCTTTGCGCAGCGCGCACTGGATGCCGGTGCTGTGGATGGCGACCGTGTGGCGGTGGATTTTGAAGGCAAGATCGACGGCGAAACTTTTGAAGGCGGTAAAGCTGCCGACTTCCAGTTTCTGGTTGGCGAAGGCCAGATGTTGTCCGAGTTTGAAAATGCTGTCCGTGGCATGAAGGCTGGCGAAAGCAAGACTTTCCCCCTGGCATTCCCTGCGGATTACCACGGCAAGGACGTGGCGGGCAAGACAGCTGATTTCATGGTCACGGTCAAGAAGATCGAAGCCGCGCATTTGCCCGAGCTGAACGAAGCGCTCGCCAAGTCGCTGGGTATTGCGGATGCCAGCGTTGAAGGTTTGCGCGCTGATATCAAGAAAAATCTGGAGCGCGAAGTCAAGCTGCGCTTGCTGTCCCGCAATAAGCAAGCTGTGATGGACGCGCTGATCGCTGTGTCTGAGCTCGATTTGCCTAACTCCAGCGTGCAGTCTGAAATTGATCGCTTGCTCGAAGGTGCCCGTGCTGATCTGAAGCAACGTGGTATCAAAGATGCCGAGAAGGCTGAGATTCCACACGACATCTTCCGTCCGCAAGCTGAGCGCCGTGTTCGCTTGGGCTTGGTAGTTGCTGAGTTGGTTCGGTCGAACACGCTGCACGCTACCCCTGATCAGCTCAAGGCGCATATTGAAGAGCTTGCTGCCAGCTACGAAAAGCCTGCTGACGTGGTGCGCTGGTACTACAGCGACCGTCAACGCATGGCTGAAGCTGAAGCTGTTGTGATTGAAAGCAATGTGACCGAGTTCGTGTTGTCTAAAGCGCAAGTCACAGAGAAAGAAATTTCTTTCGACGACCTGATGGGTCAACAAGGTCAACAAGGCTAAATAGCCTAGACGGTTCGAGTGCCCACCCGCTGAAAGCCTGAAAGGCCTGATGCCTGAGACTTGCAGTCCAGCCGTCAGGCCTTATCTTTTGGTGGGTATGCCGCTAGAGCGGCTTACAGTAGATACGTTACGGCATAACTGGAAAGAAAAATATGAGTTCACTTGAAATTCAAGGCCTCGGCATGGTGCCGATGGTGATTGAGCAGTCTGGCCGTGGTGAGCGGTCATATGACATTTATTCTCGGCTTCTCAAAGAGCGGGTTATTTTTTTGGTTGGGCCAGTCAATGACTACGTCGCCAACTTAGTTGTCGCGCAGCTGTTGTTCTTGGAAAGTGAAAACCCCGAAAAGGATATTTCGTTCTACATCAACTCCCCAGGTGGTTCGGTGAGTGCAGGCATGGCAATTTTTGACACCATGAACTTCATCAAGCCTGACGTGTCAACGCTGTGTACGGGTTTCGCCGCTAGCATGGGTGCTTTCTTGTTATCTGCCGGTGCTAAAGGCAAGCGTTTCTCGTTGCCTAATTCCAAGGTCATGATTCACCAACCTTCTGGTGGTGCACAAGGCCAGGCTACTGAAATTGAAATCTCTGCCCGTGAAATCTTGAAAACTCGTTTGCAGTTGAATAAAATTCTTGCAGAACAAACTGGTCAGCCTCTAGAGAAAATCGAGCGGGACACCGAGCGGGATTACTATATGTCGGCTGATGAAGCCAAAGACTATGGTGTTGTCGATCAGGTCATCTCGAAACGTCCTTAAGCTTTAAATTAGCGTCCGATGCCTTCGCACTGCGATGGTGGTTTCCTTCGGAGATCCGCCATCGCGTTGTCGTTTTTGTATTTGGGTATCATTGTTGTGAACCCCTAACCTTAAGCACCTCTCCATGGCCGAAAAAAAAGGCTCTTCCAGCGAAAAAACCTTGTTTTGTTCCTTCTGTGGCAAAAGCCAGCATGAGGTCAAGAAGCTGATCGCTGGGCCGTCTGTGTTCATTTGTGATGAGTGCATTGACCTCTGCAACGAAATCATCCGCGATGAGTTGCCTTCCAGTACTGTGCCGCAAGAGGGCCGCAGTGAGTTACCAACGCCTACCGAAATCAAACTTAACCTAGATAACTACGTTATCGGGCAAGAGCGCGCTAAGCGCACGCTGGCCGTGGCGGTTTACAACCACTACAAGCGTCTTCGTCACAAAGAAAAAGCTAAAAAAGACGATGTTGAGCTGACCAAAAGCAATATTTTGCTGATAGGTCCTACAGGTTCTGGCAAAACGTTGCTGGCGCAAACCTTGGCCCGTATGTTGGACGTGCCCTTTGTTATGGCCGACGCAACCACATTGACCGAAGCTGGCTATGTCGGCGAAGATGTTGAAAACATTATCCAAAAACTGCTGCAAAGCTGTAACTATGATGTAGAACGCGCTCAGCGTGGCATTGTCTACATTGATGAAATTGACAAAATTTCACGCAAATCTGACAATCCATCTATTACCCGCGACGTGTCAGGCGAGGGTGTGCAGCAGGCGTTGCTTAAGCTGATTGAAGGCACTATGGCCAGCGTGCCACCACAAGGTGGGCGTAAGCATCCGAACCAAGACTTCTTGCAGGTGGATACCACCAATATCTTGTTTATCTGTGGTGGTGCTTTCTCAGGCCTTGAAAAAGTCATTGGTAACCGCACTGAAGCATCAGGTATTGGTTTTGGCGCGGCAGTCAAAAGCAAAAAAGAACGAAGCTTGTCAGAAGTATTCAAAGATGCTGAACCGGAAGATTTGATCAAATTTGGTCTGATTCCTGAACTGGTGGGTCGTATGCCCGTGGTTGCAACCTTAGCTGAATTGACAGAAGATGCACTTGTTCAAATCCTAACTGAGCCTAAGAACGCACTGGTCAAGCAGTACGGCAAGTTGTTCGGTATGGAGGGCGTGAACTTAGAAATTCGCCCCGCTGCGCTCAAAGCCATTGCAAAGAAAGCTTTGAAGCGTAAGACCGGTGCCCGTGGTCTGCGCTCAATTTTGGAGCAGGCGCTGATTGACATCATGTTTGATTTGCCCACCACCTCGAACGTGGAAATGGTAGTGGTTGACGAGTCGAGCATTGACGACGACAAGCCCCCATTGCTCGTGTACCGCGACGCTGCCAAAAAGGCTTGATCTGTCGGTGGAGCGTCTGATCAATGATTGGCGCTTCCGATTGAAGTGGGTACAAATGCACTCTTTTCGTCGTATCGAAAGTTTGCCTTGCGCTTGAAATAGCGGTGTTACAGACCATATTCAACCCATAATTCCAAGGAAAACTATGTCTGGCCAGACCCCTCTCCCCGCCATTGCCATCGACCTGCCTTTGTTGCCCTTGCGCGATGTGGTCGTATTTCCGCACATGGTGATTCCCCTGTTTGTGGGGCGTCCTAAAAGTATCAAAGCCTTAGAGGCAGCGATGGAAGTTGACCGTCGAATCATGCTTGTCGCCCAAAAAGCGGCAGCAAAAGACGAGCCTGCTGCCACCGATATGTTTGCCTCAGGCTGTGTATCCACCATCCTGCAGATGTTGAAGTTGCCCGATGGCACTGTCAAAGTGCTGGTTGAAGGCTTGCAGCGCGCTTCTGTAAATGAAATCACCGAAGGTGAGGCCTTCTTCAACGCCAATGTGACACCGCTTGAAGCGGCAGAACCTGGCAATGCTAAAGCTACCAGCGAGCTAGAAGCGTTGCGCCGTGCGGTGATGCAGCAGTTTGACCAGTACGTCAAGCTGAACAAAAAAATTCCACCTGAAATTCTGACCTCTATTTCCAGCATTGACGATGCGGGCCGCCTTGCTGACACTATTGCTGCGCATTTGCCGCTGAAGCTGGAAAGCAAGCAGGCCGTGCTGGACTTGTCCAAAATCAAAGATCGCCTAGAAAACTTGTTTGAGCAGATTCAACGTGAGGTTGATATTCTCAATGTGGATAAAAAAATTCGTGGTCGCGTCAAGCGCCAAATGGAGAAAAACCAGCGCGATTTTTATCTGAACGAACAGGTTAAAGCTATCCAAAAAGAACTGGGTGATGGCGAAGAGGGCGCTGACGTTGAAGAGATCGAAAAGAAGATCATCGCCGCCAAAATGCCTGCTGAAGCCCGTAAAAAAGCCGATGCTGAGTTCAAGAAACTTAAGCTAATGTCGCCTATGTCTGCTGAAGCGACGGTGGTGCGCAATTACATCGACGTTTTGTGCGCGCTTCCTTGGAGTAAAAAAACAAAAATTAAACACGATTTGCCCAAGGCTGAAATAGTGCTCAATGAGGATCATTTCGGCCTAGAGAAAGTCAAAGACCGCATCATGGAATACCTGGCGGTGCAGCAGCGCGTTGACAAGCTGAAAGCCCCTATCCTCTGTTTGGTTGGCCCTCCAGGTGTTGGGAAAACCTCATTGGGCCAATCGATTGCTAAAGCCACGGGACGTAAATACGTGCGTATGGCCTTGGGTGGCATGCGCGACGAGGCTGAGATTCGTGGCCACCGCCGCACCTATATCGGTGCTTTGCCTGGCAAAGTCTTGCAAAGTCTGACCAAGATAGGTGCGCGCAATCCCCTCTTCTTGCTGGACGAAATTGACAAACTGGGTACCGATTTCCGGGGAGACCCGTCCAGCGCGTTGCTGGAGGTGCTAGACCCTGAGCAAAACCACACCTTTGGTGACCACTATGTTGAGGTGGATTTTGATTTAAGCGACGTTATGTTTGTTGCCACATCGAACTCCATGAACATTCCTTCGGCCTTGTTAGACCGCATGGAAGTGATTCGCCTTTCTGGCTACACAGAAGATGAAAAAACAAATATTGCTGTGCGTTACCTGCTGCCCAAGCAGTTGACGGTCAATGGTCTGAAAGACGGCGAATTGGAGATTACTGTGGACGCGGTGCGCGATATCGTGCGCTACTACACGCGCGAAGCTGGTGTGCGTTCGCTGGAACGTGAGCTCTCCAAAATTTGCCGTAAAGTCGTTAAGGGCCTGCTGCTCAAGAAAATGACTGCGAAAGTGCTGGTTAATGCGGATAATTTAAATGACTTCCTAGGTGTGCAAAAGTACACCTACGGGCGCGCGGAAGCTCAAAACCAAGTTGGGCAAGTGGTCGGTCTTGCCTGGACCGAAGTCGGTGGTGATCTGCTGACTATCGAGGCTGCCGTTATGCCTGGTAAGGGTGTTATCACGCGTACCGGTTCGCTGGGCGATGTGATGAAAGAGTCTGTCGAAGCCGCGCGTACCGTGGTGCGCAGCCGCGCCAAGATGCTGGGTATCAAAGACGAAATATTCGATAAAAAAGATATTCACATTCACGTACCCGATGGCGCGACGCCGAAGGATGGCCCAAGCGCGGGTGCGGCGATGACTACGGCGTTTGTCTCCGCGTTAACTGGTATACCTGTGCGCGGCGATGTGGCGATGACCGGTGAAATTACCTTGCGCGGTGAGGTGACTGCCATTGGTGGTCTTAAAGAAAAACTGTTGGCGGCGCTGCGTGGTGGTATCAAAACAGTGCTGATCCCTGAAGAAAACGTCAAAGACCTGCAAGAAATTCCCGACAACGTTAAAAGTGGTTTGGAAATCGTGCCGGTACGTTGGATTGACCAAGTACTGAAGGTGGCCTTGGAGCGTGTGCCTGTGCCACTTGTGGACGAAGAGGTGGTGGTGCCCGTGGTGGCTGCTAGCCCAACCCAGCCCCCCGTGGCTGCGCCCAGGGCTGTGAAGCACTGACATTGCTTTTTTTAAAACTTTACAGGATCGGGGCTTAGGCCCCGTTTTCGTTATGCAATTGCAAGATATTTTGTACAGCCAAGGTTTTGGCACACGACGGGTTTGCGCGGGGTTGATCCAAAAGGGCCATGTCACGGTGGTGGGCGAGTTGTGTACGGATGCTGCGGCTGATATTGAGGCCGCGGGACTTGGCTTTACCGTACAAGGTGTTGCGTGGCCTTATCAAGAGCGTGCCTATCTGCTGCTTAATAAGCCTGCGGGCACCGAGTGTTCGCAGAAACCCTCAACATGGCCCAGTGTTTACACCTTGCTTCCATCTCCGTTACGAATGCGTCCACAAAAGGCAGCAGTCCAAGGGGTGCAGTGCGTCGGCCGTTTAGATCAAGACACCACCGGTATGCTACTGATGACCGATGATGGCCAATTCATTCACAAAATGAACTCTCCGCGCCGCCATGTGCCCAAAGTCTACGAAGTCACCACTAAGCACGCGGTCGATCAAAATCAGATTGATCGTCTGCTCGCCGGTGTGGTGCTGGACGATGATCCCAAGCCTGTGTTGGCGGCGGCCTGCGTAGCAACATCAGAATTCAGCCTGCAATTGACTTTGACCGAAGGCAAATACCACCAGGTCAAACGCATGTTGGCGGCAGTAGGAAACCGTGTCGAGGGTTTACATCGCTCGCGCATTGGCGGCATGGTTTTGCCTCCGGATCTGCTACCTGGCCAGTGGCGTTGGCTTTCAAGCGAAGATCTTGCTTTGTTGCAGCCTTAGTTCAGATGACTCAGGCTGGTCGCTAAAAACTCTTGGATCAAGTGGGTGGTGAGCGCAGGTTGATCGCGGTGGGGTGAATGACCACAGTGCTCTAATTTTTGTAGCGCCGGATGACTGTAAATATTACGTATGAAGTCGATTTGAGCCATTGAGCCATAGGTGTCGTCCCAGCCTTGAATCGCCAGCATTGGACAGGTGATGAGCGCGCATTCTTGGCGTATGTCAAAGCTGCGGAACGCCTCGCTAAGCCACACATCGTTCCACTGCCAAAAAGCACAATCCACATCGGTGTGGTACCGCGCCAAACTCCTGCGCAGCGTACCGAGCTTAAATGCATCACGCGCTTGGGCAATGGCCGCTATCGAAATGTCTTCCACGATCACGTGCGGTGCCATCGCTACACAGGCTGCTGTGGGGAACCGTGCAGCATATAACAAAGCAATGCTGGCACCATCAGAATGGCCGAGCAGCACCGGTCGTTGGATGCCCAGTTGGGCTAGCAAGGCGGGCAGCACCTCCCAGGCTTGCATGTGCAGGTAATTGGCGGGTAAGCGTCCTTCACGGGGGCGGGTAGGGTTGGGTAAAGCGCGAACATCGGGAATAGTATCGGACTGGCCGTAGCCCCGTCGCGAATAAACTAAGCCAGAGAGCCCCGTCGTATCACATACCGTTTGGGGCCAATCACGCCACATGGCGATAGACCCTAGGCCTTCGTGTAGAAAGACGATGGTGGGCTTATCCAGACTGACATCACTGTTTTCACTTCGCGTTACAGGCGTTAAATGTTGCATTTCCAGTCGAATGCCGTCTAGATCAATCAGTGCCATGGTGCTGTTTGCCTTTGTGCCTATGTAATTCGTGCGCAAGTCGTCGATAACCCTGTGGGGTTTCGAAGGTATGCCGCGCTCAGCAGCTACACTGTACGGTGTTTTTGTTGACTGGTTTGCTGTGAATCTTCTTGTTTTTATCCCGACTCGGGGCATGTTTGTCGCGCTGCTCGCACTGGCCTTTTGTTCAATCGCCAAATCAGCTTCTCCACCTGTTGCCCCCGTTCCTTCGGTTGCACCTGCACCTGCACCTGCACCTACGGTGCCGTCGCCACTGTTTGTACTGAACTCGCTCGACGCTAGCATCAGCGTGATTGATCCGGTTACTTGGAAGGAAACCCAGCGTATGGTGACCGGCAAAGAGCCGCATCACCTGTACATGACACCCGACGAAAAGTCGCTCATCGTCGCCAATGCCTTGGGCGACTCGCTTACCTTTATTGACCCCCGTACCGCTCAAGTTCAGCGCGTGATACGTGGTATTTTGGACCCCTACCAGCTGCGCTTTTCGCCCGATATGAAATGGTTTGTGACTGCGGCGAACCGGCTTAACCACATTGACATTTACCGTTGGGATGGCAAAGACATCACCTTGGTCAAGCGTGTCTCGACCAGTAATACACCAAGCCACCTGTGGATTGACTCCAAGAGCAGCACGGTCTACTCCACCATGCAAGACAGTAACGAGCTGGTCGCGATTGACCTCGCCACCCAAACGGTGCGCTGGCGGACGCCTACTGGTGACACGCCTGCTGATATTTTTGGTTCTTCCGATGACCGTTTGCTGTTGGTCGGGCTGACTGGCGGCGATGGAGTTGAGGTATATGACGTGTCTGGCAAGGAACCAAAACGCGTGCAGACGTTCAAAACAGGACAAGGTGCACACGCCTTCCGTGCGTTTGGTGACAAACGGCACGTGCTGGTTAGTAACCGCGTAGCCAATACCATCAGCAAAATAGATCTGCAAACTATGAAAGTGGTGGACAACTACAAAGTCCCCGGCGGCCCCGATTGCATGGACATGTCCGCTGATGGCCATCTACTGTACGTGACCTCTCGCTGGGCTAAGAAGCTGACAGTGGTTGATACCCGTACACGTGAAATTGTTCGACAAATCAACGTAGGCAAGTCTCCACATGGTGTCTGGACTCTCGACCACGCTTCGCGCTAATAAGCGGATTTCAACGCTGACGATCCTTGCGACTTTGTGTTGGGGGACTGCTGGGTTTGCGCAAACCTGTACTAAACCCGTTTATTTGACCATTGACACCGGTCACATGGGTGTTGCCCCTTTGATCGCTGATGTGCTTAAGCGGCACCATGTGCTCGTTACCTTTTTTGCAGCCAACGAGCGCGCCCAAACTGGTGGTTCTAGCTTGAGCCCTGACTGGGCGCCTTGGTGGAAAGCCCGTGCAGCAGAAGGTCATGAATTTGCTTCACATACGTATGACCATGTTTACTGGCGTGGTGACGTTGCTGGCGATGCGCTTCGTTTTAAATTTCGCGCTACTGCTGGCCCGCAAGAGGGGCAGGACCTCATTTGGGACGCACCTCAGTACTGCGCTGAAATCGCGAGGGCTGCTAGCCGCTTAACGGAAATCACAGGCAAGAAAACTTTACCGCTATTCCGTGCCCCTGGCGGCAAAACATCACCGCGATTGCTAGCTGCTGCTAAAGCCTGTGGTTACGCTCATGCCGGCTGGTCACCAGCGGGTTTCTTGGGCGATGAGCTGTCCAGTGAACAGTTCAGCAATGCGGCATTGCTGAAAAAAGCTCTGCGCGACATTCAACCCGGAGATGTGTTGTTGGCACACCTCGGCATCTGGTCGCGTAAAGATCCTTGGGCACCTGCGGTGCTAGAGCCGCTGATTACCGGCTTGCAGGCTAAGGGGTTTTGCTTCCAAACATTGCGCGACCACCCAGCTTATCGCGCGTGGATTGCCCAATCTGAGCGTTGAACTGCTATGAATTTTGACGACTTTACTCAGTTGTTGTGGACGCCACTGACGGATGGCTTCGCTACTGTCCAACAGTTCTTGTTCGAGCATGCGGTGCAGCCGCTGGCATTCGCGTTGGGGGCTGGTAATTTGCTTGAGGATGCTTACGACGGCACAGGCTGGTTTGTCGTAGGGTTGCTGCAAATTGCCGTACTGCTGCTACTGATAAAGCCTTTGCAAAAACGAATCCCAGTGGAACCTATGGTGGACAAGCGCGCCATCTATGTGGATGTGATTTACACGCTGATCCACCGTTTGGGACTCTTCAAACTGCTCATGTTTTTCACCCTGGAGCCATTTGTTACCGATGCGCTAGGCGTGTTACGCACCCATGGTATGCCCACGCTGAATCTTGATCAATGGTGGCCGGGATTCAGTGATAACCCGATCGTGAGTTTTGCGGTTTACCTGATTGCGTTTGACTTCGTTCAGTATCTGCTTCATCGGGCCCAACACCACTTTGATTGGTGGTGGGCTTTGCATTCGTTGCACCATTCGCAGCGCCAAATGACAATGTGGAGCGACAACCGGAATCATCTGCTGGACTCTGCCATTGTGGATATTGTGTTCGTAATTGTCGCTTTGGGTATCGGTGTGCCCCCTGGGCAATTTGTGCTGGTGGTCGCGTTGACCCAGTTGTCTGAAAGCTTTCAGCACGCGAACATTCGGTTGTGGTTTGGGACAGTAGGTGAGCGCTTATGGGTTAGTCCTCGCTTTCACCGGCTCCATCACAGCATTGGCTTGGGGCACGAGTCTGCTGGTCAAGGTACGCTCGGTGGTTATAACTTCGGCGTATTGTTACCTTGGTGGGATATGTTGCTGGGCACCGCTAATTTCGAACTGCGTTATGACCCCACTGGTGTGCGTGATCAGATTGAGCTACAGCGCGATTACGGTCAGGGCTTTTGGCGGCAGCAGTGGTTGGGATTGAAGCGCTTAATTCGGCTGGCCTGAATATCGAAGTTCTTTACACTTTGCGTGATTTCTTCGCCGTCCTGTGTTTCTTAGGCCGTTGATGCGTAGGAGAGAGTTGATCCACACGGTTATGCTTCGCCCTATGAATCTTCTCTTTGACTCCTTCTGGCGTGCTGCAGCTTATTGTCTGCATCCCCGTGTCATTGCGCTGTCTTTTCTGCCACTGGCCTTGATGGCCAGTTTGGCATTTGGCCTTGGTTATTTTTTTTGGGATATGGCGCTGGACTGGGTGCGTGAGCTGCTGGACTCATCGTCCCTCATCAATACCTTTTGGGCTTGGTTGCAAAGCGTGGGCGCAGGCAATCTGAAGACTGTCGCTGCGCCACTGATTGTAATTTTCAGTGTTACGCCCGTGCTGGTGCTTCTATGTCTGCTGGTTGTCGCCATGATGATGACGCCTTCACTTACCTCGTTGGTCGTGGAGCGCCGATTTCTGCTGCTCGAGCGCAAAAAAGGTGGCTCGTTCTTTTTTAGCCTGATATGGTCTTTAGGTTCGACCTTGCTGGCGCTGATTGCGATGGTGATCTCTATCCCGCTATGGCTGGTCCCCCCTCTGATTTTGATTTTGCCGCCACTGATATGGGGTTGGCTCACTTACCGAGTGATGACCTTCGACGTTCTAGCTACGCACGCCAGCGCAGATGAACGCCGTGAAATCTTCAAGCGCCACCGCGCCAGCTTGCTGGGTATTGGCGTCGTCACCGGTTACCTAGGCGCAGCGCCCAGCTTAGTGTGGGCTTCGGGGGCAATGTTCGCCGCCGCGTTTGTGATTTTGGTGCCATTAGCAATTTGGCTCTACACCTTGGTATTTGCATTCTCATCGTTGTGGTTTGCTCACTATGCCTTAGCGGCGCTAGAGAAGTTGCGTGCCGAGGCCGCTGTAACGTTGGTGAAGCAGACTATGCCTGTTTCACCTGTATTCGACACGCAAGCCTTACCATTGCAGGATGTCGATCACTAAAGACCCCTCCCGCTCCGCTGAAGCTGTAACAGCCGCCCATGTTTCCACTAAGCCCCCCGCTTTCGGTGTCATCATCATTGGTGACGAAATCCTCTCCGGCAAACGCGCTGACAAGCATCTCGCTAAAGTCATTGAGCTATTAGCCGCTCGAGGATTGTCTTTGGCCTATGCCGACTACGTCGGTGATGATCCCGCTCGCATTACCAAAACCTTAGCTCGGGCCTTGGCTTCTGGGGATATTGTGTTTTCTTTTGGTGGAATCGGTGCTACGCCTGACGACCACACTCGCCATTGCGCAGCCACAGCATTGGGTGTGCCTTTAGCGCTGCATCCCGAAGCTGCTGCTTTGATTTACGAGCGAATGGCAGACATGGCCCTTGAAAAAGGTATTCCCTACGAGCCTGAGCGATCCGACAACATGCATCGCCTCAACATGGCCATGTTCCCGCCTGGGGCTAGCATCATTCCAAATCCCTACAATAAAATTGCTGGGTTCAGTTGTGAGGGGAAACCTGAAGGCGAAGGTGGTGGTTGTGTGCATTTTGTGCCTGGTTTCCCTGTAATGGCTTGGCCGATGGTTGAATGGGTGCTTGACACGCACTACGCGCCTTGGTTCAGCAAAGTGCAGTGGCTGGAGAAGTCCATCATCATCTATGGCGCAATGGAGTCCACTTTGACGCCACTGATGGAGGACCTAGAGCGTGCGCACCAAGGGATCAAGGTTTTCAGCCTGCCCAGCGTAGACCATCTTCAATATGGGCGTCATATCGAGCTGGGTGTTAAAGGGCCGGCTGTGCACGTTACAGGTGCTTATGCGTCTTTGCTCTCAGGTTTACGGCAATTTACACTTGAGTTTGGCCCTGAATTGGTGCGTTAATTCCTGAATATTTAGAATTTAATGAGTTTGCACTTATTTGGTGCAAATTTATGAGTTATTCAGACTCTCTATTGCTTCAATGCTTATTGTCTTGTCAATAACCCGCGTAACTCAGGGCAAAATAAGGTACTTGGCAACGCGTTGAACCGATTCGCGATGGCACAAAAACTGCATTCCCCAAGCTACATCTATATTTGTTAGTTTTAATTTACCCACCCAGGAGCCTTAGATGACAAAGACGGTCGCCGACGTAATCAAAATGGTGAAAGAGAATGAAGTCAAGTTTGTTGACTTCCGTTTTACCGATACCCGTGGCAAAGAGCAGCACGTCACCGTGCCAGTCTCGCATTTCGACGAAGACAAGTTCATCTCTGGCCACGCATTTGACGGTTCTTCCATCGCTGGCTGGAAGGGCATTGAAGCTTCGGACATGCAGCTTATGCCTGACCCAAATACGGCCAACATCGACCCGTTTTTTGAAGAAACGACGATGATTTTGACCTGCGACGTGATTGATCCCGTCGATGGCAAAGCTTATGAGCGTGATCCTCGCTCGCTCGCCAAGCGCGCTGAAGCTTACATGAAGGCTTCGGGCCTGGGCGACACGGCTTTCTTCGGGCCAGAGCCAGAATTTTTTGTTTTCGACAGCGTGCGTTGGAGTAACGACATGTCGGGCTGTTATGCCAAGATTGACTCTGAAGAGGCTGCCTGGAATACGGGTCGTGAATACGAGCATGGCAATACTGGCCATCGTCCTGCTGTCAAAGGGGGTTACTTTCCTGTGCCACCAGTGGACAGCTTCCAAGACATGCGCTCGGAAATGTGCTTAGTGCTCGAATCCTTGGGCATTCCCGTTGAAGTGCATCACCATGAAGTTGCCAATGCCGGCCAAATGGAAATCGGTACCCGATTCAGCACGCTGATTCAGCGCGCTGACTGGGTGCAGTTGCAAAAATACGTGATTCAAAACGTCGCACATTCCTATGGAAAAACCGCCACCTTCATGCCTAAGCCCATCGTTGGGGACAACGGCTCTGGTATGCACGTTCACCAATCGGTATGGAAAGATGGCAAAAACCTGTTTGCTGGTGACGGCTATGCTGGTTTGAGCGAATTTGCGTTGTACTACATCGGCGGCATCATCAAGCACGCTCGCGCACTGAACGCTATCACCAACCCTGGAACCAACAGCTACAAGCGCTTGGTTCCAGGCTACGAAGCGCCTGTGAAATTGGCTTACTCGGCCAAAAATCGCTCTGCTTCGATTCGCATCCCCTTCGTGGCGAACCCTAAAGGCCGTCGTGTTGAAGCGCGTTTCCCTGATCCTTTGATGAACCCTTACCTCGGCTTTTCGGCCCTGTTGATGGCTGGTCTGGACGGCGTGGAAAACAAAATCCATCCTGGCGAAGCTGCTACCAAGGATCTGTACCATTTGCCTCCAGAAGAAGACAAATTGATCCCTACCGTCTGCCATAGCCTTGACCAAGCGCTCGAATGCCTGGATCAAGACCGTGCGTTTTTGACAAAGGGTGGCGTATTCACCGATGCGTATATTGATGCGTACATCGAGTTGAAAATGACGGAAGTTACACGCTTGCGTATGGCCACGCACCCCGTGGAATTTGACATGTACTACTCGCTGTAATCCAGCGCTAAGTCAGTGCAACGAAGCTGACTTTTAGCTTTAAAAAAGGACAGCCTAGTGCTGTCCTTTTTTCGTTTTGAGCTGCTGGTTTGGAACTTGATGGCAAGTGCGCGATACTAACTGCGCACCTGCACCACGCCGTGGTCGTCTTCAAATTTATGAAATCTCCAATTTTTTCCGTTGTATTTTCTCTAGGGTTGTCACTGGCCACACTTTTTCCCGCTGCGGCTCAAGACAGTATTTTTCGCTGTGGGAACGAGTACACCAACAACGCTGCCGATGCCAAAACCCGAGGATGTAAGACCCTCCAAGGTGGCAACATCACTGTGATTCAAGCCCCCAAGCCTCCAGCCCCCGCTTCTGGCGCTCGGTCAGCATCATCTTCCCCTGCCGCAGCTGCGTTCCCCTCGGGTGCTCCCAAGGTGGATGTTAGCGAGCAGCGTAACCGTGACACTGGAGCCCGTGCAATTTTGGAAGTCGAACTCAAGCGTACCGAAGCTCGGCGTGATGAATTGCTGCGCGAGTACAACAATGGTCAGCCGGAAAAAATGGGCAGTGAAGCCCGCAACTACCAAAAGTACATAGATCGCGTGGCGGAACTCAAAGCCAGCCTGGCTCGTAGTGAAGAAGATATTGCTGGTCTCAAACGCGAAATGGCGCGCTTGCCGTCCAGCAAATGAAAGATATTTCAGGCAAAACTATTGGTGCTCGCGCTACGCCCGTCCTAAGTCCAACAGGTCGGTTTCAGGCCTTTGACCTGTTAGCAACCCTGGTAGCGGTAGTTCGTACCGATGGAAGTGTGATTTTTGCTAACGCTGCGTTGGAAGATGCCCTCGGCACCTCACGCCGTACGATTGAAGGCTCGCGTTTCCCAGAGTGCTTCACTGAGCCGCACATTTTGCAAAACGCCTTGACCAGTGCAGGCAGCAACGAATTTGCCGCCTTGCGTTACGACGCTTGGCTGAAGCGCTCAAACAACGATCTTGTACCCGTCCATGTGATTTTGGCGCAAACAGATCATCCCAGCGAATTTGTGATTGAGCTGCTGCCGCTGGAGCAGCAGGCGAAGCAAGATCGCGAAGAGCGCTTGATCGACCAAGCGCAAGCCAACAAAGAGTTAATTCGAAACCTTGCCCACGAGATCAAAAATCCATTGGGCGGTATCCGCGGTGCAGCGCAGTTGCTGCAAATGGAAATTCAATCGCGTGAATTAACCGAGTACACCCAGGTCATCATCCACGAGGCGGATCGTCTGCAAACCCTGGTAGACCGTCTGCTGGCACCTCACCGGCGGCCTCATGTGGTGGGCGATGTCAATATCCACGAGGTGTGTGAGCGTGTACGGTCGTTGATCCTTGCAGAGTTCCCCCGGGGCTTGCGGTTAATTCGGGACTACGATACGTCTATTCCCGAGTTTCGCGGGGATCGTGAGCAGCTTATTCAAGCGTTGCTGAACGTCGCGCACAACGCCTGCCAAGCCCTCATCGAGCACATAGCCGTTGACAGTGCAGAACTCACCTTGCGTACCCGTATTGCCCGGCAAGTTACTTTTGGCAAACAGCGCTACCGACTGGCATTGGAATTGCATGTCATCGACAACGGACCCGGTGTACCGGATTCGATCAAAGACCGCATTTTCTATCCTTTGGTATCAGGCAGAGAAGGCGGTTCAGGTCTAGGGCTGACATTGGCACAAACTTTTGTGCAACAGCACCACGGATTGATCGAATGCGACAGCGTCCCTGGCCGCACGGATTTCAAACTATTGATTCCGCTGCCTTGAATTTTTCCAAAGCGCCAAGCGCGCTGACCAGAGGTGACAAAGCGACATGAAACCCATTTGGATAGTAGATGACGACCAGTCCATTCGTTTCGTCCTAGAGAAAGCCTTGTCCCGCGAGGGCTTACCAACCCGCAGCTTCACTAACCCCCGTGACGTATTGACTGCCCTGGCCACTTCGGCGGACGAAGATGGCCCTCAAGTCCTGGTCAGCGATATCCGCATGCCCGGAGGTTCTGGTCTGGAGTTGCTGGCAAAGGTCAAGGAAAAACAACCTGGGCTGCCGGTCATCATCATGACGGCGTTTTCCGATTTGGATAGCGCTGTATCTGCCTTCCAGGGTGGGGCATTCGAATACCTGCCCAAGCCCTTTGACTTGCCCAAAGCCGTGGAACTGATTCGTCGTGCTGTCGAAGAAAGTCAACGCGAAGAGGTGGCAGAAGAGCGCATGGCTGCCGCGCCGGAAATGCTGGGCCAAGCGCCGGCCATGCAGGATGTGTTCCGCGCCATTGGTCGCCTGAGCCAAAGTAATGTTACGGTGATGATTACTGGAGAATCAGGCTCAGGCAAAGAGCTGGTAGCCCGTGCACTCCACAAGCACTCACCTCGTGCCAACGGGCCATTTGTTGCTATTAATACCGCAGCAATCCCCAAGGATTTGCTGGAAAGCGAGCTGTTCGGTCATGAGCGTGGTGCCTTCACTGGCGCGCAAACTATGCGCCGAGGGCGCTTTGAACAAGCCGACGGCGGTACGTTGTTCCTTGATGAAATCGGGGATATGCCGTTTGATTTGCAAACACGGCTGCTACGGGTTTTAAGCGATGGGCATTTCTACCGGGTTGGCGGGCACAACGCCGTCAAAACCAATGTGCGTGTCATCGCTGCCACGCATCAGGATCTGGAGCAGCGCGTCAAAGAGGGGGGCTTCCGTGAGGATTTGTTTCACCGCCTGAACGTCATCCGCTTGCGTCTGCCAGCCTTGCGCGAGCGCCGTGAAGACGTGCCCATGCTGACGCGCCACTTTTTGCAGCAAAGTGCCCAGCAGCTAGGTGTAGAGCCCAAGCGGATTGCTGACTCCGCGCTGGTGCGTTTAGGTCTATTTGCTTTCCCTGGAAATGTTCGCCAACTGGAAAACGTTTGCCACTGGCTGACGGTGATGGCCCCTGCACAAGTCATAGAACCCAAAGATTTACCCCCTGAGGTGCTCAGCGGTACGGCTGAAAATCGAGCCCCAGCTGAGCCCCCTGTCGCGATTGCCATTGGTGGCCACCGCTCAGAACAGACGAGCCTACCTGTGGCTCAGCCAGCCAGTGTGGTAAAAAATACTTTTGTTGTGCCTTCTGCGGCTGCACCGGTTTATGGGACGCCAGCGCCCGTTTACGAGGTGTCAATGGACTCTCAAGAGCTGCGTGAGATTCTGCCTCAGGCAATCACGGCCGTGGAGCCTGCGTATGGTGATAGCCAAGAATCAAGTCTGCAGACCGTGGTACCCGTCGGTCTCGCCACTGACCCCAAGGCTTGGGAGCAGGGCTTGGAAGAGGAAGCCTTGCTGCTGCTTGCCACTGGTCGACACGATGTGTGGGATGCGTTGACGCGCCGTTTTGAATCCAAACTCATCCTCACAGCTCTGGCTAATACACGGGGACGGCGTATTGAGGCAGCTCAAAAGCTGGGGATAGGCCGGAACACCATCACCCGTAAGATTCAAGAACTGGGTTTGGAGTAGTTAAATCTCAGACGCAGATAGCCTTTTTGTACTGATCTGATCTACATAGTTCGCTATATAAATCAAATCAGTTAACGGCAGGTAATGGTAGTTAATTGCTCATGAGAGCGTAACAGTGACTGGAGTATGGTCGCTGGGGCGCTCGTTTTTACGAGGCAGCTTGTCAATTACGCAGGTTTCCACATGGGGCTTGAGAGCCTCGCTCACCAGGGTGTAATCGATGCGCATGCCTCGGTTGCGGCGAAAGCCAAAATCGCGGTAGTCCCACCACGAAAAACTTTTTTCTGGCTGCTCAAACAGTCGAAAAGCATCGGTCAAACCCAAACCAATCAAGGCTTTAAAGTGATCTCTTTCAGCTGTTGTGTGGTGGATGGTTTCACGCAGGCCTTCGGGGTCGTAGCTGTCACGGTCATCTGCCGTGATGTTGAAATCACCAACCAAGACCAGCCGAGGATACTGGGCCAACTCCAGCTTTAACCAGTTTTGCAGCGCTGTCAGCCAGCGCATTTTGTAGATAAATTTGTCACTGTCCGGCGCTTGGCCATTGACGAAATATCCATTTACCACCCGCACAGGCCCAGAAGCCGACATCACCGTTCCTGCGATCACCCGTGCTTGCTCATCGTCAAAGCCTGGAATGTTTTTTTGCACGTCGGCGATGGGCGTTCGGCTCAGCAAAGCCACGCCGTTGTATGTTTTTTGACCTAGAGCGCAGGCGCTGTAGCCAGCTGCTTCAAAATCCGCAAACGGAAATTTATCCTCGGTCTGTTTGAGTTCTTGCAGCCCCAGCACATCAACCGGATTGGCGGCAAGCCAGTCAAGTACCTGAGGGGCGCGGACAGTGAGGGAGTTGACGTTCCAAGTGGCAATTTTCATAAGCCTGATTATCCCGTGCCGCATACCTGAATGTTGGCAGTAGTTTTTTCAGTGCTTCCAGTGCTTTCAGGTGCATCAAGTAAGTATTGAAGAACAGCGAGTTACTGGGGTAAGAGCGAAAGGGTGTAGGACGGCATCCAGCGTCAATGTGGGTAAGCAAGTGATGCTGTAGGCGATAGACCACAGTCAAAAGCGCTAGTGACTGATGGTGCAGAGTGCCAAGAAAAATCATGATTGCCACAGTGCATGTAGCGCTTTTTGTGCACCCTCAAACCCACGTATACACCGTCGTAACTACCGAAGGACGCACCATGAGCTTAGGCACCATTCTTTTAATCGTTTTGATACTGATACTGATTGGGGTCATCCCCAGTTGGCCCCACAGCAGGAGCTGGGGCTATGCACCCAGCGGTGGGCTGGGTTTGATCGTGTTGATCGTGGTGGTTTTGCTGTTGTTGGAGCGTATCTAGCACGTCTTGTTGCTAGGGAGATCATCCCTTTACGTCCTCTTTCAACATCACTCTAGTGAATCTGGTGAATTTGGTGAATCTAGCGAAAGTAGTCTATGAACAAAATCCTTAAAGTTGGCCTGACGATTACCGCGTTGGTCATTGGAGCCCAGGCCAGCGCACAAGTTACTTTTTATGAAAACGAGGGCTTCAGTGGTCGCTCTTTCACAGCAGACAAGTCTGTAGATGATTTTGCACGCTGGGGCTTTAATGACCGCGCGTCATCTGTCGTGGTGCTTGGAGATCGGTGGGAGGCGTGTGATGACGCTCATTTTGGCGGTCGCTGTGTGGTGCTTAGGGCAGGCCGTTACCGGACTCCCTTCAAAAAACCCCGAGGCTGACATCTCCTCGATTCCACCACGAGGTGCAGGCGTGGGTAGATCTGCTGATGGTTGGACAGATGGTGTCATCGTCTCTCCTTTGTACGGGTTTAAGTTACCTTGCGTGAGTCAACAAAATAATGGGAAGCCGAAAGAGTCGTTTTGGTTCAACATGACGATGCTGATGATGGCTATTGCAATGAACTTGCCGCATATGTTTTTAGTTAAACGTTATGAGGGGGAAAATACTTAAGCTTTAGATCTGAGTTTTCGCATCACAATTTGGTTTACGTGACCTACTCTTGTCAATACACTTTTTTCCGCTATGCGTAATTCTTCTGAAGTGCCACTCCATCGCATCATCATCGTTGGCGGTGGTGCTGGCGGCCTTGAACTGGCGACCAGCCTTGGTAACAAACTCGGTAAAAAGGGCAAGGCTCAAATTACTCTAATTGAGAAAGCCCGTACCCACTTCTGGAAACCACATTTGCATGAAATCGCCGCAGGCTCGGTGGATTTACACACCCATGCTACCGATTATTTGGCGCAATCGCACTGGAACGGTTTTCGTTACCGCATTGGCGAAATGGTGGGCCTGAACCGTGAGACGCGCGAAGTCGCGGTGGCCGCGGTATATGACGAAGACGGCGGGCTGGTCATCAATGCCCGCACCTTTCCCTACGATACCTTGGTGATCGCAGTGGGCAGTCAGACCAACGATTTTGGTACGCCTGGTGTGAAAAAGCATGCTATTGCTCTGGAGACACCACGTGAAGCTGATGTGTTTCATCGCCGTTTGGTCAATGCCTGCATTCGTGCCCATTCCCAGAGCACGCCTTTGCGGCCGCACCAGTTGCGTGTTGCCATCATCGGCGCAGGTGCGACGGGGGTAGAGCTGTGCGCTGAGCTTCATAAAGCTACGCGCACGTTGGTGTCCTACGGACTGGACCGTATTGACCCGGAGCGCGACATCAAGCTGGTATTAATTGAAGCGGGTCCCCGTATCTTGCCGGCCTTGCCAGAGCGTATTTCCAAGGCAGCGCATGGCTTGCTGAGCGAGTTAGGTGTGCAGGTACGCACCTCTGCCAAAGTAACGGCAGTAGTGTCGCAAGATGGTGTTACCAGTGTGCAGCTGGCTGATGGGCAAACCATCTCTTCAGAGTTGGTTGTCTGGGCTGCAGGCGTTAAGGCCCCCGAATTTTTGCGAGAGTTAGCGGGTTTGGAGAGCAACCGCATTAACCAACTGGTGGTTAACTCAACGCTCCAAACTACGCGTGATGAGGCAATTTTTGCGATTGGCGATTGCGCTGCAGTACCTTGGTTGGGCAAGCCTGAAGGAACGACCACACCACCACGTGCTCAAGCGGCGCACCAGCATGCCAGTCATTTGGTCAAACAAATACAGCGACGTATGGCGGGTCAGCCGTTAACGGTATGGCATTACCGTGACTTTGGCTCCCTAGTTTCGCTGGGTGAGTATTCCACCGTGGGTAATTTGATGGGAGGGCTGATGAAGGGCTCGCTGTGGGTAGATGGCTTTTTTGCCCGCACGATGTACTTGTCGCTTTACAAAATGCACGAGGTGGCACTGCATGGATTTTGGAAGACAGGGCTGGGCTGGGCTTCGCGCTTGCTGACGCGCCGTACCGAACCTCGGGTGAAGTTACATTGATTTTATGTAAGGTCTCGCCTTCGTCTGCTATGGTCAGGGCCACACTTTGCTAACTGTTGCACATTGAAATCCAGCCTTTCCACTGCCTTGATGCGCCTGATTTCAGGCCAAATATGTTTGCACGCTTGCATGGCCGGGATGCGGCTAGCCGCCCCTCTGTTGGCGCTTAGCCAAGGCTATAGTCCTATGGCGGTGGGTGTGCTTTTGTCATTGTTTGCGTTGACGCAGGTGTTTCTGGCCTTGCCTGCGGGACGGTTTGCTGATCGTCATGGGCTGAAACGGCCCGTGGGGCTGGGGGTCATTGCGGCGGCGACAGGGGCGGGGTTGGCGCTGGCGTTCCCCGTGTTTCCTGTGCTTTGTCTGAGTGCTTTGCTGACGGGGGGCGCAACGGGCGCAGCCACTATCGCCTTGCAGCGCCATGTGGGTCGGGCCGCTGAGACGCCGGTACAGCTCAAGCAGGTCTTCTCATGGTTGTCCATTGGCCCAGCGGCGTCTAATTTTTTAGGGCCATTTGTAGCGGGGTTACTGATTGACCATGCAGGGCACACTGCAGGGGACATGCAGGGCTACCGCGCTGCTTTTTTGTTCATGGCTTTATTGGCGTTGGCTGCTTGGTTTTGGGTACGCCAGACTAAGGAATTGCCACCGGTAGCGATAGCAGTGGGCCCTAAGCCTCGCGCTTGGGATTTACTGAGTCTGGTGATGTTTCGCCGCCTGCTAATCGTGAACTGGCTTCTATCGGCGTGCTGGGATGTACATACCTTTGTAGTGCCAATTTTGGGTCACGAGCGGGGCTTCAGTGCTTCTGTGATCGGGTCTATCTTGGGCGCATTTGCAATTGCGGCCGCGGTGATTCGATTGCTGTTGCCACTTTTAGCCTCGCGTTTGCGCGAATGGGCTGTGGTGAGTGGCGCGATGGTGGCGACCGCTGCACTGTTCTCGGTTTACCCGTTGTTGATCACGCCGTTGAGCATGGGCCTGTGCTCTGTGTTGCTGGGGCTGACGCTGGGCACAGTACAACCAATGATCATGAGTACATTGCATCAAATCACCCCCGAAGCCCGTCACGGGGAGG
>JAYUED010000187.1:0-151290 GCA_043739385.1 Betaproteobacteria bacterium | reverse complement strand
GATGGCTGCTGTCAGCGTGGTTTTACCGTGATCGACGTGACCAATCGTGCCCACGTTGACGTGGGGCTTGGTACGTTCAAACTTTTCTTTTCCCATTTTTCTCGACTCCGAAGAAAACGACAAACAAATCAACAACTTGCCTAACGCCCGAAGAGCTAATGCACACGCACCAACCTACAACGCGGACTTAACTGGTGCCCTTGGCGAGAATCGGACTCGCGACCTCCCCCTTACCAAGGGGGTGCTCTACCACTGAGCCACAAGGGCAGTATCTACGAATACTGAAAACTTTGCTTCTTGCAATTGGAGCGGGTGAAGAGAATCGAACTCTCGTCTTAAGCTTGGAAGGCTTCAGCTCTACCATTGAGCTACACCCGCCTGACTTAAAACACATCGATCAGGCAGTCACCTGACCGCTACCAAAATTCACAAAAATCCACAAATCATTCTGGTGGATGGGGCTGGATTCGAACCAGCGTACTCGCAAGAGGGCAGATTTACAGTCTGCTGCCATTAACCACTCGGCCACCCATCCAAACAGCCTTTGAGTTTAGCATGGTTTTATTTCATCTGCTCACGCTATTACGCTTTTATTGCGAGTTGGGCGTACCTTAGCGCGTGAAAACAACCTATTTCTAGCGTTATAAGGCCCAGTTCATCCCTACACCGCGGTCAGATAGCCATGTTTGCGCCTGTTCAAAATGACCACAACCTAGGAACGGCACAGGGGGTCGCAGTGCAGACAAAGGCGACGGGTGGTTTGCCTTAAGCACCAAAGCGGCACGCCCATGTTGCGCCGCCACCTGCGCGACCAATCCCGCCTTGGCCTGCGCATGTGCGCCCCACAGCAGGTAAACGCAAACTGGTGCTGTCGCGGCTACATGGGTCAGCAATGCGTCTGTCAAAGCCTCCCAACCCTGCCCTGCGTGGCTGGCTGGTTGCCCATCTTCCACCGTGAGACAAGTGTTGAGCAACAACACACCTTCGCGCGCCCAACGCTTTAACGAACCATACTGCGTAAGTGCAGCAGGTGCGCTGTCCAGCAAACCTTCACGCTGCAACTCTTTGAAAATATTGCGCAAACTTGGTGGCACGCGCACACCCTGGGACACAGAAAATGCCAACCCCTCCGCCTGCCCTGGGCCATGGTAAGGGTCTTGCCCCAGAATGACGACTTTGACGCTTGCAAGCGGCGTGAGTGCCAGCGCCCGCAATGGCTGCGGCGGGTAAACCACTGCACCCTGAGACAACCGGCCTCGAATGAAATTCGCCAAACTGAGGCCTTTTGTGCTGCTCCAAAACGGTGCCACTGCAGCCTTCCAGCTTGCGTCCATCGCCCAAACTTCGGGTGCCCAAGCCCGTAGCTGGGCCACAGAGTCAGTCAGAGACTCCACCGCACTCTGTTCAGAAAACAGGTGCTGCTGTGGGCTTTTCATGGTCATTGTTTGCTATGTAAACAGAAGCAAATTGAAGACCGCTTAAACACAGTTACCAAACAACCCGGCCAATGCCTCCCCTGGCTCGTCCGCCCGCATAAAGGCCTCCCCTACCAAAAAGGCGTTGACCTGCGCCGTACGCAGTCGGCGCACATCCATAGCCGTTTGAATGCCTGACTCAGCGACGAGAATGCGCCCTGCTGGTACATCTTTCATCAGCGTCAGTGTGGTCTCCAAGCTCACCTCAAAGGTGCGCAAATTACGGTTGTTGATGCCGATCAATGGCGTCTTGAGCTTCAACCCACGCGCCAACTCGGCTGCGTCATGCACCTCCACCAGTACCGCCATGTCTAAGCTCCGGGCAATGGCCTCGAATTCGGCCATTTGCGCGTCGTCAAGGCAGGCGGCAATCAACAAAATGCAGTCAGCGCCCATCACGCGCGACTCGTAGACTTGATAAGCATCGACGATGAAGTCTTTGCGTAACACCGGCAGTTGGCACGAAGCACGGGCTTGCTTCAACGCGTCAATACTGCCGTGGAAAAATTGCTTGTCAGTCAATACGGACAGGCAGGCCGCCCCAAATTCGGCATAACTTTGAGCGATGTCTGCGGGGATGAAGTCTTCGCGCAGTACGCCTTTTGAGGGACTGGCTTTTTTGACTTCAGCAATCACGGCAGGCTTGCCCGCCGCGATTTTTTCCTGCAATGCACCCACAAAATCTCGCGTCAGTACACGGCTTTCAGCGTCAGCACGGATTGCTTCCAGCGATTTTTTACGGAGGTTAGCGGCGATTTCTTCGCGTTTGACGGCAACGATTTGGTTCAGGATATCGGACATGATGTGTTCTTTAAATAGAGGTTGTGGCGGCAATCAATTGCGTGAGTTTGGCCTTAGCCGCTCCTGATTCAATAGCTGCATGTGCTTGCCGGATACCCGCTGTAATTGAGTCCGCCACATTAGCGGCATACAACGCTGCACCTGCGTTCAGCACCACGATGTCACGCGGGGCACCGGCTTGGTTGTCCAGCACACCCAGCAGCATGGCTTTGGACTGTTCGGGGGTGTCCACCTTGAGCGCACGGTTGCTGGCCATAGGCAAGCCGAAGTCTTCGGGATGAATTTCGTACTCGGTGATCTTGCCATCTTTCAACTCGCCCACAAGCGTGGCAGCACCCAGACTCACTTCGTCCATACCATCACGGCCGTAGACGACCAGGGCATGCTCAGCGCCCAAGCGTTGCAGCGCCCGCACCTGGATACCCACCAAATCGGCATGGAATACGCCCATCAAGATATTCGGTGCACTGGCCGGATTGGTCAATGGTCCTAGAATGTTAAAAATGGTCCGAACGCCCAATTCTTTTCGTATAGGCGCTACATTTTTCATAGCTGGATGGTGATTCGGTGCAAACATAAAACCGACGCCCACCTGCTCTATGCAGCGGGCAATCGCCTCAGGAGACAGGTTGATGTTCAACCCCAAACTCTCCAACACATCAGCACTGCCCGACTTGCTGCTGACACTACGCCCGCCATGCTTACTGACCTTAGCCCCCGCCGCCGCCGCCACAAACATTGAGCAGGTCGAAATATTGAAGGTGTGCGAACCATCGCCGCCCGTGCCCACAATGTCCACCAAATGGGTTTTATCGGCGACGTGGACTTTGGTTGAAAACTCGCGCATCACCTGTGCCGCAGCGGTAATTTCGCCGATGGATTCCTTTTTAACGCGCAGCCCGGTGATGAGCGCGGCCATCATCACTGGCGACAGCTCGCCACCCATGATGAGACGCATCAAGTGCAGCATCTCGTCATGAAAAATTTCGCGGTGTTCAATAGTGCGTTGCAGCGCTTCTTGGGGAGTGATGGGCATGAGGGTCTCCAAACAGATCGTTCAGGCAAATAAAAAGTTCTTCAGCATCGCGTGGCCATGCTCGGTCAAAATCGACTCGGGATGAAACTGCACGCCCTCAATCGCCAGCGTCTTGTGTCGCACGCCCATGATTTCACCGTCGGGCGTCCAAGCGGTGATGTCAAGCTCATCAGGGCAACTGGCCCGCTCGATCGCCAGCGAGTGGTACCGGTTAACGGTGAAGTGCTCAGGCAGCCCGGCGAACACGCCTTGGCGCGTGGTGGTAATGACGCTGGTCTTGCCGTGCATCAATTCCTGAGCCCGGATGATTTTTCCGCCAAACGCGGCACCAATAGCCTGGTGTCCTAGGCAGACCCCCAGAATCGGCAGCTTTCCTGCAAAGTATTGGATGGCGGCCACCGAAATGCCGGCTTCCGCTGGGGAGCATGGGCCAGGGGACACCACCAAACGGTCGGGGTTACGCGCGGCAATGGCTTCGATCGTGATTTCATCATTGCGAAACACCTCTACCTCAGCGCCCAGTTCACCAAAATACTGGACTATGTTGTAGGTAAAGCTGTCGTAGTTGTCGATCATCAAAAGTTTCACAGCTTATTCTCCAGACGATTTTCTACACGGTAAATGCCTTTCACCACAGGGAAGGCATGGAAGTTGATGACCAAACCAAAGCGCAGCCCCGCTAAACGCAGGGCCGACAAGGTTTGGGCACGGTGTAACTCGTTCAACGTCTCGACCGCTTTGATTTCGACGATGAGGGATTTTTCAATGATGAAGCCCGCACGGCAGGCGACACCCAACGGGCGACCGCGGTAGAAGCCCTCAATAGCGACATCGCGCTCAAAACCCATTTCACGCTCCGTTAGCTCAATGGCCAGTGCGGCAGCGTAGGCGCTTTCCAGCAAACCGGTACCCAGCACGCGCTGCACTTCGACCGCAGCACCGATCACCTCGTGCGAAAAGTCGTTGGCAGGCGCCGTGAATTCGGCGGCGCTCATTCCATCCCCTCTTCCACTAACTCAGCTGCACGCAACAACGCACGCGCCTTGTGTTCTGTTTCTTTCCATTCCAACTCGGGTACAGAATCGGCCACCACGCCGGCCGCCGCTTGCACATACAACATGCCGTCTTTGATGATGCCGGTGCGTATAGCAATCGCCACATCCATGTCACCCGCAAAGCTCAGGTAGCCACACGCGCCACCATAAATACCGCGCTTGGTTAGCTCGAACTTATCAATCAACTCCATAGCGTGGACTTTGGGGGCGCCCGTCAAGGTGCCCGCCGGGAAGGTGGCGCGCAGTACGTCCATGTTCGTCATGCCATCGTTCAAGATGCCCTCAACATTGCTAACGATGTGCATCACGTGGCTGTAGCGCTCAATAGCGAAAGCTTCCGTCACCTTCACGGTGCCGGTTTGGGCGATACGGCCAATATCGTTGCGGGCTAAATCGATGAGCATGACGTGTTCGGCGCGCTCCTTCGGGTCGTTGATGAGCTCGTGCTCAGTAACTTTGTCGGCCTCGGGCGAGGAAGCGCGGGGGCGCGTGCCAGCAAGCGGGCGGATAGTAATTTTTTGCGCGGGTTTGCCATTGTGCTCAACCGCCTCTTGCCGCACCAAAATTTCGGGTGACGCGCCAACCACATGGAAGTCCCCAAAATGGTAGTAATACATGTAGGGGCTGGGGTTTAGCGAGCGCAACGCCCGGTACAGCGACAGCGGCGATTCGGTGTAGCGCTTTTTGATGCGCTGACCGATTTGTACTTGCATAAAGTCGCCCCCAGCGATCAGCTCTTTGGCCTCGAGTACCGCTTTGAGGTAATCCGCCTTGGCAAAATCGCGCTCTGCAGGGTGGCTCTCGGTTTGGCGAATCACCGGGGCACTGACGGAATACTTCAGTAATTCCTTCAACTCGCGCAGTCGCTTTTTGGCGTTACCAAAGGCTTCGGGCTGACTCGGGTCAGCGTAGACAATCAGATAGAGCTTGCCCGAGAGATTGTCGATAACGGCCAACTCTTCGCACTGCAACAACAAGATGTCGGGGCAACCTAGGGTATCGGGCGGGCAAGTGGCTTCCAGTTTCTTTTCAATATGGCGTACAGCGTCATAGCCAAAATAACCTGCCAATCCACCACAAAAACGTGGCAGTCCTGCACGCAGAGCCACTTTGAAACGCTTCTGGTAAGCAGCTATGAAGTCCAGTGGGTTACCGCTGGCAGTCTCAATAACCAAACCATCGCGCACCACTTCAGTCTTAGCCCCTGCACCAAAACCACTGGCGCGCACTAGGGTTCGGGCTGGCAGGCCGATGAAACTGTAGCGGCCAAAACGCTCACCGCCAACAACAGATTCCAGCAAGAAGCTGTACTTACCACCGTCTTTGGCGAACGCCAGCTTGAGGTAAAGGGATAAAGGCGTTTCGAGATCCGCAAAGGCTTCAACGAGCAAAGGTATGCGGTTGAAACCTTGAGCACTCAGGCTTTTGAATTCAAGTTCGGTCATCACGGGGGAATCTCCAGAGCCAACAGCACGGTGTGCTGCGTTTGTTTATTCAGGTGCCCCGGCCTCAGCGAGAAAAAATACGAGGGGGGCGGGGTGTGCAAGCTGCCCGAAGGCACCTGCACGCATCTACAACTTAATGAACTGGCTTACGCCAAAGCCATGCTCCCCGGTCTTGACGACCTGGCTTAGCGCCTGTGGGGATGTTGCGACGAATAAACATGGCCTACAGTGTAGCAAAACAGGCCAACGCAGAGACTACATCCTCCAGCGTGTCCACCACAGCGTCACAGTCCACCGCCTGCACCGGTTCACCGTGGTTGTAGCCGTAGCTGACCAACACCACAGGACAACCCGCAGACCGTGCCGCCTGCGCATCGTTACTCGAATCCCCCAGCATCAGCGTGCGTTCCGGCGCTACACCCAGGACTTCGCAGGTTTTAAGGAGTGGCAGCGGATCAGGCTTTTTGCGCTCAAACGCATCACCGCCAAACACCACCTCAAAAAATCCGTCTAACCCTTTGGCTTTGAGCAAGGGAAGCGCGAACGCCGTGGGCTTGTTAGTCAGGCAGGCAAGCTTCAACCCCTGCGCTTGAAGCGCCTTTAAGCCTGCAATCACACCAGGATAAACCTGCGAATGTAGGCCATTAACTTTCAGGTAATGACGCTGGTAGCTGGCCAATGCGGTAGGGAACAGGGCGAAAATCGCTTCTTTTTCAATAGCACTCTTCGTAGCTCCAGAAAGCATAAGAACCGATTGAATCAAATTTTCAGAACCTTTGCCTACCCGCGTTTCAACCTGTGCGCGGTTGACGGGTGGCAGTGAAAGCTCCGTCAACATCAGGTTCAACGCGACTTCAAAATCGCCCAGGGTGTCCACCATGGTGCCGTCGAGATCAACGATAGCGGCGGAGAAATTAAACAGGTTTACAGTCATGGGCCTATCAACAAAAGTTGGGTTCAAAAAATTGCATTCATTATGGCTATTTAACCTTTACCCCGACCTTGCACTACGACCTTTTCATTCGCCATTGGCTCACTCTGCACGGCATGATCGTAATGCTTGGTTTGGCGGTCTACGCCACGGCCTCTCACACACTCAGGCAGCGCCGTCAGCCGTCTGCTGCCATTGCGTGGGTTATCTCCCTGGTGCTGGTGCCTTATCTGGCACTACCGATTTACTTGATGTTTGGCAGTCGCAAAGTGGTAGATGCCCGCAGGGCGTTGAAGTCATACCTTAAGGCTGATTCACTGGCCGCCGCCATCGGCCTCGCAGACGCGGCCACCTTTTCAGAGCTGACAGTGCACCAAAATGGCACGCACGCACTGCAATCCCTTCGAAAGGTAATTGACAGCGCCCAATACACACTGGACATTTGCACCTTCATTTTGGGGCGTGACGCTCTGGGCGATGCTGTCGCGGCACAGCTTATTCAACGTGCACAGGCTGGCGTCAAAGTTCGGCTACTGCTGGACGGCATTGGTTTTTATTTAGGTGGCCATCCGAATTTGAAACGCCTCGCAGCGGCAGGGGTGAAGGTGGCGATGTTTGTTCCACCGTTCAGCTCCCCCTTGCGCGGGCGAACCAACCTGCGCAACCATCGCAAGATGGTGGTGGCCGACAGTGAACGGCTGTGGTGTGGCGGACGTAACTTGGCGGCTGAATACTTTGAAGGTGATTCTCAATCACTTCCGAAAAAATCTGTTTGGATTGACCTTACCTTCGACTTGAGTGGCGAATTGGCACAGCAGGCGCAAGAACGCTTCAACCGAGATTGGGCGTTTGCAACCCAAGGCACACCACCCATTACTGCGCCAACCGTACCCACAACAACCCAGACGACAACGACAGCGATCCAAACGGCACAACTGGTGCCCAGCGGCCCCGATCAGGCAGAAGACACGGTCTACACACTCCTCGTATCGGGCTGCTTCACTGCGCAAACCCGTATCCTAGCGGTGACGCCTTACTTTGTGCCCGACCAAACTCTGCTGATGGCGCTGACGCTGGCAGCCCGGCGCGGCGTAGCAGTGGACTTGTTGCTGCCCCGCCAATCCAACCACCGTCTGGCTGATATCGCCCGCCATGCCGCGCTGCGCGAGTTGGTGAATGCTGGTGCCCACATTTGGCTACTGCCCGAGATGATCCATGCAAAAGCCATCTTGATTGACAACAATTTAGCCTTGGTCGGCTCTGCGAACTTGGACGAACGCAGCCTGTTTTTGAACTACGAACTGATGGTCGCGTTCTATGACCCGGCAGTGGTACAGCGTTTCTCGCTATGGATTTTGCAGCATCAACAGCGTGCCACACCTTACCACCCTCACGCACCAAGCTTGAAGCGCGAGCTGGTGGAGGGTCTGGTGCGGGCAGTGGCTTTTCAGCTTTGAGGCTATTGGCCTAGCGCCACGCGCATCGCGTCAATCACGCCCTTGTAATCAGGCTTGCCAAAAATCGCACTGCCCGCCACAAAGGTATCCGCACCGGCATCGGCTACGCGGCGGATGTTGTCAGTTTTGATGCCGCCATCGACTTCCAGACGGATGTCTTTACCGCTTGCATCAATGCGCTTGCGTGCCGCCTCGATCTTGCGCAGCGCCGAATCAATGAAGCTTTGCCCGCCAAAACCGGGGTTAACGCTCATGATGAGAATCAGGTCAATGTCTTCAATCACCCAGTCCAGCATGTCCAGCGGCGTAGCGGGGTTAAAAACCACACCGGCTTTACAGCCTTTGCTCTTGATCGCTTGCACACTGCGATGAACATGGCCTGAGGCTTCGGGATGGAAGCTGATAAGGTCGGCGCCCGCATCGGCAAAAGCAGCAGCCAGCGCATCCACAGGTTGCACCATTAAATGCACATCAATTGGCACGGCCACGCCTGCCGCCGTCTTGGCATGGGGCTTCAAGGCTGAGCAAATCATGGGGCCGAAGGTCAGGTTGGGTACGTAGTGGTTGTCCATCACATCAAAGTGAATCCAGTCAGCACCAGCGGCAATGACGTTTTTCACCTCTTCGCCCAGACGGGCAAAGTCGGCGGACAGAATAGAGGGGGCGATGCGGAAGGTGGGGGAGTTTGAAGGGCTCATCTATTGATTGTCGCTGCTGAACAGTTACGGTGTGTGCCTTGCTGCTTTACTATTCGCTTTATGTCTAAATACCAATTTCGCGTTGAAGTGCATCAGCAGTACCTGCCTGAGCACTCCGCCCCCACTCAAGACCTGTACACCTTTGCGTACACCATCACCATCACCAACACCGGCTCAGTTGCCGCACAACTGATATCGCGCACCTGGAACGTGAACGACGCCAACGGGCACCACGAAAAAATCAAAGGCTTGGGTGTGATCGGCCAGCAGCCTCTGCTCAATCCTGGTCAATCGTTTGAATACACCAGTGGCACACGACTGCGCACTGCGACTGGCACCATGCACGGCAGTTTCTTCTGTGTAGCCGAAGACGGTGAAAAGTTCGACGCTGACGTGCCCATGTTTGTACTGGACGCACTCAGCCACTTGATGGGCAACGACAAAGGCAAAGGCGATGACTCAGGCTCTGGCCCAAGTCCTCGCACCCTTCACTGAACAAGCCTTATTCGCTATACTTTTTGATGATAAACCTGACCGAACTGCTTACGCAGCTTGACCCTCAAGCACCGCTGGCGCAGCGGCATTTATGGCTGATTCATTTGCTGGCATGGGTACGTGGTGACCGTAAATCGGCGCCCGCTGCGGTCAGCCGCTTGCAGCTGTTTCTTGACGCGGTAGACGCCCAACCGGCCTTGCAGAATCAGTTGCGTGCTTGGTGGTGGCAACTCAACGAAACCGTGGATGCGGCAACGCTACTGGCCGACTTTGGTTTTGCCTCGCGATCCGCTTTTTTGAGCGAGCTCGGTGAACGACTGCGCCATAAAATCCTGCCTGGCACTCCTGAAACCCACGACGCTGCCGAACTGTTCCTGCTGGCGCTGCCATACGCCTTCGACGCCCAATGGCTGGCACTGCTGGACGATAAGACCCTTGCCCGGGTGGCAGCACTGATGCGCACCACCACAACCTTCGCGGCGACGCTGGTGCCAGACACAACCGAATCGCAATGGGATGCAGAAACGCCCACTGCTGCGCCCAGCACTGTCATCACGTCAAGTAACGCGGGTGTCACCCCTTGGCAACACGAGCTGTTGGAAGCCATCACTTACTGCGCCAGCCAAATTCGAGCGCTTGGCTTTTCACCCGAGCTGCGCATGCGCATGAACAGCCACACACTCTTCGACCAACCTTTCCACGCCTTGTCCGCTGATTCGGACAGGTTACGACTGGCTTTTGAACGGTCCCGCGAAGCGCACACAACCAGCAGCACGTCAACAGCTCTGGATGCATCCCCTGAGGCGATGCTTGTCAACGCCGTTCAGCAGCTTAAAGATCGCTTGGAAGCTTGCCGCCAAGCGACCAACGGCGTTTACGCCCATTTGGAGGCCAACGGTATTTCGGTGGGCTTGGTGTACCGCTTGCGGCAACTGCGTGAGCGCGTGCTACGCGTGCGCGATCTGATGGACTGCCTGCTCTCGCCAACCCCGCAAACAGCCACAGTCTGGCTACTGGGTAGGCTGGTCACGATTGGGCAAGAGCGCGCCAGCCTTCGCGCGCTGATTTCTGCCAATTCCTCGCTCTTAGCCGCAAAAGTGACCGAGCGCAGCGCTGAAACCGGTGAACACTACATCACGCGCAACCGCGCCGAATACGCCCAAATGCTGCGCCAAGCTGCGGGTGGCGGCATTGCTACGGCAGGCACTACGCTGCTGAAATTCGGGCTGAGCGTCTTCGGCCTGTCAGCATTTTGGGGTGGCGTAGCAGCGGGCTGGGTGTACGCACTTAGCTTCGTCTTCATCCAACTCATGCATTGGACACTGGCCACCAAGCAGCCCGCGATGACAGCGCCGGCCATGGCTGCCAAGCTCAAAGACCTTAGCGGCAGTACCGCCATTGAAGACTTTGTGTACGAAATCACCCACCTTGTGCGCTCACAGGTGGCTGCAGTGCTAGGCAACGTGGGCTTGGTCGCCCCGGCTGTTGTTCTGGCCAGCTGGGCTTGGCACAAAGCCTCGGGCCACCCGGTGCTCGATAGCGCCCACACCACCTACGTGCTTCACACACTCAGCCTGCTCAACCCTAGCACTTTGCTGTTTGCGGCCTTCACTGGCGTTCTGTTGTTCGCCTCCAGCTTGGTGGCGGGCTGGGCAGAAAATTGGTTTGTGCTGCACCGTCTGGATTCGGCACTGCGCTACAACCCACGCATTACCGCCTTTTTGGGTACCGCCCGTGCTGGTCGCTGGGCCACATTCATGCGCGCCAACATCTCGGGCTTCGCGTCCAACATCTCGCTGGGCTTCATGTTGGGGTTGATTCCACCGATATTAGCGTTTCTGGGCCTCGCTCTGGAAGCACGGCATGTCACGCTTTCCTCAGGACAATTGGCCGCAGCAGGCGCAGCGCTGGGTGTGCAGGCATTGACGTCCCCCGACTTTTGGTGGTGCGTCGCCGCCATCCCACTGATCGGGGTATTGAACCTGACCATCAGCTTCTACCTCGCCTTGCAACTGGCGCTGCGGGCCCACAGTGTGAGTGGCGTAGACAGAAAGCGCTTACGCTCGGCGGTGTTAAAGCGGCTAAGGCAACAGCCAGCGAGTTTTGTGTGGCCGCCCAAAGGCGTAGCCTGACTGAAAACTGCTTAACTGCTTAACTGCTTAACTGCTCAGTATGGGTGAATTTGATTTAATCCGCCGCTACTTTGCGCGCCCTACTCTCTGCGCATTAGCAGATGGCGTCGCAGCAAGCACGGTTGTCGGCATAGGCGACGACTGCGCCATCCTGCAACCCACGCCAGGAATGCAGTTGGCCATCTCCAGCGACATGCTGGTGGAGGGACGGCACTTTCTGTCCACCGTTAACCCAGCTCACTTGGGACACAAGGCATTGGCTGTAAATTTGAGCGATTTGGCGGCTTGTGGGGCACGGCCTTTGGGCTTTACGCTCGCGCTTTCCTTGCCCTTGGTGGACGAAGCTTGGCTCGCGGGCTTTTCACAGGGGCTGTTTGCACTGGCCGACAAACATGCGTGCCCCCTGGTGGGCGGCGACACGACGCGGGGGCCATTGAATATCTGCATTACCGTGTTTGGCGAAGTGCCCCCAGGCCAGGCATTGCTGCGCTCGGGGGCGAAAGTGGGTGATGAACTGTGGGTCAGCGGGACGCTGGGCGACGCACGGCTGGCGCTAGAAGTGTTTCGCGGCAACGTAAGCGTGCCAGCGGCGGTGTTTGACGCAGCCAGAGCACGCATGGAACAGCCCACACCGCGCATCGACTTAGGGCAGGCATTGCGCGGAATCGCCAACGCGGCTATTGATGTGAGTGACGGTCTGCTGGGCGATCTGAGTCATGTGCTGCGGGCCAGCGATGCAGGTCGGGGCACAACAAGGGGAGTGGGCGTGAGGATTGATGCCACATTGGCGGCTTCATTATTTACTTCAAAATTAATAGCAAATAATGATGACTCAACCTTGGCAAGCAGTAGTTTTTATTCAAAATTGCAGTTGGACTGCGTTTTAGCCGGTGGTGACGACTACGAGCTGGCCTTCACTGCACCTGCTGCGCTGCACTACGCAGTGCGGGCAGCGGGCTTGTCCACCTCAACGCCTGTAACCTGTATTGGCCAGATTGAGGCCGAACCAGGTGTGCGTTTGGTGGACAGCATGGGTCAGCTGCTGAACAACAGTTACAGCAGCTTTGACCACTTCGCTTGAGCTTGGCTCTGAGTGTGCGCCTCGAACCTTCACGGGTTTATGCGAATTTAGAAGGTGATTTCGCCATTGTTGATGGTGTGTGCCTTCATCGCCAGTACAGTGGCCGACTTGACTTCAGCACGGCTCAGGGTGGACATCACAGGCGCAACAGCGTATTGCTGACCTATTTCACCATTGGCGGGCGCATAGGCAGCGGCAACAGCCTCAGCCTTCACTTCAGCACGGCTGCGAGTGGAGTGAAAAGGGGCCACGTAGGTCAATTGACCGTTGAGCACGTCTTTGTAAACCGGGTCAGCCTGCGCAGCGCCAGAAGCAGCGGCGATAGCGGTGAAAGCGAGAGCGAAGAATTTAGTGCGGGTGTTCATGTTGATATTCCTTAGAGGGTTCTTAGAGAGTTAACGGTTTTTAAGTCCAGACCTCATGCACCGCTGGGGTGCTACTGCGTCTGTGGAAACTACTTGGGTGTATTTTCTCAATTAAAAATAGGGTAAACCCGCATAACACTGTCTCCAATTTGGAAACAATAGGACGCGATGCGATAGGGAACAATCACACCATGGACTCTTTAGAACTGATTCGTACTTTCCGTGAAGTAGCCTTGCGCGGCAGTTTTTCCAAAGCGGCAGACGCGCTGGGATTTTCCAAGGCCAACACCAGCAAGTACGTGGCCTCGCTGGAGGCGCGCCTGAGCGTGCGCCTGCTTAACCGCACAACCCGCAGCGTAAGCCTGACCGACGCAGGCGAGCTGCTGTTAGAGCGCAGCGCGCCACTGCTGGAGTTGGTATCCCTCACCCGCGATGAACTAACAGAACGCGCTGACCAGCCTAGCGGACGCGTCCGCTTAAGTGCTCCCTACGGCTTCGGCGAGCAAATGCTGCCCCCGTTGTTGATCGAGTTTGCAAAAGCGTTCCCCAAAGTTCACGTTAGCCTAAAACTGACCAACCGCCGGGTGGATTTGGTTGACGAGGCCGTAGACGTGGTGCTGCGCGTAGGGCGGATTGAAGACTCTGAGCTGATAGTGCGCCGCTTGCACACCATACCAATGGTGGTTGCCGCTGCACCCGCCTACTGGGCCAGCCACCCGCGCCCAGAGCAACCTGAAGATTTGGCACAGCACCAGTGTTTGGCGTTCTCGCTGGCAACAATCGGCCACCCACCGCCCGAATGGCGCTTTCAGCGAGATGGCGAGCCGCTCTCAGTGCCCGTACAGGGGCCATTAGATGCCAGCGACGCGCAGGTGCTGCTAGCCTTTGCCAAGGCGGGGCTCGGCATCACCAGCCTGCCCCAGCTACTGATGCAAACGGAGCTGGACAGCGGCGCACTCGTCCCTGTACTGACTGAATTCATGCCAACAGACATCTGGCTCTACATGGCCTATGCACAGCGGCGACACAACAGCGCAGCGATGAGGGCGTTGTTGGTATTTTTGGAAGAAAAGCTGCGGGTGTGAAGCGTCTTAAAAAGCTCTAGTTTTAGCGCTGAGAACACAATTTAGCCTCGATATACCGCCTCTCTTGCGTTTGCCCGGCATAGCCGTAGGCCTCGGCCCGCACATCCTGCACGTAGATATAGCTGGTCACGTGCAAAGGCCCAAGTAGTGAGGCAAACGCAGCAAAGCATTCAGCGATATACGCCGCCTTTTCATCTTTGGTGTTCGTGCCATCAGTGATTTTGATATCGAAATACACGCTGCTTTTGCCTTGTGCAGCCAGCGTTTCTCCGCCTACCACCCAGTGCTCAGGTGGCACATAGTCAATAGCAATGGCCGTCACAGCACGGGCTTTTTTGAGGATGCGGGTCGTGTGCTCCATGAGTAGCTCCGCGATTTCTCGTGTGAGTTCGGGGCTTGCGGCGCGACTGACTTTGACATTCAAAATAGGCATAACTCAGCCCAAAGTCAAAGTTTCAAGGACGAACAACTGACGCAAAGCAACCCAGTTTTGGGCAGTGTCGGCGCGGCGAGTGGCTCTCTCGTTGTTCGTCCAGAGATCAAAGCGGCGGTCATCGGGGGGTTTCAGTGTCATGGGAGCTTCTAAGGGTTGAATGTGATGGTATGACTGTAAAAACTTCAACCGATTTCGGAAACAGCGCAGCATGCAAAACGTTTTTGCAGCGGCTGCAACACCCTTCACGCCAAATCAACGAACATGGCGCATGACACCAAACACACCGAACCCTCTGGCACTGGACGATTTGCGTTTGTTTTGCCGTATTGCCCAATTGGGCAGCCTCTCAGCGGTCGCCCGTGAGCGCCATGTGCCGGTCAGCCAGATTTCGCGCCTGCTAAAACGCATCGAAACCGCCTACAGCGTGCGGCTGGTACACCGCAGTACGCATGGCTTGTCGCTGACACCTGAGGGGGAACGCTTCCATGAGAGCGCTGAGCGCATCACGGCTGAATTGGATGAGCTGGATACCGAACTCTACGGCCAGACCCAGTCGGTATCCGGCTTGGTTCGCGTGGCTATGAGCGCCTTGGTGGCGGAACACTTGATGGTGCCCAGTTTGCAAGCGCTGCTCGTCCAACACCCCGCGCTGCGTATCGACCTTCGGGTAGAAGATCGGGTCGTGGACATGGCGCGCGAAGGTATTGATATTGCCATTCGAACTGGTGAGCCTACCAGCGATCTGTGGGTACTGCGCAGTCTGGGCAAGCTCAGCCGCCGCCTTTACGCCAGCCCCGCCTACGTGGCCCGGCAAGGCTTACCTGACAGCGTGCAAGCTCTGTCGCAGCACCAGCTCATCAGCCACAGCGCCAACCCTGCCCTGAACCGCTGGCAATTAGAACGTGAAGGCAAACAGCACAGTGTCAGCGTACAGGGACCGCTGATGGCGGATAACTCAGCTACCCAAGCCGCGATGGCCTTGGCTGGTCTGGGCGTTGCACGCCTGGTGTCCATGGTCGGTGAGCCTCTGGTGGCGCAAGGCCGCTTGGTACCCGTTTTACCGGAATGGCATGGACCAGACCGAATGCCTGTCAGCGCTGTAATGCTGGTTGAGCGCCACCGCCTGCCCAAGGTAAGGGCCTGTGTGGATTACTGGGTGACGTGGTTCGCCGAGCACAACAGCGCATGACGGCCACCGTAGCGGACAATCCAAAGCCATGAACGCTCCGACGCCCTTTCGCCCCAACCCTGACGTGATTGAACTGACCCCCGTTGATGGCGTTTACATCGCCCCAGACATCACCCCAGGCGCACCGCTGCTTTCCCAGCGTCCCAACGCCAGGTTTATGCGGCAACACCCCGCACACTGGTTCGCACTGGGCTTTGGCTCTGGCCTCGCTCCCTTCGCCCCCGGGACATCGGGCACGCTGTGGGGCTGGCTCGCATTCTTAGTGCTGCAAAACTGGCTAAACCCCTTGCAAATGGGCGTGCTGATTGCCGCCTCTTTGTTGGTTGGCTGGTGGGCCTGTACCGTCACGGCGCAGCACATGGGGGTGATGGACCCCGGCAGCATCGTCTGGGATGAGATCGTCGCGATCTGGCTGATTTTGTGGCTGGTGATGCCCACTGGATTCTGGGGGCAGCTGGTCGCTTTCGTGCTGTTCCGCTACTTTGACGCAGCCAAACCCGGCCCAGTCGCTTGGGCAGATAAGCAGTTCAAAGGCTTTGGCTGGCGTGGTGGATTGGGCATCATGCTCGACGACGTAGTGGCCGCATTCTGCACGCTGCTGGTGATCGCGTTGTGGCGCTGGTGGTAAGCGTACCGCTGCAAAATATTGCCATAAATAATGGAGCGCGTAGTGAATACTGATATTGGATTTTTGGCTGATTTACTTCAGAAATCAGGAAAAAAACTCGCCACCGCTGAAAGCTGCACTGGTGGCATGATCGCGGCTGCTTGCACCGACCTAGCGGGCAGCAGCCTGTGGTTCGAGCGTGGCTTTGTGACTTACTCGAACGAGGCTAAATCCGAGATGCTGGGCGTACCCGCCGCGCTAATTACCGAGCACGGTGCGGTGAGTGAGGCTGTCGTGCGTGCAATGGCTTTGGGGGCAATCATCTATTCGCAAGCACAGGTGGCGGTGGCCGTAACCGGGGTGGCTGGGCCAAGCGGTGGCAGTGTAGCGAAACCTGTGGGCACCGTGTGGTTTGGGTTTGTCGTGGATGGCCGGTGTACCAGCGAATGCCTGGTTTTTACAGGCGACCGCGCGGACGTACGGGCGGCGACGGTAGCCCATGCCTTAGCGCGGCTGGTCGCTCTACACTGCACCACATCGCACTCCTAGCTATGCACATAATGCAGTCGCCCTTTAACGGCTTGTTCACGACCCGGACTCCACCACCATGCCTACGCACTTTGATTTGGTTGATTTACGCCTCATGGTGCACATTGCAGAAGCCGACAGCCTGACCAAGGGGGCTAAGGCCTCGCATATTTCGTTACCTGCGGCGAGCACACGGGTGAAAAACTTGGAAGATAGCTTAGGGGCCAAGCTGCTCTACCGCACAAGCTTAGGCGTGACTTTGACGCCACCGGGCCAAGCGTTGGTGTATCACGCGCGCCTGATGCTTGGACAGCTAGATCATCTGCAAGACGATATGCAGGAATATGCCAAAGGCATCAAAGGGCATTTGCGGATGTTTGCCAACTCAACCGCAATGGGCGAGTTTTTGCCGCCAGTGCTGAGCGCTTACCTGAACCGCCATCCCGAAGTGAACATTGACCTGCGCGAACGCGCCAGCGACGATACGGTACGCGCCGTCTCTGAAGGGAAAATCGATATTGGCATCATCGCTGGGATCGTGCGAACTGAGAATCTGGAAGTGATTCCGTACCGACAAAATCGCTTGGTGTTGGTGGTGCCTAACGGCCATCCGCTCGCTGCTGAGGAGTCTGTAGATTTCAAGCAAACACTGGACTTTAATTACGTAGGACTGCTGGAGTCGAGCCCCTTTAATTACTACTTCCGTCAAGCCTGCAATGGCCTAGACCGCCAACTGAAATTGCACATCCGCGTCGGCAACTTCGAGACAGTGTGCCGCATGGTGGAGGCGGGGATGGGCGTGGCGATCATGTCGATTCCAACGGCGCGTCGCCATGCGCAAACGATGGCCCTCAACGTGGTGGGCCTCAACGATGAGCTGTTTGCCCTGCACAGCCATTTGATTTGCGTGCGCAGCTTGTCTGCTTTACCGGCTTTTGCTAGCGATCTGGTGGACATGCTGGTGGCCGATGCAAAAGCCCACGGCATGCGGGTACTTTAGTTTTTCAAGCGCATCGGCTACTGCTTCGATCGCGGCATGCCACTGAACCAACACAGGGTTAACCTGAATTCGGCAATTTAGAAGGCCCCGCTTTGCGAATGGCGAATAGGTGTTTTGAGCGCTAGCCGACAAAATCCGCATCACTGAAATTATCAGCACATCGCATCACCTCTTGATGACCCTTTTGCTGGTGACCCTCGTTGTAGATAGGATTTGCCGTGCGTGGTTTGCGATTAGATCAACAGTTCATCGTCTTTGGCATCTTCATCGCCTTGTTCTCAGGGTTCTCTGTCTTTTTACCGGGCTTCTTTTCGACCGGCAACATACTGACACTGGTACGTAACGTCTCGGTACTGGGCATTTTGGGCCTGGGCATGTCGATCGTAGTGATTGGGCGTGGCGTGGATTTGTCCATGGTGGCCGTACTGGCCGTGCCCAGTGGCTTAGTGCTACAAATGTTGCAACGCGGCCACGGACTGGGATATTCGTTAGCTATGGGATTTGGGCTAGCCATCGTAACTGGCCTCATAAGCGGCCTGCTGGTCGCCTACGCCGAAGTGCCTTCTTTGTTTGCCACGTTGGCCATGGGCATTGTGCTGGCGGGCGTAGGCCAAAGCGGGATGTTTGATTTCGAGATCATCGAACTGCCACCTGCGTTTACCGGGCTCGATTTGCTGGGTCATGGCAGCTTGCTAGGTATTCCGTACACCGTCGTGACATTTGCTGTGAGCGCGTTATTGGTCAGTATTTTCATGCGGAAAACCCGCACTGGCACCTTCATCTATGCCATTGGCGACAACCCGTTTGCAGCCCGAACCAGTGGTATCTCCACACGGCCGATGGTGGTTTTGCAGTATGTGTTGGCTGCAGCGATTGCCGCTTTTGCTGGGCTGGTTATGGCCTCGGCCGTGAACACCATGTCTACCAGCATCTTTAACTCCACCATGATTTACGACGTGATTTTGGTGGTGGTTCTAGGCGGTATTGGCCTCTCGGGAGGCCGCGGTGGTGTGCTCAATGTGATCGTTGGCACGCTGCTGATCGGCACCATGATTAACGGCATGACGATTCTCAATATGACGTATTCGATGCAGGATTTGATCAAGGGGTTGATCTTGCTGTTCGCCGTCTTGCTCGACTCCGTGATCAATCCCCGCAACGAAGAAACAGCGCAACAAGGTGACATCTGAGTTTTCAGGTACACGCATTGCATTTTCTATTTCATCGTTGCCGTCAACTTTGACATTAACTTTGACTTTGATTTCGACCTCATTTCTTTTAACCACAACAGGAGACAGCCATGCAAACTACTCAACACCCAACTAGCCCGCCAAAATTTCGTAAGTTCGTCGCGCTTTTAGGTGCCGCGCTGTGTTTGGGTACCGCTTTCCAGGTGCAAGCCGCTGGCATGGTCGATCCCGCGCGTGAGGGCTACTACAACGCATTGAAGGGCAAACGTGTAGTGTTTGTGCCGGTCTTCATGGGTCTGGATTTGACCGAAGGCTGGGCCGCCATCATGAAAAAAGAGGCTGACGCCAATGGCTACAAATTCGAAGTACGCAATGCCAACTGGAGCACTGCCGCTGGCGCACAAACTCTGACTTCGCTGATCTCTGAAAAACCCGATGTGATCTTGGTGCAAAACCCGGACGTGCAGTCCTACGGCAAGTTGATGCAACGCGCTGAAGCCGCAGGCATCCACGTGATTCAGGTCAACATGAAGTCCAACATCACCACCGACGGTTTCGCTGGTGCCGATTGGGTGGCCATGGGCGAAATGCAGGCTAAGTGGATGGGCGAGAATTGCAGCTCAGGCTCAGGCAAAGTGGCGGTAGTACAAGGCCCACCTACTGCTGCAGCCAGTGCCTACACCCTCAAAGGAGTGGAAAACATGCTGCTTAACTACCCGAAAATCAAACTGGTGTCGGTGCAATCGGCTGACTGGGATGCTTCCAAAGCCAAAAACGTGACCCAAGTGGTGTTGCAGCAGAACCCTGACCTGTGCGGCATCATTGGCTTTTGGGACAACATGGACGTAGGCACCGCAGCGGCTATCAAAGAAGCTGGAAAAACCGGCAAAGTAAAGCTGGTGACTTCGGGCGGCGGAGCCGTCAGCGCTTGTGAAGGTGTGCGCGATGGCAAGTTTGACATGAACGTGAGCTACGACGTACCCGGCCAGGGCCGCGACCTGAACAACATGATCAAGATGTTCTTGAGCTCCAGCGCCAAGCCCGGCACCATGCGCGCGGCCTACTACACCCCACTGATTCAACTGACAAAAGAGCGCTCGAACCCGGCTGAGTTCTGCTGGCGCATGGAAAACCTGAAGTAAAAATCTTCAGGTTTGTCTGACTGCCGAGGGGGTTGGTACTTACTTGTGAAGGTGAGTATCTACTTCTTCGTGCTGCAAAGCCAAAGCTCAAATCCCAACCTCTAAAGCCACCCTTACCACCTCCGTGGAAAGGGCGGGCGGCATCTTGTCGCCCGCTGTGTCCTTACCTTTACCGTCCTCACTCGCCCTATCTTCCATGCGTGAAACACTCCTCAAACTGCGCTACCGCCTGTGGCCTGATCACGTTATAGGTGAGTTGCTCTCCAAGCGCTGGACAGAGACGGCGGTGCCAGTGCTGTTCTTACTGCTGACTCTGGCGTACTTCAGCACCCGTATCGACAACTTCATGTCGGCATCCACTCTTGCCGACACCATCCGCCAAGCGGGTGAACTGGGTTTTGTGGTGTTTGGCATGACCCTGGTGCTGATTGCTGGAGGCATTGATCTCTCGGTGGGTGCAATGTTCGCGCTGTGCAACTTTTGCGCGCTCTACTGCATGCACATCCTCAAACTACCAGTACCCGTGTCCATCGCCATCACCCTGGTGTTTGGGGCTGTGCTAGGGGGCATCAACGGGGTGCTGATTGGCTACTTCCGACTTCGGGCTTTTTTGACCACACTCATCACGCTCATCATTTACCGCTCAGCCTTCGACATGCTGACTTTAGGTTATGCCGTTGATATTTCATCCTACGTACCCGAATCTACAGTTTGGGACGCTATTGGCAATGGTGACTTTTTGAACATACCCATCGCCGGCTGGGTGTTTGCTGTGGTCGCAGTTTTAGGTCATATTTTCCTGACACGTATGCGTGCCGGGTGGCATATCAGCGCTATCGGTGGCAGCCGCCGCTCCGCCTACAACGCAGGCTTGGCCGTCAAACGGGTGATCGCGCTGACCTATGTGGCGTCTGGCGTTTTAGCCGCCTCTGGCAGCGTGTTTTACGCGGCTCGGCTGGCAAGCGCTGGGGCCGATACGGGCCGAGGCATGGAAGTAATGATTTTGACCGCCGCTGTACTCGGTGGTATTCGCTTGGGTGGCGGCAAGGGCTCAGTCACCAAGGCGGTACTGGGTCTGCTGATCGTGCTTCTGATTACCAATGGCCTGCTTCGCATGGCTGTACCGGGTGGCCCGGCACGGGTGGTGCTGGGCACTATTTTGCTGCTCGCCGCCATCATTGATATCCGTTGGTTCAAAAACCGCGACAAGCTGATTCAAGAGGTGTACGTCAGCCCCACTTACCTGGAACTGCCTACAGCCCCATCCTGCGCAGAGGACTCAGGCACAGCTTACGCCGTGAACGACAAGCTGCGCGATGTGACTTTGATTGGCTTGGGCGAGGTGGAGTCGCCAGAAGATGTGATTTTGGACGCGGACGACAACCTGTACTGCGGCACCCGTCACGGCGACATCATGCGTTTTGAAGCGCCTGGCCATCAAAAAATGTCACTCTACGCCCACATCGGTGGCCAGCCGCTGGGTATGGCTTTCGATGCGTACGGTAACCTCTATGTCTGCGTGGGCGGCATGGGTCTGTACCGCGTGACGCCACAACGCGTGGTGGAGAAGGTCACCGACGAGACCAACCGCTCACTACTTTCTGTCATCGATGACAGCCGCCTGCGACTCGCCGATGACTTGGACATCGCCCCCGATGGCCGCATTTTCTTCTCTGAAGCCACCGTGCGTTATGAAATGCACGAATGGCCAATCGACAGCCTAGAAGGCCGGGGCAATGGCCGCATCATTTGCTACGACCCACGCACTAAACAAACCCGAACCGTCGTTAAAAATCTGACCTTTCCGAACGGCGTGTGTCTGGGCTCTGACGGCCAATCGATCTTGTTCGCCGAAAGCTGGAAATGCAGCATCACACGCTACTGGTTTGACGGCCCCAAGAGCGGTCAACTGGAGGTAGTGATTCCCAATCTGCCGGGCTACCCCGACAACATCAACCGCGCATCCGACGGCAATTACTGGGTCGCTTTACTGGGAATGCGCAGTCCAACGTTCGATTTGGCAATGCGAAAACCTGGCTTTCGTACCCGCATGTCCAAGCAACTGCCCCAAGACGAATGGTTGTCGCCCAACATCAATACAGGTTGCGTCGTCAAGTTCAACGAACGTGGCGAGATCTTGGAGTCGCTGTGGGATTTGGGTGGCGTTAACCACCCCATGATTACCTCTATGCGTGAGCACCGGGGCTACCTGTACCTAGGCGGCATTTCCAATAACCGCATTGGCCGCTATCGCCTTGAGGGCGCCGACCCGACTTATATGCAGCACAAGCAACAACCCAAACCGTCGCAGCAACAACTTGGGGGCAGCCATGTTTAACGCACTTGCCCGTCTACGTGACCGTTTTTTTGGCGACGGCGAAGACACCGTGTCAGTACCGGTCTTCGACGGCGCGCTCAAGCCGAATAATCTGCTCGAAGAAGCACCAATTTTCGCTGAGCTGCTGGGGTTGGAAGACTTAGCGCTAAGTACGCAAGGCGTGCTGCATGCAGCCTGCGGTAACGACGTGCTTCGCTTCGATTCCAGTGGCAACGCAACGGTAGTGGTGAGTTTTTCCGCCCCCGTCCAAGCCTTGGCGCTTTTCGCTGACGGTGGCGTAGCCGTGGCCAGCGGTGGCAGTATCCACTGCGAAGGCGGTGCGGCGCATGGTAAAAAACTAGAAATATTCGAAGGCCAGTCACTGGTAGGGGTGAACGCGTTGCACGTAGCGCCTGACGGCCAGTTGCTCATCAGCCAGGGTTCACTGAAGCGCCCCTATGCCGAGTGGCGACATGATCTGCTGGAAGGTGGTCACACCGGCCGTGTATTGGCATATGACACAGTAACCAATACCACCCGTGTGTTGGCCGCAGGGCTGGCCTATTGCTATGGCGTGTGTAGCGACGGCACCACTGTAGCCAGCGGGCAGACCGAAAGGATACTGGCCTCTGAAAGCTGGGCACACCGCGTCAGCACCGTGAATGCATCCGTGAAGGAAAGCAACAAAAGTCTCACTTCAGTGGCCAGTGCGTTGCCTGGCTACCCAGCACGCATCAGCCCTGCACAAGGAGGGGGGTACTGGCTCAGTGTGTTTGCGGGCCGCACCCAATTGCTTGAATTTGTACTGCGCGAAGACGATTTTCGCGACGAAATGATGCTCACGGTTGAGCCTCGCTACTGGATTGCGCCTGCACTCAACTCGGGCAGTGACTTCCTAGAACCACTGCAAGGGGGCAGCGTGAAGCAAATGGGCATCTTGAAGCCTTGGGCACCACCCCGCTCTTACGGTCTTTTGGTACGCCTCAATGCCAGTTTAGAGCCGATTTTCTCGCTACACAGTCGTGTTGGGGGCAAGCATCACGGCATTGTGGCGGCGGTAGAACACGGTGGGTTTGTCTATGCCTTGTCCAAAGGGTCTGGACGTATTGTGCGCATCGCGCTGGCTGATTTCAACATGAAGGGGGTCGCATGACACCGATTCTGGAGCTGAGACAAGCCACCAAAACCTATGCCGGTGTACCGGCAATTAATGGCGTCGACTTCACACTGATGCCAGGTGAAATACACGCGCTACTGGGTGAAAACGGTGCGGGTAAATCCACCTTGACCAAGGTGATGGCTGGCGTGGTGGCCTTAAGCAGCGGGGAGATGCTGATAGAAGGCAAAGTCGTCCATCTGCGCACGCCGCTGGACGCGCTGGCCATCGGTATCGCCATGGTGTTCCAGGAAACCAGCCTGGTGCCAACGATGACGGTGGCACAAAACCTTTACCTCGGTCAAGAGAAGTTCATCAACCGGCTGCGTGGGGTGTATATCTCTGCCCAGCAGTTTTTGCAGTCTCTGAACTTTGACGTAGACCCCACCCAAATGGTGGGCAGCTTGGGAGCGGCAAAGAAGCAAATGGTGGAAATTGCCCGCGCCGTCTTACACAAGGCCCGCATCATCGTGTTCGATGAGCCTACCGCCACCTTGACGCCCGAGGAAAAACAACATTTCTTTGATCTGGTCGCCAACTTAAAGCACCGGGGTGTATCGGTAATCTTCATATCGCACGCACTGGAAGAAGCACTGGCTATTTCTGACCGCATCACCGTTTTACGCGATGGCAAAAAGGTGCTGACCGATGACACCGCCAACTTCAACCGTGACCGTATTGTCCAGTCCATGGTGGGAAGACAACTCTCGGAAGAGCTGTATGGCGGTCACCGCGCTGCGCCCAGGCCCGCTGGGCGGCGCGTGTTAAGTGTGCAAAACCTGCGCATGGGCTCCATGGTGCGCAACAACTCCTTGTCGATCTTTGCAGGGCAAATCACTGGCGTTTTTGGCTTGGTAGGTTCAGGCCGAACCGAGACCTTCAAAGTGGTAGCCGGGGTGCTGAAACGGGATTACTTTCACGGCGGAAAGGTGCTGCTGAACAACAAACCCGTGCGCTACCGCGTGCCTGAGCAGGCCATTGCAGCTGGCATTGTTTACATCACAGAAGACCGCAAAGTAGAAGGCTTTTTCGAAACCATGTCGATATCGCGAAACATCTACATGGGTTTGCTGGCCAAGCTGGGCTGGCGACGCAACTGGGTGAGTGCCGGCGAGGCTGACAAGGTGGGGCAAGAATGGATTCAAAAACTCAACGTTAAGGCCGTCAACAAAGACGCCAAAGTGATTGAGCTTTCAGGGGGGAATCAGCAAAAAGTCGTGATTGCAAAGTCACTGATTCAGCAACCTGAATTGATTATTTTCGACGAACCTACACGGGGTGTGGATGTGGGTGCGATTGCAGAAATTCACCAGCTCATCAAACAACTGGCCGACGAAGGCAAAGCGGTGGTGGTGATCTCGTCCTACCTGCCCGAAGTCATGGCGCTGGCTGACCGAATTTTGGTGTCGCGCCAAGGCAAGATTGTCGAAGAATTCTCCAATACCGGGGTGACGGAGCAAGACATCATGTACGCATCAATCCACTGAACAGGTCGCTTTCATCACCTTCAATTTCAATGGTTGAGTCGATTTAAACGATCTCAATTTCACCCAATAATTTCAAAGGAATAACACATGAGACTCCAAAACAAGATAGCTATCGTCACGGGTGCGGCCAGTGGCTTTGGTGCTGAAATCGCCCGCTTATTTGCAAGTGAAGGTGCAATGGTGGTGGTGGCTGACCTGAATTTCACAGGGGCCAAATCGGTAGCCTCAGAAATTGGATCCAGTGCGCTCGCCATTCAAGCAGATGTGTCACTGCGCGCCGACATCGACAACCTAGTGAGCGCCTGTATCAGTGAATTCGGCGTGCCCGATATCGTTATCAACAACGCGGGGTTTACCCACCGTAACCAACCGCTACTGAACGTGGACGAAGCGCTTTTTGACAAGGTGTTTGCAGTCAACGTGAAATCAATTTTCCACATGACGCACGCTGTGGTGCCACACATGCGTCAGCGGGGCAGTGGCGTTATTTTGAACATTGGCTCCACCGCAGGCATTCGCCCCCGCCCTGGACTGACTTGGTACAACGGATCCAAGGCCGCGGTGAATTTGATGTCCAAATCGCTGGCAGTGGAACTGGGCCCCGATGGCATTCGCGTGAATGTGATTTGCCCGGTGATGGGGGAAACCGGCATGCTGGGCGACTTCATGGGCGTGCCTGACACCCCTGAAAACCGCGCGCGCTTTATCGCCGGCATCCCGCTTGGCCGCTTGTCCCGCCCACTGGACATTGCCCGCGCTGCGCTCTATCTCGCCAGCGACGAGGCTGAGTTCATCACCGGGGTTGAGTTTCCGGTGGATGGTGGCCGTACGGTCTGAGCCTTACCACCCCAAAATTCCCACAGCAATTTCCACGGCAATTTCCACAGAAAACTACCATGCAACAACACTTCATCGGCGGCCAATGGGTAGCTGCTGTGAGCGGCGAAACGCTGTCCGTTATTGACCCGGCCACTGGGGAAGCATTCGATCACTTGGCACGTGGCAATGCGGTGGACATTGACCGCGCGGTAACGGCTGCACGCACTGCCTTAGGCGGTGCGTGGGGTGCGCTCACGGCGACCGAACGGGGGCGAATTTTGAGCAAAATGGGCCAAATTATGCTGTCGCGCAGCGAAGAGTTGGCGCAATTAGAGGCCCGGGACACGGGTAAACCGCTGACGCAAGCACGCAATGACATCACTGTCGCGGCACGCTATTGCGAGTTCTACGGCGGCGCCGCCGACAAGCTGCACGGTCAGCAAATCCCCTATTTGAATGATTTTCATGTGGTGGTAATGCATGAGCCATACGGCGTCACAGCCCACATCCTGCCGTGGAACTACCCGGCCCAGATGTTTGGACGCTCGGTGGTTCCAGCGTTAGCGATGGGCAACGCGGTAGTGCTCAAACCTTCTGAGGACGCTTGCCTGACGCCGCTTGCGTTTTGCCGAATTGCGCAAGAAGCAGGAATACCTGACGGTGCACTCAATGTGGTGACCGGACTGGGTGAAGAGGCGGGGGCTGCGCTAACCGCACACCCTGGCATCAATTTCGTCACGTTCACAGGCTCCCCCGAAGTGGGTCGATTGGTTCAGCGGGCTGCAGGCGACAGGCTTATCAAATGCGTGCTGGAACTGGGTGGCAAGTCACCGCAAATCGTCTTTGAGGATGCTGATCTTGACCGCGCAGAAGCAACGATTTTAAAAGCCATCACTCAAAACGCTGGGCAAACTTGCTCGGCAGGAAGTCGCTTGCTGGTGCAAGCGTCCATTTACGATGATTTTGTCGAGCGCGTGAAAAAGCGCTTTGCGCAGTCCCGCGTTGGCTCACAGGCGATGGACCTCGATTGCGGGCCACTCATCAACGCAGCGCAAAAGGAACGGGTCGAAGGCTTTATCGCACGCGCAATGGCCAGCGGTATTCCCATCCTGGCACAAGGCCAAGTTGCGGCAGGCGTACCCGCAGGTGGTTTCTATGTGGCACCTACGGTGTTTGGCCCTGTTCCCCGTGACCATGAGTTGGCCTGTGATGAAGTCTTTGGCCCCGTTTTGTCAGTGATCCCTTTCACGGATGAAGCAGATGCGGTACGGCTCGCGAATGCGACTGATTTTGGTCTTTTGGCAGGTATCTGGACTCGGGATGGTTCGCGCCAGACACGCATGGCCAAGCAGATGCAATGCGGGCAGGTTTACCTCAACTGTTATGGCGCGGGCGGCGGTGTTGAGTTGCCCTTTGGCGGCGTGAAGCACAGTGGGCATGGCCGTGAAAAAGGCTTTCTCGCCTTGGAAGAGTTTTGCGTGGTGAAAACGGTGGTGCAGTACCACGGGCACTGATGCACGCTGATTCCGTTTGTACGATTAGTTTGTACGAGTAATTGGCTGGAGTTTGGAATTTAGGATTTAGGATTTAGGACTGGGGCTATGAAAATTCGCGCTGCTGTTTTAGAAGTCATTGGGGCACCCGCGCCCTACGCCCAAAGCCTGCCACTGCGTGTGCAGGAAGTGGAACTTGATCCGCCTGGCCCTGGCGAAGTACTGGTGCGTATTGGTGCTGCTGGCCTGTGTCACTCAGATTTATCGGTAATTTCAGGGGATCGGCCCAGGCCCGTTCCCATGGTGCTGGGCCATGAATCTGCCGGGGAGGTCGTAGCGGTAGCCTCGGATGTGCGCGATTTAGCTCCTGGCGACCGCGTGGTACTGGTGTTTGTGCCCAGCTGCGGCGGCTGTGTGCCCTGCGCTGAAGGGCGCCCGGCACTGTGTGAGCCTGGCGCAGTAGCCAACACAGCAGGCACATTGCTCAGCGGTGAACGCAGGTTACATATCGGCACCACAGCGCTCAACCACCATACGGGTGTTTCGTGTTTTGCCGAATATGCGGTAGTTAGCCGCCGCTCTTGTGTCAAGATTCACGCTGATATCAGCTATGCCGAAGCCGCCTTGTTCGGCTGTGCGGTGTTGACCGGCGTAGGCGCGGTGATCAACACGGCGCGTGTCCAAGCAGGCAGCACAGTAGCAGTGCTGGGCTTGGGGGGCGTAGGCTTGACCGCCTTGCTGGCCGCAGTGGCCTCTGGCGCGCGCGAAGTGGTGGCACTAGATCTGAACGATGACAAGCTCAAACTTGCCCGTGAGCTTGGCGCCATCGCTACCGTCAACGCAAGCAGTGCTACGGCTGCGGATGAGGTACGCGAGCTCACCAAGGGCGGTGTGGACTATGCTTTTGAGATGGCAGGTTCCGTCAAAGCACTTGAGTTGGCCTACCGCATCACCCGGCGCGGTGGCTCGACCATCACCGCAGGTCTGCCCAATCCCGCGCACCGGTTTGAGTTATCCCCGGTATCCCTGGTGGCGGAGGAACGTACTTTACGCGGCTCGTACATTGGCTCCAGCGTGCCAGTTCGCGATATTCCCCGCTATATCGAGATGTACCAGCGCGGAAAACTGCCCGTCAACCGACTCATGGGTCAACAAATACCACTAGACCAGATCAACAGTGGCTTTGACCGGCTGGCAACAGGGCACTCCCTGCGAGACGTTGTAGTCTTCTGAAGGGGCTTAGCTGCAATGCGAAGGGGCAAACTGTGGGTCTAGGTACACTGCGACCGGGATCTACCACCGCTCCATGCAAGCCAATCACCTCACGTCTCAAACCCTGTACCGCTACTTCACTGCACTTGTCGCGCGTGACACTCAAGGCATGCAAAACTGCTATGCACATGGCGTACGGTTCGAAGATCCGATTTTCAATCTGAACGGCGATCGCGAAATCATGGCGATGTGGGCACTGCTATTTGGCCCCGGGAGGCTCCCGACAGATCGCACAAACAAAGGCCAGGGAGGACTCACCAACACCTGGGCAGTGGATTTCCACACCGTGAAAACGCTTCAGAACCACGGCAGTGTGCGCTGGGAAGTAACTTTCCGCTACGCACCTACCGGTCGGATAGTGCACAACAGTGTGTATTCGCAATTTCATTTTGACGACGATGGATTGATCTTGTCGCAGCGAGATAACTTTGATTTTTGGCGGTGGGCGCGTCAAGCCCATGGATTTCTGGGGATGATGCTAGGCTGGACACCTCTAATGTGGGACCATGCACGTGAACAGGCGGAGGTCAGCCTGCAAGAGGTGCTGACAGAGCAAGCCGCCTTAGCGGCAGCAACAGCAACAGCGCAGTCTCTATGATGGCGACGAGATAACAACACCCCAAGCCTTGCGCTTGACTCCCCTAATGCTGCAACGCCTCAATGCCATTTACCCTATCCGCTACACAGCGTTAATCTTCAGTGTGCTGTGCACGCTCCTCGGCCTATGGACTTGGTGGTCGCAAGGTCAAGGCCAACTACTCACAGCTGTAGGGCTGGCGCTTAGCGCGACGGGGCTGTATGACCTGCTACAAACCAAACGTTCCATACTGCGCAACTACCCGGTAATCGGGCATATGCGGTTTTTGTTCGAGTTCATTCGACCTGAGATTCGCCAGTATTTCATTGAGAACGATACCGATGCTGCCCCGTTTTCGCGCTCTCAGCGTTCGCTGGTGTATGCCCGCGCCAAGGGGGACTCCGACAAACGCCCGTTCGGCACGCAACTGGATGTGGGCAAAAATGGCTATGAGTGGATTAACCATTCGATGGCGCCTAGCAAAATTGCCTCGCACGACTTTCGCATCACCATCGGGCCAGACACAGCGCAGCCATACAAGGCCAGTGTCTTCAATATCTCGGCGATGAGCTTTGGGGCCTTGTCGGCGAATGCAATTTTGTCGCTGAACTCCGGGGCTTACAAAGGTGGCTTTGCGCACGATACGGGGGAGGGTTCGATTTCGGTACACCACCGGGCTAATGGCGGGGACTTGATTTGGGAGATTGGCTCAGGCTACTTTGGTTGCCGTAACCCGGATGGCAGCTTTAACGCCGATAAATTCGCGACTAATGCCCGTGACCCACAGGTCAAAATGATCGAGCTGAAGCTCAGCCAGGGCGCGAAACCCGGCCACGGGGGGGTGCTACCCGGCCCCAAGGTGACAGCTGAAATTGCCGAGGCGCGGGGCGTGCCCATTGGGGTTGACTGCGTATCGCCTGCCGGACACAGTGAATTCAGTACACCGATTGAGTTACTACAGTTCATCGCCCGGCTGCGCGAGCTCTCGGGCGGTAAGCCGACGGGCTTCAAGTTTTGCGTAGGTCACCCGTGGGAATGGTTTGCGATTGCCAAAGCCATGCAACAAACCAGCCTAACCCCCGACTTCATCGTGGTGGATGGCGCCGAAGGTGGTACAGGCGCAGCCCCTCTGGAGTTCACAGACCACGTGGGCGCACCGCTGCAAGAGGGCTTGCTCCTGGTTCACAACACACTTAAAGGCATTGGGATGCGCGACAAGGTTCGTCTGGGCGCGGCTGGCAAGGTTGTGAGTGGCTTTGATGTGATCCGTATGCTCGCATTAGGGGCTGATTGGTGCAACAGCGCGCGCGGCTTCATGTTCGCACTGGGCTGCATCCAGGCCCAGCACTGCCATACAGGGCAATGCCCTACAGGCGTCACGACGCAAGATCCTGTGCGCCAGCAGGCACTGGTCGTACCAGACAAAGCCGAGCGCGTTTACCAGTTTCACCAGCAAACGCTGGAGGCACTGCGAGAACTGATTCAAGCAGCAGGCTTGGACCACCCCGACGAGGTTGGCCCCCACCACATCGTGCGGCGGGTGAATGAAAACGAGGTTCGGCTGCTGTCTAATTTGGTGCCGCAGGTGGCGAAAAATGCATTATTGCAAGACGATATAGCGCATTTGAGCTCCGTATTTCGGACTTGGTGGCCTCGTGCACAAGCATGCAGTTTTGCGCTGCTTGAGGAATATCAGGACACTGCAATCACCGTGCAGAGGCCATTGCGTTAAGCCACCGTTCCATTGGCCCGGCCTATTTGGGTCACCAAGCGCTCGAAATCAGCCGCTGGCAAAGCTGGTGACCGCAAGTAGCCTTGAAATTCATCGCAGCCAGCATCCTGCAAAAACTGGCGCTGCGCCTCGGTTTCTACACCCTCGGCAATCACCTTCAGGTGCAGCGCGTGGCCCAGGTTAATAACAGCGTGGGTAATAGCGCCATCGCGTTCGTCATCAGGCAGTTGGCTAATGAAGGAGCGATCAATTTTAAGTCGCTGGATGGGAAAGCGCTTAAGGTAGGCCAAGCTGTAATAGCCGGTGCCAAAATCATCAATAGCCAGTTTGATACCCAGATCTGCAAGCCGCCGTAGCAGCAACAAGACCTCCTCTCCATCACCAATCAAAATACTTTCTGTCAGCTCCAACTCCAGAAGTTCATTCGGTAAACCGGCCGAGGCGACCACACCAGCGACTTTTTCAACAAAACCTTTTTGCTGAAATTGCGGGGCGGATACGTTTACGGACACCGGTATACGCAGGCCTTGGGTGTACCAAACTGAGGCCTGGCGTACCGCCTCGGCCAGTACCCAATCACCAATAGCTACGATGAATCCAGTTTCTTCGGCAACGGGGATAAAACGACCTGGGGGGATTTCACCCATCTCGGCATCGCGCCAGCGGATCAGGGCTTCGGCACCGATAACTGCACCTGTCACGATATGAACCTGCGGCTGGTAATGCAGTCGGAAGTTACCCTGCACCAGCGCTTGGCGCATAGCATGGTCAAGCTTCATGCGGGCAAGCAAGTCCACATTCATTTGACGCTGATAAAAGCGCATGGCAGCACGGCCATGTTCTTTGACACGGTACATGGCGTCGTCCGCATTCTTGATCAACTCGCTCATGGTGGCCCCGTCTTCAGGGTACATGGCGACACCGATGCTGCATGTCACGATAAAGCGCATATCTTCACGCTCAAACGGCATGGTCAGCACTTCCAAAATACGCGAACCTACGACTTCGCAAGTATGTACATCCGCTTTGTGCAGAATGACCACGAACTCATCGCCTCCTAAGCGGGCCATGGTGTCGTAAGGACGGAGGCATTTTTTGACACGGTTTGCCACCTGTACCAGCACCATGTCCCCAAAGCTGTGGCCAAGGGTATCGTTGATGTACTTGAAACGATCCAAATCAATAAACATCACGGCAAAACCGTGCTGCTCGCGCTCGGCCACAGCGATAGCCTGCTCAACCCGCTCATTCAGCACCACACGGTTAGGCAGGCCGGTCAATGCATCTCTAAAAGCCAGGTCATGGATACGCTTTTTGTACGCCAGGGTTTCAGTCAGGTCATGTGCATGGCCGATACAGTGCATCGGCCCACCGTTTTCACCAGCCAAATGAACCAGCGAAACAAACAACGGAGTAACGGTGCCATCGCTACGTCGGTAGTGCAACTCGCCTTCCCAGCGGTTTTTAACGGACAAGCCCTGTAAAACCAGCATCAACGCGTCAGGGTCATCAGGAAAGCTCAGCAGATCGGTCAGCAATTCCCCCCTCCACTCGTGGGACCTGCGCTCCATCAGGCGGCTGCACGCGCTGTTGGCGGTGAAGATACGGTGGTGGGCATCGGCCACAAAAATGGCGTCAATGCTGGACTCGAAAACCTTGGCTGCCAACCGAAGCCGCGCTTCACTGGCCAGACGCTCAGTAATGTCGCGAAAGGAGAACACCCGCCCAATCGGTACACCACGCCCCATTTGCGGCAAAGTAACGCGCTCCAGAACGCGACCATTCACAAGCGTAATGGTGTCACAGTCCTCCAGCAGGGCGTTGTGGTTAATCAGGCGCAAGCGCTGGTCATAGTCCTCTACAACTTCCACCTGCGCACGCATGGCGTGGTAAATGGCGGCATCGTTGCGCTGCGTAAGCAGGTTGGCAGGCAGGCGCCAAAGGTGGCTGAACAATCGGTTAAACGCCTGGATAGCACCATTCAAATCCGTGACCAAAATTCCATCGGCGGTGGACTCCAGCGTGGCGCGCATTTCGGACAGCAGGCGCTCCAGCTTTTCTTCTGTGGCGTAGCGGGCACTGTGATCGAGCATGGTCCACAGGTAGAGCTCATGGCTATCGTCGGTCTGCAAGCGCTGTACCCTGCGCTCCACCGTCAGCATGCTGCCATCAAACTTAGGTACTAGACTTTCAGAATGCAAAACCATGGGAGCGCTGAAGGCGAGATCCCCAACGTGATCGAGCTGTGCAGCCTGAGCCTCTTCCCAAAACACCAAGTCTTCGGGGGTAATGGCCAGCTCGGTCACAAGGCGGCCCAACAATGCTTGTCGACTCTCGCCTACCAAGTTGGCGGCGGCGGCATTGACAGCGACCAAGCGAAGCGTTTTACCATCGACCAGGCAGGCCGCTTCAAGTAGCGCGTCCAGCACTACGCTGTAGTGCTCTAGCCAGTTCATGCAGAAGACCTTGTCGACGCTGACTCGCCACCCTCTGAGCCCGACACCATTACCAGGGCGGTGCCCACATGGAGGCCAGAGGTATCAATGCCACGCTCAAAAAAGTAACTCGTGCGCTTGCGGGGTGAGAGGTAATCAAGCGCAGCGCCACTAAGTTGGCGCGGATGTAGGCTGCGCCGTATACCGATCATGGCTTCGGCCTGCAAGTCTAGAAGCAGAGCCTCGTCGCGCGGCACCTTAGGGTCGTACACCATCACGCAGGGTTTGAGCGGACGGGCTGCGTTAACGGACACCACTAGCGCATAGCGTTCGTCACTGAGCTGTATGACCGAACCCGGCGGGTAAACCCCCATCAGACGGATAAACGCAGTAAGGCATGTTGGGTCAAAACGGGGCTTAAGTTGGGCAAACATCAGCGACAGGGCTTCATGTGGCGTATGCGCCGAGGTCGTATTACCAGGGTTACACAAGTTGTCATACGCATTGACGAGGGTCACGATTTTGGCTGCTGGCGCCGCTTGCGAATGGGTCAAGGCTTTGGGATAACCCTTGCCGTCAGCGGTTTCATGGTGCTGGGCAACGACCAACTGGGCCCCGGTACTCACTCCCATTGCCTGGACTATCTGCACGCTGTGGGCCACATGCTCACGAAAAGTCCTTTCTTCGACCGTGTTGAATTGGGGGGCAAGCCAACGTAAACGGTCGGGCAGAGATTGCTTGCCAATATCGTGCAGCAGCGCCCCCATACCAACATCGCTCAACGCGACGTCGTCTAGCTTCATAGCGCGGGCCAGTAGCAGCGAAATAACCGTGACATTCAGTGCATGCAGCGCCCCACCATCACCTGAAATTTCTGACAACAGGCGAATACTTGTTTCGTGGGTGCCGGAAATCTCATTCAAAAATCCTTGTACAACAGCTACTGAGCGCTGCAGAGCAGCCACGGGCTCTCGCTGGGACAAGGCTGATATTTGCTTCCAAGAAGCAGACGCCTCACCGAACAAGCGTTCAGACCGCGCCAAGCTGGCGTTTTGGTTGTCCAAGGCTTGGCGCTTAGACATTTTTTGCGGTGCAGGAAAGGGGTAACTCGACGGAGAAAACTGCACTTGCTCAGTAGGAGACGATACGTCAGGGGTTACAGGGTTAGGGAGCAGCTCAGGCACCTGTGGCGAATCTACGAACGCAGAAGCATCACTGCGTTCGACCAGTACTTTGACTGTTTTAAGACCTAAGCCCCGTATTTGATCAATCTGTTCGACATTCGTAATTTTGAAACGATTCAGTGGAAACGGATGATCCATCCACCCCAAATCGAGAAACACGTACATGCCAATACGCAGTTTATGAACATCAATCATCAGTGCGGGTGTAACGGCTTCCATGAATTGAGAGACTCAGCGAATATACGTTGGATGAGGAAGGTGCAGTTAAGCCTTAGATTGCAGGAAATATAGCTGATACCTTTACACCCTGTGCAAGCAATGGTTTCGCAAGACAGCGCACTGCGTGGTCTTTACTCAGCAGCAACACAGGGCAGGCCATGACTGAAGGCGTAGCCACATGAACAGCTAAATCAAGGAATTTTTGATCGTCAGGATCGGCACAGCGCACTGTGGCGACACAAGGCGTAGGCAGTAGCTGCCAGTACGACGCAATGTCGGCCAAGAGTGGACCTACCGCCAAACCATGAAAGGCCATACGCCGTACGATTTTGGGATAGTCCAGCACGCGCACCAGCTCATCACACATGTCCGTGGTGGCCACCCACCGGTATTGCCCGCTACGTAACGCATGGTGCAAGGCCTGCATCGTCGGGTCTTTAAAAACCCACAGGTCAAGCACGATATTGGTATCGAGCACCAGCATAACTGTGGCGTCAGCCCCACCGATGGGCTCACAAAATTCAGGCATCAACAGGGGGTGTCGTGGCCGGGGCTACGGGTGGCGTAGGCCGGGGCGTGACGGCGAAGCGGAACATCCGGCATTCAATCGGACCATTCCATAGCGGTACACGGCGCGATTCCTTAAAGCGCATGCGGCCCGGCAGCTTCAAGTCGGGCGTCAATACCCAGGCGGTCCAGTTGGTGTAGTTTTTCTTCCAGTGGGCGGAGAGCAAGCGAAAGAAATCTGTATCGCCCGTATCGCTTGCATCACCTTCACCACTACCACCATGACTGCCCGTGACCCACGTGCCATCAGCGGCTTGAATATGCGCGCTTTCGCGGCCTGCAAAGCCGGCGGTGTCGATACGCTCACCGTACGGCGGGTTCAGCAACATCACGCCGGGCATCTCGCATGGGGGCATGCGCTGCAAGGCATCACCACCGCGAAATTGCACTGCGTGAGCCACACCTGCGCGCTCGGCGTTACGCTCGGAGAAATCAACCATCCGAAAAGCCACATCACTGCCAAACACATCAGCTGTCGGAGCATGCTCTGCCGCTCTAGCTGTATTTTTAATAGCCTCCCAAACGTGCGACTGAAAGGGCAGCAGCTTCTCGAAGCCAAAGCGGCGGTTGCCACCAGGTGCAATGTTGCAGGCAATTTGTGCAGCTTCGATCGCTATCGTGCCGCTGCCGCAGCAGGGGTCATAGAGCGGCGTCGTCGCACCCCAACCACTGGCGGCGATCATCGCAGCAGCCAAGGTTTCTTTGAGAGGTGCATCGCCCTTGTCTGCCCGCCAGCCACGCTTGAACAGCGCTTCGCCTGAGGTGTCGATGTACAGCGTGCAGTGTTCGTTGGTCAAGTGGACATAGACCCGAGCGTCGGGCCATCGGGTTTCAACGTCAGGGCGTACGCCGGTTTTGTGGCGGAAGCGGTCTACCAGAGCATCTTTAATCTTGAGCGCGGCAAAATTCAGGCTTTGCAGTGGGCTATGCTGGGCGGTGATCTCGATTTTGAAGCTCTGCTTAGGCGTGAACCAGACCTCCCAGGCGATGTCAGCAGACGCGTTGTACAAGTCTTGCTCGCCTCGGTAAGGCGTGGTGGAGAGGTGCACCAGCACACGCTGGGCCAAGCGACTGTGCAAATTGAGCAGCAGCGCGTCACGCCAGGAGCCGTCGAGCAGCACGCCGCCGCGCCACGATTGGGGCTGCTGACCGGTAATAGCCAGCACTTCGGCGGCGAGAAACTCTTCAACACCGGCGGCGCAGGGCAAGAAAAGCTGGAGTTGATTCATAAAAGAGACTCTATTCTGGTGGGAAACTTAGGGAACTGATGGCAATGGGGGAAACAAGTCCCAGAAAAGCACAGTAGCGATTTTTACAGTGTTTTGCGCAAATTGGCTGGCGCTATGCGCAGCGCTTCGCGGTATTTGGCAACGGTGCGACGGGCACACTCAATGCCCTGCTCGCGCAGCATCTCAGAGATTTGGCTGTCACTGAGAGGCTTGGTAAGGCTCTCTGAGGTAACGAACTGCTTGATAAGTGCCCGTACTGCCGTACTGGACGCGTTCCCGCCCGTCTCGGTGCTCAAAGCGGAACCAAAAAAGTATTTCAGCTCGAACGTGCCATAAGGTGTAGCCATGTATTTAGCGGTGGTCACGCGAGAGATGGTGGACTCATGCAGGCCCAGCTCGTCGGCAATTTCGCGCAGCACCAGCGGACGCATGGCAAGTTCACCGTGAACGAAAAAGCTCTTTTGCCGCTCCACAATAGCGTTGCTAACGCGCAAAATAGTATCAAACCGCTGCTGAATATTCTTGATGAACCAGCGTGCTTCTTGCAGCCGCTGACTCAAGCCTTGGTGCTCACCGCCCCGGTGCTGTTTGAGGGCACCGGCATAAATATCATGCACGCGCAGGCGCGGCATAACGTCTCCATTGAGGCGCACCTGAAACTTGGGCTGCCCAGGGCCGCGTACCCGAACCACGATCACGTCGGGGCGAACAATGTTGCGCTCAACATCCACAAACCGGCGGCCAGGACGAGGCTCTAGGCGAGCAATCAAATTCAAAGCATTTTTGATCGTCTGCTCGCCCTCGCCACAACGCTGGGCGAGTCGTTTCACATCGCGCCGGGCAATAAAGTCGAGCGGCTGCTCGCATACGACGAGAGCTGCACGCAGAGTTTCTGGCTCGTGGTTGTGCATTGAAGGGTCTACCGCTGATTCACGCGATATGTCTCTCGATATCTCAAGTAATTGCAAGCTCAGACACTCACTCAAATTACGCGCACCAACGCCGATGGGCTCAAGCGTTTGCAGTAAGCGCAACGCCACGGTGAAGTGGTGGACAAGTCCTTCAAGCTGCTCTTCGTCAGTTACCGGCTCGTTCTGCAACAAACCCTGGGCCAAACTCAACAGACTGTCTTCCAGATAGCCATCGTCATTCAGCGATTCGATCAAAAACTGTAAGGCGGCCCGGTCTTCAGGCCCCAGGCGCAAGCTCAGCGCTTGGCGGTGCAGGTGGGCAGCGAGGGATTCATGGGTCCGCGCCAGCTCGGTCGCGTCGAAATCGCCATCACTGTCGGTACTGCTTTTGCGCGGTGGTGCGTCGCCACCCCACTCACCGTCATCAGGAGACGTGTCGGAGCTGCCGTCGCCATCCCAGTTTTGCTCCAGATTACCGTCAGATTCAGTTGGCACATCCGATGTATCCGATGACTTATCAGATGTGCTGCTCACGCTCTCCTGATGATCGTTTGTAGCGACTGAATTTGCGGCATATTCAAAATCTCGATCTTCTTCACGCACCAGCGTATCGGCTTGTGCAATACCGAATTCCTCTTGCGGCAGGCTTTCCAGCTCCACCTCCAAAAATGGGTTGTCGTCCAGCATCTGCTCGACTTCTTGCGCAAGCTCTAACGTCGAGAGCTGCAACAGACGAATTGACTGCTGCAGCTGGGGCGTCAGTGCGAGGTGCTGGGAGACACGTAATGACAGGCCTTGCTTCATTACATGCGAAAGTGTTCGCCCAAGTACACGCGGCGTACGTCGGGATCATTGACGATTTCAGCGGGCGTGCCATGGGCCAGTACGCTGCCATCACTGATGATGAAAGCACGGTCGCAAATACCCAAGGTTTCGCGCACATTGTGGTCGGTAATCAACACACCGATGCCTCGGCTTTTGAGGAAACCGATGATCCGCTGAATCTCGATCACAGCAATCGGATCCACGCCAGCAAACGGCTCATCAAGCAGGATAAAGCGAGGACGGGTGGCCAGAGCACGGGCAATTTCTACACGCCGGCGTTCGCCACCAGATAAGGACAACGCCTGCGAATCGCGCAAATGATCAACCCGAAGGTCTTCGAGCAGGGTAGTCAGGCGCTCTTCGACCGCTGATTTACTCAAAGGCTTATCGTCGTCATCACGCTGCAACTCAAGCACGGCGCGCACGTTATCTTCCACCGTGAGTTTGCGAAAAATAGACGCTTCTTGGGGCAAATAACCCAACCCCAGCCGCGAGCGATGGTGAATAGGCATGCGTTCAACCGACTGGCCATCAATGGTAATTTGACCAGCATCAGCCCTCACCAAGCCCACAATCATGTAGAACGAGGTAGTTTTACCTGCGCCGTTGGGCCCCAGCAAGCCAACCACCTCACCCTTGGCCACGTCCAGAGATACGTCTTTGACGACTTTGCGCTTGCCGTATGTTTTTTGCAGGTGTAGAGCTCTAAGATGACTTTGACCCGCAAAGGGAACCGTGGCGTCGTTGTACAGGCCCATACCTGCGACTGCCATCACTTTTTATCCCCACTCATCGCAGGGCTAGAACGCAGTATGGGCGCGGAGCTCGCTTTGACGGGAGCCGTACCCAAGCTAGGATTAGGTGTCAGCATGGTGCGTACACGGCCACCTGTTCCAGGTACTACGCCCGCCGCGTCACCGCTGTCTACGGTGAATACATCGTTCGCGTTGTTGTACACAATCAGGCTGCCAGAGCTTTCATCAAACAACTGCGCACCTTTGTAGCGGCGCATTTCAGCACGGCGCACGAAGCGCACGGTATCGGCTTTGCCGTCGTAGTAAATGACTTCACCTTCACCTTCAATGAACTCCTCCAAACCTTCGCGCTTTTGTCGGTAGAAGGCGCGGGCACCCGGCTCCGCGGTCACGGTGCCAAACTGGTATCCCTCGGGGTCCTGGCGCACTTCTACACGGGTACCTCGAATGACAATGGTGCCTTTGGTCACAAGCACTTTGCCGGTGGCAATGGTGATTTGTTTGAGGTCATCGGCCCTAAGCGCATCAGACTCAATAATCATCGGCTTACTGCGGTCAGCTTTCTCTGCCAGCACCGGACTGACAGTGAGCGCACAAACCAAACCGAGGGCCAGGGAAACAATGGGATTGAATAGACTTTGCATAGAGGCATGAAACTTGCTCGCATTGTAGCGAACCAAGCTCTCATGCCGCTTACCCACCAGAACGATCTGTGATGAGGCTAACGCAGCGTTCGCACATGTAAAAAAGCCCGCAGCAGGCGGGCTTTTGTCGATAAGGCTGTGTAAGCATACGCACAACCCCGCGCTGGTTTACTTAAATTTACTTCAAACGACGCGCCTCAATGATGAGGAAGTCCGTCACCTGCAAAGCCCGATCCATGGTTTTGGCCAGTGTCGCATCGGTGTAAAACCGACCGGCAATGCCCAAAGATGGCACACCATCAATTTTGAATGTATTTTGCAACTGCGTACCCTTCCGAGCCTTGGTAGAAACCGTGAAAGAGTTGTACAGCTCAAGAAATTTGGCTTGATCGATACCTTGCTTGGCAACCCAGGGGACGATGGTTTCTTGGGTATCCAGCGCTTGCTTCTCTAGGTGAATGGCGTTGAAGACTTTGCGCTGCATCGCTTCCGCTTTACCCATGGCCTCCAAGGCGTAATACAGGCGTTGCTGAGGCATAAAGCTATCGCGAAAGGCGACGGGGACGCGCCTAAAGCTAACATCTGGCGGCAGACGCTTGAGCCACACTTCCAACTGGGGCTCAAAGGCATTGCAATGGGGGCAGCTGTACCAAAAGAACTCAATCACCTCAACTTTGCCTGCGGGCACTTCAACGGGTATCGGTTTGTCTAAAGCGATGTAGTCAGCACCCTCTTCAAACTTTTTAGCTTGTGCTTGTGCGCTTGTCGGCAAAGTAGCCACCACGCTTAAAGTACCCAAAGCACCCAGTGCACTCAAAGAAAAATCACGACGTTGCATTTCAATCACTCCTGGTGGAATAGGACGGGGTACGGTTAGGAAAGTTCCACCGCACGCCCAAAGCACAATTTCATTAACGCTGAATCCGCACTAAAACGGTCTCAATACCCGCAGACTCCAGCTTTTCTTTGGCACGTTCTGCATCTTCTTTACGCTCAAACGGCCCAGCGCGTACACGGTAAACCGTACGGCCAGCTTGCTCGCGCTCGGTTACTTTGACTTCAATGCCCATCAGCGACAGCTTGGCACGCTGAGCTTCCGCATCGTCAGGTACTCGGAAGGCACCCGTCTGCACTTGGTATGTAAACGGATCAAGCTGCGCGCTGGATGACTTTGCCTTTGCCAAGTCGCCCAAAGGATCCGTGGAAATGGGTGGTTTTTTAGCTTCCGCTGGCTTGGTATCTGCTTTGTTATCGTCTCTGGCATCAATTTTGGCGTCCGGCTTACGGTCTGGCTTACTGTCAAATTTAACTTCCGATTTGGTATCAGCTTTGCCTTCGAGTTTGGGCTCAGCCTTGGTCGTAGAGGTGGTGGACGTAGGCGCAGGTTTGTCTGCCTGTGCAGCCTCTGGTGACGGAATGACAGCACCCGACGAAGAATGCACAGGATTCTTGCCTTGAATCAAGGCATTTGGGTCCCAATCTTTATTCTTACGGGCTTCAGCAGCATCTTGGTCGCTGCTGCGACTTTGCCCTTTATTGATGAACGGCACAGGCACTTTGGTCACGTAAACAGCAACCCCCAACGCAATGCCCAACCCTACAACCAAACCAAAAACCAGCCCTAAAAAGGTACCGCCACGTTGATGTTTCATAGGACTTCTTTCAGCATTTTTTGAGGAGCGCTTACGCCAAGAACGGCCAAGCCGTTATGCAGCACCTGCGCCACAGCAGCGACCAGCGCAAGACGGGCTTGCCGCACAGGGATGTCGTCCACCAAGATACGCTCGGCATCGTAGTAACTGTGGTAGCAGGCGGCCAGCTCGCGCAGATAAAAGGTGACATCGTGGGGGGCGAAATCATTAGCGGCAGCGGTCAGCATGGCTGGATATTTGGCCAGCAACAGCATCAAAGCCAGCGCTTGGCGGCTTTGCAACGGCGACAAATCAGTCTCGACCAGCGCTGACGTCTCGCCACCCCACGCTGCCAGCACCGAACAAATACGAGCATGCGCATACTGCACGTAGTACACCGGGTTATCGTTGCTCTGGGCGATTGCCAAATCCACATCGAAGGTGTATTCGGTATCAGGCTTGCGGCTAAGTAAGAAGAAGCGTACTGCGTCTTTGCTCGTCCACTCAATCAAATCACGCAAAGTGACGTAGCTGCCAGCGCGCTTGGAGATTTTGACCTCCGCGCCACCCCGAACCACGCGCACCATGGTGTGCAGGACGTAATCGGGGTAGCCCTGAGGAATGCCGACGCCCGCAGCCTGCAACCCAGCGCGCACCCGGGCAATCGTGCCGTGATGATCAGTGCCCTGGATGTTGACCACCTTGTGAAAGCCACGCTCCCATTTGGTGATGTGGTAGGCCACGTCTGGGACAAAGTAGGTATAGGTGCCATCACCTTTGCACATCACGCGGTCTTTGTCGTCGCCGTAGTCTGTTGATTTAAGCCACAGTGCGCCGTCTTGCTCGTAAGTTTTACCGGCGGCAACCAAGCGCTGTACGGCAGCATCTACTTTGCCGCTGGTGTACAGACTGGACTCTAAATAATAGTTGTCGAACTTGACCTGAAAGGCCTTCAAGTCCAAGTCTTGTTCGTGGCGCAGGTAGGCCACGGCGAACTGACGCATTCCGTCTAAATCGTCTTTATCGCCACTTCCTGTGAATTCGCGGTCATCGGCACGCACGGTTTCACGGGCCAGAAAGTCAGCCGCAATATCGGCGATGTACTCGCCGTTGTAGGCGGACTCAGGCCACTGCGGGTCGCCTGGCTTGTAGCCCAGAGCACGCGCCTGGGTACTTGCAGCCAGAGTTTGGATTTGCACGCCTGCGTCGTTGTAATAGAACTCGCGGTGAACTTTCCAACCTTGGGTTTGGAACAGGCTAGCTATAGCGTCACCCAGCGCCGCTTGCCGTCCGTGACCTACGTGCAGTGGGCCAGTGGGATTAGCAGACACATACTCCACAAGCATGGCCTGTTGGCGGTCGGGCTGGTCACCAAACTGAGCACCAGCACGCAACACTTCGACCACGATTTGCTGCTTGGCTTCAGGTTTCAGCGTGATGTTTAGAAAACCGGGTCCTGCAACATCTACCGCAGCCACCCACAACTGAAACACGGGCGTCAGCATCAACCGATCACGCAAGGTTTCGCCCAGTTGCCGAGGATTAAGTTTCAACGGTTTGGCCAACTGCATCGCAGCGGTACAAGCAAAGTCGCCGTGCGCAGCTACTTTGGGGGATTCAAAGGCGGCTTTGCTGGCAGCACCAGGCTGCAAGGCTTCGAGTTCGACGGCGAGCGCCGCGAGTAAATCAGTTTTGACAGATAGCATGCTGTGATTTTAGGGGGACGGCACGCATGGGGCCCTGTGTTCTCTTTGCAAACGGTACAGGCACTTCGTCACAAAAGTGCGTATCGTATGCATTTCGTGGGACTTGCGCTGTACAGTCTGAATCCGACTCCCACACAATCTTGACATCTTTTCACCTTCTGGAGCATCTGTATGAAATCACTTCTTTCCGTACTCGCCTTGGGTTTAACGCTGTCTTTTGGTGCTGCGCACGCAGCAGACGAAGCTGCTGAACCCACCAAGCAGCAAAACAAGATGACGATGTGCAACAAAGACGCGGCAGATAAAAAAGGCGATGAGCGGAAATCCTTTATGAAGGATTGCCTGACTACCAAGAAAGCTACACAACAAGACAAGATGAAGTCATGCAACACTGACGCCACCGGTAAAAAGGGTGATGAGCGCAAAGCCTTCATGAAAGAATGCCTGAGCAACAAGTAAGTACTGCTGCGGCACAGGCTGGTCGCTCTGGCCTGTGGTTCCTCGCCGTTGGTGGCACGGCGTCCCTGACACACATGGCCGTTTTTGCCATGCTTCGGTCGGATATTTGGCTGGAATTGGCGAACGCCAGCGGTTTTTTAATCGCTTTCTTTGTCAGTTTCGCAGGACATCGTTTGTTGAGCTTTAGCGACACCCAAACCAGTTTGGGGCAAAGCTTCACCCGGTTTGCTGCCACAGCGCTAGCAGGATTTGCCTGTAACGAAGCTGTATTCATGCTGCTATTGCGCATCCTAAAATGGCCAGATTGGGTAGCGCTGGGCTGTGCGTTGGCATTTGCGGCCGGGCAAACTTTTTTGCTCAGCCGCTATTGGGCCTTCAAACGCTAGGGCGAGGGGTTCTAAACGTAACACTGTCGCGCGACCATGACAGCTTTGGCCCCTGTCCTGTTCTCATTTCGGCCCGGTGCTTAGAATAGGGGGTTGCGCGTCTGTGTCCGACACCCGGCCGACGCCCAGCACAGGCAGTGGACGATGCGGGATCGGCACAGCCTCATTCTTTCGCTAACACTTTCGGAGTGCATCCTTGTTTATCTCTTCTGCATTTGCCCAAACCGCCCCCGCTGCTGCTGTATCGGGCACCAACATACAAGACTCGCTGATGGGCATGTTGCCATTGGTGCTTATGTTCGTGGTGCTTTACTTTGTGATGATTCGTCCCCAGATGAAAAAACAAAAGGAACACCGCACCATGATTGAAGCACTCGCCAAAGGTGATGAAATCGCGACTGCTGGGGGCTTGCTAGGTAAGGTCACCAAATTGGGTGAGTCGCACCTGAGTCTGGAAATCGCAAGCGGTATCGAAGTACAACTGCAGCGCAGCGCTGTGGTTCAGGTCTTGCCTAAAGGCTCGATCAAGTAAGACATTTGACCTAAGCCGGCAGTAACACTGCACCGTTACCCTCGGCTTAAGCACTGCATTGCCAAGCCTTTTGCCAAGCCCTCCCCGCTTCTTATATAGCGCACACCCCGAGACCCCAACATGAACCGTTACCCGGTCTGGAAGTACGTGATCATCGTGATCGCGCTGCTGGTAGGCACCATTTATACCTTGCCTAACTTCTTTGGCGAGGCTCCTGCGGTGCAGGTTTCTTCTAGTAAATCGTCGGTCAAAATCGATGCCACCACGCAAAACCGCGTAATTGAAGCGCTTAAAGCAGCCCAGATTACAGCGGATGCGGTGACGCTAGAGGGTACGTCTGTCAAAGCCCGATTTGACAATACCGACATTCAGCTCAAAGCTAAAGACGCTATTCAAAAAGTATTGCTGTCAGATCCCGACTCCGGCTATGTGGTGGCTTTGAATTTGTTGTCGCGCTCACCAAGCTGGCTAACGGCGTTACACGCCTTCCCCATGTATTTGGGTTTAGATTTGCGCGGTGGCGTGCATTTCATGCTGCAAGTAGACATGCAAGCAGCGTTAACCAAAAAAGCTGAGTCCCTGTCAGGAGACATCCGCACGATGTTCCGTGAAAAGAACATCCGACACAGCGGCATCAGCCGTAATGGCCAAACCATCGAGATCAAGTTTCGTGACTCGGCTACGCTGGATGCGGCCAAACGCGTCATTGTGGACCAGTTCACAGACCTGCAAACTGTTGATGCTCCGGATGGCAGCGATTACAAGCTCACTGCCAGTATCAAGCCGGAATCTGCACGCAAGGTGCAAGACCAAGCACTGAAGCAAAACATCACCACTCTGCATAACCGCATCAACGAACTCGGCGTAGCCGAGCCTGTGATTCAGCAGCAAGGGATAGACCGCATTGTGGTGCAACTGCCCGGCGTGCAGGACACGGCCAAAGCCAAAGACATTTTGGGTCGTACAGCTACGCTGGAAGTGCGCTTAGTGGACGAAAGCGCTGAAGCCCGTGCCGCAGAATCAGGCAGCGGAGCCGTACCGTTTGGCGACGAACGCTTCCTTGACCGCAACGGTCAAACCATCATTACCAAGAAGCAAGTCATCCTGACAGGTGAAAACCTCACCGATGCCCAGCCCGGCTTTGACGGTCAGACTCAAGAGGCTACCGTAAACCTGACGCTGGACGCCAAAGGCTCGCGCATCTTCAAAGACGTGACCCGAGACAACATTGGTAAGCGCATGGCGATTTTGCTGTTTGAAAAGGGCAAAGGCGAAGTCGTGACTGCCCCGGTCATTCGCAGCGAAATTGGTGGTGGACGCGTACAAATTTCTGGTCGTATGAACGCCCAAGAGGCCAACGAAACCTCTCTGCTGCTGCGTGCAGGCAGTTTGGCAGCCCCCATGGAAATCATCGAGGAGCTTTCCATTGGGCCCAGCCTAGGGGCTGACAACATCCAAAAAGGCTTTCACAGTGTGACTTGGGGCTTTGTGGTGATCGTGGCATTCATGTGCATGTACTACATGATGTTTGGTGTCTTCTCTAGCATCTCATTGGGCGTGAACCTGCTTTTGTTGGCATCAGTGCTGTCAATGCTGCAAGCTACGCTCAGCTTACCCGGCATTGCTGCGATGGCGCTGGCGTTGGGCATGGCGATTGACTCCAACGTACTGATCAATGAGCGCGTACGCGAAGAATTACGCAAAGGTGCTTCACCACAAACCGCGATTCAAACCGGGTATGACCGTGCATGGGCAACAATTTTGGACTCCAACATCAGTACGTTGATTGTCGGCGTTGCCTTACTGGCTTTTGGCTCTGGCCCGGTGCGTGGCTTTGCCGTGGTGCATTGCATTGGCATTTTGACCAGCATGTTCTCAGCTGTATTCTTCTCCCGCGGTTTGGTCAACCTTTGGTATGGCCGCCAGAAGAAATTGAAGGGCGTGTCAATTGGCACCGTATGGCGCCCCAAGGCCGTTGGCAACGAAGTCGCCAAATCAGACAAATCAGCGCGGGCTTAAAAGCCTGCTTTAACTGTTTATATCGGTTTACATCGGCATAACGCGAACTACGGCGAAAAGAGCATCTCCATGGAATTTTTCAAAATCAAGCGCGACATTCCGTTCATGCGGAATGCGTTGGTTTTCAACCTAATCTCGCTGCTGACTTTTTTAGCAGCAGTATTTTTCTTGTTTAGCCGGGGTTTGCATTTGTCGGTGGAATTCACTGGCGGCACCTTGGTTGAGGTGAACTATAGCCAAGCAGTTGACCTGGAAAAAGTCCGCACCACCATCGCGACCCTGGGTTATTCGGATGTGCAGGTGCAAAATTTTGGCACCTCAAGGGATGTACTGATCCGCTTACCTGCACCCAAAGGCGTCAGCTCAGGGCAGCAAAGCGAAAAAGTCATTGCTGCTTTGAAAACTACCGATGCAAGCGCCACACTGCGCCGCACCGAGTTCGTTGGCCCGCAAGTAGGCGAGGAGCTGGCCACAGACGGCTTGAAGGCACTTGCCTTTGTGGTCGTCGGCATCATGATTTACTTGGCGTTTCGCTTTGAGTGGAAGTACGCCGTGGCCGCCATCATTGCCAACTTGCATGATGTCGTCATCATTTTGGGCTTCTTCGCGTTTTTTCAGTGGGAGTTCTCGTTGCCCGTGCTGGCCGCTATATTGGCAGTACTGGGCTACTCTGTAAACGAGTCGGTAGTTATTTTTGACCGTATCCGTGAAAACTTCCGGCTGTACCGCAAAATGAACACCGTTGAAATTATCGACAACGCCATTACCTCCACGATCAGCCGCACAATCATTACCCACGGGTCAACCCAGATCATGGTTTTGTCCATGCTACTGTTTGGCGGCCCTACACTGTATTACTTTGCGCTGGCGCTGACGATTGGAATTTGCTTTGGTATTTACTCCTCAGTCTTCGTGGCTGCGGCCATTGCTATGTGGCTGGGCATCAAGCGTGAAGACTTGGTCAAAGTTGTGGCTAAAAAAGAAGGGGATCCGGACGATCCAAATGCTGGTGCATCCGTTTAAACAGATGCCTACTTTTAACATTACCGCTTAAGTTATCCCCTCACGTTCACTATGGCCTTGCCCGCATCTATGCCCTCAGGTACAAGCCTTGCCCGGCAAGTACGTGAACAATTTGTAGCGCATGCAGCGGGCGTGCTTTCAGGAATGTCCACCGCTATTGCAGAACGGTTGGTGGTACTGGTAGACCAGAGCGAAAGTGCCCGTGACACCCAACTCCGACGGGATGCCCTGATGGCATACCATAAGCTTAATGGCGATTGGGCGCGTGGTACGGTTTCTGCATGGCGTAAAAGTTTGGCCCAACCTGCTGCGTATCCCCATGGCCGCAACGATTCCATAGCTTTAGCGCTGATTGGAAATGAGGTGGTCGAGAACAAAATTCTCGCATCACGCTTAGCACTTGGCATGATGGACAAGGCAGGCGCTGCACTGAATGAATTGCGATTGCGCATACAGTATCTGGAAACTAAGCGCGAACTGGCACCCCACGATATATTGCGCCCAGAGGTCATTGCCCAATTGATGGTTGACCAATGGACGCACGCAGGTTTAGAACGCTTTGTGTGGGTACTCGTGCAGGATGTGATTCAGCAACATATGCTGGAGACCATCACCGAGTCTTATCAGCTCGCCAACAAATTCCTCGTCAGCCAAGGCGTGCTACCTGAGATTGACCTGAAATCCCAGATTCGCCGCTCCACCTTGACGTCGACAGTGGCAAGCTCACTAGCGCTTAATGCGGGGCGTCACGGGACAGCACCTAACAGTGACCGCTCTGAAACTAATACTGATGCGGAGCACACAGCAGAAGGCCGTACTCGCCCTGACCAGGGTTCGGTCTATCCAGACGACGGCATTGACTCCCCTATTACCCGTGCCCGAGTCCGTGCACAAGGTCTGATTCGTCAGTTGAAACGTGCTTTAGGCGAGCGTGGTCAAGATTTTGTCACCACGCAACCGCACGCACCTTCCGCTGCGCTCGTCAAAGCCATGGTGCAGTCCACGGCACAAGCACAACAAGAACGTGCCGAGCTTGGTGCAAATGGGGAAAACTTAGCTTTTGATGAATTGGCTGAAGGAGTTGGTGTTGCCCGTTTGGCTGACAACCTGCGAGAACGCACTTCGTCGCTTAAAAAGCAGGCCTCAACTTCAGGCGAAAAAGCCATTATTGAAATCGTCGCGCTGATGTTTCAAAGCATCTTGGCCGAAGAGCGTATTCCCGCCGCTGTTCGGGTGTGGTTTGCCCGCCTGCAAATGCCAGTGATGCGGGTTGCGCTGTTCGAGCCTGAATTTTTCAGCACACTGCACCACCCGGCACGCAAGCTGATCGACCACATGGGCTCGTGCGTGCTTGGTTTTGACTCACGCGCAATCAGCGGCAGTGCGTTGGAGAGCGAAATCAAACGCGTAGTACAGGTCATTGAGCAGTATCCGGATACCGGTCGCCGGGTATTTCAGTTGGTCTACGATGAATTTCAAAAATTCCTGTCCAAGTACCTGACTGAAAAAAGCTCTTCACAACGCGTGGTCACACTGGCCCAGCAGGTGGAACAAAAAGAAACACTGGCGATTCAGTACACCATTGAAATGCGCAACATGCTCAATAGCATGCCTGTACGCGAAGAGATCCGCGAATTCTTGTTCAAGGTGTGGGCAGAAGTACTGGCTGTTGCGGCCATCAAAAATGGCCCGCAGCACGAAGAAACGATCATGCTCAAGCGCTCAGCCTCTGATTTGGTTTGGGCAGCCAGCGCCAAGCCCAGCCGCAGTGACCGTGCTCAGGTCATTAACGATTTGCCATTTTTACTGCAACGGTTGCGCCAAGGCATGGCACTGCTGGGTTTTGCAGGGGCACAGCAAGAAGCCCACATCAAGCTGATTGGTGACACATTGGCGGATGCCTTTATGTCCAAAACTGAATCCATCCCGCAAGATCGTATCGACGCAATGGCGGAGCGTTTGGCTCACTTGGAAGACTTCATCATTCAGGATGGTACGGGGGATATTCCACTGGATGCCGCCAGCATTGAAATGCTGATAGGTCTGGATGCCAGCACCATTGTGGTGGTCGCCGACGGAGGATCCAAGCCCAGCCAAGCCATGATGTCTTGGGCACAAGAGCTTCAAACTGGCACCTGGTACACGCTTGACCACAGCAACACTACCACCCAAGTGCAATTTGTTTGGCGCAGCGAGCGCAAGCAACTGCACTTGTTCGCCTCGGTTGATGGCCGCAGCTATCTAATCCAAGCACGACGCTTAGCCGCCTACTTGCAAGCAGGCTTGCTGGTACCGCAGGAGGAAGAAGCATTGACGGTACGCGCCACCCGAAATGCGCTGGCCAAGCTCGATGCCAATCCTGAACGGCTGCTTAACTGAAACTAAAACTGAAGCAGGTCTGGTTTTAGGAAGACAACGCCAATGCGCTTCATTGTGCAGAACTTACGCCGCACCCACTCTCTGGAATAACCCTCCCGGCAAACGCGCCAAATGACCTTCTAGCTCCAACGTCAACAGCTCAGCTTGCAACATGGCGGTGGGCAGCCCCGTACGGGCTTGCAGTGCATCCAAGCCCACCGGATCAAAGCCCAGCGCTTGTAGCAAACTGCTTTCCGGTATGGGGATATTAGGGATAATTGCCACATCAATAGGGGCCTTTACGCTTGATGAAGAAGCATGAAGCGCCTCTCTATTCATCGCATTTTTGGTTTTAGCAGGCTGAGGCTGCCAATGGCCAAACTCTTCCAGCACATCTTGTGCAGACTCTACCAACTTGGCGCCCTGCTTGATAAGGGCATGGCAACCACGTGACTGCGCGGCGTGGATGGATCCTGGAATAGCAAACACGTCCTTGCCCTGCTCTGACGCCAAGCGCGCCGTAATCAGCGAACCCGACTTGAGCGCCGCCTCCACCACTAATGTCGCTCTTGATAATCCCGCAATGAGGCGGTTTCGTCGCGGAAAATTAGACGACAGTGGTGGTGTTCCCAACGGATACTCACTGATCAGCAAACCTCGGGCCGCAATGCGGTGCGCCAAGTCAAAGTGTTGTTTGGGGTAGACACGGTCTAAACCAGTACCTACCACGGCCACAGTGGCAATTTGCGTTGTCGCCAGGGGATTGGTGTTTTCGGCATTAAAAACAGCATCCAGCGCCCCTGCATGGGCGGCACCATCCACGCCCAACGCAAGACCAGACACAACAGTCAACCCAGCGCTGACCAGTGCTTTGGCAAAGCTTCTCGCATTTTCTTCACCCTGTGGCGTGGGATTACGGCTACCTACAACAGCAATACAGTGGCTGGCCAATAGCTGCGTCACATCCCCCGCACCCATCACGTACAGCAGCAAAGGCGGGTCTTCCATATGGAGCAGATCGACAGGATAGGCACTGTCGCCCAACGTCACGATGCAGCGCGGTGCAGCGTACGCAGAAGAAGCGTTTGCACCGTTCAACCACGCTTGGGTTTGCGCCCACTTTTCCGCAAACTGCGGTGGAGTCTGACGGACAGATTCGGCGACCTTGTTGCTCACCACCTGCTGTAGCGCAGCAAGGCTAGCACCAAAAACCGCTTCAGGCAGCCCAAAAGTCGCCAGCAGTTTGCGGGCACCTTCGTTACCCAGACCGGGCGTCAAGCTCAGCCTCAGCCAAGCAGCTAAGGCAATGGCGTCACCTATCAGGCTCACGGACGAGGGTTGCTAATTCGGTCGCCCACCTTGACACCATCGGTGATTTGCAAAATCAAACCATAAGACAGCGCTTCAAACGGACGGAACACCATCACCAAACCAATGCGTTCGTCTGGCAGCTTGATCTCAACAGGCGTGCCGGAAGTACGGTCAATCACACGAGGCCCGTATTTCTGTATTGCCAACACATGGCCCACTTGCAAGCCGTCACGAAGACCTTTGTTGATAACCACAATCTGGTTCTGAGCGGCATTAATAACTGCACTTCCATAAACCGACACGATCCGTCCATCTATAGGGCCATCAGGGGCGCGTGGAACATAGTTGGCGATCTCGCGGGGGGGCTCGGGCAGTAGGCGGTCGCCTACGCGCATTTCCTCTTTGGCTCCCACGATATCGATGGTGGCTGGCACGATATCGAGCTGCGGTTTACCGTCTTTGCCCACAATCTCGCGCAGGGTCTGCCCCCGTAATAGGGTAGCTTTGCCTACGTACTTCGCCTCATAGCCCAGCACTGCCGCTGTGTCCGGGTCTTTGAGAGGAATCACGTTGCGAAAAATGCGGTAGGCCTTGGGCTGATCCTGGGCACCGGTCAACGGCGTAGCCGGATCCCCCAGCACGTAAGCACGGTCACCCTTGCTTAGCAATACACGTCCTTCTTGCGTCGATACGATGCGAGGAGCCTTGGCAAGCCCGGCTTCGTCTACGATCAGAGGCTCTGACAAAAACGGCTCAATGAGCTGATTTTTGAGTGTCGGTAGTGCTGCCTCAGCCAAGCTTTCGTAGCGGGTACGTGGCGACACGCGAACGGTCGTCATATCTGGCGCGTCGCTGTCCGAGCGAGCCGTACGCAAGCGCGCCCGGCCACCGCTTTTTTCTAAAAACAGCTGCTGGCCAGGAAATATACGGTGCGGGTTTTGAATCTCTTGCAGGTTCATGCCCCACAGCTCAGGCCAGCGCCATGGGCGTTTCAAAAACAGGCCTGAGATCGCCCACAGCGTATCACCCGATTTCACTGTGTAACTGTCAGGCGCATCCGCAGCCAGCTCATCCAAAGGCACGCCAGCCTGAGCGACTTGCTGCGCAGTAGCCTTTTGGCTTGGCGTAATAGGGTAATTTTGCGTCGCCACCTGAGCTATGGCGGGAGTAAGCACCGCGCTCATGGCCAATGACAGCAGCGTCAGGCGCCATACAGGGGGAAACAGGGTTGTGGTGTCCATACGGTCAGGAAATCCTCAATCTAACTCGCGCAAGTTTGCGCCCAAGCCCTTGATTGGGCAACGATGAATCTTATTTGACACTATAGCGCTCGCTGAAAGTAGCGAAAATAGCGACATAGCAGGCTAATCTGTCTGACGTATTTTCAGCGTCATTTTGTTATCTGTATCTTTTAATATTTTTTAGTATCTTTCACGACTCCCTTTCATGGCTCTTCTTCCAATTCTTTGCTACCCCAATCCCAAACTGCACACCGTTGCACGTGTCGTTCCTGTAGTCGATGCCCGCATCCAAACTCTGGTGGACAACATGCTGGACACCATGTACGACGCAAGCGGTATCGGCTTAGCCGCAAGCCAGGTCGATGTGCATGAGCGTGTGGTCGTTATCGACATATCGGAAGAACACGACCAACCGCTGGTGCTCATCAACCCCGAAATCATCTGGGCCAGCCCTGAGAAAACCTTGAATGAAGAGGGCTGTCTCTCCGTGCCTGGAATTTACGACGGCGTAGAACGCGCCACGTCGGTACGGGTGAAGGCGTTGGACAAAAACGGCCAGCCCTATACCTTTGAAGCCGAAGGCCTGCTCGCTGTCTGCGTACAACACGAAATGGACCACCTGCTGGGCAAAGTCTTCGTGGAGTACCTCTCGCCACTCAAGCGCAACCGCATCAAAACCAAAATGCTCAAAGCACAACGCGAGGACCAAGACTGATGCTTGGCGCCACGCCGTCTGCCCCGCTGCGTGTCATTTTTGCTGGAACGCCTGAATTCGCCAGTGTCGCCCTAGCCGACCTGATCACCGCTGGAATTGACGTTGCCTTAGTCTTGACCCAACCTGACCGTCCCGCCGGGCGCGGCATGAAGCTGCAAGCCTCCCCTGTGAAGCTGCTGGCACTCCAGCACGGCATCCCTGTAGCGCAGCCCCGCAGCTTGCGCCTGGACGGCAAATACCCTGAAGACGCGATGGCAGCGCAAATAGCTGTTCAAAACGCAGCGGCTGATGCCGCTGTAGTGGTCGCTTACGGCTTGATTCTTCCGGAATGGGTACTGCAAGCCCCCAAACTGGGCTGCTTCAACATCCACGCCAGTCTGCTTCCCCGTTGGCGCGGTGCAGCCCCTATCCACCGGGCCATAGAGGCTGGTGACGAACAAACCGGCATCACCCTGATGCAAATGGACGCAGGCCTGGACACCGGAGACATGCTGCTGACCGAGCGCCTCGCCATCGCTGCAAACGACACCACCTCCACGCTGCACGACAAACTCGCCGCCATGGGTGGTCGTATGGCAGTGGAAGCCTTGAAAATGGCGCAGGCCAATGGCTTACTGCCCGTGAAGCAGCCCGACGCAGGTATCACCTACGCCCACAAAATCGACAAGTCTGAAGCGCTAATCGACTGGTCACAGCCCGCTGAGCTGCTTGAGCGCCGTATCCGCGCCTTCAACCCCTTCCCTGGTGCCAGCACGATGCTAGGCACGGAGACCATCAAAGTGTGGGGGGCAGAAATCTTCAAAAACGATAGCTACTTGTGCATACCTGCATTGCCTCATGGCACGATTCTGCAAGTTAATACTGATTTCATCACTGTCCACACCGGATCAACCCCCTTGCGCTTGACGGTGCTGCAACGCGCGGGCGGCAAGCGCTTGCCAGTGGCTGATTTTTTACACGGATTTGACCTACAACCAGGGATGGTGCTGGGTTCCCTCCCAAATTCTGATTAATGGCGCGGACGACCAAAATCTACAATCTGTGCGCCGGGCAGCACCGTTAGACCGCTCGCTGCCCGCTTCAAAGAACGTCAAAACACCTCCCAAACCTTTCTAAACATTTCCCGACACCGCCATGAACTTCATTCGCTTTTCTGACCTCTGCGTCCAAGGTCGCGCAAAGAACCAACGTGTCTTCATCCGTGCTGATCTGAACGTGCCACAAAATGACGCAGGCGACATCACCGAAGACACGCGTATCCGCGCTTCCGTGCCCTGCATCCAGATGGCCTTGAACGCCGGTGCAGCGGTAATGGTTACGTCGCACCTGGGCCGCCCCACCGAGGGTGAATTCAAAGTTGCCGACTCTTTGGCCCCCGTAGCCACGCGCCTCAGTGAGCTCTTGGGTCGCGAAGTGCCGTTGATTAGCCACTGGGTAGATGGCGTCACCGTAGCCCCTGGTCAAGTCGTGCTGCTGGAAAATTGCCGCGTAAATATTGGTGAGAAAAAGAACAACGAAGACCTCGCCAAAAAACTGGCTTCTTTGTGTGACATCTTCGTCAACGACGCCTTTGGTACCGCCCACCGCGCCGAAGCCACCACCTATGGCATTGCCCAATTCGCTCCCGTCGCCAGCGCAGGCCCGCTCTTGGCGGCCGAAATGGACGCCATCAGCAAAGCACTGGCGTCCCCTAAGCGCCCCTTGGTGGCAATCGTGGCGGGCAGCAAAGTCAGCACTAAGCTGACTATTCTTGAGGCGCTCTCCAGCAAAGTAGACGGCCTAATCGTGGGCGGCGGTATCGCCAACACCTTCATGCTGGCAGCGGGTTTGAAGATCGGTAAAAGCTTGGCGGAACCCGATTTGGTAGAAAAAGCCCGCACAGTCATCGCCGACATGAAGGCCCGCGGTGCGGACGTACCAATCCCCACCGATGTAGTCTGCGCCAAAAGCTTTAGCGCAGATGCTGTGGCCACGGTCAAAGCCGCGACTGATGTAGCTGACGATGATTTGATACTGGACATCGGCCCAGAGACCGCAGCCAAGTTAGCCGCCCAGCTCAAAGCTGCTGGCACCATCGTCTGGAATGGCCCGGTCGGCGTGTTCGAGTTTGACGCCTTCGCCCACGGCACCGAAACTATTGCCCGCTCAATTGCCAGCAGCACTGCGTTTTCAATAGCAGGCGGAGGTGACACGCTGGCCGCTATCGCCAAATATGGCATTGAGAAGCAAGTGGATTACATCTCCACTGGAGGCGGTGCTTTTCTGGAAGTGTTGGAGGGTAAGACACTGCCAGCGTTTGAGATTTTGCAGAAACGGGCGAATGGCTAAGCCAGCTTGGCGAGGGGTGTAGTTTCGTACCTCGCTTGTTTCCTTTAGCGATCACTTCGCTGCCACAATTCCGGTTCAACTAATTGAAAAGAGATCAGATGATGGAGACACGCATCCCCCGCCACGCCACCAAAATTGTGGCTACCTTGGGCCCTGCGTCCAATACCGTCGAGCTGATCGAACAAATGATCCGCGCCAAGGTCAGCGTGGTGCGGCTGAACTTCAGCCATGGCACGGCACAAGACCACATCGCGCGGGCCACCATGGTGCGTGAAGCGGCCCGCCGTGCGGGACGCGAAGTGGCCATCATGGCGGACCTGCAAGGCCCCAAAATCCGCGTGGGTAAGTTTGTTGATGGCAAAGTTTTTTTAGTGGCCGGCGCCAAGTTTGTGCTGGACGGCGAGCGCACCACTCTAGGTGATGTGAATGCGGTAGGCCTTGATTACAAAGAGCTACCCCAGGATGTCAAAGCGGGCGACGTACTGCTGTTGAACGACGGTCTCATCATGCTGACGGTAGACAAGGTGGTGGGTGAAGCTGTGCACACTACGGTCAACTTGGGTGGTGAGTTGTCCAACAACAAGGGGATTAACAAAAAAGGCGGCGGCCTTACCGCCCCGGCGCTGACCGCCAAGGACATGGAGGACATCAAAACCGCGATGAGCTTCCAGGCCGATTACGTGGCCGTGAGCTTTCCGCAAAACGCCACCGACATGGAAATGGCACGCCAACTCTGCAACGTTGCTGCCGCCGAGTTCAAACACAAACCAGGCATGATCGCCAAAATCGAGCGCGCCGAGGCTATTCCACACCTGGAAAGCATCCTCAAGGCCAGCGACGGCATCATGGTGGCACGCGGGGACTTGGCAGTCGAAGTGGGCAACGCCGCCGTGCCAGCGCTGCAAAAGCGCATGATAAAAATGGCCCGTGCGATGGACAAATTTGCCATCACCGCGACCCAGATGATGGAAAGCATGATTTCAGCGCCCATACCTACCCGCGCCGAGGTGAGCGACGTGGCAAACGCCGTGTTGGACGGCACCGATGCGGTCATGCTCAGCGCTGAAACCGCTTCGGGCAAGTACCCGCTGGAAACCGTGCAAGAGATGAGCCGCATTTGCGAAGCGGCCGAAGCGGCTGAGCATGTGGAGTTAGATGGCGGCTTCACCAGCAAAGGCAGCACCCGAATTGACCAAACCATCGCTATGGGTGCGCTGTTCACCGCACACCACCTGGGTGCAAAAGCTATTGTGGCGCTGACCGAAAGCGGCAGCACACCTTTGTGGATGAGCCGCCACCGTATCGACGTGCCTATCTACGCCTTGACACCGCGGATCGCCACGCAGCGAAAAATGGCGATTTACCGCAATGTGCGCCCGCTGTTGGTGGCCACCATCACCGACCGAGACTCAGCGCTGACGCAGGCTGAGAAGTACTTGAAGAAACGTGGCATCGTGAAAACCGGCGACGTGTACGCTATCACGTGTGGGGAACCCATGGGTGCGCCAGGTGGCACCAATATGCTGAAGATTTGCCGCGTCAGCTGAAGGTTTACCGGACACACTCCCTGTGACGACACCCTTTCGCAAGGGTGTCCTACATAAGAACTGCACGGCTTTAGGTATTCTCTGGCGTTTTAAAGCGGATGTGCTGCGGCATGCTGACCCTCCATGAAATACTCTTTTGCCTCTTTCTCCAGCGGCCTGCTCCTAGGGGCTATGGCATGTGCCGTGATCGTACTGGCGGCCTGCTCGCCGACCAAGGTTATTAATGGGTTGGTGCCCAGCAGCAGCTACCAGTTCGAGGGTGGTGTGGCCTATGGCAGCGCACCACGCCAGCGACTCGACATTTACCACCCTCTACCTACGGCGCTGGCTGCAAATGCAGCCAAGCCACTGGTCGTGTTCTTCTTCGGCGGCACATGGAGCAGTGGTGACCGCGCCAGCTACAAGTTTGTGGGTGAAGCCCTTGCATCGCGTGGTGCCGTGGTCGCCATTCCAGATTTCGGCCTGTCGCCCGCGTTCACTTATCCGGTCTTCGTTCAAGACAGCGCCTTGGCGGTCAAGTGGGCACTCGACAACGCCGCCCGACTGGGTGCCAATCCGCAGCAGGTTTATGTGATGGGCCACAGTTCGGGGGCTTATAACGCCGCCATGGTCGCATTGGATCCGCGCTGGTTGGGCCAATTGGGTGCCAGCCCCGCTCAGCTGGCTGGCTGGACAGGCCTTGCAGGGCCTTACGATTTCCTGCCAATTGGCGTCCCTGAAGCCCAAGTTGCCTTCAATTGGCCAAACACGCCAGCCGATTCACAGCCTTTGGCCCACGCCAGCGCTGGCGCCCCACGCACCCTGCTGATCGCAGCTAGCAAAGACAAACTGGTTGATCCCCTTCGCAACACTGCACAGCTGGCCGCCAAACTTCGTGCGGCTGGCGTTTCGGTGCAAACGAGCGTTTTTGATGACCTAGGCCACCTGACACTGATTGGTGCTGTGGCCAAGCCACTGCATTGGCTGGGGGGTCCAGTATTGCCTCCAATATTGGATTTCCTGGGTTTACCCGCCGATAAAACGAACTAAGACAACGACGGCGAAGTTAAAATTAGCACCAGTTACAAACCGGTTACCACCATTCACTACTAAGGACTTTCAACATGGCTCTCGTTTCGATGCGCGAACTGCTGGACCACGCTGCTGTCAACGGCTACGGCATTCCCGCTTTCAATGTGAACAACCTGGAACAAGTCCAGGCGGTAATGGCAGCAGCGGACGAAGTCGGTGCGCCTGTCATCTTGCAGGCCAGCGCCGGTGCACGCAAGTACGCGGGCGAAGCCTTTATCAAGCACCTGATTCAGGCTGCCATCGAAGCGTATCCCCACATTCCGCTGGTCATGCACCAAGACCATGGTCAGAATCCGGAAGTCTGCCAAGGTGCAATGAAGCTAGGCTTCAGCTCGGTGATGATGGACGGTAGCCTGGAAGCCGACGGTAAAACGATCGCCAGCTACGAATACAACATCGAAGTTACTAAAAAAGTCGTCGCCATGGCCCACGCTCAAGGCGTGACGGTAGAAGGTGAGCTCGGCTGCCTGGGTTCACTTGAAACCATGAAGGGCGATAAGGAAGACGGCCACGGCACCGATTCCACCATGACCATGGAACAGCTGCTCACCGACCCTGAACAAGCCGCTGATTTCGTCCAACGTACCCAGCTCGACGCCTTGGCCATCGCGATCGGTACCAGCCACGGCGCCTACAAATTCACCCGCAAGCCCACAGGTGACATTCTGGCCATCAGCCGCATCAAAGAAATTCACCACCGCATCCCCAACACCCATTTGGTGATGCACGGCTCCAGCAGCGTGCCACAAGACTTGCTGGAAATCATCCGCCAAAACGGCGGTGCGATGAAGGAAACTTACGGCGTGCCCGTCGAAGAAATCCAGGAAGCCATCAAATTTGGCGTGCGCAAGATCAACATCGACACCGACGTGCGCTTGGCCATGACGGCAGCCATTCGCCTCTACCTCACCCAAAACCCCAACAAATTCGACCCCCGCGATTACCTCAAGCCTGCCCGTGAAGCGGCAAAGTTAATTTGCAAGCAGCGTTATTTGCAGTTTGGCTGTGAAGGCCAGGGCAGCAAAATTAAAGGTGACAGCTTGCAAGTGGTCGCTGGCAAGTACGCCTTGGGGCAATTGGCACAGCTGGTGAACTAAGACTGAACTGAGACGGCGAGCGCCAAGGCGCGAAAAAAACCAGACTGCGCCACAAGGGCCGCTAAAGTGTCACAAAATCGACACCGCTTAGCGGCCCTGCTCACGTCACCCCGCGCAATACACTTAGCACCTATGTCTATGAACGCTCTCCACACTTCTTCTCTCGCCTCCCTCCCCCTGCTTGCCCGTGGCAAAGTACGGGACAACTATGCTGTAGGCGATGACCGTATCCTCATGGTTGCCAGTGACCGGATCAGTGCCTTCGATGTCATCATGGGCGAACCCATTCCTGGCAAAGGCACTCTGCTCACGCAAATGGCGTTGTTTTGGTTCGACAAACTGGGGCATATTTGCCCCAACCACCTGACAGGCGATGCACCTGAAAGCGTGGTTCGGGCCGATGAAGTGGCACAAGTCACAGGCCGCTCCATGCTTGTCAAGCGGCTCAGACCTCTGCCTGTAGAAGCTGTGGTGCGCGGTTATTTGGCTGGCAGTGGCTGGAAGGAATACCAAGAATCCCAAACTGTTTGCGGCGTACCTCTGCCTCCAGGCTTGAAAAATGCCAGCCAACTGCCTGAACCCATCTTCACTCCTGCGGCCAAAGCAGCGGTAGGTGAGCATGACGAAAACATCAGCTACGCTCAGGTTGAGCAAACCATTGGTGCAGATTTAGCACGCCAAATGCGAGAAGTCAGTATCCAGCTGTATGTAGCCGCTAGCAAAATCGCAGCAGCCAAGGGCATCATCATTGCAGATACCAAGTTTGAATTTGGCTTGGATGATGCCGGCAACATGGTGCTAATGGACGAAGTTTTGACGCCCGATTCATCCCGTTTCTGGCCTGAAGAGTCTTACGCGCAAAGCGTCGCCGAGGGCCGCAACCCGCCTAGCTACGACAAACAGTTTTTACGCGACTGGCTGGAGACGCAAACGTCCTGGGATAAAACACCGCCTGCGCCACGCTTGCCACAAAAGGTCATTGAACATACGGCGCAAAAGTACAGCGAGGCCTTATCGCGTCTCACAACGTAATGCAGTAGTGCAGTAGTGCAGTAGTGCAAGCGAACTCCTTCCCGCCATCGCTTTGCCCACTTTGTGGCAAGACCAATGCTTGCGCCATGGTGCGAGAGGAACAAACCGGCATTCCACAACCTCCCTGCTGGTGCATGACGGCCACATTCACGCCTGCCTTGCTCGCCCAAGTGCCCCAGCAGGCGCAAAAATTGGCCTGCGTCTGCCAAGATTGCGCTGCATCTGCCCTAGCCCCAGCCCCAGCCCTAATAAACCACGACTTAATCTGACGTTTCGTCGTCCTGGTCCGCAGAAAGCGTCTTCCCGGGCTTCAGCGCCAATGCCCGCGTGTACAGCCCGTTACGCGGCTCGCCTGTAATGTCTGCCGCTAACCGTACAGCAGTTTTCAGCGGCAGCTCCGCCAGCAACAAGGTCAATACCCGCTCACTGTGCGCAGTGTCATTCACAACTTCCACCGGGTGCAGCACCACCACAAATTCACCCCGCAAGCGGTTCGGATGGGCGCTCAGCCACGCAGGGAAGCCCGAGGCGGCTACGGTCGCGATTTCTTCAAACTGTTTGGTTATTTCACGCGCCACCGTCACTTGCCGCTCGCCCAACACCGCCAGCGCCAGCGCCAGGGCTTCAATGCGGTGCGGTGCTTCCAGAAGAACCACAGCGCGGCGCTCCGTCTGCAACTGCTGCACCGCTGCCTGTCGCATCAGCGCTTTAGGGGGCAAAAATCCGGCGAATACAAAACCACCATCGTCATCGCCCCGCGCCACCGCACCACTGGCGCTAATCGCTGCGGTGATGCTGCTTGCCCCTGGCAGCGGGCTGATGGGCAGCCCTGCGGCACGCACGGCTGCCACCAAACGCGCACCAGGGTCACTGACTGCCGGTGTGCCCGCATCGCTCACGTAGGCAACACGCAGGCCTTGGCGCAGCCGCTCAATAACCTGCTGGGCCGCCTCGGCCTCGTTATGCTGATGAACAGCCAGCAGTTGGGCCCCAGTTTTTTCCAGACCATAAGCCCGCAACAGGGTTTGCGTATGGCGCGTGTCCTCACAGGCTACGCAGTCCACCAGCTGCAACACATGCAAAGCACGCAGGCTGATGTCCGCCAGATTGCCAATAGGTGTCGCGACGACGTACAAAGCGCCCTGGGGATAATGCTGGGCAGCCGCTGCATCGTGCGCGGCCTCCAGGGCTTTAGCAAAAAAGGCGCTCAAACGTGTTCCTTCACAACAAAATAGCCTCAAAAATAGCGGCAGCGCTTCCAAAATCTTCAAATTTAGCTATTAATAAAATAGCAATCGAAGACCTTACTGCCACTGTTACACAGACTGCAAGCGCCGCCAAGACAACCAAACAGCAGGGTGACGATGCCGAAGAGGCCGCATTACGCCATCTACAAGCCGCTGGGCTGAGGCTAGTACAGCGCAATTATCGGACGCCAGGGCGTGGCGGCGGCGAGATCGACCTGATTGTGCGGTCACCTGACGGTACGTTGGTATTTGTCGAGGTCAAACTCCGTGTAACCACCCGCTTTGGTGGCGCAGCGGCCAGCGTCAGCGCATTAAAGCAGCGGCGTATTATTTTTGCGGCCCGGCATTTTTTAATGCGACTGCCGACGGAGCCACCATGCCGCTTTGACGTGGTGATACTGGAAGGTGAAAGTGGGCAGGTACAGTGGCTACAAGCCGCATTTGATGCCTCATAGTCTTCTTGGCACCAGCAAATTCCTGAATTCCGACACTTTTTTGAAGGCAGGTATCATTGAAAGCTATGTTAGAACAACGCATCCAACAGCACTTCATCGACAGTGCAGACCTCAAATACCAGTCCGCTGAAGCCTTAAGCAAACCTATTGCGGCGGCCGTGCAGGCTATCTTGGCCTGCGTCACCAGCGGGGGCAAAGTGCTGGCCTGCGGCAACGGCGGCTCAGCTTCGGATGCCCAGCACTTCGCCGCTGAGTTCATGGGTCGCTTCGAACGTGAGCGCCCTGAACTGGCCGCGATTGCGCTAACCACCGACACCTCAATCATCACCGCCATTGCCAACGACTACAACTTCAACGCAATCTTCTCCAAACAGGTGCGCGGATTGGGGCAACCCGGGGACGTGCTGCTGGCGATTTCGACCAGTGGCAACTCGGCCAACGTGCTGGCGGCGATTGAAGCGGCTCATGAACGCGAGATGACCGTGGTAGCGCTGACCGGGCGCGGGGGCGGCCTGATGAATGCCAAGCTGCGCGAAACCGATGTGCATATTTGCGTCCCGCATGAGCGCACTGCCCGCGTGCAGGAAGTGCATATTTTGGCGCTCCATTGCATTTGTGATGGCGTAGACACCCAACTCCTTGGTGAACTGGACAGCAACCCATGAAAACCTCATTGATCTCCACTTTGGCAGCGCCCCGTCTGCTTTGCGCCCTGATGGCCATAGCAGGGCTAGGCGCGTCACTCAGCGCCTGTGCCCCAATATTGTTGGGCAGCGCGCTGGTTGGCGGTGGCTTGGTGGCGTCTGACCGACGTACTTCAGGCACTCAGCTGGAAGATGAAGGCATTGAGTTGCGTAGCAGTTCGCGCCTGCGCGACGCCATGGACGGCCGCGCCCACGTCAACATCACCAGCTACAACCGCCAAGTGCTCATTACCGGTGAAGCGCCTACCGAGCAAGATAAACAAAAAATCGGCGACCTCATTTCTCGCGTAGAAAACGTGCGCTCAGTCGTGAACGAATTAGGCGTGATGGGAAACTCCACGCTAACGCAACGCTCTTCTGACAGTCTGGTTACAGCCCGTACCAAGGCTGCTTTGGTAGATGCACGCGATCTGTATGCAAATGCCTTCAAAGTGGTGACAGAGCGTGGCACCACTTACCTGATGGGCCGCGTCACTCAACGTGAAGCAACCCGAGCGACGGAGGTGGTGCGCAGCGTTACTGGCGTGCAGCGCTTGGTACGCTCGCTGGAAATCATCAGCGAAGACGAGTTGCAACGCATTTCGTCTTCGGGGGCCAGCTCGCCAGCACCTGTGACTTCAGCACCCTCGTCGGACACTGCTCCAACAGCTGTGACGCCTGCGAAATAAGCAGACAGCTCTGTTGGCAGAGGCTAACTACATTTACGTACCTGCCCTGCATTTTTTGCGTTTTGGGTTGTTTACTTAAGCCGCTTAATCAGACTTGACGTGTCCCAGCGGCGTCCGCCCATGTGCTGCACGTCACCGTAAAACTGGTCTACCAGCGCCGTCACGGGTACGCGTGAGCCGTTGCGCTGGGCTTCCGTCAGCACCAGCCCCAAGTCCTTGCGCATCCAGTCCACAGCAAAACCAAACTCAAACTGGTCGGCGACCATAGTTTTGCCGCGGTTTTCCATTTGCCAGCTTTGGGCTGCACCCTTGCCGATCACATCCAGCACCTGGTTCATATCGAGCCCGGCGTTTTGACCAAAGGCAATCGCCTCACTCAAGCCTTGCACGAGACCTGCAATGCAAATCTGGTTCACCATCTTGGCCAGTTGTCCTGCACCGCTATCGCCCAGCAGCGTGAAGGCGCGCGAAAAGGCCATAGCCACAGGCTTCACGCCCTCAAACACGGCCGCATCGCCACCACACATCACCGTCAGCATGCCGTTTTGTGCACCGGCTTGACCACCTGATACTGGCGCGTCAATGAAATTCAGCCCACGAACCAACGCTGCAGCGCTGAGCTCACGCGCAGCTTGAGCGGATGCGGTGGTGTGGTCAACGAACACCGCGCCGGGCTTCATGCCGTCAAATGCCCCGTCCGTACGGTCAGAAGAGGTAGATGCACCCAGACTCACGGCACGCAGATCGTCGTCGTTCCCGACGCAGCAAAACACAATATCTGCCTCTTGCGCAGCTTCACGAGGAGTTGGTGCATGAAACACTGAACCCGCTCCAACGCCCATGAATTCTTTGCACCATGCTATGGATTTTGATTCAGTACGGTTATATACAGTGACCGTATGACCCGCACGCACCAAATGGCCAGCCATGGGATAGCCCATGACGCCTAGGCCAATAAAGGCGACTTTTTGCGAGTTGGAAGATTCGTAAGTTTTTGGATTAATAGACGACATACGGCAATACAAAATAAAGAAAGAAAAGAAAAAAGGATAAGAAGCAAGGAGGATTCAGGCAATGCCGAAAACCCGAGAACCATCACACCAAAGCAAAATGCTCAGTGCCCGCCGCCAAATCCTGCGATTTGGCACGCTGGCTGTTGAGCTTGATTTGCAGGCGCAGATCGTTCACCGAATCGGCAAAACGCAGCGCATCCTCGTAGGTGATGGTGTTCGCCTCAAACAAATCGAACAGCGCTTGGTCAAAAGTCTGCATTCCCAAATTGCGACTCTTTTTCATGATCTCTTTGATTTCAGTCACATCGCCTTTGAAAATCAAATCAGAAATCAGTGGTGTATTGAGCAAAATCTCCACGGCTGCTGCGCGGCCTTTGGTGTTTTGCTTGGGAATCAACCGCTGCGACACCAAGCCTTTGAGATTCAACGACAAGTCCATCAGCAACTGCACACGCCGCTCTTCGGGGAAGAAGTTAATGATGCGGTCCAGCGCCTGGTTAGCGCTATTGGCGTGAAGTGTCGCCATGCACAGATGGCCAGTTTCGGCAAACGCCACCGCGTGTTCCATAGTTTCACGGTCACGAATTTCGCCCATCAAAATCACATCGGGTGCTTGGCGCAGGGCGTTTTTGAGAGCAACCTCCCAGCTGTCGGTGTCCAGCCCCACTTCACGCTGGGTGATGATGCAGTTTTTATGCGCATGCACAAACTCCACCGGATCTTCCACGGTGATGATGTGACCATAAGTATTGATGTTTCGCCAGTCGATCATTGCCGCCAAACTCGTAGACTTACCCGAGCCCGTGCCGCCCACAAAAATCACTAAGCCGCGCTTGATCAAAGCCACTTCTTTCAGCACCGCAGGTAAGCCCAGTCCGTCAATAGTAGGCAGCTCGGAAGGAATCACCCGCATCACCATGCCCACGCGGCCCTGTTGCACAAAGGCGTTCACACGGAAGCGGCCAATGCCCGGCGGTGAGATTGCAAAGTTGCATTCTTTGGTCCGCTCAAAGTCCGTCGCCTGCTTGTCGCTCATAGTCGAGCGGGTCAGTGCCATCGTGTGACTGGCATCCAGCGCCTGAGGGGAGACTTTGGTAATCTTGCCGTCCACCTTGATGGCCGGAGGAAAGTCGGCAGTAATGAACAAATCACTGCCATTACGGCTGACCAGAAGTTTCAGTAAATCGTTAATAAAGCGGCTAGCCTGATCGCGTTCCATAGCAAATCCTATTAATTCGGGAAATTTTCGGGGATCTTGGCCTTGCCGCGCGCTTCAGCCGCAGAAATGACGTTGCGCTTGACCAAGTCTGACAAATTCTGGTCCAGCGTCTGCATCCCGTAGCTGCTGCCTGTCTGGATGGATGAATACATCTGCGCTACCTTCGACTCTCGAATCAAATTGCGGATCGCAGGCGTGCCAATCATGATCTCATGGGCCGCAATGCGGCCCTGACCGTCTTTGGTTTTGCACAAAGTCTGCGAGATTACCGCTTGCAACGACTCAGACAACATGGCCCGCACCATCTCTTTTTCTTCAGCGGGGAACACGTCAATAATCCGATCAATCGTCTTCGCAGCGCTGCTGGTGTGCAAAGTACCAAATACCAAATGGCCAGTTTCAGCCGCTGTCATGGCCAAACGAATGGTCTCCAGATCGCGCATTTCACCCACCAAAATCGCGTCCGGGTCTTCACGCAGCGCCGACTTCAGCGCAGCTGCAAAGTTCCTGGTGTGCGGCCCTACTTCGCGCTGGTTAATCAGGCATTTCTTGGACTCATGGACGAACTCAATCGGGTCTTCCACGGTCAAGATGTGCCCATACTCATTTTCATTGAGGTAGTTCACCATGGCGGCAAGCGTGGTGGACTTGCCCGAACCAGTTGGCCCCGTCACCAACACCATACCGCGCGGTTTCATTGCCAAATCGGCAAAAATTTTGGGCGCTCCTAATTGCTCCAGTGACAAAATTTTGGATGGAATCGTACGAAATACACCGCCCGCACCACGCTGGTGGTTAAAAGCGTTCACGCGAAAGCGCGCTAAGCCTTCAATCTCGAAGGAGAAGTCAATCTCTAAAAACTCTTCAAATACCTTGCGCTGGCTGTCGTTCATGATGTCGTACACCATGGCGTGCACCGCCTTATGGTCCAGCGGCTCCACGTTGATACGGCGCACATCGCCGTGTACTCGAATCATGGGGGGCAGACCAGCGGATAAATGCAGATCAGAGGCTTTATTTTTGACGCTAAAGGCCAGTAGTTGGGTGATATCCACAATTTCCTATTACGTTAGCTCTTGGGTTTGGTACGCTTGTGAGCAATTATGACCACGATTCCCACGAACCTACAGGCAGTGCAGATGCAAATCGCCAAAGCCTGCGCTACGGCACATCGCGACCCAGCCAGTGTCACACTGCTAGCCGTATCCAAAACACAAAGTCCATCAGCACTTCGTGAGGCCTATCAGGCGGGGCAAACAGCATTCGGGGAAAACTACATCCAAGAAGCGCTGGAGAAAATCGCCGCACTGCGCGATTTACCGCTGCAATGGCACTGCATAGGCCCGATTCAAAGCAACAAAACAAAGCCTGTAGCAGAACAGTTCGACTGGGTACACAGTATTGACCGCTTGAAAATCGCCCAGCGCCTGAGTGAACAACGTCCTGCGGATTTGCCACCCTTACAGGTGTGCTTGCAAATCAATATCGACGGCGGCGACACCAAGTCGGGCATGACCCCGCACGACGCGCTGACCTTGGCGCTCGCGGTGGCTGCGCTGCCCAGGTTGACGTTGCGTGGCCTCATGACGATCCCCGAGCCAGCTTTCGAATTTGAAGCACAGTTAGTGCTGCATAAGCGCGCAGTAGCCCTGTTTGATCAGATAAAAGCTGCATTGGCTGCATTGCCAGCGTTGAATACATTGAACTACCACGCTGAAAAATTTGACACGCTCTCCATGGGCATGAGTGCCGATCTGGACGCCGCAATTCAGGCAGGCAGCACCCTTGTGCGGGTAGGGACAGCGATTTTTGGCGGACGGTCTAAAACACCATAAAACGCTAACAACTTAGAGCGGCAGCCGTGTCGTACTTTTCACCTCTTCCATTACCGCGTAAGTACGTGTCTCGCGCACACCCGGCAACTGCCACAGTACCGTTCCAGCAAACTCACGGTACGCCGCCATGTCAGCCATGCGGGTTTTGAGCAGGTAATCAAACCCACCTGCAACCATGTGGCATTCCAAAATGGCGTCTTGCACTTGCACTGCTGCTTTGAACTGCTCGAAGACATTCGGCGTGGTGCGGTCGAGCAGTACCTCCACAAACACCATCATCCCGCGCCCAAGTTTCAGCGGATTCAGACGCGCCTCATAACCTAGGATGAAGCCCTCTCGGCTCAGGCGCTGGGTACGGGCCAGTACGGCAGTGGGTGACAGGGCCACGGCTTCAGCCAGCTTCAAATTGGATAAGCGCCCATCGTGCTGCAAGAAATTCAGAATTTTCAGGTCGATGCGGTCGAGGTCGGTAATTGCCATAGGGGTAGTGCCACAGGTATTGAATTATTCGGTATATACAATTATTTTCAGTGAGAAATTCATTCGAAATTGCTTAACCATAGCGTAATTCACCTCACTAGGAATTCGCCATGTCTGATCGCCTACCCTTCCCTTACCGACCTGAAGCCCAAGTTCTTACCGAGCGCCTGCGAGCCTTACACGGCGGCACTCTTGACTGGGCCAGTGCGGCACGCAGCGCCAAACCCTGGGTGCAGGCCGTGCGCGACAACCCACCACCATTTTGGGCAATGGAAAGCTTGTTGAAGGAATACCCCATTTCCAGCGCCGAAGGTTTGGCGCTGATGCGCTTGGCCGAGGCCTTGCTGCGCGTGCCGGACGCTGAAACGGCCATCGCCCTCACCGCCGACCAACTGGGGCGAGCAGCGTTTGAAAGTGGCAGCGATGGCGTACTGGCCAATTTGTCGTCGGCAGCCATCGCCATGTCGAAGAAGTTTTTACCGAATGAAGGGGGCAATCAGCCAAACTTGGTTACCAAATTGGGCGCTAAAACCGTGGTGGCGGCCACGGTGCGGGCGGTGCAACTGCTGGGCAAGCAGTTTGTGCTGGGGCAGACCATCACCGATGCCATGCATGAGGCCAACACCGCCCGCAAGCGAATTGGGAGCGTTACACCGCCGAGCCAACCCAAGGTGGCGCAGCAACTCACCTTTAGCTACGACATGCTAGGGGAAGGCGCACGCACCGAAGCCGATGCGCAGCATTATCTGGCCAGCTACACAAACGCTATACAAACTATAGCGTTTTATGCAGATTCAGCCTGTTCTGTTGAGCGAAATGACGGTATTTCCATCAAACTCAGCGCCCTGCATCCCCGCTACGAACACACCCAACACGCGCGCGTGATGGCCGAGCTAGTGCCGCGCGTTTGGGGACTGTGCGAACAGGCCGCCAAGGCGAATATCAACCTGACGATTGACGCGGAAGAGGTTGACCGGCTTGAGCTCTCGCTCGACGTATTTGAAGTGCTGGCCGCCCAAGTGGCAAAGCATTACCCCCAATGGGGCGGTTTTGGCCTCGCGCTCCAAGCCTACCAAACGCGGACACTGGAGCTGATCGTGCATGTGACGGCCCTTGCCCGCAAGTACCAGATCCGCTTGATGTGCCGCCTTGTCAAAGGCGCGTACTGGGATGCTGAAATCAAACGCGCCCAAGAACTAGGCCTGTCTGCCTACCCCGTATTCACACATAAACACCACACCGATGTGTCTTATCTCGCCTGCGCACAGGCACTGCTAGCGGCACCAGACGCGATTTACCCGCAATTTGCGACACACAACGCAGCAACGATTGCAGCGATTTTGCAAATGGCGGCCAAGTCGAATACCTCTGGCTTCGAATTGCAACGCTTGCACGGCATGGGCGAAGGCGTGTACCGCGAAGTGCTGAAAAATCCATTGATCGCCTGCCGTGTCTACGCCCCCGTCGGCGCCCACAAAGACCTGTTGGCTTATCTGGTGCGGCGTTTGCTGGAAAACGGAGCAAATTCGTCCTTCGTCCACCAGCTGGCAGATGAATCGGTGGGCATGGAGGAACTGCTGATTTCACCCCTGCGGCTGGAAGCGGACAGCGCAGTTCCCCTGCCCGCCGACCTGTTTGGCCCGTCGCGCCGTAACAGCGAAGGCTTGGATTTGGCGGTGCATGCCATGCGTGCACCACTGCTGGCGGCCTTCACTGCTACCGCTGTGCCCGTGGTTGCCGAGTTTGATATAAAAACCACTGATAGCGCAATATATAAAAGCTTATCCAGCTATCAAACTTGGAGCAAAACACCAGTTACTGCACGCAGCGCCCTTTTGCGCCACGCCGCCGATGCGTTGCAAGCCCAGATGCCACGGTTTTGTGCGCTGCTGGTGAAAGAGGCTTTCAAAACCTGGGGCGATGCGGTAGGGGAGGTACGCGAGGCGATAGACTTTTTACGCTACTACGCAGCTGAAGCCGAGCGCCTGATGCAGCCAATGACTATGCCCGCCCCTACGGCAGGAACCAACTTAGGCGGGAATGCCGAAGTGGCGCTGGGCATCACGGGCGAAAGCAACACCTTGCGCCTCACCGCACGCGGTCCCTGGGTGTGCATCAGCCCGTGGAATTTCCCGCTGGCGATCTTCATGGGTCAAGTCGCTGCGGCACTGGCCACGGGCAACACCGTGTTAGCTAAACCCGCTGAACAGACCCCTGGCATAGCGCTGGAGGCGATCAAGTTGCTTCATGCAGCGGGTGTGCCGACAAACGCATTGCAGCTCTTCCACGGCCCTGGCGAGACGGTGGGCGCGGCACTGGTGGCACACCCTAGTATTGCGGGCGTGGTGTTCACCGGATCAACCCCCGTTGCCAAAACCATCAACCGTGCGCTGGCGGCGAAGGACGGCCCCATCACACCGCTGATTGCAGAGACAGGTGGCATCAACGCGATGCTGGTGGACTCCAGCGCGCTGCCCGAACAGGTAGTAGATGCCGTGGTGCAAAGCGCCTTTCGCAGTGCGGGACAGCGGTGTTCAGCGCTGCGGCTGCTGTGTGTCCATGCGGCCATTGCCGACAACGTGATTGAAATGGTGCACGGTGCGGCGCTCGAATTGAAAGTGGGCAACGCGGCAGATTTAGCAACTGACGTGGGGCCGGTGATTGACACCGAGGCATTCGACGGCATCATGCAGCATGTCACACGGCTAAACGCCACAGAAACCCCGATTTTTGTAGACGTCGCACATGCTAATCGCACTCTAAACTTAATACCTCCCAAGATATTTGAAGTAGCCCGTATCAGCGACATGACGCAGGAAATTTTTGGCCCCGTGCTGCATATCGTACGCTGGGGTAGCAGCACCAAACCAGGGGATTCGAGCAGCTCGGCTGCCGTCATCGACCAAATCAACTTACTCGGCTATGGCCTCACGCTGGGCATCCAAACCCGCATTGACAGCCGAGCCCAAGCTATGGCAGCATTAGCCCACGCAGGTAACGTGTATATCAACCGCAACATCATCGGAGCAGTGGTGGGCTTGCAGCCTTTTGGGGGTGAAGGCTTGAGCGGTACCGGGCCGAAAGCCGGCGGGCCGCATTATCTAATCCGGTTTTGCGCCGAGCAGACCGTGACGATCAACACCGCTGCGGCAGGGGGGAATGTATCGCTGATGACAGGCCGAACAGAACCCAGCCCCAATTGATTACAATTGATTACAATTTGTTTATTGCAATAGCGATTGAAGCTCAATGAGACTGAAGTCGTTTTAAAAAAACTGCACCATAGGTTTACCGTGATGTTTGCGACTTTTTTCACGTATTGACCCTTGCGGGCACTGGAGATTGCTGCCGAGCGACAGAAAACCAACTATGGTCAGCTCATACGCAGTATTGATATTGAGTTTTAAGTACAAGGAGAAGTACACGTGAGCGGAAGTCTGATGATTTGGATAGTTTTGGCTTTAGTGGCCATTTTTCTCGAAATGCTAACGAGGACATTCACCTTATTGGCCTTAGCCATTGGCTTCGGTGCGGCAGCACTGTTGGCATGGATGGGGTTTGGTTTTGTGATCGAACTGATCGCTGCGGTTGCTGTGGGCGGTGGCTGCCTGTGGTGGTTGCGCCGCTCATCTACGGGCCAAGCGCTGCAAGAGGCGGAAGAGTCCCGCTATAGCGTCATCAGTGACGATGGTGATGAGGTTCACATTTCGCAGTGGGATTCAGGCGACCAAGTGGATGTTGTATTTAAAGGCCGCAACTGGGAAGCCAAACTTGCCAACGGATCACAAGCCCATCGGGGCCAGTACAAGGTACTTGAGGTACGTGAAGGCAAGCTGATACTGGAAGAGAAAAAAGACTGAACTTCCGGACTACAGCCCTGCTCATCTGAGCGCAGATGCTGTACGCATTTCACCCACCCTGCGGCTTCAATAAAAAAACCGGCTTTTCAGCCGGTTTTTTTATGACCAAATTAATCTAATTCAATTCAGCACCATGCTGAGGCGGCGACGGTAGATCGATACCAGAGCCGCTTGCGGGTCTTCTTTCACCGCAGACTTCCCAGCCAACTCAATACCCCCTGCTGTCTTGCCAGACACGTCCGCTGCAGCCTTGGGCTTGGGGGGAGTCAGCAGCTCCAAAATGGCCACGTAGGTCTTGCGTGGAGCCTGCGCGTTCCAAGCTTTGTCGCGCATGATGATCTCCAGCAACTCGTCCATAGCCTCGGTCATAGCGCCTTGAGCCATCAGCACTTGGCTTTTGGCGAAACGGGTATCAAAGTCGCGTTTGTTTTTAGCGATTTCAGCATCAAACTGAGACGTAGTCCAGGTTGCACGTTCATCAGTCGCTACAAATTCCATAGCCTTCAGCCATTGAGACAAGGCTTCAAACCGCAGATGTACGGGTATTTGCACCATTGCGGGCGCCAGTGCACTGTGCGCTTCGGGCAGGTAGCCCAAGCTGATAAGCAACTTCACATAATCGAAACGAGCATCGTCATTGGCCGGGTTCACGGCCAGCGCTTCTTGCAGTTTTACCAGTGCAAGCTCAGGATCGGCCGCCTCATCCAGCGCTTCATCGTAGTCAGCCTCGTTAACCTTATCACCGGCATGTAGTGCCTCACCAGCAGGCAGATGCTTGTCAAGGAAGGTGCGAACCTGGCCTTCGGGCAGTGCTCCGGTAAAGCCGTCTACCGGCTGGCCGTTCACCACCAGGATGCAGGTGGGGATACTGCGCACGCCAAAGGCACCAGCGAGCTGCTGTTCGTTGTCCGAGTCAATTTTGACCAGATTGAAGCGGCCCTCATAGTCGATTTCCAGTTTTTCTAGAACTGGACCAAGGGATTTACAAGGGCCACACCAAGGGGCCCAGAAATCCACCAAAACAGGGGTGGTCATGGAGGCCGCGATCACATCGGCCTCAAAGTTTTGCATGGTGACGTCAATCATCGGAGTGTGCTCAGGTAATGTTTCAAATACTGTTTCAAATACGGGTTCAAGCAACGGCTATGAACGAAACCTTAAAATTCGTTAACTTTTCAATACAGCAAGTTTACGGGCTAGACCCTCTAACAGACCACCCGGCAACTTTGGCCACACGCTCACAGCTCTACCGACAACATACTTTATGACATCTCCCCTCGTTGGCGTGGTGATGGGTTCCAGTTCTGACTGGGAAACCATGCACCATGCGGTACAAATTTTGCAGCACTTTGGTATTCCGTACGAGGCCCAAGTGGTGTCCGCCCACCGCATGCCGGACGACATGTTCAGCTACGCAGAAGCGGCGGTCAGTCGAGGGCTGCGCGCGATCATTGCCGGGGCTGGCGGCGCGGCGCACCTGCCTGGCATGCTGGCGGCAAAGACGACTGTACCCGTGCTGGGCGTGCCAGTCGCCAGTAAGCACCTGCAAGGCGTGGATTCGCTCTACAGCATCGTGCAAATGCCCAAGGGCGTACCCGTAGCCACCTTTGCGATTGGGGCCGCGGGAGCCGCTAATGCGGCACTGTTTGCCGTCGCCATGCTGGCCTGCGACAACGCTAGCCTGCGCGCCCAGCTAGACACCTTTCGCCAAACCCAAACCGAAACAGCACGCGGCATGACGTTGCCACCAGTATGAGCACCACACCTTTGACACTGCTGCCCGGCAACCTCCCCCATGCGCAATGGCCAGACAACACGTCCTCGATTGCCCACGCAGGAGATCACCAGGTCAGCATGAATCGCGAAGGCGAAATCTCACTGCATATTCCTGCGGCAACCCAGCGTGAAGCCCGACCTGGCACCATGGGGGGCGAGCACCAGATGACGTTGGGCGTGATGGGCGGTGGTCAACTGGGCCGTATGTTCGTTCACGCTGCACAGCAAATGGGCTACTTCACCGCTGTGCTCGACCCTGACGCGTCCAGCCCTGCCGGATATATCAGTCACAGCCATGTGCAAACCGATTACCTTAACGAGACCGGTCTGGCACTTTTAGCCGCCCATTGCGACGCCATCACGACAGAGTTTGAAAACGTACCTGCGCCTGCGCTGGAAGCTCTGGCGAAGATACGTCCGGTCGCGCCTAGTGCTGACGCGGTCGCTATTGCTCAAGACCGTGCTCAGGAAAAAGCCCATTTTGGGCGCTGCGGTGTGCCTTGTGCGCCTTATGCGCTGATCGAAACGGTGGCGCAGCTGCGCGCTGTTGACGCCAGCCTACTACCTGGCATCGTCAAAACCACCCGCATGGGCTACGACGGCAAGGGCCAGGCCTCGGTAGACACCCTCGCAACGCTAACGCTGGCCTGGGAACACCTGTATTGCGTACCCTGCGTGCTGGAGAAAAAACTGCCTCTGGCTGCAGAATGCTCAGTCATCTTGGCACGTGGGCGTGATGGGCAGGTAGTGAATTTCCCTGTACAGCTGAACCTGCACCGTGCAGGCATCTTGGCTGTCACGCAAGTTTTTGAAGGAAACATCCCTACAGCCCTTGCCGAACGTGCTGTAGCCGCTGCGAAATCCATAGCAGACGATTTGAACTATGTCGGTGTGTTGTGCGTGGAGTTCTTCGTGCTGCAAGAAGGCTCGCCCGACGCCTTGGCCCTGGGTCGCTTGGTTGTCAACGAGATAGCCCCACGCCCGCACAACAGCGGCCACTACACCATGGACGCCTGCGACAGCTCACAGTTTGACCTTCAAGTGCGCACCTTGGCCGGTCTTCCGTTGACGCAGCCGCGCCAGCACAGCCCTGCCATCATGCTCAACCTGTTGGGTGACCTGTGGGAACAGGGCATACCCGCCTGGAATGCCGTGCTTGCCCTGCCTGGTACACACCTGCACCTGTACGGCAAGCTCAAAGCCACCCCGGGCCGGAAAATGGGCCACCTGAACATCACCGGCTCGACAGTGGAGGCCGTGCAGGCCGTAGCACTGCAAGCCGCACAACTGCTGGGTATAGAACCCTGGGTGCTGGGCGGCGGCGATTTGCTTATCAGCATCGCTGACGATACCCCTACCAAAGACGCCCGCCATGGTGCTTGATGGCAGCAAATCCAGCATGATCACCGCCGCAGCGCTTGCCCTGCAACGCGGTGAGCTGATCGGCCTGCCAACCGAAACGGTCTACGGTCTCGCCGCTGACGCCACGCAAGCCACAGCAGTCGCCAAAATTTTCAGCGCCAAAGGCCGACCCAGCGACCACCCGCTGATCGTCCACGTGGCAGACGTAGCAGATGCCGAACACTTCGCCGCCAACCTACCCGCTTTTGCACGCCAGCTGATGCAAGCGTTTTGGCCTGGCCCGCTGACACTTATAGTGCCGCGAGCGCCTGGTATTGCACAGGCCGCAGCGGGCGGACAAGACTCTATTGGCCTGCGCTGCCCTGCACACCCCGTAGCGCTAGCGCTTTTGCAAGCCTGCCGGACGTTGGGCGTGCGAGGATTAGCCGCACCCAGTGCCAACCAGTTTGGTCGTGTCAGCCCCACCACCGCCGAACATGTGCAGGCGGAGTTTGGTGACGATTTATTGATTCTGGACGGTGGGGCATGCAGTGTAGGTATTGAGTCCACCATCATCGACTGCACCCGAGGCGTGCCTGTGTTGTTGCGTCCTGGCGGCGTGACGCGCACGCAAGTTAAGGCTGCTTGCGGATTAGATTTGCTATCAAATGAAGAGCTGCTAGCGGCTACACAACCTGTACCACGGGCATCTGGGACCTTGGAAGCCCATTACGCGCCCAAAGCGCCGGTGCGGCTGATGAGTGCCAAAGCGCTGCAAACGGCCATCGACATCCTAGGGCCTGACGCCTCAGGAATGGCGATCTGGTCGCGCAGCCCATTGCAGGTGCGCGCCACTAAATTATTGGTGCGCCGCATGCCCGACGACGCCGTAGCCACCGCCCAACAGCTGTTTGCCATGCTGCGCAGCTTTGACGCCCAAGGCTGCAAACTGATCTGGATTGAAACCCCACCTGAAGACGTAGCTTGGGAAGGCGTGCGCGACCGGCTGCAACGCGCTACAGCAGCTACAGCCGTTTCACCGTCGGACACGGTAAAAACAGCGTAAACCCCCTTCGCGGTAACCTTGCCTGTGCCGGGCCTGGTTAAACTCGGTAGAACTGGGCCAGCGGCTTTTAAGCTGGCGTTTGCCGCATCGAATGCGTGCTTTATTGAATTTGTGAATTTGGAGAACTGAATGGCTGGAACAGTGCAATCAAGTCGACGTGGCTTTCTCTTGGCCGCAGGTGCCGCCAGCGTGCTGACGGCCTGTGGCTCAGGCACCATTGATTCGGCCTTGTCGCCCAAACGTTTTATCTCGTTTGGTGATGGCTTCAGTGATGTTGGCCAAAACGGCAGCCGTTACACCGTCAACGACGGTAGCTTCAACATCTGGGCCGCACAACTCGCCAACAGCTTTGGTTTAGGACTGGCGGCACTGTCCGCTGGGGGCACCAGCTATGCGCAGGGTAATGCTCGCATCACCAACACCACTGACGCTTCGGGTAAAACCACTACCCTCTCGGTAACGCAGCAAATCGACAAGTTTTTGGCCACAGACAGCCTTGGCACAACGGACGTTGTGCTCATCAACGGCGGCATCAGCGACATCATCAGCGAAATGGCGACCGTGAACGCAGGCGCGCAAACCAGCGCGCAGATGATCACCAACGTGGGCCAGGCGGGTATCGATCTGGCCACCCAAATCCAGCGCTTGGTGAAAGCCGGGGCGAAATACGTGGTTGTGGCCGGAACCTACAACATGGGCAAGTCCCCTTGGGCCATTGCCAATACCGCGCAGACCGCAAACATCAGCACTGCCAGCGCGAAATTCAACGAGCAATTGTTGATCAACATCGTGAACCTGGGCGCCAATGTGCTCTATGTCGACGCGGCCTACTACTTCAACTTGATTACCAACGCGCCCACCGCCTACGCGCTGATCGACTCTACCTCGGTGACTTGTACCTCTACCGATCCCAATAACGGTATTGGCATCGGCAAGGGACAGGTCAATTCGTCGATGTGTAACACCAGTACCATCGCTTCAGGCCTCGATTACACCAAGTACGTATTCGCCGACCTGGTTTACTTCACCCCGGCGGCCAACATTTTGTTTGGTACCTACGCGTACACACGATTGCGAGCACGCTGGTAACTCATCCTCGCCTATCTCTTGTAGACAACTGTAAGGCTAAGCTCAACAAAAAGCCCCCAGCATCATGCATGACGCTGGGGGGGGTTTTTCAAAAACTCTCCCAATCATCGCCACCGCTGGCAACCGCCTTGGGTGCGGGCGAAGGAGCTGGCGATTTCGGAGACGCCAACGCTGCCGCTGAAGGACGAGTAGCGGGAAATTGGGCTGCAGATTTCGGGGGGGCAGTCATGCGTGACGCACTGGCACCGGCCAGCGCCACAGGCTTGCGCAGCGGTACGCGTGTGGGGGCTGGCATGCTTGTCGCTCGCTTCACCGCGACGGAGTGTAAGAAGTTCACGCTACGCCCACCAGGCAACTGAAACACCGCCACTGCCTCGACCAGCGTCAGTGCCTGCACCTTCAGCGTGTCCGCAGCGGCAGCGGACTGCTCCACCAGTGCAGCGTTTTGCTGCGTCGCTTGGTCCATTTGCATGACGGCTTGGCCTACCTGTTGCACGCCCATGCTCTGCTCTTGGCTGGCGGAACTGATCTCGCCTACGATGTCTGTGACGCGCTTAATGGAACTCACCACCTCAGCCATGGTTTCACCTGCTTTGTCCACCAGCAAGGTGCCATGGCCCACGCGCTCCACGCTGGCATTGATCAGACCCTTGATTTCCTTGGCTGCATCCGCGCTGCGTTGCGCAAGGCTACGAACCTCACCAGCAACCACCGCAAAGCCTCGGCCTTGCTCCCCTGCACGAGCGGCTTCGACAGCAGCGTTCAGCGCCAGGATATTGGTCTGGAAAGCGATTCCGTCGATCACACCAATGATGTCGGCAATTTTGCGCGAGGAATCGTTGATGCCTTTCATGGTCTCCACCACCTGGGTCACCACATTGCCGCCCACTACGGCCACGGACGACGCCTTCATAGCCAGCTGACTGGCCTGCTTCGCGTTGTCCGCATTGTGGCGCACGGTAGCACCCAACTGCTCCATGGATGCTGCGGTTTCCTCTAAGGCAGTGGCCTGCTGCTCGGTACGGGAAGACAGGTCGTTGTTGCCTTGTGCAATCTCCGCGCTGGCTGTGGCCACGCTTTCGGCATTCATCCGCACCGTGCTGACCACACGAATCAATGAGGCCTGCATATCATTCAGCGCACTCAGCAAAGGACTGAATTCATCGCGAACATTGTTATCGACCGTAGCGACCAAATCTCCGTCACGCACGCGTATCGCCATGCCTGCAGCCAAGGCCACACGGCGCCGCAGCAAGCTACCCACATGCCAAGCCAACAACAACAACACGACAGCAACCAGCAGCGTCACACCCGCAATATCGTTACGCACATCAATCGAATTGCCAACAACGCCACCAATATCGTCAGCAAGTTGTGCGCCTAGGCGGTTTTTTTCGCTAGATAACAAAGCCAAGAGGCGATTCCGCGTAGGAATGGTTTTGTCCACAAGATAGGCAAAAGCATCGTCCCTTTGGTCTGCTTCAATCAATTTGAGGTTAACCTCCGCATCCACCCAAAATTCGGCGAATACCTTGGGCACTTTGGCAAAGTTGGCTTTCTTCTCCGGTGTATCCAGCGCGGTTTCGAATTCGGAAAGTAGCGTGTCAAGAATTTTGCGCTTGGCCGAAATATCAGCCAGGGTGTCCGCTTTGGCAGTGGGCGTTTTCACCAGCATCGCATGACGTAATTGCAGGGAAAGTCGGGTGACGTTCAGCTCCATGTCAGCCGCACGCCCCAATTGAACCAACGTAACGCCTTGAGTGCGAGCGACAAATGACCGAACGTTGCTGGATTTATTCCAACTCAGCACCGAAACGCCCGCCAAGACCAGCACTAAAACGGATGTAACGAGGTACAAGCGCGCGGCAACACCAAAATTACCAAAATTCATAGCACCTCCCTCATAAATATGCACATGCGCATTACAGCTTACTGCAATCTACTAAAACCAAAGCAGAGCTGAGCCAAAGCCATATAGCGGCATGGGGCCAAGTCGCTCACCACAAGCCAGCCACACCGTAAAGAGGTTCGCTGTGTGCCCTGCGCTATTGGTCCCTCAAAGTCCAATCTATCACCGCATCAAGCACCGGACGGGCGTTGTTCGCCAACGCAGGGTGGTTGGCGATGACGACCAGCACATAGCGTCGCCCGCTTGCGCCCAGCACATACCCTGCCACCGCAGTCACATCGCGCAAGCTACCAGTTTTCAGGTGCGCGGCTCCCTGAGCCGTACGTACTTTGGAGCGCCGTAACGTGCCGTCCACTCCCACAATCGGAAGCGAGGACATCAGCTCAGGCATCACTGGCGACTGGTAGGCGGATTGCAGCATCTGACCAAGGGCCTGTGCCGTGACGCGCTCGTTGCGGGAAAGGCCAGAGCCGTTCTCCAGCGTAGGGGCGTCCACTCCGGGAAAGCGCTCTTTCCACCAGCTAAGCACCACTTCGCGGGAAGCCTCGAACGTGGCCACCGAGGATGAAGACGGCGACAAACTCAAGCTCAAAAACACCTGCTGTGCCATCACGTTGTTGCTGTACTTGTTGATGTCCCGCACTACGTCGGCCAGTGGGGGCGAGGCTTGCGCAAAGGTCGGACGTAAACCTGCTGGCAATTTGCCATCGCGGACATGGCCTGTGAGCTGGCCACCCAAGTCACGCCATTGGCCTTCAACGGCACGGGCAGCGTAGCTTTTGGGATCAGCGTAGGCCACTGACCATACTTTTTCGCCGCAGCTGGCCGGATAGGCCCCTGTCAATCGGATACGGCTCGTGTCACTGAAATCAGCTTTCAGGGTAGCCCGATAGTCTCCGCACTCACCTGATTTCAAGGGGACGCTGGTGGGTATCTGCACGCCTGCCAAAGCAGGGTCTGCACTGATTTGCGCCAGACCTGAGGGGCCTGGGACAAACGTCATGACGATGGACTTGAAATTCAGCAACAGCGCATCGGGCGAAGCGTTGTAGGGCCGTAGCGCTTCGCCGTCAAAGCTGGCCGGGTCAACCTCGGGCACATCGAATGCACTGTGGTCAAGAATAACGTCCCCAGCGATGGTTTTGATACCCAAGCCCTGCACGCGGCGCAGCAACAGCCAAAGGCGCTCCATCACCAGCTTAGGGTCACCCAAGCCCTTAATGATGAGGTTGCCTTGCAGCGTACCGTTACGCACGGTCCCGTCCACGTAAACCGGGGTGTTCCAGGTGTAGGCCGGGCCTAGCAAGTCCAACGCGGCGTACGTCGTCACCAGCTTCATCACCGAAGCCGGGTTCACCGCTACATTCGCGCGGTAGCTCAGACGCGGCACACGGCTCTGGGCCGCGTCCATCACCAGGATGCTGATGGCGTCTTTGGGTAACTTGGCACGGCTCAGGGCTGCATCGATTTCAGCAGGAAGCGCTGTGGAAAGTTCAGCTGCAAAGGCCGTTTGAACTTGAGTTTGGGCTGTAAAAGCAGCCCACAAGACCACCAAGAAGGCAGCACGGATCAGGCGAAAAGTCATCCTGCAAGTCTATGCGGCCATGACTATGGGAATAGTCACTAATTGTCGTAATTGTGGTTACTGGCAATTAATATGCGCGAATGCGCGTTAATCCACCTTGGCGCCCGAGGCTTTGACGACTTGTGCCCACTTCTTGTGCTCAGCTGCGATGAAAATCGCAAACTCATGTGGTGTGTTCCCACTGGGAATCGCACCCTGCGCCAGCAGCTTTTCCTTGATCGCCGGGGTGCTGAGTGATTTGGCCACCTCTTGCTGGATGCGGCTCACCACGTCCGCCGGTGTGCCGGCGGGGGCCAATAAACCAAACCACGAACTGGCGTCATAGCCTTTGAGAGCTGGGCCACCGGCCTGCTCCAGCGTCGGCACATCAGGCATCGCAGAAGATCGCTGAGCACTGGTTACTGCCAAGGCCTTCAACTTACCACCCTTGATTTGGGGCATAGAAGAGGGCAGGTTGTCGAACATCACATCCACATTACCGCCCACCATATCGAGCAGCGCGGGGCCTGAGCCTCGGTAAGGGATATGCGTCATGAAGGTGCCGGTCATGGTTTTAAATAACTCGCCCGCGAGGTGAATCGACGTCCCGTTGCCGCTGGACGCCATGCTGAGCTTGCCAGGGTTGGCCTTGGCATATTTGATGAAGTCCGCTACGTTGTTGATACCGCGCTCACGCGCGGCCGCAGTATTGACCACCATCACATTGGGCACTGCCGCCACCAACGTGATCGGAGCGAAGTCTTTGATTGGATCGAACGGCATCTTGTCGTACAGCGCCTTGTTGATGCCGTGCGTGCCAACGGTACCCATCAGCAAGGTATAGCCGTCTGCCTGCGATTTAGCGACCACGTCTGCACCCAGATTGCCGCCTGCACCAGGGCGGTTTTCGACGATGAACTGCTGGCCGAACGCTTTGGACAGCTCCGGGGCCATGGCCCGCGCCAAGATGTCAGTGGTTCCGCCCGCCGCGAAGGGCACAACGATTTTGACGGGTTTAGTAGGCCATGTGACTTGCGCCAGCACAGGACTTGCTATTAAAAATACAGCAGCCAACGCTGATGTGGCAATCACCGCACGGCGTTTGAACTTACAAATGGTTAAAACTTCAGGCAAGGACTGGTTCATTCGTTATCTCCGTCAAAGGGGGTACCCCCCATAAAAAAGCCACCCCACGCGCGAGCGTCAAGGTGGCCGGTGGTGGGCTACTGTAGCCCTTTATGCGCAGGAAAATCGAACAGCGCGGATAGGTTAATCAGCGTAAACGCCAGCCGCCTTGATGATAGGGCTCCATTTGGCGATCTCAGACGCGACAAACTTCTTGTGCTCGGCAGGCTCAATACGCTTGTCCGTCATGATGATCGCACCCAAGCCCTCTTCTTTCTTAATGAATTCAGGATCTTTCAGTGCGATTTTCAAGGCATCATTGATCTTTTTCACGATCTCGGGTGGGGTACCTTTGGGCGCATACAGGCCATGCCAAATAGTAATCTCGAAGCCCTTCAACCCAGACTCTTGCAGAGTGGGCAAATCCTTCAGCGCAGGGATGGTGAGGCGCTTGGAGGTGGTGACGGCAAAAGCTTTGATCTTTTTAGCTTCGATCTGACCGCTGGTATTGGTGGTTTGGTCGCACATAAGGTCGATCTGACCACCCAGCAGGTCGTTCATGGCGGCCGAAGTACCTTTGTAGGGGATGGTCGTCATATCGGTCTGCAACGCGGACTGGAACAACAGGCCGCACAGGTGTGAGGCGGAGCCAATACCAGCGTTACCCAAGTTGATCTTGCCTTTGTTGGCGGCAATCCATGCGGTCAACTCTTTGAAGTTGTTGGCAGGCATGCTGGGCTTGGCGACCAGCGTCATAGGCACTTCGTTGATCATGCCCAGGTATTCAAAATCCGTCTCTACCTTGAACGGCACGCTGCGGACCAGTGTGGGAATGGTGGCCATACCGATGTGGTTCAGCAGCAGCGTGTGGCCATCGGGTGTGGCCTTGGCAACCTTATTGGCGCCAATCGAGCTGCCAGCGCCAGGGGCATTTTCAATCACGACGGCAGAAGCGCCCAAGGGCTTGCGCAACGATTCGGCCAAGTCCCGTGCCACCCGGTCGGTGGGGCCACCGGCGGTAAAGGGCACGATGATAGTGATGGGCTTGTCTTTACTCGGAAAATCTGCCGCCAGGGCCGGCGACAGCACAGAGAAAGTGGCAGAAACCGCCACAGCCAGAGTCAATAATTTATTCATATGCGTTCCAAGTGCCAACCAAATTCAAAGAAGGGACTGTAGCGGCAAGTTGCTTAGCTTGTACCGCGGTAATTACTTATGTGCTGACTGGATACTGACTTATTTTTCCACGTCAACGCCGGCTGCAGGTACTGCCACCGCGCAGCGCGCAACCCTAAGCGTAGCTGCGGGCATCCTCAATCACCTTGCCGTCGTTGGGCAGACTGCCCGTCGGCACGATCCGTACGTCGCCGCGCAGCTTGGTGACATCGCGCACCGCTTGCCCCAGGGCCTTCTCCAGCGTATCCATTTCAGCGATGCCCTCGGAGGCGACTTCTACGTTCAGCGTCATCTGGTCGTTCGCCATCGCACCGGTGACCACCAAGCGCGAGCGCAGTACCTGCGGGAAGCGCTTGGTAATGTCCGCGACCTGGCTGGGGTGGACGAACATACCCCGAATCTTGGTGGTTTGGTCAGCCCGACCCAGCCAGCCTTGGATACGGGTATTGGTGCGGCCCGTAGGGCACTGGCTGGGCAGCACCACCGACAAATCGCCAGTACCGAAGCGGATCAACGGGTAGCCGGTGTTGAACGTGGTGATGACCACCTCGCCTACTTCACCGTCTGGCACGGGCTCACCAGTGCCTGGGCGAACGATTTCCAAAATCACCCCCTCATCAAGCACCAAGCCTTCACGCGCAGACGTCTCGTAGGCGATCAAACCCAAATCGGCGGTGGCGTAGCACTGGTAGCCCGCTACGCCATGAGCCAAGTACCAATCTCGCAAGGAGGGAGGGAAGGCCTCACCACCAAACAGTGCGATGGTCACGCTGGGAAGCGGAACCCCCATCTCAACGGCTTTTTCCAAAATGATTTTGAGGAAGCTAGGTGTGCCGATGTAGCCTGCAGGTTTCAACTCCGCCATAGCGGTGACTTGCTGCTCGGTCTGCCCCGTTCCACCAGGAAACACGGTACACCCCAGCGCATGGGCACCGCTTTCCATCATCGCACCTGCGGGTACAAAGTGGTAGCTGAAGCAGTTGTGGATCAGTTGTCCCGGCCTGAAGCCCGCTGCGAACATGGCACGTGCCATGCGCCAGTGGTCAGGCCCTTGACCATCAGGCTCGTACAGCGTGCCAGGACTGGCGAAGACACGGGGCATATTTGATCCAAATTTAATAGCGCTAAAGCCACCAAATACGTCCACTGCACGGTGTTTCTTCTGTAGTTCAAGCAATTCGTGCTTGCGTGTAACAGGCAGCTGAGCCAGCGCGGCGCGGCTGGTGATGTCAGTCGCGGCCACACCTTTCAAAATCTGGGAAAAAGCGGGGGCGTTGACCTGCGCGTGGGCGATTTGGACGGGCAAGGCGGCGAGCAGTGCAGCCTCACGGACAGCTGGGTCGCGCTGCTCTAGCGCATCAAAAAAATCGCTCATAGGGTTCTTTGGGAAATAATTAATGATGTTTCGGAGGGATATCACGGGGGATACCAGAGAACGATCAGAGGGCTATTTTTTAAGCCAACCAGCGCTTACGTCGCTTGTAGCTTTTCACATCCTTGAAGCTCTTGCGCTCAGTACCCCCAACGCCCAGGTAGAACTCTTTCACGTCTTCGTTGTTGGCCAAATCGCTGGCCACGCCGTCCATCACTACGCGGCCGCTTTCCATGATGTAGCCGTAATCGGCGTACTTCAGCGCCATATTGGTGTTCTGTTCAGCCAGCAAAAAAGTGACTTTTTCTTTGACATTTAAATCTTTGACGATCTCAAACACCTCTTCCACGATTTGCGGCGCAAGCCCCATCGAAGGCTCGTCGAGCAGCACCATGCTGGGGTTGGCCATCAGCGCGCGGCCAATGGCGCACATTTGCTGCTCGCCACCCGAGGTATAGGCTGCCTGTGAGGTCCGCCGCGTCTTAAGGCGAGGAAAGTAGGCGTAGACTTTTTCCAAGTTTCGCGCCACCTCGACGGGGTCTTTGCGGGTGTAGCCGCCCGTCAGTAAATTCTCTTCAATGGTGAGGTGGGCGAAGCAGTGGCGGCCTTCCATCACCTGCACTACACCGCGCTGCACGAGGTCAGACGGTGAGAGGTTTTCAATGCGCTCTCCACGCAACGAGATGCTACCCTTGGTGACAGCACCTCGCTCCCCCTTGAGCAGATTGGAAATAGCACGCAGCGTAGTGGTCTTACCTGCGCCATTGCCGCCCAAGATAGCGACGATACCGCCCTCAGGCACTTGCAGTGAAACGCCTTTTAGCACCAAGATCACGTGGTTGTAGATGACCTCAATGCCGTTGACATTCAGGACAATGTTTGGGGCGGATGAACTCATGGCATTAAGACTGGCAATCCGCCGCGTCGCGGCGCGCCATCTTCTTGTCGCTCAGGTACTTGTCCGCTCCAGCTTTCACCATGGGCTTCAAGATTTGCTCATCAGCCTGGTACCAATCCGAAGAGAAAGCCCACTTGCTGCCGTCCCAGGTTTGCACCCGTGCCCAGCTTGAACCCATGTGATCGGCGCAGCTGGTGCTGAGCGGACGCATGATGCCGGAGAAGCCCAGCGCATCGAGGCGTTTCTGGTCAAGCGCCAGATTTTCCAAGCCCCAACGCACCTGCTCACCCGTCATCACTTTGCCTTTGCCATAGCGCTCTTGAGCGCGGCGCACAGCCTCAATACTCAGCATTTGGATGATGGCGCCACGCGTGTACAGCACGGAACCTACTTCGTCCTTCGGACCAGCGCCCTGGCCTTTGTCATACACAAATTTCAGAATGTCTTGAATCACCTTGGGCTGTTGGCCCGAGGTGTTCAATGCCAACGCGCTATAGCCCTTGGCCCCTTCGCCCACGTCTTTCACGTCTGGTTCAGCACCGGCCCACCACACGCCATACATCTTGTCGCGCGGAAAGCCTGTGGCTTGCGCTTCCTTCAGGGCAGTGGAGTTCATTACGCCCCAGCCCCACAGCAGCACGAAATCTGGGCGGCTTTGACGAACTTGTAGCCAAGTAGCTTTTTGCTCTACGCCAGGCGCTGTAACGGGCAGCAGTTGTAAATCAAAACCATGCATCTTGGCACGCTCTTGCAGCACTGGGATCGGCTCTTTGCCAAACGGACTATCGTGGTAAACCAAGGCAATCTTTTTGCCCTTGAGTTTGTCAAAGCCGCCTTCTTTTTTGGCCAAGTGCTGGATCAAAATGTCTGCACCCGTCCAGTAGCTGCCCATCAGTGGGAAATTCCATTTAAAGGCATTTCCGTCTTGCGCAATCGACAGGCCATAGCCCAAGGTGAGCAATGGAATTTTGTCGGCCACTACTTTTTCGGTCAACGCAAAGGTAATGCCGGTGGCTTGCGGATCAAACAAAGCCACGCCGGGGCGGCCCTTCAGTCGCTCATAGCACTCGACGCCTCGGTCAGTGGCATAGCCAGTTTCGCATTCTTCATAGGTGAGTTTGACGCCATTGATACCGCCATCGCGCGCATTGACCATCTTGAGGTAGTCCTGCTTGCCGTTGGCCCAAGGCACGCCATTGGGCGCATAGGGGCCAGTGCGGTAGGACAGCAGCGGGAAAAACTGCTCTTTGGCTTGCGCGAAAGCGTTGGTCGTGATGACCGACGAGGCCGCTGCGGCCGCCACGGCGACGGCCAAAACGAGGTTACGTAGCTTCATGATTTATCTCCAGTGAAAAGGAACAACAGCCAACTCAACTCAACTCAACAATCGTCAACATCAACATGACACCCCAGGGCGTCAATGCGGGAAAGGCCATAAGCGCAGCTTTTGCTTGCCAACCGCCCACAACTTGGCCAGGCCATGCGGCTCGACGATCAAGAACCAAACAATCAGCCCGCCAAACACCATCAGCTCAGCGTGCGATACAAAGGCGGTAGAAATCTCAAACCCCAACAGGCGGGCGATAGCAGGCAGCAGCTGACTCAGCGCAATCGGCAACACAGCAATAAATGCCGCGCCAAAGAAGCTGCCCATGATGGAGCCCAGGCCCCCAATAATTACCATGAACAGCAGCCGAAACGACTGGTCTACCGAAAACGCCGCAGGCTCCCAAGCACCCAAGTAGACAAAGCCCCATAGCCCTCCAGCCACACCAATGATGAACGAGCTGACAGCGAACGCGCTGAGCTTGGCGTACATAGGGCGAATACCGATCACGGCGGCAGCCACATCCATGTCACGTATCGCCATCCATTCCCGGCCAATGGCCGAGCGCACCAGGTTTTTCGCTAGCAGCGCAATCACCACCAAAATGCTCAGGCAGAACCAGTATTTGGAGAGCGCACTGTCCATCGGAAAACCAAACACCTGCAAGCTGGACACCGACACCGAGCCCGAAGGTGAATCGGCGGTGAACCACTTGATACGCAGGAACATCCAGTCGCTGAAAAACTGCGCCGCCAACGTGGCAACCGCCAGATACAAGCCCTTCACCCGCAAACTGGGCAAGCCAAACAAGATGCCAAACGCCGTGGCACACAACCCACCCAAAATCAGCGCGGGCACCAGCGGCATGTTGGGAATACGGATGAAGAAGTTGTACGCCCCATAAGCGCCCACCGCCATGAACGCGCCCGACCCCAGCGAAATTTGCCCACAGTAGCCCACCAGGATGTTGACGCCCAAGGCGGCCAGCGAGAGGATCAGGAACGGAATCAAAATCGCGCGGAAGAAGTAATCGCTGGCGAGCAAGGGCACCAAGGCGAACGCAATTATTAAGATAGCTGCGATGGCATATCTGTCCTGGGTAATTGGCAGTATTTGCTGGTCAGACCGGTAGCTGGTCTTGAACTGGCCGTTTTCTCTGTAAAACATAGGGGTTTCTTTCTTAGGCGCTTAGACGCTCAAACGCGGTCAATGATCTTTTCGCCAAACAAACCCTGTGGCCTGAACAGCAAGAACCCCAGCGCCAGCACGTACGCAAACCAAATCTCAATGCCGCCCCCCACGAAGTGACCCAGGTAGACCTCAGAGAGTTTTTCACCAATACCAATGATGAGCCCGCCCACAATCGCGCCCGGCACCGACGTCAAGCCACCCAAGATCACCACAGGCAAAGCCCGCATAGCGATGGTGGTCAGTGAGAACTGCACCCCTAGCTTGCTGCCCCAAATCATTCCCGCTACCAAGGCGACCACCCCGGCTACGCACCATACGATGACCCAAATGCGGTTCAGCGGGATGCCAATCGACTGCGCAGCTTGATGGTCGTCAGCCACAGCACGCAGTGCACGACCCGTTGCAGTTTTTTGGAAGAACAGGCTGAGAGCAGCGACCAGCACAGCGGCAATCAGCGCGGCATAGAGGTCTTCTTTGTTAATAAGAATGCCGCCCTCAAACACGGACTCGAACACCATGATGGGTTCTTTGGGCATCCCAATATCGATCTTGTAAATATTCGAGCCAAAAATGGTTTGGCCTAAACCGTCCATGAAGTAACTGATGCCCAGCGTAGCCATCAGCAGCGTGGTGCCTTCCTGGTTGACGAGGTGGCGCAGCACCAGTCGCTCGATGATCCAGGCCACACCAAACATCACGATGCCTGCGCCTATGAAAGCTAGAAAATTTGCTATGAATTTGTTATCGATCCCGGTCAACTGCGGAATCCACTCCGCAAACCTAGCCATCGCTAACGCAGCAAACAACACCATCGCACCTTGGGCGAAGTTGAAGACGCCAGAGGCTTTGAAAATCAGCACAAAACCCAGAGCGACCAGGGAATAGAGCATCCCGGCCATCAGGCCGCCCAACAGTGTTTCTAGAAAAAATCCCATGCCACGTCCTTAATGTGAAGTGCCAAGGTAGGCTTTGATGACTTCAGGGTTATTGCGAACCTCATTGGGAGCGCCGTCGCCAATTTTTTTGCCGTAGTCCAGTACCACCACACGGTCGGAGATGTCCATCACCACACCCATATCGTGCTCAATCAGTACCACGGTCATCCCAAATTCGTCGTTAACGTCGAGCACGAAGCGGCACATGTCCTGCTTTTCTTCAACGTTCATGCCAGCCATGGGCTCGTCCAACAGCAGTACTTGCGGCTGCATCGCCAACGCGCGGCCTAAATCCACGCGCTTTTGCAGGCCATAGGGGAGTTGTCCCACTGGGGTTTTGCGGTGCGCCTGAATTTCCAGAAAATCGATGATGTGCTCTACGAACTCACGGTGGCGCGTCTCTTCGCGGTCAGCGCCACCCAAACCCCAAATACCGAAGGGGTTGCGAAAGGCCTGCGAAAACAGGTTACTTTTGATGTGCAGGTTGCGCCCGGTCATGATGTTGTCGAGCACGCTCATGCCCTTAAACAGCGCTAAATTCTGGAACGTGCGCGCCACGCCCATTTCGGCCACTTGGCGGCTGTTCATGTGGCTGAAGGTTTGGCCTTTGAAGCTGATGGTGCCGGTCTGTGGCACGTACACGCCATTGATGCAGTTCAGCATCGAGCTTTTACCCGCCCCGTTGGGACCAATGATGGCGCGGATTTCGTGCTCCTTGACATTGAAAGAGATGTCAGTCAACGCCTTCACACCGCCGAAGCTGAGCGAGATGTTCTTAACGTCTAGGATCACGTCGCCAATTTTCTTTTCGCCCACTAGGGCAGCGCTCTTTTCAGCCATAGTTTTCAAATCACTCATGCGGCCACCTTCACAGGTGCAAAGGTTTTCGCGTCGGAGAGCTTCAGTGTGGCACTCACGCTGCCTGTGCGTCCATCTTCAAATTTGACTTGCGTTTCAATGAACTGCTCTGTTTTGCCGCCATACAGCGCGTCCACCAGCACTGCGTATTTTTCAGCGATGAAGCCGCGGCGAACCTTGTTGGTACGGGTCAGCTCGCCATCGTCAGCGTCCAGCTCTTTGTGCAGCACCAAGAAGCGGCTGACCTGCGAGCCGGCCAGTAGCGCGTCCACGCTCAAATCGGCGTTGACCTTTTCCATGCAGTCCTTGATGAGTTGGTAGACCTCAGGCTTTTGCGCCAAGTCGGTGTAACCCGCGTAAGGCAAGTTGCGGCGCTCGGCCCAGTTGCCCACGGCTTCGAAGTCAATGTTGACCATCACGCAGACCTTATCGCGGCCATCGCCATAGGCCACCACTTCTTTGATGTGAGGGAAAAATTTGAGCTTGTTCTCCACATACTTGGGCGCGAACATGGCACCGTCGTTCACACCGCCCGCAATGCGGCCTACGTCTTTCACGCGGTCGATGATTTTGAGATGACCTTGGGCGTCTAAAAATCCAGCGTCGCTGGTGTGGTACCAGCCATCGGCCCTCAGCACCTCAGCGGTGGCAACGGGATTTTTGTAGTATTCCTTGAACAAACCGGGCGACTTCACTAGCACCTCTCCATTGGCCGCGACTTTGATTTCTACGCCATTGCATGGCACACCCACGGTGTCGGACTTGGCTTGGTTATCAGGCTGCTGGCAGACAAACACCGCTGTTTCGGTGGAACCATAAAGCTGCTTGATGTTGACACCTATCGAGCGGTAGAAGGTGAACAAATCCGGGCCAATCGCCTCCCCTGCTGTGTAGGCTATACGCACGCGGCTCATACCGAGGTTGTTGCGCAGCGGGCCATAGACACAGAGCGCACCGATGGCGTACATAAGCTTGTCACCTGCACTGACGGGCAGACCGTCCATCAAGGCTGGGCCCACGCGTTTGGCTAAGTCCAAGAAGAAATTGAACATCTTGCGCTTCAGCGCTCCCGCGTCTTCCATACGGATCATCACGCTGGTCAGCAGGGCTTCAAACACACGGGGTGGCGCGAAGTAGTAGGTGGGACCGATTTCCTTCAGATCGATCATCACCGTGGCAGCACTCTCGGGGCAATTCACCACATAGCCGCAGGCCAGCCACTGGCTGTAGCTGAAGATGTTTTGTCCAATCCACGCAGGCGGCATATAGGCCAGCACTTCTTCATGGTTGGTGAGGTGGTCAAAGTCAGCGCCGGCTTTAGCGCGGTTCAGCAGGCTACGGTGGGTATGAACAACACCTTTGGGATTCCCAGTGGTACCGCTGGTAAAGAACATGGCAGCCACGTCGTCTGGGCGAATCTTGTCCACCTCGGTCTTGAACCGCTTAGGGTTGGAGGCGGAAAACGCTTTACCTGACTCGATCAGCACGTCGAGGGATTGCAAACCCGGCTCACTGTAGTTGCGCAGACCACGGACTTCATCGAAAAAAATATGCGCCAGCTGCGGACACTGGTCACGGATCTCCAGCAATTTATCGACCTGCTCCTGATCTTCTGCGAAGGCAAAACGCACATCAGCATTGTTGATGGGAAACACGCATTCAGGCCCGGCGGCATCTTGATACAGCGGGATGGGAACTGCACCCAGCGATTGCGCGGCAAGCATAGTGGCGTAAAGCCGTGGGCGGTTGGCGCCGATGACGATCATGTGCTCCCCGCGTCGCAAGCCTGCTTGATGGAGGCCGCAGGCCACGTACTCAACCAAGGTCGCCAAATCAGCCCAACTGCGGGCTTGCCAAATGCCGTATTCCTTCTCACGCATCGCGGGTGCATTAGGACGCTGGGCGGCATGGGCCAGCAGAAGTTGGGGGAAAGTTGTCTCCATTCAGCGTCTTTCTTGGGGTCTTAGGTGGGGTCTTGGGTGGCTTATGCGTCTTATGACGCCTAAAAGGCATGGCACCTACATTCACCATGAACACATTCACAGTAACTTGAGATGGATAGTAGAAACAAGTTTGACGCCATGTTGTCGTTACGACGACAATTTACGGGTCACTCCCCTTAGGACATACCCCTATGAAGTCCCCGTTGTCGTCATTGCGGCCATTGCCTCCGTTGCACCAACGCGTGCGCGCCCCGAGTCGGGACGAGCTCAACAGTATCCCCTGGATGGCTGCTCTGACGCCTGATGAGCGCCTCATGGCCGAAGCCGCCGTGCACGTGGGCGACGCACAGCCGGGCGACTATTTGTGCCGTATCGGTAAGCCCATCACCTACTGGTTTGGGTTGATCGAGGGCCTTATGAAAATGAGCAATGACGACAGCCAAAACCCGGCCGTCACCTTCGCCGGGTTAGCCCCTGGTGGCTGGTTTGGCGAGGGCACAGCGCTGAAGCGTGAACCCTACCGCTACAACATCCAGACCCTGCGCAAAAGTACGGTAGCGGGCCTGCCAGTGGACACCTTTCACGCGCTGCTGGACTGCTCGATTGGCTTTAACCGCTTTGTGATGAACCAGCTCAACGAACGACTTGGCCAGTTCATCGCAGCGCGCGAAATTGACCGAATGAACAATCCTAATCTTCGCGTAGCGCGTACGCTGGCCGCACTGTTCAACCCGGTTCTGTACCCCGGCGTGGGTGAGATGCTGCGCATAACACAGCAAGAGTTGGCGTACTTGGTGGGCCTGTCGCGTCAACGGGTAAACGAGGCGCTGAACGACTTGGCTGCTCAGAACGCGATTCGGGTGGAATACGGGGGCTTGCGGGTGCTGAGCTTAGCTGCGCTGCGGTCAAGCCCTGTGTTGGCGCGTTCGCAACAATCTTCGCGTTTCCCCCAATAGTGCATTTGTGCACCACCAGTGAGGATGCAGCTGATTCCAGTAGATTGTAAAGAAAAGGTCTACTGGAACCACCTGTTGTGTTAGCTGTTAACCCAAGGAAATCCCATGACGCCTTTCAAACTTGCATGCGTGGCCAGCGCTACGGCCCTGCTAGCCGCCTGTGGCGGCTCTTCTGACCCCACCCGAGGCTCGCTGGTGGAAGCGGCCACCACGATCACGACCTTAACGTCCGCACAGATTGACGCCAGCACGGCCGCAAGCGGCCTGCAAGCACTGACAGGCAAAGCCAAGTGTGATGTGAAGGTGGTAGGACTGAACTATATAACAGTCGGTACAAAAGGCGAATTCGCCAATGCTTCGGGGGTGATGCTGGTGCCAAGCGGAAGTTGCAGTGCTGCCGCAGCACCGCTTGTGGCGTACGCCCGAGGCACCGAAGTGTCCAAGGTACGAACCCTGGCCAACCCGGCGGATGGTGAGACATTTTTGATGGCGTCCATGTTCGCGGCGCAAGGCTATGCGGTGGTCGCTACAGATTACCTGGGCTTTGCCAAATCCAGCTACAGCTTTCACCCCTACTTGCATGCGGATTCGGAAGCCAGCTCGGTCATCGACTCCATTCGTGCAGCACGCAATGCGGCCAGTGCCGTGGGGGCATCACTGTCCGGTAAGGTCATGCTGACGGGCTATTCGCAGGGTGGGCACTCGTCCATGGCGGCGCACCGTGCCATTGAACGCGACAACGCCGGTGAGTTCAACGTAGTGGGCGGCGCACATCTGGCTGGGCCGTACAACCTCTCGGGTTCGCTGAAAGTACCGACAGCAGTGGGGGGAGTGCAGTTCTTTGTTCCGTTCCTGGTAACGGCATGGCAGAAGGTTTATGGCACGGTTTACAGCGATGTGAAGACAGTATTCAAAACCCCTTATTCCGACTACATCGAGAATTTGCTACCCAGCGCCACGCTAACCTACACCACGTTGATTACTTCAGGAAAATTACCAGGCGCAGCGGGTGAAACACCCAACCAAGCGCGGGACGCCATGTTCCAGGCCGCCTACATCGCCGACATTCAAACCAACAGCAACAACGGAACCTTTATAGCAGCCCAAAAGAATGACCTTCTAGGTTGGACGCCAAAGTCCAAATTACTGCTGTGCGGCGGCGCTGGCGACCCAACAGTGCCCCCAGCAGTTCATCAGGCAGTCATGAAAGCGGACTTTGACAGACGTGGGGTGACGACTGTCAGCTCCGTCGATGTAGATGCTTTTATTCAAGCTACCTACGGCCCTGGCGGCAAAGCACCGACAGACCCCACCACAGCCGCGTTTGCCACCTACTACGGCAGCTACCACGGTGGGTACGAGCCCCCGTTTTGCAGCGCCCAAGCTAAAGCATTTTTTGACACAGTGAAATAAAAACACGAAGAAAAAGTACTAAAGCTAAAAGTTAAAACTAAAAACCCCGGGAGCGCCTTAAAAAGGCACTACCCGGGGTAGTCTTAGATAGCTGGCTTAAAGTAGTCGGTAATCGCTCAGTCAACCATTAGTCCGTTAATTCTTCTTTTGCCATTTCCACGTCCAACCGCTCCATCGCATCCATAGGTTTGAATGCAGCTGCCTGCTCGTACAGCTTGGTGGCCTCTGTCATCTTTTTATCGCCTTCCAGCATCATCATGCCATTGGCATATTCGATCATGCCTATAGCCGAAAGTGGATTGAGTTTGAGTGACTCTTGAAAGAGCTTCAGTCCCATATCTTTCTTGGCGCCATAGGTCATGCCGCCAATCAGTATCCCAACTTTATCGATCACCTCCGCATGAAACGCTGCCAGTGCGATGTGGGCATCAGCGTGGCGCGGCTGCAGCTTGATGGCGGTTTCCAGTGCGGATTTAACCTTGCTACCCAGACCTTGGGCTAACGCCTTAGCCACGCTGATACCTTGTCCGTAGCGGCCCAAAGCGTAGGCGTGCCAATAGTAAGCGTTGGCGTTTTTAGGGTCAGCTGCGGCTTGTTCCTCGGCACGAGTGGCCACCTCCATGAACATGTCGAGCTTGATTTTTTCTTTGGTTTCCAGATAGTTGGCGTAGACGCAGGTGGCTTTGTTGGCAACAGTGATCCCTAGCCCTCCCGCCTTCAAGCCAACTTCAGCGGCTTTTTGAAAGTCACCGCTGTGAAACAAAGCCCAGGCATCAAGTACCTTGACATCTTTCGGCAACGGTTCGGTGTCACCGACATGCAGGCGTTCCCAGTGCTTTTTAACGCTGATCGCATCGAATTCATACTCCCCTGCGTAGGGAAAAGCGGTCCATTTGGCCATGATTGTCTCCTGGTTGACCGTGTTTTAAGATGATGCGGTGGTGGGCTGCTGGTAGGCGCCAACCAAACTCAAAAGATGCTGTCGTTGTCCAACCTCCAAATACGGTACTAGCAAATTCAACACATGCTGCGCTCCACGCAACAGCGCGTGCTGAGCGCTCTCAGGCTCCAGCGCGCGGCGAGGGTCGCGCACGTACTCAAAACTCAACCAATAGGTCAGCACCACAACCATACTGGTAGCTGTAGCCTCAACCTCGCGAGAATCAATGCTCACCGCGCCTGAGCGGCTCATGCTGTCAAGCATACTTTTTACGGCATTGGTTTTGTTTTTCAATATCCACTGGAAATGGGTTTCCAAGCGACGATTTTTGCTGAGTAAATCATTCAGATCGCGGTACAAAAATCGGTACTGCCAGATCAACTCAAAAAGCGTATGCATAAAAAACCAAGCATCTTCCACATTGCGCACACCGTCGCTGGCGTTCAACAGCTCGCTCAGAGCGCGCTCGTAACGGTCAAACAACGAGTTGATAAGCTCGTCTTTGGCAGGGTAGTGGTAGTAGAGATTGCCGGGACTGATATGCAATTCAGCAGAGATCAATGTAGTGGACACATTGGGTTCGCCAAACCGGTTGAACAAGTCCAGCGTGACCTCCAAAATCCTCTCTGCCGTGCGTCGTGGTGCTTTTTTCGCCATAGTGCTCCACTGTGGTTGTTGCAACAAGACTTTAACCCAGTCCAGTGACCCTGGGAATTAGGGATGGCGAGCATGGGTTGTGATCAATTACGATCAATTGCGACCAATTAAGCGCCCATTGCCTCTAATTGCCTCGGTAATTGCCCCTGTAGTCGCCTAAGCAAGGCTGATGGACGCAAAAAAGGGCACCGCAGTGCCCTTTTATCCGGTAAGTGGCTGGCGGCGCTCTATCAGACTGTGGGAGCGGCTACGACCTCGATAGCGGACTCACTTTTGCGAACGCCAGCACGCGTAGCGGCTGGTTTGGTCCCACCGTTGCCGGAGGCCTTGACGGCAGCTTTCACAACGGCTTTAACGCGAGTTTTGGCCGCGGGTTTGACGGGAGCCGCAACAGGCATAACAGGAGCTTCTGCTTTCACCGCAGCGACCTTGGCTGTCGTCACAGGCTTGGTAGAAGCCGGCTTGGCCGACAGCTTATTCACCGTCTTGGTCAGCTCTTCAATTTGGACCACCAAAGCTTGCACATCTTTGGATGAAGGCATGCCAAGCTTGTTCAGAGCTTTGGCCACACGATCTTCAAAGATGTTTTCCAGCTTGTCCCATTGGCCTGTAGCCATGGACGTTATGCCGCTGGTTTTGGCCGACAGACCCGAGGTTAGGCCATTGGCTATGTCCGCCAGCTTGCTGGTTGTTTCCGAAATTTTTTCTTCGGCAACGGCTTGCGTCTTACGCTGCAGGCCCAGGCCTTCTTTGACCAGCGCTTCGAACACTTTGCCGCCTTCTTCTTGCGCCTTGGCAAAAGCACCCAGACCGGCGAGCCAGATTTGCTGAGCAGAATCTCTCACGGCACCGCTCAAAGGCGCAGTGGATATTGGGGTAGCAGACAGTTTTTTTAGCTTCTTGACCATAGTTATCTCCAGACAGGACGTAGGTTAAATCGAAATGCATGTGCTGTAGTTAGAACTACAACCGTGGCATTCAATGTAAGTCTTTGCACCCATTTGTTGTAGACAGCGCCGCCTAACGCTCTAGAGACGTGGCTCTATGGAATATCACTCTTGCGATCTTGATTGGTGCTCTGCACGCTTCGATGAACCACGCACTACTAGCTCACCCGGCAACAACAATTCACGCGGTGGAACATCGTGACCGCGCAGGCGCTCGATGAGACAGTTGGCTGCGCTACGGCCAATCTCAGCTGTGGGTTGAGCGATGGTGCTCAACCCAGGCCCGACAAGCGATGACCATTCGGCTTCGTCAAAACCCACGAAGCCCAATTCTTCGCCGAAGCACCATCCCAATCTCGCCACTGCCGCAGCGATGCGTAGCGTGACAACAGCATTGCCGGAAATAACCGCTGCATCGCGTCGTCCCCGCTTAGCGCGCTGGTGCAGTGCACGCAATGCCGCATCCAAACTAGCGATGTCGTCCTCCGCGCTCTCGAACACTTCACGCTTGACTTTGGGCGCATGCGCCGCGATGCAATCGTTGAAGGCCGCCGTGCGCTCATGTCGCGTGCTCACGCCTTGCTGGGGCTCGGTGATATAGAGCAACTCGCGGTAGCCGCTTTCCAGCAGGTGATCGCAGGCCTGCGCCATAGCAGCCTCGTTATCGAGGGACACGAAATCGGCTTGCATACCTGGGTGACGGCGATCGATCAGTACGGCCGGTTTGCCGTGCAACGTCACCGCATCGACCGCAGCAGCACCGCGACCGAGAGTGTTGAGGATGAAGCCATCAACACGGTAGCCCGCCAATGCATCGATGGCTTCACGCTCCCGTCCGCTATCGTTGCCAAGGTTGAACAGCATCACGAGATAGCCGGCCTGTTGGCACGCTTTTTCTGCACCTCGCAATACTGCGACCGAATATGGATTGGTGATATCGGCTACAACCAGCCCGATGAGCCGTGAGCGCCCGTGGCTCAGCGCTTGCGCCATCGGGTTAGGCGAATAGTTCAGCGCCGCGATGGCAGCTTCGACACGCAATGCAATGTCCGGACTTAGTAGCCGCTCTCGGTGATTGAAAAACCGCGAGACGGTGGCCTTGGACACCCCAGCCCTGTCAGCCACATCGGCGATCGTCGCGCGTTGGCCCGGTGCTTTGCCGCCAGGCACACGCGTACTCACGAAAGCGAGGTGTCGTAGGCCGCCAAAGGCCGTTCGCCCGCTAACGTACGGAGCAAATTAGTGGTGGCCAGCTCGGCCATGGCGTGCCGCGTCTCATGCGTTGCCGAGCCAACATGGGGCAAGGCCGTAACGCGCGGATGGGTACGCAGCGGAGATGACTGAGGCAAGGGCTCGGTGGCGAACACATCAAGCCCAGCCGCGCGCAAACTGCCGTGGTCCAGCGCTGCCAGGAGAGCTTCCTCATTGACTGTGGCACCACGCCCGCCGTTGATGAACACCGCACCGGGTTTCATTCCTCCAAACATTCGCGCATCGATCATGCCGCGCGTGCTGTCCGACAGCGGCAGCATAGAGACCACAAAATCGGCCCGTGCCAGCAATTCGTCGATCGGCGTATGCAGCGCGCGGCCTTGCAGTTCAGGCGCTTGCGCGGCAAGGTCAACGGGGCGCCGTGCGTGATACAGCACCGGCATGCCGAAGCCCAATGCCGCACGCCGTGCAATCGCCTGCCCGATACGACCAAAGCCCAGCAAACCGATCGTTTTGCCGTGAACGTCAAAGCCGAACAGGTCTGCCCCGACATTCTTAGTCCACCCGCCGCTGCGCACCAAAGTCGCAAGCTCCACCAAGCGGCGACTGGTTACCATCAACAGCGCGAACACCGTGTCGGCTACCGTTTCGTCGAGTACCCCGGGCGTATGGCATAGCACAATACCGCGGCGATGCAGTTCGGCCAACGGGTAGTTGTCGATACCCACCGAGATGCTGGAAATCACTTCAAGTTGGGGCGCCGCATCGAGCAATGCAGCATCAACTGGATGGCTTGCACCGATCAACCCGTGCGCACTTGTCAATGCAGCATTGAACGTCTTGATCTCTGTGCGTGGGTCAGCTACGGTCACGTGATGCGCTGCTTTCAGGCGCGCCATCTGGTCAGCAGGCAAATCCCGAAAGACAACTATATTTTTTGCAGTCATGTCATAAATCCGGTCAAAGGCCGGCCTCTTCAAGTTGGGAACGCGTTGGCAGACCTTCGGTGTCGCCAAGCACCTGCACTGCGCGAGCACCGATCCAGGCGCCACGCCGTACGGCAGCAGCCACATCTTTTCCTTCAAGCAGGGCACTCACGACTCCGGCGGCAAAACCGTCTCCAGCGCCGACGGTATCGACCACTGCCCTAACCGGAAAGCCGTCAACGCGGCCCGTGCCGGCGGTGTCGCTGTCGAAATAAGCACCGGCCGAACCCAGTTTGACGACTACCAACGTGGCACCGCGTTCGCGGTAAAAGCGGGCAATGCTTTCTGGCGAGGATTCGCCCGTCAGCAGCACGCCCTCCTCCAAGCCCGGCAGCACCCAATCGGCCTGCGACGCGAGATCGTTAATTGCTTGGCGCATCGTGTCCGTTGACGACCACAGGGTGGGCCGCAGGTTAGGGTCGAAAGAAATAGTGCGACCCGCCTCTCGCATTACCTGCATCGTCTTGTGCGCTGCCTGTAAGCTCGTCTCTGATATGGCGGCGAAAACACCCGTGGCGTGCAAATGGCGCGCTGAGCGAAGCCAAGCTTCATCAATATCGGCTGGTGCCATGTGACTCGCAGCCGACCCCTTGCGGTGGTACTCAACGGGCGGATCGCGTCCATCGGAGACACGGCCCTTGAACTGCAAACCGGTGCGTTGCGTGGGGTCGCAAATTACGTGCGAGCAATCGATGCCCTCGCGTTGCATGGTCGCGAGCAACGCCCGTCCCATTGAGTCGGTACCAAGCCGGCTGGCCCAGCCCACTCGCAAGCCCAGACGCGATAAGCCGATCGCGACGTTGGTTTCAGCCCCCGCTGTACGCTTGTGAAACGATTCGGCATTTTCTATAGGCCCGAACCGATCAGCCACTAGGAGCAGCATGGCTTCGCCAAACAGAGCGACATCGAAAGCGGTGGGGTCCGTCATAGCGGGAGAAGATGCGCTCATCAGGCTTGATGCGAGCTGAGAATTTGCCCCAGGAACTGGCGCGTTTTCTCATGTTGCGGATTGCCGAAAAACTCCGCTGGCGGTGCCTGCTCAATGATCTTGCCTTCGGCCATGAAGATCACGCGGTCGGCCACACTGCGGGCAAAACCCATTTCATGCGTGACACACAACATGGTCATACCATCTTCGGCCAGGCCAATCATGGTGTCAAGCACCTCCTTAACCATCTCCGGGTCGAGGGCAGAAGTGGGCTCGTCGAACAACATGATCTTGGGCGTCATGCACAGCGCACGGGCTATCGCAACGCGTTGTTGCTGGCCACCTGACAGTTGGCTTGGGTACTTTTTTGCCTGCTCCGGAATGCGAACGCGCGTAAGGTACTTCATGGCAACTTCTTCCGCTTGCGCCTTGGTCATACCGCGCGAGCGCATGGGCGCCAAAGTACAGTTTTCCAGAATCGTCAGGTGCGGAAACAAGTTGAACTGCTGGAACACCATGCCGACTTCGGCACGCACGGCATCGACATTTTTGCCACCTGCAGTGAGATCAATGCCATCGACCACGATGCGGCCTTTTTGCACCGTCTCAAGCCGGTTGATACAGCGGATCAGCGTCGATTTTCCTGAACCCGAAGGACCACAGATCACGATGCGTTCACCCGCCTTGACTTGCAGATCAATGCCGGTCAGGACTTGGAATTCACCGTACCATTTGTTCACCGCTTCGAGGCGGATGATAGGCTCGGCGTTGGCAGGGGTCGCGACTGCGTCAGTCATGTTCTTGCTTCCAAAGATTCGTTGCTCAGCGCGGCGCCTGAGATTAATTAAACTTTGGCAAATCGGACTGCAGCCACTTTTGATAAAGCTTGTTCAGTTCGCCATTTGCCGAGTTTTTGGAGAGAAATTCATTCACGTTCTTGGCCAAGTCATCTTGCCCTGGGCGCATCGCAATGCCCATGGCTTGCTGCACCAGCGTGAACTTGTTTTCAAACGTATTGGCCGGCACGCGCTTGGCGATCTGCGCGGCCACCGTGACAGAACAACCGATGGCATCGACCTGACCCGACATCAGTGCCTGCATGGCTGAAGCGTCGTCGTCAAAGCGGCGGATTTCGGTTCCTTCAGGCGCAGCTTTGGTCACAGCCACATCCTGAGTGCTGGCACGTGCCACGCCGACGCGCAAGCCCTTGAGATCGGCTGCGCCTTTGATCGGGGTTGCAGTCTTACCGTAAAGCACGATGGTCGCTGCCGCGTAGGGCTGCGAGAACTGCACCTGCTTGGAACGCTCCGGTGTAATGGCCAGCGAAGCCACCAACACATCGACCTTGTTGGTCAGCAAAAATGGAATGCGGTTAGGGCCTGTGACAGGCACGATGTTGACCTTGACGCCCCAATCCTTCGCCAGCAGCTTGGCGACATCCGCGTCATAGCCGTCAGGCTGGTTCTGCGCATTTGTCGTGCCGTACGGGGGAAAGTCGACCAGCATGCCAATGGTGATTTCACCCTTCTTTTTGATATCGGCGACCGACTGCGCCGAAGCAAAGGGAGCAAGCACGGTTAGTGCAGCGCCAAGACTAAGCGCGACAAGGGCGACACTAGCGGTACGGCGTGTGGTGGTGAAACGGGTCATTCGAAGTCTCCTAGAGTGGATCGGGAAGCGAAAGAAAAACAGAAAAGGCGGTCAACAGGGCAGCGGGTCAACGGGTCACCGCGCAAGCGCCTTGGCATGCTTGCGCTCCATACGCGCAGCCAGCAAAGACAGCGGCCAGCAGATAGCGAAATAAATCGCGGCCACAGTCGTGAAAACATAGAGCGGCTGAAAGGTGGCGTTATTAATGATCTGGCCAGCACGCGTGATCTCTGCAAAACCAATGATGGCAGCGAGTGATGTGCCTTTGATGATCTGCACCACATAGCCCACGGTGGGCGCCAGCGCGATTTTGAAAGCCTGAGGTAGCACCACGTCGCGCATGCGGGCGCCGTACTTCAAGCTCAAGGCTTCGGCCGCCTCCATCTGCCCACGCGGAACTGCCTCGATGCAACCGCGCCAGATTTCGCCCAGAAACGCTGCGCTGTTCAGAATGAGCGCAGCACCGGCCGCGATCCATGGATTGATGTCAAGGCCCAGCACAGGCGCTCCAAAAAATATCAGAAAAAGTTGCAGCAGCAACGGCGTACCCTGAAAAATCTGGATGAAAGTGATAGCAATGCAGCGTGCGGTTTTGCCATCAGACGTGCGGGCCAGCGCGATCGCCAATCCAAGGATGGCACCGCCAACGAACGCTATCAGCGACAACGCCAGCGTCCATTTAGCCGCCTCGAGGATGAATAAAAATTCTGGAAAACCAAAAGTACGCATGGTGTTCAGCGCCGATCTGGATAGTTAAGCGTGCGCTTGTAAATGAGCTTGAACAGGCCAGAAAACGCCAGCGCCAGTGCAAGATAAATGGCCGCCACTACGATGTATATCTCGAAGCTGCGGAAGGTTTGGGATTGCAGATTAGCCGCGACCGAGGTGAGGTCATCCGCCGAGATGACCGACACCACTGCCGAACTCAGCATCAACAGAATGAACTGGCTGGTGAGCGCCGGATAAATGGCCTTCAACGCAGGCTTGATGATCACGAAACGGAAGATCTCCCACGGCTTGAGGTTGAGCGCCCTCCCCGCCTCGATCTGCCCCTTGGGTATCGACTCGATGCCGGCACGCACGATTTCGGCAGCATAAGCGCCCAGGTTCACGACCATCGCCGTCAACGCCGAGGTGTACGGCGACCAGCGCAGCCCGATGGCCGGCAGCGCGAAGAAAAAGAAGAACAACTGCACCAGAAACGGCGTGTTACGAATGACTTCGATGTAGGTGTTCACGATGAAGCGCAACCACCCCGGGCCAGAGGTCTTGCCCCAAGCACAAAAGATGGCAACGACCAGGCCAAGCAGCGTGGCCACGATCGAGAGCTGGATAGTGATCCAGGTGCCCTTGAGCAACAGTGGCCAAGCAGCAAAGACGGCTTCGAACTGAAATTGATAGTTCACGGGGCAGAAACGGATTCACGTCGGCTGCAAGCTAACGTTTGGATTTGATGTACAAATTAGATTGTATGAAACCGGTTTCAGGCCCGCATTAGGGATTTCACTAATTGGGCAAAGTTCTGCAAGGCTTTACTGAAATGGCGGCAAACTTACTTGGTCACCTGCTCACTTACATTTCCCAGTCAAGGCTTTGTAGGCCATCATCGGCGCGGCTAGCAGGCCGCCTCCTGAGCCGTCTTTGTCAGGCTTCACACAGTCCGGGTTCTCAGCGCTGTTAACGGCTTCAGCCACAGGGTCTTTGGGCTCGCCGCGCCGCAATTGGGCGTTGGCCATCTCGGACACGCTCAACTGCCGGCCTATCGACGGCCCTCGGTAGACCTCTACGCGCGGCAGGCTGAGGTTCAGCGCTTTCGCCTTGGCGCTGTTAGGTGCGGTAGCGGTCGGTAAGGGTGGGGGCGCTGGGTCTGGCGCAGCAATGCCCATGCCAAAAACACTGCCACTTTGACTGCTGGATCCGTCGGGACCGGAACGGCGACCACTGTCGCCGGCGTTGTCGGCTTTGAGAGCAGCATTGCCACTGCTGCCAGGGCCGGCAACTGCAGCGGAAGAATTCGGCTCAGCGATGCGGTAACGCGGTACTTCCACCACCATCGGGTTGCGGGCGGCAGGCGGGGTCACAGCTGTGTCACCGGCGTTAGGCGCTGCAGGCTGGGCTGGGCTGGGCGATATCGGGGACGTGGGTGACGTAGGTGACGTAGGTGACGTAGGTAACGCTACCGGTGCTGGCGCGGGCAGTGGCACGACGATCACATTGCTAGCCATCGGCGAACTGGGTTGGGTTGGAGGGGGCAAAGCGACGGAGGGCGTCAACGCCAGTGGCGGTGAAGGGAGAAGCTCTGGCGGTGCAGCAGCCTGCACGGCTTTGGGCGGTGCAGGCGGCGTCACAGGCGCGGCGACACGGGGTGGTCGTGTCGCGCGTGCGGGTTCTGGTGGCGACTCATACAAAGCGACTGGGGGCACTGCAGGTACGGGGATTGCCGCTATCGTTTTAAGCTGCGGTGGTGTAGGCGGAATCAACACCAGCGCGGGCGGTGGCGTGGGAGTTTGCGACCATAGCGAAGGGATATCCCGCGGGCCGGTTTGCACCGGATCAGGAATAGACGGCATGGGTGCGGTCGGTCGTGCCTCGACAGCAGGAGGGGCAGGCAGGGGCGCCGTTACCAGAGAAGGCTGCGGCTGGGGCGGCGGTGGGATCAACTGTACGGTCTCGGAAGGCGGTGGCGGAAAGCTCAGTAACGGCGCGGCACGGCGAGCGTTACTTTTAGCAGCTGCTTTACGCTCGGCACGGCTGGCGGAGGCTCTGGCGCGTTCAGTTTTACTGTCTTTGCTGCGGGGTTCTTTATCTGCACTGCCTACGTGTTCTTCCCGGTCGGCACTGAGGTCTGCGCTGTTGCCGCGCAATTCGGGCAGTAGTTCGGTGTTCAGCCAAGGCACGCTGCGCTGCACACGCAGGGCACCGAAGGACAGTTGCCGGGTAGATTTGAGATCTAAATCGCCATCAAGTCGGTTTCTTGGTGGCGATTTGGCCGCGCTATCTGGCTTCCCATTTTTGCTGGTATTGCTTGTATTGGCCTGCGACAGCACGATGCTGGCCATGATGGGCGGCATGAAGGTGACGGTGGTCTCCGACACCACAATCCAGCGGTTTTGGATCAGCAGCCAAATCAGCAGCACATGCCCTAGCAGCACAAAGGGCAACACGGTCAGACTGCGGCGGTGGGGCGAGTTGTAGAAAGAAGCGAGTACCGGGTTCATCCTGGATGAGATTTGCAGACGTAGAGCTGGAACGCAGGGGCACATGAAAGTGACCGTGCGACTCGCGATAATCGCACACATGACAGCGAAACAACGTGTGGTGGTGGGTTTAAGCGGTGGTGTAGATTCTGCGGTGAGCGCGTACCTGCTCCAACAGCAGGGCTACGAGGTGATCGGCATCTTTATGAAGAACTGGGAGGATGATGACGATTCAGAGTTTTGTTCGTCCAACATCGACTTCGTAGACGCCGCCGCTGTGGCCGACGTGCTGGGCATCGAGATCGAGCACGTCAACTTCGCCGCCGAGTACAAAGACCGCGTGTTCGCCGAGTTCCTGCGCGAATACCAAGCCGGTCGCACGCCGAATCCGGATGTGTTGTGCAACGCCGAAATCAAGTTCAAAGCCTTCTTGGACCATGCAATGCGGCTGGGGGCCCAGAAGATCGCCACCGGCCATTACGCACGTGTTCGGGAGGTGAAGTTTGAACTAAATAGCCTTGCAGCGCAGGGGCTACCTACACGAGATGCTATTAAATATGAACTCCTCAAAGGTCTAGATGAAAGCAAAGATCAAAGCTATTTCCTGCACCGACTGAACCAAGCGCAGTTGAGCAAGACGCTGTTCCCATTGGGTGAACTGCACAAAACCGAGGTGCGGCGCATCGCGCAAGAAATTGGTCTGCCTAACGCCAAAAAGAAGGATTCCACCGGTATCTGCTTCATCGGCGAGCGCCCGTTCCGCGAATTTTTAAACCGCTACATCGCCAAAGCCCCCGGCCCCATCAAAGACGACAAGGGCCGCACACTGGGCCAGCACCAAGGTTTGAGCTTCTACACCCTGGGCCAACGCCAAGGCCTTGGCATAGGCGGCGTGAAAGCCAAAGGCGCCGCCCTGAAGGCCCTCAACGCCCAAGGCTTTCGCGGCGCAGGCGAGCACGAACCGTGGTTCGTGGCACGCAAAGACTTGGAAAAAAACACCCTGTGGGTCGTACAGGGCCACGATCACCCGTGGCTGCAATACGGCACATTGCGGGCCGATAACGTGAGCTGGGTATCTGGTGAGCAACCCGCTGCGGGGCGCTTGGCTGCGAAAACGCGCTACCGGCAGACGGATGCCGCTTGCGTGCTAGCGGAGGGGCATGAGCCGGACACTGAGGGCGTGTTTACGCTGGCCTTCGACACGCCGCAATGGGCCGTAACACCGGGGCAGAGTGCGGTGGTGTATGACGGGGAGGTTTGTTTGGGGGGCGGGGTGATTTCTGGGTCGGATGGTGAGTAAATTACAAAACCGCCGGTAACCTTCACCGCTTGGACTTTATCGGCGAGAACAACATGCACAAATATGGTGCATTGTGTCGACAAGAAAAGACAAGCCGGGCCGTCCTGACAGCAGCCCTCTGCCTACATCCAGCACTCCCGTAAACTCATCCCCCTATGCAGCTCGCCCTCCCCCAACTCACCGCTCACCTGCAAAAAGGCCTCAAGCCGTTGTACATGCTGCATGGCGATGAGCCCCTGTTGATTCAGGAGGCGGGCGACGCAATTCGTGCTGTGGCGCGCAGCCAAGGCTATACCGAGCGATCGGTTTACACCGTGGCCGGGGCGCATTTCGACTGGAGCGCGGTGTTGGCTGCGGGCAATAGCTTGAGCTTGTTTGCGGACAAGCAGATCGTGGACATCCGGATTCCATCGGGCAAACCGGGCAAAGAAGGTAGCGTGGCCTTGCAGCAGTTGGCTGAAAGTAGCCGGGGAAATGACAGCACGCTGACGCTGGTGATGCTGCCGCGCCTGGATGCGGCGACAAAAAAAGGCGCATGGTTTACAGCGCTGGACAGCTTTGGCGTGAACATCTCCGTCGAACCGATTGAGCGCGGTGCCTTGCCACAGTGGATTGCCCAACGGCTGAATACACAGGGCCAGCGCGTCGCGGCGGGGGAAGAAGGCCAGCGCAGCTTGCAGTTCTTTGCGGAACGGGTGGAAGGCAATCTGCTGGCCGCACACCAAGAAATCCAAAAGCTCGGGCTGCTGTACCCGCTGGGTGAGTTGGGCTTTGCACAGATTGAGTCTGCCGTGCTGAACGTGGCGCGCTATGACGTGTTCAAGCTGTCTGAAGCCGTACTCAGCGGCCAGCGCCTGCGCGTGCAGCGTATGTTGGACGGTTTGCAGGCAGAAGGCGAGGCCGAGGTGCTGGTGCATTGGGCGCTGGCCGAAGACATTCGCGCCCTGAAACGCGTGAAAGACGCGATGGACGCAGGCCGCCCCCTCCCGATGGCGCTGCGCGAGAACCGTATCTGGGGGCCAAAAGAGCGGCTGTTTGAGCGGGTTCTGCCACGCTTGAACAGCTCCGTCATCGCGCAGTTGCTAGTCGCGGCACACCAGGTGGACGGGATTGTGAAGGGCTTGAAGTTGCCAGACTGGCCTGCGAACCCGTGGCAAGCGCTACACCGGCTCGCGGGGATGCTTTGCGCGGTATGTGACGGCAACAACCAAGTGAGCACAGCAATCCAAAAGCACTACCCGGTACGGTAGCTTGCGTGCAGTCCATGAGAAAATACACTGATGAACGCCTCTACCATTGCCGAACACGTCCAAACCTTGGGAATCCATGCTAAAGCCGCTGCTGCGCATATGGCACGAGCACCTGCAGCTACTAAAAGTAGAGCACTTCGTACCCTCGCGCAGTTGCTACGCAGCAACCTGGACAGCCTGGCAGTCGAGAACGCAAAAGACTTAGCGAGCGCCACCGCAGCGGGTTTGGCCGCACCGCTGGTTGACCGCCTGAAACTCACCCCTAAGATCATTGATACGGTGGCCGAGGGCTGCGAGCAGCTCGCGGTGATGCCGGACCTGATTGGCGAGATCACCGGAATGAAGCAGCAGCCCAGCGGTATCCGCGTAGGGCAGATGCGGGTGCCAATTGGCGTATTTGGGATGATTTACGAGAGCCGTCCAAATGTAACGATCGAGGCGGCTTCGCTGGCTATCAAGAGTGGCAACGCATGTATCTTGCGCGGCGGCTCCGAGGCGATTTACTCGAACAAAGCGCTGGCAGCGCTGGTGCAACTGGCCTTGGTGGACAGTGGCTTGCCCGAAGACGCAGTGCAGCTGATACAAACCACTGACCGCGAGGCGGTAGGGCACTTGATCGCGATGCCGCAGTTTGTCGATGTCATCATTCCACGCGGTGGCAAGGGACTGATCGAGCGCATCAGCCGCGACGCCAAAGTGCCCGTCATCAAGCACCTAGACGGCAACTGCCACGTCTACGTGGACAACCCTTGCGATATAGCCATGGCTGTCAAAGTGGCAGACAACGCCAAAACGAACAAGTACAGCCCTTGCAATGCAGCTGAAGGCTTGCTGGTGGCGCGGGGCGTAGCGGCAACGTTTTTGCCTTTGATCGGTGCGGTGTACGCCGCCAAAGGCGTGGAAATGCGGTGCGATGTGGAGTCAGCGCTTATATTACGTGCCACTTCAGCTATAAGTTCAATAGCAAATATCGCGCTTGCTACCGAGCAGGACTGGTTTGAGGAGTACCTCGCACCCGTCATCAGTATCAAAATTGTGGAAGGCGTAGACGAAGCCATTGCGCACATCAACCACTATTCCAGCCACCATACTGACGCCATCATCACGACCAACCATGTTCACGCCCAGCGGTTTTTGCGTGAGGTTGACTCGGCCAGCGTGATGGTGAACACCAGTACGCGGTTTGCCGATGGGTTTGAGTTTGGGCTGGGGGCCGAGATTGGCATCAGTACCGACAAATTCCATGCGCGGGGGCCGGTAGGACTAGAGGGATTAACCTCACTGAAATACGTGGTGCTAGGCGAAGGCGAAGTTCGGGGGTAAGAACGCACCTACATGGCGTGTCAGGCAACCTCGGTTTTTACTCTGTTTTGCCAGAATGTGCTTGGTTGTGGGCTTTTTTGAAAATCTAAGCTCTTAAAATGTGGCAAGACTAATTTGCACTAGGGCTTCGTATGGTTCCCCACATGATCACGGCTTTGACGGGCCCCACCAACGAGCTCGAGCAGCGCGTTCTGGACTCCACCCCAGCGATTGAGCGCTGGTTTCGTCTGGAATGGATGGAGCATACCCCGCCGTTTTACACCTCGGTGGATGTACGGAACTCTGGCTTCAAGCTCGCACCGGTAGACACGAACCTGCATCCCAGCGGCTGGAACAATTTGACCGCCGATATGCTCCCACTTGCTGTGCAAGCGGCGATGGCAGCTATCGAAAAAATATGTCCGGAAGCACGAAACCTGTTGCTGGTGCCCGACAACCATAACCGCAGCAACTCGTACCTGAGTAATCTGGCGCAACTCAAGCGCATCTTTCACGCTGCCGGCCTGAATGTCCGGTTCGGCTCGATCAGCCCAGACATTAAATCAGCCACTGATTTTGAGCTGCCCAATGGGGCCGTCATCACACTAGAGCCCGTGCTGCGCGACAACGGCCGCTTAGGGTTGAAAAATTTTGACCCCTGTACTGTGTTGCTTAACAATGACTTAGCCACCGGTGCCCCAGGTATTCTGGAAGACCTGAGCCAGCAGTATTTGCTGCCCCCACTGCACGCAGGTTGGTCGGTGCGGCGTAAAAGCCTTCACTTTCAGAACTATGAAGAAGTGTCCAAACGCTTTGGCAAACTGTTAGGCGTTGATCCGTGGCTGATTAATCCGATGTTTGCGCGTTGCGGTGGCGTGAATTTTTCCGAAAACAAAGGCATGGACGCCCTTAGCAGCAACATTGACGCGCTGCTGACGAAAGTACGGCGCAAGTACAAAGAGTACGGAATCAATGAAAAACCGTTTGTTGTTGTCAAATCCGATAACAGCAACGACGGCTCGGGTGCGTTCACGGTGCGTGACGTGAAAGACTTGGAACAGATCAAGCAGCGTCAAAAAAACCGCAGCAGCGATGTGCGCCCTGGCGCCGAAATGACCGAGGTGCTGGTACAAGAAGGCGTGCTAACGAACGAGCGTATCAATGAATCGGTAGCAGAACCAGTGGTCTACATGCTGGACCGCTATGTGGTGGGCGGTTTTTACCGTGTCCATGCCGACAGAGGCATGGACGACAACCTGTCTGGCCCTGGGTCTAGCTTTGTGCCATTGGCTTTTCAGCGAAGTACCCACTTGCCCCAAGCAGGCATCAAACCTGGCGCTAGCGCGCCCAATCGCTTCTATATGTACGGCGTGATTGGTCGCTTAGCCATGCTGGCTGCCAGCTACGAGCTAGAAGCCTCAGACCCTGACACTGAAATTTACGGCTGAGAATTTTCTGTCGAAGTCCCTTCTGGGGGCAGTTGTTAAGCCACAACACAACGTGGGCTTAATAGGTTTTACTTTCTCCCAGCATATTTGTATCAATTCTGTAAAGATGCAAAATGGCCCTCCGGAAGAAAACAAACTCCCGCGCTGGTCAGCATGGCCTTAAGCGCGGGTTAAACCTGTGCAAAGTACAAAATCCTCTCTCGCCGCCCTGACCCTTGGCGCCATTGGCGTCGTTTACGGAGATATCGGCACCAGCGTGCTCTACGCAGTCAAAGAAGTCTTTGGCTCAGGGCATGTCCCCTTCACCCCAGAAAACGTCTACGGCATCCTGTCCATCTTTTTTTGGACACTGACCGTCATCGTCTCCATCAAGTACGTGGTGCTGGTCTTGCGGGCCGACAACCATGGCGAAGGCGGGTTGGTGGCGATGCTAGCCCTCGCGTCCAGCTCGGTTGCCGACAAGCCCAAGCTGCGGCGAGTACTGTTGGTGATCGGTATTTTTGGCACCTGTCTGTTTTACGGCGATGGTGTCATCACCCCAGCCATTTCGGTGTTGTCAGCGGTCGAGGGGCTGGAGGTCGTTTCGCCTGCATTCAAGCGCTACGTGATCCCCATCACGCTGGTGATTTTGTTTGGCCTGTTTTTGGTGCAAAAAAAGGGGACGACTGGCATCGGTAAATTTTTCGGCCCCATCACTCTGGTATGGTTTGCCGTGATCTCAGTGCTTGGCATTAGCCACATTGCGACCAACCCGATGATTTTGAAGGCGCTCAACCCGGCGTACGCCGTTGAGTTCATGTGGGCGAATCCGCATGTCACCTTTGTTATTTTGGGGGCAGTGGTATTGTGCGTGACGGGCGGCGAGGCGCTATATGCCGACATGGGTCACTTTGGCAAAAAGCCGATTCGCCTGGCTTGGTTTTCGGTGGTGATGCCATCGCTGACCTTGAATTACTTTGGTCAGGGCGCGCTGCTGCTTGCACATCCTGAAGCCGTCAAAAATCCCTTCTTTTTAATGGCACCTGACTGGGCGCTGGTACCGATTGTGGTGCTGGCCACAATGGCCACGGTGATCGCCTCTCAGGCACTGATTACCGGCGCGTTTTCTGTCACCAAACAAGTCATCCAGCTGGGCTATTTGCCACGGCTGAATATTGTCCACACCAGCGTGCGCGAAACGGGGCAAATCTACATCCCATTTGTGAACTGGGGCTTGTTTGTGGCGATTGTGGTTGCTGTGGGAATGTTCCGCAGCTCCAGCAACCTGGCTGCGGCTTATGGCATAGCGGTATGCACTGATATGCTGATTACCACCGTCCTCACTTTCTTCGTGATCCGCTATGGCTGGAAATACCCACTGTGGCTGTGCATCGCGGCTACGGGCTGGTTTTTCATCATTGACTTCGCGTTCTTTGCATCCAATTTGATGAAACTAACTGAAGGCGGCTGGTTTCCCCTCATGATTGGAGGCGCGATATTCACACTAATGCTGACCTGGAAGGAAGGCCGTCACCTTTTGGGTACGGCCCAACGCGCCAACTCAATGGCGCTCAAAGACTTTCTGGAATCCGTGTTCATCAACCCACCGGTACGCGTAGATGGCACGGCTGTCTTTTTGGCCAGCGAATCGGGCATCGTGCCGAATGCGTTACTGCACAACCTCAAACACAACAAGGTGTTGCACGAAAACAACCTGTTCGTCACAGTGCGCAGCCACGAAGTACCGTGGATTGGGATTAACAAGCGTATCGAAATTGAAGCCCTGGGTCACCATTGTTGGCAGGTCATCATTCACTATGGCTTCAAAAATGACCCCGATATTCCCAAAGCCCTCGCCCACATGAAGGGCAGAGGCTGTGAGTTTGAGTCTATGAGCACCAGCTACTTCCTCTCCCGTGACACAGTGATCCCCACCATTGGTAGTGGCATGGCCCCGTGGCGTGAAAAGCTATTTGCGCAGATGCACCACAATGCCAGCGCGGCTGCGGACTTCTTGAATCTGCCCAGTAATTCGGTGGTGGAGCTAGGCTCCAAGGTCGAGATATAACCACCATGCGCTTCTTCAAAGATATTTCGCTCTCAGCCTTCTCCGCAGGCTTCGTCGCCGTGCTCGTGGGTTTCACCAGCTCCGTGGCTATCGTCTTCCAGGCCGCCCAGGCTTTTCATGCCACGCCTGCGCAAACCAGCAGCTGGATGTGGGCTTTGGGCTGGGGCATGGGTTTGTGCTCACTGCTGCCCTCCCTGTGGTGGCGCAAACCCGTAATGGTGGCCTGGAGCACGCCCGGCGCGGCGGTGCTGGCCACAGCCGGGTTGGCTGGTGGCTTCTCTATGGCCGAAGCAGTGGGCGCCTTTGTGGTCTGCGCCGCCCTCATCACACTGGTCGGAGCGACGGGCTGGTTTGAAAAAATCATGGGGCATATCCCGATGGCAATTGCCTCGGCGCTCTTGGCTGGCGTGCTGGCACGATTTGGCTTGCAGGCGTTTATCGCCGCCCAAACAGCATTGGGTTTGGTGGTCGTAATGCTTCTCAGCTACCTCGCAGGACGGCGCTGGGTACCACGTTACGCCGTTCCAAGCACCCTGCTGATTGCGATTTTTTATGTAGCCGCACAAGGTCAACTGGAAAGCACATCAGTCACTTTTTCTTTAGCTATGCCCATTTTCACGGCGCCGGTGTTCACCCTGAGCGCCGCCATCAGCCTGGCACTCCCCTTGTTTGTCGTGACGATGGCTTCGCAGAACCTGCCCGGCGTGGCGGCCATCAACGCGGCGGGCTATGGGCGTGGTGGCGAGCACAGCTGTTCGCCCAGCAGCGCCGATCGACGTGGTCTGCCTGTTTCCAAAATCATTACTATCACTGGCTTGGCAACGTTGGTGCTCGCCCCATTTGGCGCGTTCGCACTTAACCTCTCCGCCATCACAGCTGCCATCTGCATGGGCCGCGAAGCACACCCTGACCCCTCCAAACGCTACACCGCTGCTGCAGCCTGTGGCGCGATCTATATCGTGATTGGAATTTTTGGCGCTGCCGTCACGGGCATACTGACCGCCTTCCCCAAAGAGCTGGTCGCCGCCATTGCCGGACTGGCACTGCTGGGCACAATTGGTGCTGCGCTCTCCACCGCTGTACATGAAGAGCAACACCGTGAGGCTGCACTGATTACTTTTCTAGTGACGCTCAGCGGTGTAGTGGTAGCAGGGGTGGGGTCGGCATTTTGGGGCGTAGTCGCCGGTGCGGTGGCGCTGGGGGTACAGCGGTTGGGCCGGCGTAAAGCTCTTGCTTAACGCCTTAGTTGTCTCTTAGCCCCTTTGCTTTTTGCTTTTTGCTTTTTGCTTTTTGCTTTTTATCACTTAATCCACAAACGAACCGCGTCCCAAGCCCGGCCCAGAATCCCGGCTTGCTCCACGCCGTCCAGCGCGGTCAGCGGTACATCTAGCATGGGCACGTCGCCAATGCTGACCTTTAAGCTGCCCACAGCCTGCCCCTTGGTGAAGGGGGCTACCAGCGGATCGGGACGAGACACTTGGGTCTTCACCTTGGCGGACATACCAGCAGGCACAGCCACCACAATCGCTTGCGGGCGCCCCAGTTTGAGAGTGTTTTCTTTGCCTTTCCATACTGCGGGAGTGACTACAGCTTGACCGGCATCAAACAGTTTGACGGCTTCATAGGCCGTATAGCCCCAGTTCAACAGCTTTTGCGATTCATTAGCGCGGACGTTCTCGCTGCTAGCACCGAGCACGATAGACAGTAAGCGGCGTGGGCCTGCAGTGCTGCCAACACCCAGGTTGGGAAATTCGCGTTTGGCGGTCGCAATCATGCAGTAGCCGGCGGCGTCGGTATGACCCGTTTTCAAACCGTCCACGGTAGGGTCACGAAATAACAGCAGGTTGCGGTTGCTGTCGTTGGTAGATGGCGTACCGGGGTAACGGTATTTTTTGATGGCGTAGTAGGTCACGTAGTCAGGGAAGTCACTCATCAGACGGGTGGCCAATATGCTCAAATCCCGGGCCGTGGTGGTGTGCCCTGCGACCGTCAAACCCTCAGGGTTTTTGTAGCTGGTGGCCTTCATGCCCAGCGCTTTAGCCTGCTCGTTCATCATTTCCACAAAGTGTTCTGCCGTACCGCCCACACCCTCGGCCAGCGCCATGGCAGCGTCGTTGCCTGACTGAACAATCAAGCCTTTGATAAGGTCCTCCACCGGCACCACCATTTTGGGGTCGATGAACATGCGTGAACCGGGCATTTTCCAGGCGCGCAGGCTAACCGGCATGGTCTGCTTGAGGTTGATTTTTTGACTGCGCAAGGCATCAAACACGAGGTAAGCCGTCATCAGCTTGGTCAGCGATGCGGGCTCGACCGGGCTGTCGATGTCTTTTTCAGCCAGCAACTGGTTGGCCGTCACGTCAAGCAGCAAATAAGCGCTAGCGGCAATTTCGGGCGGCTGCGGGACTTGGGCGAAGGCAGTATGAGCAGTAAAGCAAAGAAAGGCCACGCACACAACGCGGCGCTTGAGGGAAGCGAGAACAAACATGTGTAAAACCAGGACAGAGATCTAAATAGAAGGCAAAGAAAGTAGAACGCAAGCAGCGTTATCAGGCGGCAGTAGTTATCAAGCCGCCGTAAGGTGGCGCACCACCAAATTTTTCAGCAACGGTAATTGTCCGTGAAAGAAATGTCCGCCTGCGGGCACTACGGTAACGGGCAGCACCTGAGGTCGCGCCCAGTCCATCACGCTGGCCAGCGGCACCGTGTCGTCTTGCTCACCATGGATGACGATACTGCGCTCGTGGGCATCACTGGGAAGCGGGGCCACATCAAAGCGGGATGCTGCAGTGCCGACTAAAACTATCTTTTCAATAGCACGAGAAGACCACAAGGCTTGCACAGCATGGGTGGTAACAAAAGAACCAAAAGAAAATCCGGCCAACGCCAGCGAGCCCGTGGGGGCCAGTTGCGTCACCACCGTCAGGAGGTCTTGCAGCTCACCACGGCCTTCGTCATAAACGCCTGCGCTGCTCCCAACTCCCCGAAAGTTGAAGCGTACGGCCGTCCAGCCGCATTGAACAAAGGCACGGGCCATCGTTTGCACGACCTTGTTGTCCATAGTGCCACCAAAGAGCGGGTGCGGGTGGGCAATGACGACAACGCCGCGCGGGGCGGTCAAAGTGTCCGACAACGTGGCGGCGTCTTGCAGCGCTTCGATCACTCCTACGGAGCCCTCAATGCGCAGTTTTTGAGTGGTGGCATTCAAGCGTTCACCCTCTTAACGGCCCAAGTGCTGGGGTACCCGCAAGCGTTCGACCACTTGGCCGTTTTTAAGGTGCGATTCAACAATTTCGTCAATGTCATGGTTGTCTACAAAGCTGTACCACACGGCGTCGGGGTAGACCACAGCCACGGGACCTCCGGCACAGCGGTCAAGGCAACCTGCCTTGTTGACACGCACTTGGCCCGGGCCTGACAAACCCGCCGCTTTGACGCGGGCCTTGCAGTGGTCAAACCCGGCTTGCGCGCCGTGCAGGGCGCAGGCGTCTTCACCTGGCTTGCGCTCGTTGAGACAAAAAAAGATGTGGCGCTCGTAATAAGAAGGAATGGGGGAAGGCGCAGAAGTCGAAGTGGATTCAGAAGTGGGAGAAATTGGCGGCATCTTGAGATTCTGGTTTGGTGGCATGACCGATAGGCGGCAGTGAGGCCGATGACTGTAATTTTAGAAGCCGGTCTTCGGCACGTCGCCTTTTTTTGTGGGATGTTTTTTTGTCGCGGTAAGAGATACGACTCAGCACATAGACCAAAGTTGCATACGGCCACAGCCAACCCAGCCACTGCGCTAGACCATTAAATCGAATAAAGCGGCCGGTCTCCCAGGTTTGCAACGTCTGTGCGAAGTAGGCGCTGGTGGGCGCTTGGTTCAGCATGCTGGCATGCAGCACGAGGGCCAGAAGCAGCAGCCCCGCACAACCCGCACGCGGCACTGGCAGCATCAGCACAGCCAACACGGTGCCGATAACGAGGCCAACTTGCGCCGGCAGTCCCAACCAAGCCCAAGCGTGCAAAGGGCCATAGCTGAGTGCGGCAGACAAGGCCGACGCCGCACTGGCCATGGCCAGCAAGGCGACCAAAAAAACACCACGCCGCCATAAAGTGGTGATGACGCTGTAACCCAACAAGCAGGGGATCAGCAACCCTAGCATCACACATAGCATTTCCACCCCGGGCACCAGCGGTTGCAGTTCCACATCCCGCACCGGCAGCCACGCCAAGAACGGCGTATCGTTCAACAATCCAGCCAGTCCGTCTTCCAGCCGTTCCATTACCTGCCCCAGCCCCAAGGGCACAGAAGCCGGAAACAGCAGTGCAAAAGGCCACAGCGCTAACAACACCAGCGCGCCCCGGGCCTGCGGCACAAACCAGTTAGCGCGAAAACGGCTCCAGCGGTCAATAGCACCCAACTGTTCTAGCAACGTCGCGACAATGGCCCCCAGGCAACTGCCCAGAGCGTTGAGTATCAGGTCTATATTGGACGGCACGCGCACTGGCAGGTAAGTTTGCAGCGCCTCCATCGTGCACGAAAGCACGCCAGCGGCAAGCGAGGCAATCACCATAGCCCGCACGTTGTGGCCTGCATCGGTAGTGCGTAGCTGCGCCAGACACAGCAAAAACCCAAGCGGGCCGTAGCCCACCAAATTTGTGATTACGTCAAAACCCGTCCAGTACTGTGGCGGCGGCCCCGCTAAAAAAGCCCAAGGGGCAATACCTTGCGCCCGCCAATCAGTGAACGGGTACAGGCTGGCATATACCACCAGTACGGCGTACATCAACGCCAGCGGCCAAGCAGAGGTTTTGTGGAAAGTGGCGTGCGCCTCTACCCCAGTCACTTCCCGTGAAGTGTCGTTTGCAGTTTTGTACAAGGAGGGTGGCACCATGGCGAAACCCTTGCGTCACTTAGCTCGCAGTTAAAACAGGCGATAGGAACTCAAAATGGCTTAACTACCACCAAAATCACAGCTACCAATAGCAGCACGACCGGCACCTCGTTGTACCAGCGAAACCACGTATGGCTGCGTTTGCTGGTGCCCGCTTCCAACTTGCGCAACAGCGATCCACAACTGTGGTGGTAGCCCACAGCCAGTAAAACAACCAGCAACTTGGCGTGCATCCAACCATTACCCGGCCCTCGGCCAATGCCGTAGCCCATCCAGAGCACAATGCCCAGCACCAGTGCGGGCACGGCCAGCAACGTGGTAAAGCGCAACAGCTTTCGCGCCATCAGCAATAACCGGTTGCGCTCGGCAGTGGACTCGCTTGGCACTTGGGCCAAATTAACGAACAGCCGTGGCAAGTAGAACAAGCCGGCAAACCAGCTGGCGACGAAAACGATATGAAGAGATTTAATCCAGAGCATGGTCTTAAGTTTAGGGCTTGTCTGTAAATTGAGGGGTGATGTACCAAGAATATGCCAAATCGAAAATTTCAGGCGAAAAAAAACCCCGGTCACACAGACCGGGGTGATAAGCCATTATGCTATTACACAGTAAGGCCCCGCTCAGGGAGGAAAAGCGGGAGGTAGCATGCTACCCGCGGTTAATATAACAAATCAACTCCTCTGTTTCAAGAACCTAGCACGGTTTTACATGCTGGTTTGCCCTTAACTTTGGCTATCGCATTCGTTCTCCACGAAAGATATATGTTTGCTCCTTACCCCCTCTCCCGACCTCGCCGCCTTCGCCGTGACACCTTCACCCGCAATCTGGTGCGCGAAAACGCCCTCACCGCACACGACCTGATCTATCCGGTGTTTGTTCTAGACGGCCAGAACCGCCGTGAAGCCATCGCATCGATGCCTGGCGTGGAGCGTCTCAGCCTTGATTTACTGTTGCCCGTGGCTGAAGAGTGTGTCAAGTTGGGCATCCCAGTGATGGCGCTGTTCCCAGTGATTAACCCCTCGCTTAAAGACCCTACGGGCAGTGAAGCCTTGAATCCCGATGGCTTGGTTCCCCGTGTAGTACGCGCCCTCAAAAGCCATTTCCCCGAGCTCGGCGTGATGACCGATGTAGCGCTCGACCCCTTCACCAGCCATGGGCAGGACGGCCTTCTCGACCCGCGCCCAGAAGAGAACGGCTACATCCTGAACGATGAAACCGTCGCAATTCTGGTGCAGCAAGCGCTGGTACAAGCGCAAGCCGGAGTGGACATCGTAGCTCCCAGCGACATGATGGACGGGCGTATTGGCGCCATTCGCCAAGCACTGGAAGCCAACGGCCTCATCCACACCCGCATCATGGCCTACAGCGCCAAGTTCGCCAGTGCTTTCTACGGTCCCTTTCGCGACGCTGTGGGCTCTGCTGCGAACTTGGGCAAAAGCAACAAGAAGGTTTACCAGATGGATCCGGGCAACAGCGACGAAGCCCTGCGCGAGGTAGCTATGGACTTGGCCGAAGGTGCCGACATGGTGATGGTCAAACCTGGTATGCCCTACCTAGACGTGGTGCGGCGCGTAAAAGACGAATTTCACGTACCCACCTTCGCCTACCAAGTCAGCGGCGAATACGCCATGCTCAAAGCTGCCGCACTCAACGGCTGGCTCGACCATGATGCGGTGATGCTGGAAAGCTTGCTCGCCTTCAAACGCGCTGGCGCCGATGGCGTACTGACCTACTTTGCGCTGGACGCCGCGCGCGCACTGAGCAACGCCTAATTTCATACCAAATAAAGCAGATGGAATTTCCCCATTCCGCTACTTTGATTTATTTTTTCTCCTTAGCGAGCTTCTGACATCCCATGCGCATCTTCTGCATCAACGGTAACAGCATCACTGAAACCGATGTCTTGCCAACCCAGTGGCCCACCGCCCTCGCAGAAGGCGCGTACTACTGGATCGCCTGCGCCAGGCGCGAGTTTGAAGTACAGCAAGCCCAGGTACAAGCTACGCTGCAAACCCTGTGCGGCACGTCATTGGTCGACTTACACATCGCCGACCTGCTGAACAACCAACTTCCCTCGCACTACGACTACACCTCGCAGTACGATCTTCTGGTGTTCCGCCGCTTGGCAGCGGGCCAGAGTGAAACCGATTTGAACCAGCCCGGTGTCCCTCTGCACGCCAGTGCAACCGTCGGTACCCATTCCAGAACGCCCACAGGGGCGAAGAACACCGGCAGCACAAGCCTCAAGCGCGGTGGCCCGCCGGTGCTTCACCGCATCGACACCAGCCCCGTGGGGTTTGCGATTTTTGACCGCGTGTTGCTCACCATTCACCCTACAGACTGCGCTGTGCGCGATACCTACGCCAGTAAACTGCTGCACGCCATCAGCGCTGAATCCCGCGCTGCAGGTGTGCGCCTGCCCGCCAGTCCACCCGACCTGATGCTACGTATCGTCAACCTGATGGTGGATGGGTACTTGGAGCTGCGCCGCGAACTCACCCACCAGCTTGACCACTGGCAAAGCGAACTGCTCGATGCCAATGGCCGCTTCAACAACTGGAAGCTTATGCTCGAAACCCGCGTCTCGCTGCACATGCTGGATGAAATCTGCGAAGACCAGCGCGCCGCAGTGCAAGACTGGACGGAAGCGCTAGAGACATGGCCTGATGGCGAAACACCTATAGCTCAACGAGAGCGCGAGCTGCTCAAAGTGCGTAGTCGCGACGTGTTGGAGCACATCGAGCGCGTTGTCCACCATGTTCGCCGCCTAGAGCAAAGCGCGGAGACAGCCGTGCAAATGCACTTCAGCGTGCAGAGCCACCGCACCAACGACATCATGCGCACACTGACAGCACTGACCGCCGTGTTTTTACCGCTCAACCTGATTACAGGCTTCTTTGGTATGAATTTTGAGTTTTTACCTATGATTCATACCGCAGAGGGCTTTGATATTGCTGTGGCTGCTATGCTATTTATAGCTATCGGACTAATTGTCGTATTCCGACGCAAGCGGTATTTGGCCAGGACGGGACGTTAGTCACCGGAAGCCTCTGACGCATCCGCCTCAAGAATCAGCTTGCCTTCGCGCACTTCGCGCACTTTGAATCGACCTTCAACTGCCTTTGAACCCTGCGCGAGTTCAGCCTGCCAGACACGGCCTTTGAAAACCACTTTGGTTTGGAGTGGGTCATCCCACTGCGAGATGTGCACCTCGTCGCCGTTGTCGCTAATCACGCTATGGCGCGACTCTTCAGCCTCTTGCAGATCATGGCCTAGGCGCGAGCGGCGCAACCATATCAGGCACCCAAACGTGACGAGGCCTCCCAGAATCACTTCGAGCACCACGCCGAAGCCCATCCACGCCAAAAGCGCCGCCACACCAAACCCGATAGCCAAAGCCAGCAGATTGAAGGTTTTCGTCAATATTTCGAGGAATAGTGCAATGAAAAGAAGACATATCCACATCATGAAACTTCCGCCCATCGCGCGCTCTCCCATGTTGCAATGTCTTCAGCTTAGCGAAGCCTGGACACGGTGCACGACTAAATCCTGTCAATTGCTGTCCAAGATAAAACTCATCTATAGGGTTAGATAGCGCTACTCAAGCACAAAAGCGGTATGACTGTTAAAAGCATTAAGCAGTAATAATTACACCGAGAAATTTTCTACCGTGAAACCCGATAGCGCTCGTATTGCGGTAGTGGAGGACGAGCATAACCTGCGCGAGGATTTGCTCGATTTCTTGTTATGGCGAGGATTTACCGCTGAAGGGTTTGGCAGTGGCGAAGCGTTTGAAGCCTCGCATGCCCGACACCCATTCGATCTGGTGCTGCTGGACATCGGGCTACCATGGTGCAGCGGGTTGGATGTGGTCAAGCGCTTGCAAGCGAGTGCTAGCACGCCGGGTATCGTCATGCTGACTGCCTTCAGCGCTGATGAGAACCGCCTCGCCAGGTTAACACTGGGCGCAGACGCCTACCTCGTCAAAGGTACTTCACTGCAAATAATCGAAGCCACCTGCATCAGCCTGCTTCGGCGCCTGCAATCCATCGACGCAGCAGCCTACAAAAAAGCCCCTGCGTCGACGCCAACCCTGCCTGGCGCTTTATCTACTCCACCTAATTTACCTGTTTTACGCAGCGACTGGGTGGTTTACACCCAGACTTGGCAATTGAGCACCCCCATAGGCAAGCATGTGCAGTTAACGCACCAAGAGACTCAGTTTTTAAATCCGCTCTTGCATCACCCGGGACAACCTGTGAGTCGCGCAATGTTGCTCACAATTATGGGTAAGGTCGACACGCTGTCAAACCTTCGCAATCTGGATAACTGCGCCAGCCGCTTGCGGCGAAAGGTGCTGTTAGCCTGCGCGCTGGAGTTACCCGTACGTCCCAGCTATGGGCGGGGATACACGTTCACCGGCACAGGCAGAGTAGAGCCACCTTGGGCAATTTAGCCACTCTGTGGGTGGGGGCCTGTGCAAGGTTGAGGCTCATGGCCTTAGTCATTGTTTTGGCAACCCTGACCTTAACGGTGCAAGCACAGGCAGCACACTCCGCCGTACTAACGAACCAGCCATCCGTTTTGCTATTGCAGGCCAATACCCTGCGAGCCACACTGGCAGGCCATGCCGCTATGTGGATAGACACCCAAGCCAACAGGGTCTTGAGCGACGTACGCCAGCAGCCATTCACCACAGTCACCAACTTTCAAAGTGCCGGGTTTACGCCAGCAGCGTACTGGTTTCAGCTGCGGGTGGCCCGCACCCCCGATGCGCCGACCAGCTGGCAGTTGGCGATGGGTGAACCCTATCTGGACGATATCCAGATATGGATAGAAAGTGAAAGAGATTCAGACAGGGCGAAAAACCAAGTCAACCCTCTGCGGCTTGGCGACCATATACCGCTTACCGAACGCCCCCTCAAAACACGTATGCCCACAGTGGGCTTGAACTTGCCTGACACCCAGCCCCGCACAGTGTGGATACGTGTGTCATCCACTAGCGCGGTGAATTTCAACGCCACGGTCTGGCTACCTGATGCACTGATGGGACATGAGACGCGCGTCAACCTTTACCAAGGAGGCTATTTCGGCGTACTTATCATCGTCATGCTGATTTATGGCCTGCTGGGGACTTGGCTGCGCGATATCGGGATGCTGCTCTATGCCATCTACGTCGGTACCCTGGTGGTGCTGTACCTCGGGATCAACGGCTATGCACAGGTCATATTTCCCTTGGCCTCCACCTTCCCTTGGGCCAATGACGCCTTGGTAGGTGGTGGGGTGATAGGCGGGCTGGTGGTGATGCCCTTGCTTTGGGACCGGCTACTGAACATGGGTGCTCAGTTTCCCTTGATGCACCGCATTTACAAAGGCATCAGCTTCGGGGCCGCGTTGTTGCTCCCGTCCGTCGTCACGCCTTACTACCGGACAGTCGGTGCCTTAGTGAATAAGGTAAGCATCCTCTTCGCATTGCTCTGCTTAGGGCTGGTAATCTTGGCCTTATTTCGGAAAAAAAGCACCACATTGGTACTGTATTTACTGGCATTTACAGCCACCATCTTCGGCATCATCGCTCAGATCGCCGGGGTGATGGGCTGGATTGAGCCCACCCCCTTTATCACCAACGCCTACCAAATGGCGTCCCTGGTTCACATCATGGTCATGAATGTCGGCTTAGCGATGCGAGTGCGCCAGATCCAACGCAACGAAGTGCTCGCTGAACAGCGCGCAGGCCTCGCCATCGAACGCACCGCCGAGCACAAGCGCTTCGTAGCCATGCTATCCCACGAGTTTCGCAACCCCCTCGCCAGTATCGACCGCGCGACCAACTTGCTACAACTCAAACTCACAACGCTCGCCAATGCCGACGAGGCACGTCTGAGCGGCATACGCAACAACGTCACCAAGCTTGGCATACTTGTCGACAGCTTTTTAATATCCGAGGCCGCCGAGGAACAGCGCTTGTCGCCTGTTCCAAGCGAACAAGCCGTAGCCTCGCTTCTGGCGAGCGTGGTTGCGGCGCAAGGCGGTGATTTCCAGCGCTATGTGGCGCTGGTGGTCACGCCTCCCGACCTGCATTTCTCATTCGACGCCCGCCTTATCGACATTGCCGTCAACAACCTGCTGGGCAACGCTTTGCGCTATACCAACGGCAGCCATGACACCCGCCTCCATAGCACGACGGATGATCGCATCACTCTGTCGGCCCAACTGGACGGTCACGATTTACTGATCACGGTGGCTGACCAGGGGCCAGGCTTGGTTGAAAACGAACTGAAAAGGCTGGGCCAGCCCTACTACAGGGCCAGTACCTCCACTGGCAAGCAAGGCACGGGTTTAGGCTACTACTTCAGCCGCCTCATCGTCGAAGCCCATGGCGGTAAGCTCAGCGCAGCTAACCTCACACCTCGTGGCTTGTTGGTAACACTGCGCCTACCGCCTATAAATTAACAGCTTTAACTACTTAGAACCAGGGAGGCGACAGTCGCTCGTTGGCAAGCACCCGCTGCACATAAGGCCGCACCAGCACGCGCTGATAGGGCACCGCCAATTCTTCCAGCAGTATGTGCACCACCATGCTGGCCGTGCTGGGGTAGTAATACAGCGCAAGCATGGGTTGGGTAGCGCTAATTTCAGCTGTTACAAGTGCAAACTTAAAAATGCTAGCGTCCGTTGCAATGCCACAGCGCTAGCAGCAGTATCGAACGATCCGCGTTGATCGCAGTTAAAGCCGTGGTTTGCCGAGTAAGTGGCCACCTGAACAGGGGCCGAGGCGTCCGCCTGAACTTTCACAAACGCCTCAACCGTGTCCATTGGAATGCCGTGGTCTTGGGTGCCAAAATGGCACAACACGGGGCATTTTGGCTGGCGATGAGGCTCGTCACCTACCGTCATACCGCCGCCGTAGTAAGGCACAGCGGCACTCAGGCCGGTACACCGCGCAGCGGCACGCCACGTCAGCAAACCGCCCCAACAGTAGCCCAGCACCGCGACTTTGCCACCGCACAGGGCGGCAGCGTGGTCAATCGTGGCTTGGATATCGAGCAGCACGCCGGGATCAGGTAACGCTTCGGCTGCGGTTTTAAGGTCGCGGCCTGTGGCAATATCGCCAGGGGTGTAACCCAAATCTACACGCGGCTGGACACGCTGGAACATATCGGGGGCCAGCGCCAAATAGCCCTGCGCGGCATAGCTGTCAGCCACAGCACGAATATGGCTGTTGACGCCAAAAATCTCTTGCAACACGATGACTGCAGCGACCGGTTCGGGCCCTACAGGCTGACCCACATACACCGGGAAACGGCTGCCGTCAGCAGCGGTAAGTTCAATGGTTTGGGACATAGTGAGAACCTCTTAGGGGACAGTTGGGATCAGGATGAGGTGCAATAGCAATAGCAATAGCAATAGGTCAAATGGTGTGGCAGGTTCACACCGCCAAGCAGCACTAGGCCGTCAAGAGCTTGCGCTGCACAAACGCTAGCCTGTCCTGGCCCCAATAAATCTCCCCGTCAATTACATAGCTCGGCGCACCGAACACCCCCGCCTCGATAGCGGCCTGGGTGTGCGCTTCGTAGCATGTTTGTACGGCTTGACTCTGCGACTGCACCAGCAAATCAGGGGTCAAACCGCATTCCTTCAACAGTTGCGCCAGCACGGTTTCGTCGGCAATGTTGCGCTCTTGTACCCAGACAGCGGCCATCACCGCGCCTGCGAGCTTCATGGCTTGTGCACTGCCACACTGGGCGTCAGTGGCAACGATCAGGCGCGAGGCATCGTCACCTGCAACAGGGAAATACAAAGGCTGCAGATTCAACGGCACCTGCAGGTAGTCGCTAAAGCGCTGTAATTCCACCAACCGGTAGGCTTGACGCTGAGACGCACGTTTGCCCAGCGGTAAACCACCAGAGACAGGAAAGACACGCCCCAGGTCAACCGGCCGGACACGCACAGTGGCGTTAGTCTCTTGAACCATCGTGGCAAAAAGCGCATGACCCAGGAAAGTCCAAGGGCTTTGCGGGGCAAAATAGTAATCAACAGTACAGGTCATGCGCGTATTCTCTCGGGACAAAAAGGGGGAAATCAGCGACCATTTTGGCCCAGACTGCAAACTCTTGCTGCAACCCTACCCCGAATTGACAGAACTTCATTTGGAGCAACCCTTATGGCGCAACAAGCCACCGCACAGCGCGCTGTGCTACTTATTACTGGCGGCGGGCGAGGCATAGGGGCGGCGACCGCCCGGCTGGCAGCGCAGCGCGGCTATGCCGTTGCAATCAACTATGCCAGTAACGCCACAACGGCTGAGCAGTTGGCCCGAGAGATCACAGCAAGCGGCGGCAAAGCCATCGCAGTACAGGCGGATGTGGCTGACGAAGCGCAGGTGCTTCAACTCTTTGCCGCCGTGGATGCACAGCTGGGCCCGCTAACTGCGCTGGTCAACAACGCTGGCGTAGTCGATGTGGCCTGCCGGGTAGACGCGATGAGCGTGGCGCGCCTGCGCCGTATGTTCGACGTGAATGTGGTGGGCAGCTTTTTGTGTGCCCGTGAAGCGGTCAGGCGCCTGAGCACTACCACGGGTGCTGTTAATTTTGGCCCTGAATACGGCAAAGGCGGCGTTATCGTCAACCTCTCCAGCGCTGCTGCCCGGCTGGGATCTCCCGGTCAATATGTGGACTACGCGGCTGCCAAGGGTGCCATTGACAGCTTCACTGTGGGTCTTGCGAAGGAGGTGGCGGCAGAAGGCATTCGCGTGAATGCTGTGCGTCCCGGCCTGATTGATACAGACATTCACGCCTCAGGCGGCCTGCCCAACCGGGTCGCGGAGTTAGCGGCGATGGTCCCAATGCGGCGTGGCGGCAGCGCAGAGGAAGTCGCTCAAGCAATTGTGTGGCTGTTGAGTACGGGCGCCAGCTACACCACCGCTACAGTGCTCGACGTAGCGGGTGGCCGCTGAAATGAGCGTGGACTTCAAACCCCTTATCAGCCTGCTGGTGGTCGTCAACCCTATAGCCTGCGTGCCATTCTTTATCCATTACACAAAAGACCTCTCCGCCACCGAGCGCGCCCGCACCATCCGCATCACCGCGTTCAGCGCGTTTGTGGTGATTGCTGTGTGTGCGCTGCTGGGTATGCGCGTGCTGGAGTTCTTTGGCATTTCACTCGCCAGCTTCCAGGTCGGCGGTGGGTTGCTGCTGATGACCTCAGCACTCGCGATGCTGAACGCACAACCTGCAGAGGCCAAATCCACCGTGGATGAGGTGCAAGACGCTGCAGCGCGCGCCAGCATTGCCGTGGTGCCGCTGGCGATACCGCTGCTAACTGGCCCGGCCAGCATGTCCACCGTGGTGATTTACGCCGAAAAAGCCAAATCCTTCGTCGAGTTGAGTACCTTGGTTGGCTACGGCGTGGTGATTGCGCTAGCGACTTGGCTCTGCCTGTCGCTGGCGCACCCGATTTCACGGGTGTTGGGCAAGACAGGTATCAATGTGATGACGCGCCTCATGGGGTTGATTCTCACAGCGCTGGCGGTAGAGGTGATGGCCGATGGGCTGCACACGTTATTTCCTTCGCTAGGAGAACCATAGCAATAAAACATCGCCAATACTACACAAAAAGCCTATTCAACCTAAAAATACACTAAAAATCTATGACAACCACCGCAAACACCCTCGATAAGCCTGAACTTAGCATCACCCAACACGGCCCCGTGCTTTGGCTGACCATCACCCGCGAAGAGCGCCGTAACGCCATGAGCCATGGTGTGCTGGCAGGCATGGCACAGGCCATCGGCGCGGCACAAACTGACCGCAACGTGCGCGCTATCGTGATCACTGGTGCGGGCAGCAAGGCATTTTGTGCAGGGGCAGATTTGCAATCGGCCAAGGCGTTCACCACCGATTATTCAGAGCCAGTAGGTCATTTAGCGGCACTGCTGCGTGTGGCCAAAGCCAGCCATGTGCCACTGATTGCGCGGGTCAACGGGGCCTGCATGGCCGGGGGCATGGGCTTACTGAGTCTGTGCGACATGGCAGTAGCCACCAGCCACGCGATATTTGGCCTGCCCGAGGTGAAAGTCGGTGTGTTTCCGGCGCAGGTACTGAGCGTATTGCAGCACCTGATTCCCCGGCGAAAGCTGTCAGAGATGTGCCTGACGGGCGAGCCCATCACCAGCGCGCAGGCACTGGAATACGGTTTGGTGAACTACGTAGACGATGATCTGGACGCCAAGTTGGAATGGCTGCTCAACCGCATGCTGGACAAATCCCCCGCTGCTATCCGGCGTGGGCTGTACACCATGAAGAAGATAGAGACCATGGCGTTCGAGGAGTCCATGTCGTTCACAGAGAGCCAGATCGCGCTGTTCACGCTGACCGAGGACGCAAGAGAAGGACAAAAAGCGTTTCAGGAGAAACGCAAACCAGTGTGGACGGGGCAATGAGCATGCGCACAACCCCAGCCAGCCAAAAAATCATCCGTATTGGGGGTGCCTCCGGGTTTTGGGGTGACAGCGCCGTCGCGGCACCCCAGCTCGTAAAGCTGGGCAACTTGGACTACATCGTCTTCGACTACCTCGCCGAACTCACGATGTCCATACTCGCCGCTGCACGCGCTAAAAACCCCGAGCTGGGCTATGCCACCGATTTCGTCACCGTGACGATGAAAAACATCCTGCAAGACGTGGTGGCACAAAACATCCGTGTCATCAGCAATGCAGGGGGCGTCAACCCGCAGGCCTGCGCCAAAGCGATTGAAGCGATTGCGGCAGAGCTTGGCCTCAGCGTCAAAATAGCGGTGGTGCTCGGAGACGACGTGATGCCGCTGCTGCCCGCATTGCGCGAAAACGCTACCGCAGGGGATGCATCTTCTGCGCCTTCCACAACGACCACACAGCACATTACGGAGCTGCAAAGCGGTGCATCACTGCCCGCCAAAGTGCTGACCGCCAACGCCTACCTCGGGGCCTTGCCTGTCAAAGCCGCGCTAGACGCAGGGGCGCAAATCGTTATTACCGGCCGCTGCGTGGACAGCGCCGTGACCCTGGGCGCGCTCATGCACGAGTTCGGCTGGGCCGACGATGCGAACCACATCGACTACGACCGCTTAGCCCAAGCAAGCCTAGCAGGGCACATCATCGAATGCGGTTGCCAAGCCACTGGCGGCCTGCACACCGACTGGCAAGATGTACCCGACTGGCCGAACATCGGCTACCCCATCATTGAATGCCATGAAGACGGCCACTTCATCGCCACCAAGCCCCCCGGCACTGGCGGGCTGGTAAACCCCGCCATCATCGCGGAACAAATGCTTTATGAGATTGGCGACCCGGCCAACTACCTGCTACCCGACGTAGTGTGCGATTTCACGCAAGTCACTTTGCTACAAATAGCAGAGCATAGAGTTCAGGTCAGTGGTGCACGTGGCAAGGCTCCAAGTGCTTTTTACAAAGTTTGCGCGACCTATATGGACGGCTTTCGCTGCAACGCACAACTGACGATCGTCGGAACCGACGCCGCGCAGAAAGCCCTCCGCACCGGGGATGCCATCCTCACCCGCACCCGCAGCATGTTCACCGCCTTGGGGCTGGCTGATTACAGCCGTACCGCGATAGAAATCATTGGTGATGAATCCTGCAACTTCGGCCCCCACGCCCAAACCCCTCACGTGCGTGAAGCCATCCTGCGCGTGGCGGTGATGCACCCACAAAAAGCGGCCCTAGAGCTCTTCGCCCGCGAAATCGCCCCCGCAGGCACCAGCTGGTCGCCCGGCACTACCGGATCAGGGAGCGGCCGCAGCAGCCCCAGCCCCTGCATCAAACAATTCGCCTTTCTGCTGGAAAAGCACCGTTTAACGCCCAGCGTTCAATTGGGGGACACCACTAGGACGGTCGCCATTCCACACGATACAGCAGCCAATTTGGGTGCAAATCCTCAATTGATCCCCCCAGGAACTGCATTCCCTGAACTACACACTGAAACAGACGCCGATACCCAAGCCGTCCCGCTCATCCAACTCGCCTACGCCCGTAGCGGCGACAAAGGGAACACCAGCAACATCGGCATCATCGCCCGCCACCCGCGCTTTCTCCCCTTGCTGCGCACCCAGCTCACCCCTAAGCGCGTTGCGGCCTACCTCGCCCACCTGGTCCGAGGGACTGTCACCCGCTACGAAGTCCCTGGCATCCACGCCTTCAACTTCGTCTGCACCGAAGCCTTGGACGGTGGCGGCATGGCCAGCCTGCGCAATGATCCTTTGGGCAAAGGCATGGGCCAAATTTTGCTGACATTGCCTGTACGCATAACGCCAATTTTGTTAACAGAGGTAACGGAAATTAGCACTACCTTGCTTGAGACTCCTACGACGAATCGTCTTTCGCGATAAGGCTACCAGGCTCCGCAACCGGCCGGGGCTGGCCGTGCTCAACGATGTTATTCAACTACTTGGGCGCTTGAGCACCGCCATTAAGGCGCTATTTTTGTCGATAAATATCGTCTACGGCATGCCATGTAGACAGATGGAACGCCCTAAAACCACCGCTGTGAAGTCCCTCTCAGCCTAGCGCAAGCAGATCGTGTCTTGGTCACGCTCTGCGGCAATGCCACGCTCCTTTATCAGCCCTTCGATGTAACGCAAGCTCAGGGAATGTACCCGCTCGATCACTTTGTGCAGTGTCCGAACCAGAAATGCACAATTTTTCTAAAAATTGGGTATTAATTATCTTTAATCTAAAATTTTTAGAACATACATCCTTAAAAATCCTGCAAACTGTATGCCATTAAAAGACAAATTTATGGCCGATCTTCATCGTTGGTGTTATCCACATTTAAGGGAGATTTTTGGGGTCTCTTTATAGTTCCAAAATTTATAAGTTACTAGATAAATACACACATGAGTGTGTATTTATCTATTTTTTTATATATAACGATGTCTTATCGTTAATTTAATTATTAAATAGATTTTAAAAAAACTGGAGAGTAATTATGGTATTTACAAAAAAATATTTTTCAATCCTGATTGCAACGTCTAGCATACTAGTAGCATGTGGTGGTAGCTCTAATATCGGAATTACAGATGCGGATACATTGCTAGGCTCTGCCGGATCAGCACTAGGATTGAATGCAGCCCAATATCGCAAGAAAATAACGGGTGTGGTTTTTCCAGATAACTGGCATGTGTTTTTTCCAAGTACATTGGCTATTGATTTCAAAACGCAAGTTGTCAAACTACCGTTATATAGTGGAACAAGCCCCAAAGGCACAGAATACTTCATCATCACAGAAGCATCTGATTTTGATACTGCAACACAGTTAGGTGTTAATTATTCACCGAAATTGATTAATGCTATATCAACTGGAGCCGTACAAACGACTACGTTCGACAAGAGTGGTCATTTGGTATTTGAAGGTAGCGTCGATTTCAGTCCAGTACGATCACTAGGTGTATCTAATATCACAGCCAATGCGACTGCACTACAACAAGTTAATGTACCAGTACCAGGAGCGGTCGGTGATAGCAAGTACTCTCCTTTAGTTCAACTACCTAGCGGTGTGGTGCTAAATATTACGTATGTTAGTAATGCGACGGGTGAGCACGATCATATCGTCGGTAGTGCTGGCGGCATTGACACTAAAAAAATGTCTGCTTCCTTGGGTTTTCTCGATGGCTATCAAGGTGGGAAACGTTATTACTTTCACTTGGTGACCGATTCCAACAATCAGGGGCCAGCAGCAATCGAAGGTGGAACCTATGCCCCACGACTTGCACTGCTAACGACCTTCGGGCAAGATTTGCCAACCGACCGCTCTCCGCTTCTAGCGTTTTCCCCAGTCGGTAATGGTCAACCGGCAGGAGATCCTCAACAACAGGGATTGAACTCTCTTATTTACAATTACAAATTGGATCTCGCTGCTGGACGGTCTCCCAGTTTCAAACCTGATCCGATAAACGTATTTCCTCTGCAGCCAAAAAATACTGTAGCAGATACGAATAATAACTATAGTCCGCTATGGGATGCACATATTTTATCTTGGGTTAATCCCGCAAATGCTTTTAGGATTACCGGCATAGACCAACTCAAACAATTAATCGCAACGGGACAGGTTACCAGCTTAGGTGCAGGTTCAACAGTTGGAAATCTGATACCTCTTGTGCCAAATGGATTACTCATCAATTGCCCAGTTCTTGCACAACCTGATGAATCTGTGGTTCAAGCACTTTAAAAGTAGCCTTTGATATATTAAATCTCACTGGAAATATATCGCCAGTGAGATTTATTGCTTAAATCGCAATAAAAGTATTAAGCGTTTCGACTGCACTCCGCACGCCTTCACGTCCGACTGGCCAGCCTTGTGCCAACATGGCTGCTTCAACTCCGGCCAGGCAGCCAAGAATCATCGCTGGGTTCAAATCCCCCAAGTGCCCGATGCGAAAAACACGCCCGGCAAAATGCCCTAGACCACCGGCAATAGCGACCTGGAACTGCTCACGTGCCACACTGCGCAACGCTTCAGGGTCCAAGCCGGGGGCGATCAGCACGGCAGTTACTGAAACTGAGCGGGCTGCAGGTTCACGGCACAGGAACTGCACAGCACCACCTTCGCTCCACGCTTCCACGGCCGCATGCACCGCACTGGCCAATCGCTGGTGCCGAGCTAGCACTGCCGACACACCTTCCTGAAAAATAAGACCCAACGCAGCCTCTAGGCCCATCAACAGATTTTGGGGCGGGGTGCCGCAAAATTTGCGGTACGAGAGCTCACTTTTGCGCAAACGCCAATCCCAGTAAAAACGCGGTGCGGGGTTGCGCTCGGCAACGGCGAAGGCACGGGCATCGACCGCACAAAAGCCTAAACCAGGCGGCACCATCAGTCCTTTTTGGGACGCTCCTATCGTCACGTTGGCGCCCAGTGCGTCCATGTCGAACGCTGCAGCCCCCAAAGAGGCGACGACATCCACCACCAAAAGCGCGGGATGCTGTGCGGCATCCAGGGCCGCACGCAAAGCGTAGAGGTCGTTGGTGGTGCCGCTAGCGGTATCTGTATGGACGACGAAGAGCGCCACGATGGCGTGTGTAGTGTCATCGCGCAAAGCCTCCGCCACGGCAGCCACATCAATAGGGTAACCCTCGCGGTAAGGCGTACTCACCACGCGACCACCCAACGCTTGCGTCAACAGGACCCAAGAATCCGAAAAATGCCCAGTGCCGGCGACCAACACAGTCTGGCCTGGCGCGATCAGGTTGACGACTACTGCCTCCCAAGCACCGTGACCGTTGGCGGCATACAAAAAGACATCGGCGGACGAGGTATTCAACAAGCGCTTTAGGCCACTTTCGCATGCAGCGATGGTGACATCCAAACGCGGGTCACCCATGTCCATTGGCTGGCGGCGCATCGCCTCGTGTACGGCTTCAGGAACCGTCGTAGGGCCAGGGGAGTGGAGAAAACGGTGGCCGGGAATACGAGAAGAACGAGCGGAAGTCGCAGGGACGGGATAGTTCATAGTGATGGGCCTTATGGGCGTGATGGGCGAGCAGCTATAGACACAAAGTAAGCTTACTCCACCACCGCGAACCCACCTGCCAGTGCCCCGCGCAAGTGGTCTACAAAGCACTGTACCGCCCGTGGCACCTGCGCGGCCCAGGGACGGATAGCGTACAACCGCTCGCCAAAGAAGCCTTGCGGCTGCCATTCAGGTAGCAGAGACACCCAGTGGCCCGATTTAAAGCCCGTTACGGCGGTGAAGTCGGGCAGCATGCCAATGCCCACACCACCTGACACGGCCTCGCGCAGCACCTCGCTGTTGTTCGCGCGCAGCGGGCCGTGAACGGCAACAATTACACGCTCCCCAGCATCGCGGTCTCCGTTGGGCAAGCGCCGCACGAACGACCAGTTCTGCCCTGGCGTGTCACGCAGGTACAGCAAACAATCGTGCGACGCCAACTCACTGGGGTGCATAGGTATGCCTTTGCGGGCCAGGTAGTCGGGAGACGCGACCAGTACCGAGCGTGTTTCGCACAGCACCCAGGCCACATGGGTATCGGGTGGCGCTTGGGTGTGTCGGATGGCCAAGTCGAAGCCTTCTTGAGCCAAGTTGACAAAGCGGTCTGATAAGTCCAGCTCCAGCCGAATCTCTGGGTACTTGTGGAGAAACGCCGCTAGCGTGGGTGCGATGTGCTGGCGGCCCAACGCCACCGGGGCGGTAACACGCACCAACCCACGCGGCTGTCCAGCCAAATCGCGGGCGTTAGCAAAGCTCTGCGCAATATGGGCGAACGCGGCGTGGGTATCGTCAACCAGTTGCTGCCCAGCCTCCGTCAAGCCTACTGAGCGCGTAGTACGGCGCACCAGCGGCACGCCAGCAGCCCGCTCCAGCTCGGCAATGCGCATGCTGACCGAGGCTTTGGATACGCCCAAACGCCGCGCAGCTTGGGTGTAGCTACGGGTTTGAGCCAGCACCGTCAGCAAGTGCAGATCGGCGAAGATGGGTGTGGCGGAAGGTAGTGTCATAGTTTTAGGTCGTCGATGTCATAGATGTCACCGTCTTATTGTTCAATTTTATGAACAATGTAGTCAAAAATTAACTGTTTCCAAAATTGTTGCGTACGCCTAGACTGCGGACACTCGTTTCCATTTGAATCCATTTGAAAGTACCGCCATGACTGCTCCCTTTACCTCGCCACCTTCTATCGCGCATTGGATCGGTGGCCGTAGCGCCGCCGGTACGTCAGGTCGGGCACAAGACGTATTCAACCCCGCCACTGGTGCAATCACCGGTCAGGTCGCGTTAGGCGGTGCTGATGATGTCAACGCTGCTGTAGCTGCTGCCCAGGCTGCTTTCCCTGCTTGGGCCGACATTCCACCCATTCGCCGGGCACGGGTGATGTTCAAGTTTCTGGAATTGCTCAATAAAAATCGCGACGCACTGGCCCATGCAATCACTGCTGAGCACGGCAAGGTGTTTACCGATGCACAAGGTGAAGTCTCACGCGGGATCGACGTGGTCGAGTTCGCTTGCGGAATCCCCCAATTGCTCAAAGGTGACTTCACCGACCAGGTGAGCACCGGTATCGATAACTGGACGCTGCGTCAGCCACTGGGCGTGGTGGCCGGCGTGACGCCGTTCAACTTCCCGGTGATGGTGCCAATGTGGATGTTCCCGGTGGCAATTGCGGCAGGCAACACTTTTGTGCTCAAACCCAGCCCGCTCGATCCAAGTGCCTCGCTGATGATGGCCGATTTACTCAAGCAAGCCGGTCTGCCTGATGGCGTGTTCAACGTGGTTCAGGGCGATAAAGTAGCTGTGGACGCACTGCTAACGCACCCAGACGTGAAGGCCGTGTCCTTCGTCGGTAGCACCCCCATTGCGAACTACATTTACGAGACTGGCGCCCATCACGGCAAGCGCGTGCAGGCCCTGGGTGGCGCGAAAAACCACATGGTGGTGATGCCCGATGCTGACGTAGACCAGACTGTCGACGCGCTGATTGGCAGTGCCTACGGCTCAGCCGGTGAGCGCTGCATGGCGATCAGCGTAGCGGTGTTTGTGGGAGATGCGGCCGACAAAATCATGCCCAAATTGATTGCGCGTACCAAGACGCTGCAAGTGCTTAACGGTACAAATCTCGCTGCGGAGATGGGGCCTATCGTTACCGATATCGCCCTAAAGCGTATCACCGGCTATATCGAGCAAGGTGTAAAAGAAGGTGCCGAACTGCTGGTGGACGGCCGTGGCTTCAACGGTGCGACAGCTGGCACAGGCTGCGACAACGGTTTTTGGATAGGTGGCACGTTGTTCGACAACGTCACACCCGACATGCGCATCTACAAAGAAGAAATTTTTGGTCCAGTGTTGTCATGCGTGCGGGTGAAAGACTTTGCCGCAGCGGTGGAGTTGGTTAATGGCCACGAGTTTGGCAACGGCGTTTCTTGCTTCACCCGCGACGGCAACGTGGCCCGTGAATTCAGCCGTCGCATCCAGGTGGGCATGGTGGGCATCAACGTGCCCATTCCTGTACCGATGGCGTGGCATGGCTTTGGTGGCTGGAAGAAGAGTCTGTTTGGTGATATGCACGCGTACGGCGAAGAGGGTGTGCGTTTCTACACCAAGCAAAAGAGCGTGATGCAGCGCTGGCCTGAGAGCATTGGCAAGGGTGCAGAATTTGTAATGCCAACGGCGAAGTAAGCTCTAGCCTTACGCGACGGTGGCCTTGAAGGGTTGCTGCGCTGCATCATCCCAAAATAAGAGACTCGCGTTATGGCTAACCCTTCTTTCGACTACATCATCATCGGTGCTGGCACCGCTGGCAGCCTGCTTGCCAACCGCCTGAGTGGCGATAAAACCATGCGTGTGCTGCTGCTCGAAGCGGGCGGCAAAGACGATTACCACTGGATTCACATTCCAGTGGGCTACCTCTACTGCATTGGCAACCCACGCACCGACTGGCTCTACAACACTGAGCCAGACGCCGGTTTGAATGGCCGTGTACTGCGCTATCCACGTGGCAAAGTGCTGGGTGGTTGCTCCAGCATCAACGGCATGATCTACATGCGCGGCCAAGCGCGCGATTACGATCAATGGGCAGCGTTGACAGGAGATGACACGTGGCGATGGGATCAGTGCTTGCCTGCTTTCAAAGCACATGAAAATCACTATAAATTAGATAGCAAACCTACGCCATCTGATAAGCACAACAGTTCAAATCATACAACTGGTGCAGTTCAGTCTAAAGCTGCTGACTTCTCGGCTTGGCATGGCAGCAAAGGCGAATGGCGGGTAGAAAAGCAGCGGCTGTCTTGGGATGTGCTCGACGCCTTCGCACAGGCTGCCATGCAAGCGGGCATCCCGGCAACCGACGACTTCAACACCGGTACCAATGAAGGCGTAGGCTACTTTGAAGTTAACCAGAAGAACGGTTTTCGGTGGAACGCAGCCAAAGCGTTTTTGCGACCGACCTGCTACGGCAGACCAAACTTCGAGATGTGGACTGCAGCTCAAGTGGCGCGGCTGGTGGTTGAAAAGCAAGCCGATGGCAGCCAAAGATGCACCGGTGTTCAGGTGTGGACAGGTAAAGAGATGGTGACAGTGAATGCCGAACGTGAGCTGATTTTGTGTGCCGGTAGCATCGGCTCACCGCAGATTTTGCAGCTCTCTGGCATTGGCCCAGCTGCGCTACTGCAACAGCACGGCATCACGCCCGTAATTGACATGCCAGGTGTGGGTGCTAACTTGCAGGATCATTTACAAATTCGTGCTGTGTTCAAAGTTGAAGGCGTAAAGACACTGAACACACTGGCCAACTCGCTCTGGGGTAAGGCCAAAATTGGGCTGGAGTACGCGTTGCAACGCACTGGCCCGATGAGCATGGCGCCGTCACAGTTAGGTGCGTTCACCCGCAGCACACCCGATCAGCCCTACCCGAACCTTGAATACCATGTGCAGCCGCTGAGCTTGGACGCCTTTGGTGAGCCACTGCACAGCTTCCCCGCATTCACCGCTAGCGTATGCAATTTGAACCCTACCAGCCGGGGCACGGTGCAACTCAAAAGCAAGCGTTTTGAAGACGCCCCAGCCATCGCCCCCAACTACCTCAGCACGGCTGAAGACCGCCAAGTGGCAGCAGACTCCCTGCGCGTGACACGTCATATCGCCGCGCAACCGGCACTCGCCAAGTACAAGCCGCAAGAATGGAAGCCGGGCATCCAGTTCCAGACCGATGAGGAGCTCGCTAAGTTGGCAGGCGATATCGCCACCACCATTTTTCACCCTGTGGGCACCACAAAAATGGGCCGTATCGACGGGCCCGATGCGGATGCCATGGCTGTGGTGGATTCACGCTTGCGCGTGCGCGGCATTGCGGGTCTGCGCGTAGTCGATGCGGGCGTGATGCCCTGTATCACCAGCGGAAACACCAACTCGCCCACACTCATGCTGGCAGAAAAAGCAGCAGCATGGATTCTGGCTGACTCGCGGGAAAGCACCTAGGAACTTAAGCTCTACCAGCCGCTATAGTCTGGTCATTCGCAGCTTTTACACAAAGTCTGCACGAAGAGGGCCGAGGAGACAGACAAGCGTTAGTGTGATGGTTGACAATAAATACACATAAATAGAGCTAAATACAGACAATTTAAGGTATCTTGATCAGATACCTTGCAAGAAAAGCACCGGCAAAATCGGTGCTTTTTTCATGGGCGAACGCTTTTCGTCATCGACTTTTGGACTTATCTGTCCAGCGACAATCGAGACATGGAACTTTTGATCGTATCGTTGGCGTCGTTACTCGCCGGTTTTGTGGATGCTATCGTCGGCGGTGGCGGCTTGATTCTGGTGCCAGCCTTGTTCGCGACCTTCCCCAGTGCGCCTCCCGCCACCTTGCTTGGCACCAACAAAGGGGCGTCGGTCTGGGGTACAGGCGTCTCGACGTGGCAATTCAGCCGTCGCGTACAGATGCGATGGGCAAGTCTGCTGCCCGCTGCCGTAACTGGCTTTGCTGCCTCGTTCGCAGGCGCTTGGTTGGTGACAGTGGTGTCGCCTGGCCATTTGCGCAAGGTGCTTCCACTGATTTTGCTGGCTGTATTGCTGTACACGCTGGCCAAAAAGGAACTGGGCCGCACCCACGCGCCACGCTACAGCGGTCGCGCAGAAGTAACTGCGGCCTGCGCTATCGGTCTGTTAATCGGGTTTTACGATGGATTTTTTGGCCCTGGCACAGGCAGCTTCCTGGTGTTTTTGTTTGTGCGCTGGCTGGGCTATGACTTTTTGAATGCATCAGCCTCAGCCAAGCTTATGAACACCGCTACCAACGCCGCAGCGTTGATTTTGTTCACATTGAAAGGACATGTGTGGTGGCACTACGCGCTGGTGATGGCCATGGCGAACGTGCTGGGCAGCGTGCTGGGAACGCGGCTAGCGCTCAAGCACGGGGCGGGCTTTGTACGCACCGTATTCATTGCAGTGGTGAGCGCACTGATTTTAAAGACGGGCTACGATGCGTTTTTATGGTGACGATGCTGCACGAACAGCACGCGGAGCAACAAGTGCAGAGGCCGTTACTTTCTTGACGGAAGCCACAGACGTGGATGCAGCAGCTGCACTCTTCGCACCAGGAACCACCACAGGCAAGGGCACATCAGCCACCAAACGGGCGGTACCAATAGGCGCGGTAGCTTGTCCTTTGGCGACAGCTTCAATGTCTTCGACAGAGGGGTATTTTCCCGTCAACCAGTAGTCGAACACCCGGCGAACGATGGGCGCAGCGCTTTGCGCACCGAAACCCGCATTTTCCACCACCATCGCAATCGCGATTTGGGGATTCTCGGCAGGCGCAAAAGCGGTGAACAAAGCGTGGTCACGGTGACGCTCATCCACTTTTTTGGAATCGTATTTTTCGTTCGCCTTGATCTGGATCACCTGCGCCGTACCAGTCTTGCCTGCGCTGGTGTACTGCGCGCCGCGAAAACTGGCGGCTGAAGTACCTTCAATGTTGACGCCAACCAACGCGCGTTTAATGACTGCGATATTGGCCGCTTTCACCGCCAATTGCCCAAGAGGTTCGTGCGCGACCAGCGAGCGTTCGCGGGTCACGATGTCCATCACTTCGCGCACCAAATGCGGCTTCATCTTCAAACCATCATTCGCCAGCGTGGCCGTAGCGTGGGCCAGTTGCAGCATAGTAAAGCTGTTGTAGCCTTGGCCAATACCCAGCGAGATGGTTTCTCCGGCGTACCACCTCTTTTGCTCAGGCTTTTTGTAAGCGCGGCGCTTCCATTCGGTGGAGGGCAAAATACCGCGTGCCTCACCAAAGATGTCGATCCCCGTGACCTGACCAAACCCGAAAGGCTCCATTTGGGTGTACATCGCGTCTACGCCTAAATCGTTGGCCAACATGTAGTAGTAGGTGTCACACGATTGCACGATAGAACGGTACATGTCCACCGACCCGTGCCCACCTTCTTTGTCATCCCGAAACCGGTGGCCCCCAAAGTTGAAGAAGCCAGGGTCAGAAATCGTCTGCTGAGGGGTACGCTTTCCTGTTTCCAGACCTGCCAAAGCCATAAAGGGCTTATAGGTGGAGCCAGGAGGGTATGTGCCACGCAATGCTCGGTTCAACAGGGGTTTGTCAGGCGATTCGTTCAACGCAGCCCAGTTCTCGGAGTCAATGCCTTCAACAAACAAATTGGGGTCAAAGGTGGGCTTGCTGACGAAAGCCAGCACTTCGCCAGTTTTAGGCTCAATAGCGACCAGAGCACCACGCCTATCGCCATACAGATCTTCGATTAACTTTTGCAGCTTGATATCCAACGCCAACGTCACCGTGTTGCCAGGCGTGGCTGGGTTGCTTTGCAGGCGACGTACAGCACGGCCACCCGCAGAGGTTTCCATCTCGTCTACCCCGGTCAAGCCGTGCAATTGCTGCTCGTAGCTTTGCTCCACGCCCAGCTTGCCGATGTACTCGGTACCTCGGTAGTTGGACTCATCATCCGAGTCTTCGATGCGCTCTTTTTCAGCTTGATTGATACGGCCTATGTAGCCGATCACATGGCTACCTAGCGGGCCGTAGGGGTAGTTACGGAAGAGGCGAGCTTTGATTTCTACACCAGGAAAACGAAATCGCTGGGCAGCAAACTTGGCGACTTCAACTTCACTCAAGCGGGTACGAATCGGCAGAGACTCGAAGTTACGTGACTCTTCCACCAGCTTTTTGAAGCGGCGACGGTCGCGTGGAAGAATATCTACCACCTGCGCCAAGCGGTCAATCGTCTCTTCAAGCACGCCCGCTTTGGAGGGCGTTATTTCCAGGGTGTAGGCAGAGTAATTGGAGGCCAGCACTACGTTGTTTCGGTCCAATATCAAGCCCCGGTTGGGCACAATGGGGACAACAGCAGTACGGTTGCTCTCCGCTTGTTCGCTCAAATCTTCGTAGCGGTAGACCTGCAAGTAAACCAAGCGCGACAGCAAGAGCGTGAACGCGAAAACCACCATTAATCCGGCGACCAGCACACGGGTGCGGAATCGGGAAAGGTCATTTTTGACGTTGCGAAGTTCAGTCATGGCGTCAGCAGCAAGGGGCAATTGTCAAAGCGGGCGATTCTTATCCGGGTCTGGCGCACGCAGTTGCGGGGCAAGCAATATCACGCTGACCACAGGCCACAATACCGTTTCCAGCACTGGCGCCCACAACATCTGCCAGCCAGGAAAAACACCCCCACCTAGCATCCGGATGCTCAGCTCAGTGGCGTGCGCGGCAAAGAAGAGGGGCATCACCTGAAGCGCTTGCGTTGGTACCGAGAACCACAGCAGGCGCAGGTGAATCAAAACAGCCAAGTAGCACAGCACGCTGTACGAAAACGCGTGCTGACCCAGCAGTGCAATCTGATGCACATCCATGCACACGCCGAAGAAAAAAGCCACGCCAATACTGACACGCGTTGGTTGGTGCACAGTCCAAAACACCAGTACCAGTGCTACCAAGTCAGGCGCCCACACTGCGCGACCCCACAAGCCCATGGTTTGTACAAAATTCAGCAGCAATGCCACAACCAGACTGAATCCAATAAAAACTGGATTAGCAGGCAAAAGCAGAGGCTGACCTCTTCGCATAATCATGGTGCGGGTCGTCCTTTATTAACCACTAGTGCCGACTCGGGCGTGGGACGGGATGGGATTTGATCGCCCACAGGCGTCAGTACCAGCACATGCCGGGTGCCAGCCACCAGCGCTTTGGGTACACAGTAAATTTTTGCAAAAGCCGAATCGGCGCGGCGCTCAACACGATCAACACGTGCAACGGGTAAGCCGGGGGGATAAACGCCATCGATACCACTGGTGGTAAGCAGGTCATCCACCTGCACGTCCGCGTTGCCCGCCATGAAGCGCAGCTCCAACACGCCCCCTCGGGTAGTCGGGTCGCCAAAAGCCACGCTGCGCGCTCCAGTACGGGTATTGAGCACAGGAATGGCCTGCTCACGGTCGGTAATGAGCGTGACCTCACTCACCAGGGGCAGCACCCGCGTAACTTGGCCCAATACGCCCAACTCGTCCGTAACGGGTGAGCCCACCACCACGTTGTGCGTCATTCCTTTGTCAATCACGATTTTGCGGGTGTAGGGATCTGCAGCGTCGTACAACACTTCAGCGGTAATGGCTGTGGTTTTAAGCTGTCCACGCAAACCCAACAAGGCACGCAAGCGGTTATTTTCCAACGCTAACTGCTCAACCTGCCCTGCACGCAGAGACTGCAACGCCAACTGTTTACGGGCGGCTGATTCAGCATTGCGCGCCGCTTCTAAAGATTCAAAATGATCTGCCCCTTGACCCACTGCGCGGCTAGGCCAGAGCGCCAGCCACTGAACCGGGTAAAGCCCTGTGGCGATCACGGCACGCAGCGGTGAGGTGAGGTGCAAGCGCACATCAGCCACCATCAGGAACAGCGCTAATGCACTGAAAAAGATAAGTTTGGAAAGCGCCGATGGCCCTTGTTTAAAGAAGGGCGGGGGCGATCTGTCCAGCGAACCAAGCGGCATCGCGGGTTAAGGCTTAAAGGTGAAATGAAAGAGTGCGGACAAGGACATCTGCTGTATCCCACTGCGCCATGGCAGCCCTTATTCGTTAGTAAAAATACTGCCAAAGCGGTCCATGCGCTCCAGCGCCATGCCGCAGCCACGCACCACGCAAGTCAGTGGATCTTCGGCCACCAACACAGGCAAGCCGGTTTCTTCGGCCAACAGACGGTCCAAGTCACGCAGCAACGCACCGCCGCCCGTTAGCATCATGCCCCGGTCAGCAATGTCAGCACCCAGCTCGGGCGGGGTTTGCTCTAGGGCGTTTTTAACGGCGGTGACGATGTTGTTCAACGGATCGGTCAGCGCTTCCAGGATCTCGTTGGACGAGATATTGAAGCTCCGTGGCACACCTTCGCTCAAATTACGGCCTTTGACTTCCATTTCCTTGACTTCAGAGCCAGGAAAGGCGGAACCAATTTTCTTCTTAATGGATTCAGCCGTTGGTTCGCCAATCAACATGCCGTAGTTGCGGCGGATGTAGCTGATGATGGCTTCGTCAAACTTATCGCCACCGACACGCACACTGCCTTTATAGACCATACCGCCAAGCGAAATCACGCCGACTTCTGTCGTGCCACCACCAATGTCCACCACCATAGAGCCGCTGGCTTCAGAAACCGGCAAACCCGCGCCAATGGCCGCGGCCATCGGCTCTTCAATCAAATACACCTGCGAAGCACCGGCACCGAGAGCGGATTCGCGAATGGCACGGCGCTCAACTTGGGTGGAGCCGCAAGGCACGCAGATAATGATGCGGGGTGACGGGCGCAGCAGGCCACGCGGGTGCACCATTTTGATGAACTGCTTGAGCATTTGCTCAGTCACGGTGAAGTCGGCAATCACGCCGTCTTTCATGGGACGAATGGCTTCAATATTGCCAGGCACTTTGCCCAACATAGCCTTGGCTTCGTGGCCAACAGCTTGAATCGTTTTTTTACCTTGGGGGCCACCTTCGTGGCGTATAGCGACCACAGAGGGCTCGTTTAGCACAATGCCTTTGTCGCGTACGACGATCAAGGTATTGGCTGTACCCAAATCAATAGCCAAGTCGGTCGAAAAGTACCGACGAAAAGAACCAAACATGCAAAATCCTCTCGGGCACAGCAGGCAGCGCTGCCTGCTGTCGCCCCAATAAAAACAGGTATAAATCTAAGGGCTTGGCCCCATAGCGACGCTCTGCGCTCGCTGCAGGCCAAAGGCGGGATAATACCGCATCCCCTGTGAATAACTTTCAACTAATACAAGCTTACCGGCCCGAAACTGGCTGGAACACCCTTTAAAAGGGCTGCTTTTCACACTCTTAATTTATGGCTTTAACCTTTACCGATATTGACCGAATTGCCCAATTGGCGCAATTGGCACTGCAACCTGATGAACGTGAGCGCATGCACACGCAAATCAACGGGTTTTTTGAACTTGTAGAACAAATGCGCGCAGTAGACACTAGCGGTGTGGAGCCACTGGCCCACCCAGTTGCCGCCATGCAGCCCATCCAGTTGCGCTTACGCGCTGATGTGGTTAGCGAAACTAACCAACGGACGGCCAACCAACGCAGCGCTCCCGCTGTAGAACGCGGCCTGTTTCTCGTACCCAAGGTGATCGAATGAGCGCGCCCTCCCCATCCAACCAACTTCATGACCTGAGCGTTGCCCAGCTCGCCGCCAAACTGCGCGCCCGCGAAGTCTCTGCAGTTGAAACAGCCCAGCATTTCCTGGCCCGAGCCCAAACCCATGCAAATTTAGGTTGCTACCTGGCCACCGATGAGGCGGTGACCCTGGCACAAGCCCGTGCTGTAGACACCCGCTTGGCCGCAGGCGAAATCACGCCTCTACTTGGCGTACCCATTGCGCACAAGGATATTTTTGTCACTAAGGAGTTTGTAAGCACTGCTGGCTCCAAGATGCTGGCCAACTATCACTCCCCTTTTGATAGCACCATAGTCGCATCTATGGCACACAGCGGCATGGTTACGCTTGGAAAACTCAATTGCGACGAGTTTGCGATGGGTTCCAGCAACGAAAACTCCGCCTATGGCAACGTCAAAAATCCTTGGGACACTGCCCGTATACCTGGCGGATCATCCGGCGGCAGCGCGGCCGCTGTGGCGGCTCGCCTCACGCCCGCCGCCACGGGCACCGACACCGGTGGCTCGATCCGCCAGCCGGCCAGTTTTTGTGGCATCACTGGCATCAAACCGACCTATGGCCGCGCCTCGCGCTACGGGATGATCGCCTTCGCTTCCAGCCTTGACCAAGGCGGCCCCATGGCCCGAAGTGCCGAAGACTGCGCCCTGCTGCTCAGCGCCATGTGCGGCCCCGATATTGACCGCGACTCCACCTCCTTGGACGTGCCAGCCGAAGATTTCAGCCGCAATCTGAATACCTCCATTGACGGCCTGCGCATCGGTATCCCCAAAGAGTTCTTTGGCGAAGGCTTGTCGGCTGACGTACGCACCGCCGTGGACGCCGCTCTGGCCGAATACGAAAAACTCGGCGCCAAACTGGTGCCCATCAGTCTGCCGCGCACCGAGTTGTCCATACCTGTGTACTACATCATCGCGCCTGCCGAGGCGTCCAGTAACCTAAGTCGTTTTGACGGCGTAAAGTTCGGTCACCGCGCCGCCCAGTACACCGACTTGCGCGACATGTACCGCCAAACCCGTACCGAAGGCTTTGGCGAAGAAGTCAAGCGCCGCATCATGATCGGCACCTACGTACTGAGCCACGGCTACTACGACGCTTACTACCTGCAGGCGCAGAAAATCCGCCGCATGATTGCCGACGACTTCCAGCAGGCCTTCCAGCAATGCGATGTGATTGCAGGCGCCGTTGCCCCCACCGTCGCCTGGAAACTGGGTGAAAAATCGGATGACCCAGTGGCTAACTACCTCGCTGACATCTTCACCCTGCCCGCCTCGTTAGCTGGTCTACCTGGTATGAGCGTGCCTTGCGGTTTTGGCGAAGGCGGTATGCCCGTGGGCTTGCAGCTGATTGGCAACTACTTTTCTGAGGCCAAGTTGTTGAACGCGGCCCATGCATTGCAGCAGGCTACTGACTTTCATTTGCGCCAGCCAGAAGGCTTTTCATCATGAGCAACGTTATATCCCCCGCCCCAGACAGTCACATCGCCCTTGGCCCACTGGTGCGCGGCTTTGAAGTCGTCATCGGCTTCGAGACCCACACACAGCTGACCACCAAATCCAAAATTTTCAGCCGCTCGTCCACCGCCTTTGGTGCCGAACCCAACACACAGGCTAGCGCCGTGGAGTTAGCTTTGCCCGGCACACTGCCCGTGATGAACAAGGGCGCTGTAGAACGCGCCATTGAGTTCGGCTTGGCGGTGGGTTCGCACATTGGTGAAGTCAGCATCTTCTCGCGTAAAAACTACTTCTACCCCGACCTGCCCAAGGGCTACCAGATCACACAGTTTGAAATTCCCGTGGTTCAAGGCGGTTCTGTGGAATTCTTCCTGGGGGACGAGAAAAAATCGGTCCGCTTGGTACGCGCCCACCTGGAAGAAGACGCCGGCAAATCGTTGCACGAAGATTTTGTCGGCCTATCAGGTATCGACCTGAACCGCGCGGGTACACCGCTGCTGGAAATTGTCACCGAGCCTGATATGCGCTCCAGCGCTGAAGCCGTGGCCTATGCCAAAGAGCTGCACAAAATCGTCACTTGGATTGGTATTTGCGACGGCAACATGCAAGAAGGTAGTTTCCGATGCGATGCCAACGTCTCAGTGCGTCGCCCCGGAGGCAAGCTGGGCACGCGGCGCGAGATCAAGAACCTGAACAGCTTCAAGTTCATGCAGCAGGCGATTGACTATGAAATCCGCTGGCAGATCGAAGAGATTGAGGATGGTCGCGCGATCCAGCAAGCCACCGTGTTGTTTGATCCTGACAACGGCGAAACCCGCGCCATGCGCACCAAGGAAGACGCAGCCGATTACCGCTACTTTCCTGACCCTGACTTGCCGCCTCTGGTGATTGAGCGTGCCTGGGTAGAGCGCGTACGCGCTGCCATGACCGAGTTACCCCGCGTGATGGCCGAGCGCTTTGTGCGCGACTACGGCCTGCCTGAGTACGACGCCACACAGCTGACGCAAAGCAAGGTCGTAGCGGCTTACTTTGAGGCGGCAACCCAAAGCTGTGGGCAAGCCAAGTTGGTGAGCAACTGGACGATGGGCGAGCTGTCACGCCGCTTGAACGCGGACGACATCGACATTGAACAGTCGCCAATTTCCGCATTGCAACTGGCCACGTTAATCCAGCGCATTGCAGATAACACCATCTCCAACAATGCGGCCAAGCAAGTGTTTGATGCGCTGTGGACAGGCGCGGGAGTTGACGTAGACGCAGTGATTGAAGCCCTTGGTCTCAAGCAAATGGATGACTCCAGCGCCTTAGAAGCCATCATCGACGAAGTGATGGCAGCGAACGCTAAGAACGTCGAAGAGTACCGCGCAGGCAAAGAAAAGGCATTTAACGCGCTGGTCGGTCAGGTGATGAAAGGCAGCAAAGGCAAAGCCAATCCGGCTCAGGTCAACGTGTTGCTGAAGCAGAAATTGGCCATAGCGTCTTAAGCTTGGCAAGCTCCGTATCAAACCGGGCATTGACCCGGTTTTTTTCACCCTCTTGATCGGCTACAAAGCGCTTTTGCACCGCCACACTGGCCGTGTTCTCGTCCATCTGTTGCTTCAACTGTGCAGGTGCTTTGGCAGGGTTACTCTTGTAGAACTCCATTTCAGCATCCAAATCTTTGCGCTGCCGCCCCAGTTCAGCGAGCTGCTTGTGTGCCGAAGCAATAACGCCGTCAATTTGCACCAGCGACGCAGCCCGTACCCGGTCGTGCGCAGCGGGATTGGGATAGCGGCCCAAGAGCGCCAAGTCACGCCGACGCTCCTCTTTAAGCCGACTGGACTCCATACGAACCGCTTGCGCTTTTTCATCTTGCGCCGCCTGTTCTTTCGCTGTCAGCGTAGGGCCAACTTGGCGCTTAAGCGTGCCGCTGGCGTTCAGTTCACGCTGCTCGCGGTCAGTGCATTCGGGAATAGAACGGTCTGAGGTAAGCCGGTGGCCATGAACATCGACGCAGGTAAATATGCCCTGGGCGGAGGCCATACCGAGGCCAAGCCCCCCACCCGCACTCCACAGTGCCGTCAGCTGTGCAGCAAAGCCCAAACACCCCAACGTTAAACGAATAGCGTTCAATGCACTTGTTCCTTATGAAACACCGTAGCGGTCACGGTAGGCCACTACCTGCTGATGAAACGCACCCAATTCCGGAGAAGGATTCAAAGCCAGATACTGAAGCAAATCGGCTAACTGTGCAATTGCGCAAACCTGTAACCCTAGTTGGTTACGGACATACTGCACGGCACTGTAAGGTACATCGGCTCCATTTTCTGTCGCCTTTTCTTGCCGGTCTAACGCTATCACCACGGCGTAGGGCGTCGCCCCGGCGGCTTTAATGATGGCAATCGACTCACGGGCAGCTGTACCGGCCGACATAACGTCGTCCACGATCAACACGCGGCCTTGCAAGGGTGCGCCCACAAGCATGCCGCCCTCTCCGTGGTCTTTGGCCTCTTTGCGGTTGTAGGCGAAGGGCACATTACGCCCCAGCCGAGCCAACTCGACCGCTACTGCCGCACCCAAAGGAATTCCCTTGTACGCAGGACCAAAAATCATGTCGAACTCTATGCCACTGGCGATCAGCTGCTGGGCGTAAAACGCCGCCAGTCGACCCAGCTTTACGCCATCGTCAAACAAACCCGCGTTGAAAAAATACGGACTAAGGCGACCTGCCTTGGTTTTAAATTCACCAAAACGCAACGCACCGGCATCGACAGCAAACTGCACAAAGGCTTGTGCCAGCGCATCCGAGGGTGCTGGGCTCTGCACCATTGCACCTGCGCCAGATGGTGGGGTATGCTGAGCAACAGCTCCTTTTGTATCATTTAGCACCATGGCCAACTCCTTGTTCAAACTTACCAGCCTTAACCTTAACGGTATTCGCTCAGCCACCAGCAAAGGGCTGGAAACCTGGCTCACAGCCACTGCGCCGGATTGTATTTGTGTGCAAGAGGTAAAGGCCCAAGCGGCTGACATTGAAGGCCGTTTTGAGCAGCTTGCCGGATTAAACGGTTATTTCCACTTCGCCGAGAAAAAGGGCTACTCAGGTGTGGGTATCTATACCCGACACGCTCCCAGCGATGTGCGTGTCGGCTACGGCTCAGCAGAGTTTGATGCCGAGGGCCGTTATGTAGAACTGCGCTTTGACACCCCTGCGCGCAAACTGTCGATCATCAGCAGCTACTTTCCCAGCGGGTCATCGGGCGAAGACCGGCAGCAGGCCAAATTCCGCTTTCTGGCCGAGTTTTATCCGCACTTGGCACAGCTCAAGACCGAGCGTGAATTCATCCTGTGTGGCGACATCAATATCGCCCACCAAGAGATTGACCTGAAAAACTGGAAAGGCAATAAGAAAAACAGCGGCTTCTTACCCGAAGAGCGCGCCTGGATGACCCAGCTCTTGAACGAAGCAGGACTAGTGGATGTATACCGCCGACTTCAACCCACCGCTACCGAGACCGCCTACACGTGGTGGAGCAATCGGGGGCAAGCCTACGCCAACAACGTGGGATGGCGGCTGGACTACCACCTGAGCACTCCCGCACTGGCAGCGTTGGCACATACTGAAGCCATTTACAAGACTGAAAAATTCTCAGACCATGCACCCATCACGGTGCACTACGATTTCAGCGTGTAGACCCTCGCGCTGACCGCTCGTACAGCGGTATCACCTTGGGTAAATTCTTTTCAATGTCGGCAATCCGCGTGCCGCCTGCCGGGTGGGTGCTCAGCCATTGAGGCGGTGCGCCTTTATTGGCCGCACCCATTTTTTGCCATAGCGTGACACCCGCGCGCGGATCGTAGCCCGCCCGGGCAGCGAGTTCCATGCCGACCAGATCGGCCTCAGACTCATCATCGCGGCTGAATTTCAGGCCCAGCAGCTGCGCGCCGCTCCCTATCATCTGCTGGCCCAAAGCGCCCGCGCCCGTCACCATGGAAAAAATATTTGCCCCGATGCTGGTCGCCGCTGACTTGCCCATGCGCTCGCGGGCGTGTTCTCGCAGCGCGTGCGCTACTTCGTGGCCCATGACCATGGCAACCTCGTCATCGGTGAGTTTGAGCTGCTCCAAGATACCGGTGTAAAACGCGATCTTGCCACCGGGCATGCAAAAAGCGTTAATTTGCTTGCTGCCAATGAGGTTCACTTCCCAACGCCAGTTTTTGGCTCGCGGGTTCCATTCTTGGGCGAAAGGAATGATGTTTTGCGCAATCCTGCGCAGGCGCTGCACCTGCGGGTTGTTGTCGCTACCCACCGCCTTTTGCGCCGCTGCCTGTTGCAACATCTGGTCGTACTGCTGGGCCGCAGATTTTTCTACATCACCAGCGGGTACTAGCTTGGCAAACACCGACTCATTACCCACCTCAACACCGTCACGGGCAAAACCGACTACGGTGCAAGTACACAGTACACAAGCAGCTATCAATTTAGAAATGAGTGTAGTCATGATGGGCAGGAAAACTCCGAGTAATGAGACGCAACACACGCCCTAGGCAGGGCGAAACTGTCCGCCGCTATTATCAGCAGCATGACGAATCCTTCCTTTAACGAAACCCGTACCTCCTGGGCCGACACGCTGCGCGTTTACATGGAACCCGCCACATTGCGGATGCTGTTTTTGGGGTTTTCTGCCGGTTTGCCACTGCTGCTGGTGCTTGGCACACTGAGCTTTCGCCTGCGCGAAGCGGGCGTAGACCGCACCACCATTGGCTACCTTTCGTGGGTGGGACTGGCCTACGGATTCAAATGGGTCTGGGCACCGCTGGTAGACCGTATGCCGTTGCCCCTGTTAACACGGGCTTTCGGGATGCGGCGCAGCTGGTTGTTGCTGGCGCAAGCGGTGATCGTGGCAGGCTTGATTGGCATGGCGCTTTCGGACCCCAAACTGACGCTGGGCACTGTAGTCTGGTGCGCGCTCGTAGTAGCGTTCGGCTCAGCCACACAAGACATCGCGTTGGACGCTTTTCGCATCGAGTCCGCCACCACCGACCGCCAAGCCGCTCTGGCCGCCGCCTACCAAACGGGCTACCGGCTGGCGATGATTTGGGCCGGTGCGGGCGTACTTTGGATTGCCGCACGGGCAGAAATCGCTAATGCCGCCGCCTACCAGCACGCAGCATGGCAAACAGCCTACCTGGTAATGGCCGCCTCGATGGTGGTGGGAGTACTGACAGTACTGCTTTCGCCAGAACCTATTCGCCGTCCCATGCACCCGGCCAAAAACGCAGCAGAATGGCTACAAAGTGCATTGATCGCGCCGTTTGCCGAATTTTTGCAACGCTACCGCTGGCAAGCAGGCTTGATCCTTGGGTTGATAGCGGTATACCGCATCAGCGACGTGGTGATGGGCATCATGGCCAACCCGTTTTACGTGGACATGGGGTACAGCAAGGATGAAGTCGCTGCCGTCACCAAGGTATTCGGCGTCATCATGACGCTGGTAGGCGCGTTTATAGGTGGCGTGCTGTCGATGCGCTTGGGCGTCATGCGCGTACTGATGTTGGGTGCGGTGCTCAGCGCGGCCAGCAACCTGCTGTTCGCATGGTTGGGTACCCGAGGCCATGACCTGACTGCGCTGGTATGGGTGATATCGGCCGACAACCTGTCCAGCGGTATTGCTTCCGCCGCGTTCATCGCTTACTTGTCGTCACTCACCAATGTGAACTACTCGGCCACGCAGTACGCGCTGTTCAGCTCAATGATGTTGCTGCTGCCGAAATGGCTTGCTGGGTTTTCAGGCAAGTACGTGGATGCGTTTGGCTACGGGAACTTTTTCACGGCTACCGCCTTATTGGGTTTGCCTGTGCTGCTGCTGGTATGGCTAGCGTCGCGGGTGCCAGTGCCTCAGCATAAAAGCTAAATCTGCTGAATTTACCGAATTTACTGAACCTATTTACCTATCTTTACCCCCACTTCATGCGCATTTGATTCCAAGCACCCAAGATAAAGTGTGGCTTAAATGCTTTGTAAAGTTCAAAAAGGTACGATGTCCCTATGCAACAGTTGTTAATGATTGAAGACGATACCCGTCTTGCCCAGATGGTGGGGGAATACCTGCGAAATGCAGGTTTTGGATTCACCCACGCGGCCGATGGCGGTACGGGGTTGACCATGCTGCCCCAAGTGGCGCCCAATTTGGTGATTCTGGACCTGATGCTGCCCGACATGGACGGCCTGGACGTGTGCCGACGCATCCGCGCTCTGCCCAACGACAGCGCCCAAGTGCCAGTACTGATGCTGACGGCCAAAGGCGACCCAATGGACCGAATCGTCGGCCTAGAGCTGGGCGCAGATGATTACTTGCCCAAACCCTTTGAACCCCGTGAATTGTTGGCACGCATTCGCGCGATCTTGCGCCGCCAGCAAGACGGTGTCCAATCACGGACCCAAGTGCTGCGTTTCGGCACACTGGAAATCGACCGTGACGCCCGCACCGTAGTAGTAGGAGCTCAAGCCTGCGAACTCACCTCATACCAATTTGACCTGCTGCTAACGTTGGCCGAGCGCGCAGGCCGTGTGCTCTCACGTGACCAGATCATGGAAGCTGTGCGTGGCCGTGAACTCGAAGCTTTTGACCGCTCAATCGACGTACACATGGGAAGAATCCGCGCAGCCATTGAGATTGATGTCAAAAATCCGAAACGTATCTTGACGGTGCGTGGCGTAGGCTACGTGTTTGCCCGGCAGCAAGACTAGCCCCGACATCGTTGTCACATACAACCACCTGTGACTGTCATGGACGACACACTGCTTCAATTCCGGCTGGGACGCCGCTGGCGTCACCTCGCACAGCGGTTATACATGCGCATCTGGCTGGCCGTAGTGCTGGCCGTGGCGGTATTAATTTTGTTGGTAGGCTGGGCTTGGCGCCTCGCTGCAGAGCAACCACTAAGTGAAGTTCATGTGCGCAACGAAGCGGGTGAGATCATTGGCTCAGCGCAACGCCGTTCCCCGCACAGGTCATCCACGGACATGGATGAGCCACCAGACGGCGCACCGACCCTGCCAAGAGGTGCCTCAGTAGAGCATATCAGCGCCGGTTTGGCGCAAAACTTTGGACGAGGCCCTGAATTCCTGGTCACCCTGAAGGACGGCCAAGTCCTGCATATCCATTTGCCACGTCCACCCAATCGCTCGCCCTTCAGCAGCCGGCCCTATGGCTTTTTTTGGCTATTGGCAATGGTCGGCTTGGGCGTGGCGCTGGCCACC
>JAYUED010000186.1:0-28368 GCA_043739385.1 Betaproteobacteria bacterium | reverse complement strand
GATTGAGCTTCAAGTTGGCTTGTTTCATGGGCTGTATTTTCTCAGGCCGGGCTTACTGCAAGCACACAGGTGCCGGAGTTATGCAGAGCTTCCTTAAGGACATTCTGCAAAACCCGGCTCGAAATATGCCTGCCTTTTGAATCATGAAACAAACCGATCTGGGGCTGAACCTAACGACCAAACGCACGCGCAAAGGTGAGTTCCTCGCGCAGATGGAACGCGTGGTGCCTTGGGCGGCGCTGGTCGAACGCATCGCCCCGTATTCCTTTGGGATGAAGGCCCACATCGGGGTTGATGCGGATTCGGGCCTGGTACACACCGTGCGTGGCACATCTGGCCATGTGGGGGACGTCACCGAAGGCAACAGCTTGCTGCACGGACAAGAAGTCGACGCCTTCGGCGACGCCGGTTACCAGGGCATTGGTAAACGCCCGGATGCGAAGGACAGCGTCACCTGGCACATAGCCATGAGGCCGGGTAAACGTCGGGTGCTGCTGGACCAAGTGACAACGTCCGCCGTACTGACCAACGTGTTGGAAAAATTCAAGGCGGGCATCCGGGCCACGGTGGAGCATCCGTTTCGAGTAGTCAAACGCCAGTTCGGCTACGCCAAGGTGCGCTACAAGGGATTGAAGAAGAACACGGCCCAGTTGGTTACGCTGTTTGCGCTGTCCAACTTGTGGATGGTACGGGCCAAGTTGCTGTGGATGCAGGGATGAGTGCGCCTTCAGGCAGCAGAGAAGCCTGCCATCAGGCTCAAAACGGCATCGGCGGGCCGTAAAGCGCGAACGGATTCGAGGATCTTGTCACTTTAATTCACGATACGAAAAAAGTCGCCTGCTACCGCGCTTGAACTTGAGTTATTCAGACCATCCTTAGAAAAACAAAATCCACAGCAGAAACCAGAAGGTGAACCATCTTGTCGCCCAGGGCACGCAGCACCCTGAGATGTGCGCCTGATAATTCAGCCATGGCACGCACAAACCAACTCCTTCACCCCGCCCGCGAAAGCGCTCCCCTTCGTCCAGCCGCCACCGTGCTGCTGTTACGTGACTTGCCTGCTGGCAGCACGGCAGGCGGTATTGAAGTGCTGATGACTCGACGCTCGCTAACCGCCAGCTTCGCGCCTGGTGCTTATGTCTTTCCTGGTGGGGGCATTGATGCCGCTGATGCCCTTGCGCATCCGCACGCGACTCGACGTGTCACCCAAAGCGACTTGCGGCTAACTCAGGCCATCGCTGCCATACGCGAAAGCTTTGAAGAACTGGGCATCTTGCTGGCCCGCCGTACTGACGGCCAACCCGCGACAGATGAAGACATTGCGGCCTTAGACCGCAGCAAGCCTTTTGTCGCCCAATGCGCTGCGAACGACTTGGTACTGGCCGCTGACGAGGTGTTTATACTGGCCCACTGGATTACCGACCGCGACCTGCCCCGCCGCTTCGACGTACCCTTTCTCGCCGCCCGAATGCCGGAAAACCAGACCCCTGTGGCTGATGAGTCCGAACAGTTCGAGCCGGTCTGGATACGGCCCGCCGATGCGCTGGCCCGCCACAAAGCCGGTACCTTTTTCATCATCTTCCCCACGATTCGCACGCTGGAGCGCTTGCAAACCTTTGCCACCGTGGACGCCGTGTTGCAAGCCTGCGCCGCCGTAAATGGAGAAGAAAAACCGCTGTGGACTTCCTGCCCGCGCGCGGGATACTTCGCAGGCCAAGAGGCCCGCTATATGGAAAGCGACCATCCCTACGGCGAGCTGGCTTTAACCTGCCCCGATGGCCAAATCGTTCACACCCTGGACTGGCAAACCGAGCAGCCCGTCCCCTTGCTCAAGAACGTACAGCGCCTTACCGCCCCTAATCCTGGCGCGATGACCGGCCCCGGCACCAACAGCTATTTGGTCGGCGACCCACACACTGGCTACATCGCCATCGACCCCGGCCCCAACGAACCTGCCCACCTGCAACGCCTGTGGCAAGCCGCGACCGACGCCCATGGCCAGCCCGGCGACATCCGGTACATCATCTGCACCCACTCACACCCCGACCACTCGCCTGGCGCCAAGCCCTTGCAAGCGCTGTGCGTGGCACATGGCCGTGCCAGTCCACCCATTCTGGGCCTGCCTTCCGCCTCCACGTCACGCCCGGCCAGCGTCTTCAGACCCGATAGAGTGCTACAAAATAATGAGCTACTTGTACTGACAAATACTGCACATGAAGGTGATTTAGCTTTAAATTTAAATTCAACCCCAAATCACCTGCATCACCACACCTTGCAAGTCATCTACACCCCAGGACATGCCGCCAACCACCTGTGTCTGGTGTTGCAGGAAGACGGCTTGCTCTTCAGTGGCGACCATGTGCTCAACGGCAGCACCACCGTCATCGACCCGCCTGACGGCAACATGAACGATTACCTGACGTCGCTGGACTTGCTCAGCGCCGCCTGCGACACGCACCACATCGACTTCATCCTGCCCGCACACGGCTGGGTATTGGGAGATTTAGGTGGCGGCGCCAAGAACGACATCGCTAAGCTCAAAGCCCATCGCCTCACGCGTGAAGCCAAAATTCTCCGGGTAATGCAAACAGACCCCGAGGGCAGCATGGACGATTGGGTCATCAAAGCCTACGACGACGTACCATCACGCCTATGGCTTGTGGCCAAACGCTCACTGCTGGCGCATGTGGAGCGGGTAAGGGCCTTACAGTAACAGCCGGTTAACATGCGCCGATGACTGCCTTGCCCCCCACAACACCTCCTTCACCTCCTTCACCTCCTTCACCTACGCCCTCCTCACCCCGCAGAGCCCCTCGTCCTGCGTACCCAACGGCAACACCTCAGGCTGCTCAAAGCAGGCCAGGTAACGGCAGAACAGGCCCAGCACGCGCGCCAAGACCTCCCGTTCGTTTCACCAAGGAGCCCGGCGACCGGCTCTCTAAGCGTGTCGCGGAAATGGTGCCGTGTTCGCGCAGCGAAGCAGAGCAGTACATCGCGGGCGGCTATGTGTCCGTTAATGGCGTGGTAGTAGAAATTCCTGGTTTTCACGTAGTCGATCAACAAATCACGATCGCTAATAACGCAACGCTGGCGCCGGTCTTGCCCGTCACGCTGCTGCTGCACAAACCACCCGGATTTGACGCCATGGGAGGCGATAAGCTGGCTATGCAGCTGCTAACGCTTGCCCATAAATTTGCTGCTGACCGGTCTGGCACACGCACGGTCACCCGGCACTTGTTAAATCAAGCCTGTGTCACGCCGCTGGAGACAGGGGCCAGCGGCTTGCTGGTTTACACGCAAGATTTCCGCATCCACCGTAAGCTGCTGGAAGATGCAGCCCGCGTCGAGCATGAGGTCATGGTGGACGTGACTGGCGAAGTCTCACCCGAAGCGCTAGACCACCTGAACCGCACGCCAGTGGTGGATGGTCGCGCCATGTTGCCCGCCAAAGTCAGCGTCAGTCACGACACAGGGCCGGTGACCGGGCTGCGCTTTGCCGTTAAAGGCTGTCACCCCGGCCAAATTGCACAGATGTGCGAAAAGGTGAATTTGCGAGTGGTCGGTATGAAGCGCATCCGTGTAGGGCGGGTGCAGCTGACGGGTTTGCCACTGGGCGAGTGGCGGTATTTGCTGGGGTATGAGCGGTTTTAAACGCTCAGCCTAGTGATGTACTAGCGCTTTGCCTGCACCAACGACACCAGTTCTTGCCGGTCGTTTTGCTCGATCCAGCCATTGCGCAAACGGACTTTGATCTCATGCGCTATGTCGGCACTCACACCAGGGGTGACCCAAATGTTGCGCTCAAGATAGGCGCCTAGCTCATGGTTAAAGCCCTTAGCTTCTATTTTGAAGGCCTCAAACGTTCCGGCGGGCACCGTGATGCTTTCTTTGCCGACCACTTTCAAATCGTAGAGGTAGGTGTACTTCACGCCTCCAGGGCGGGATTGTTTGAAGCGGGTGCTCCACTTTTTACCCACAAACAGGTCCGCCGGATAAAACTGCCGGGGTGTGCTGAACGAACCGCGCTGGTTGGTGGTGGTGTTGCCCATGAGGTCAGAGACAAACTCACCGTCGTTAAAGACCACCCGCTCGGCGTCCATGTCCACCTGGGTAACGCGCATCACCAGGGGTTTGGCAAGTTTGGTGGACTGGTCGATAACGCGGATATTGAATTCATCCCCCACGCTGTAGAGGCGCTGGTGCTCGGCATAGCCTTTGTAAAACGGCGTTGCAGGCAGATTGAAGACCTCCGCAGTGGAAACGGTACTGGCCACCAAAACCTGGGCTGCACGCCGCTCTTCAACCAAGCGCAGGGCTTCGCGCTGCTGGACGGCCGCTTGCTCAGCCTGCACGATGCGGTTTTGCGCTGCCAATTGGGTCTGCACACGTCCCTGCTCTGCCTGCGCAACGGCTTGCGCCTGCACCCGTTGCAACTCGGCCTGGGCCGATGCCTGATCACGTACGGCAGCCTCAGCCAGGGCAACTGCAGCTACGCGAAGCCCCTCCACACGGGCCGCTTCAGTACGGGCCAACTCGTGACGAGCAGCTTCAACCCGTAACCCGTCAAGACGCAAAGCCTCGCGTTCGACAACAGCAAGCGCTGCTTTTTGGGCTGAGAGTTGCTGGGCTTGCTGCAACGCCAACGCCGTCGCCTGGGTTGCAGCAGCGATCCGCTGAACTTGGGCCGCGGTCTGCCTTTGCGCCTCTTCCTCCGCCAAATGCTGCGCTTGCAGCTCTGCTGCGCGAACACGCTCTACAGCCACACGCGCCGCCTCAGTCCGCTCAGCGGCCAGCCGCTGGGCTTGCACCCGCAATGCCTCTTGCCGATCCGCTTCTTGCTGGGCCAATTGCACACGGGTTTGCTCTGTTTTTTCTGCTGTGAGGCGCCGCTGCTCAGCCTGCGCCACGCGCGCTTGAACAGCCACTTCGCGCTCCACCAATTCCAACGCTCCCTGGGCTGCACTGTGAGCAGCTCCCTTTAAGCGCTGACTCTCTTGTACCGCCATCGCGGCCAGCAAGCGGCTCAAGCGCGACTGCGCTAATTCGCTCGCGCTGCCGCTGGGGTATTGGCGAATAAAGCCGCCCAGAACATGCGGGTCAGCGCTGCTTTTAACCACCAGCCATGCGGCCATCTCTTGTTCTAGGAGTTGGTCTTTCTCAGCTTCTGACAGGTTTTTATGGGCGACAGGGAAAAGGTATATATCCTCTTCCAGTGAAGTACTCTCCCAGGGGATTTGCTGCCCCTTAGAGGCAAGCCGAACATTGAGGCGCACACGCTTAAAGGCGTCTTCAATCCGCGTGCCGCGCACCGCAAATTCACGCAGCAAATTGCTGGTGTACAGGCCGTTCTTGCCATCGCCGTCTTGGGCCACACTCCCCGGTGCGGTGGCATAGGCGAGCAAGCTACCTACCGGTGCATCAAACTGACTCAGGCCTTTGGCAGGGGGTTTGTAGCTGCCAGCAAAAGGATCATCGCGGCAAGCATCCAGCACAACCAAAAAGCTGCGCCCCTGAGCTTGTTCCATGTAACGCAGCAGGCTGCTCACATCTACGGTTTGTTTAGGCACATCGGCCGACACGCGGATGTTGGCCGACACTGGGACCAAGTAATTGCGCCAGTCTTGCTGCAAGCCATGCCCGGCGTAATAAAACAGCCCAAATTTGACTTTCGGGTCCCGAATGGCAGTACCGAAACGGTCTACAGCAGCTTGGAGGCCAGTCAGATCCGTGTCCAGCTGCTTGTCTACCCTGAAGCCCGCATCCTCTAGCAACTTGGCCATAGCATCAGCATCATTGCGGGGATTTTGCAAGGGGGAAATGCGGTAGGCGGAATTACCCACCACCAGGGCAACGCGGTCATCAGCATGTGCCGTAAACGTGTAACTGATCACCAGCAGCAGTATCGACAGCAGACGACCCCACGACCTACAGCCAACGCATAAAAAATAGGGTGAATTAGTCATAAGGTCATAAACCGCACGTAAAAATAAACATATTTAGTTGAGTTATAGCCTATTTATCCATTTTTTCTACTGCGAGTATTCACCTGTGCGCATCCCTAATTTAGGGGATGACAAACAGAGCAGCGTACTTTACATTCAACTAAGCATTAGTTTGTCTAATGCAGATGAACAGAGAACCACACCATGCGCAATCCCTCACACTCTATCGTCCACGTCCCTTTTAAAAGCCTTTCTGGTGTTGCTCTGGCTCTGGTCGCGGCTGCCGGGCTCAGCGCTTGTGGTGGTGGCAGCTTCCCCACAGCACTGGTAGATCCCCTCGCCCCTGCTAGCCAGAGTGATCTAGAAAAAGTTGCTTTGCTGTACGGTATTGATACGATCGGTATAGGCGGTGACGGCAGCGGGGATGGTGGTGCAGCAGGCGCCGCAGGTGATGGCGGGCCGCTCAAGCGCGCCGTCGTGACCTTGACCGACGCCAAGGGCAACTTCGTTACCGGTCAAACGGATGACAACGGCAAGTTTTTACTGAAATACAAAACAGCCAACTTCACGGCCCCGCTGGTGCTGCGGGTGATTGACGCTGGCGGCAATATTCTGTCCAGCGTGACCGATGAAAGCGCCGCCACCGGCAAAGCCATTCGCGCCAGCATCAACCCATTGACCGACAAAATTACCTCGGACGTGATCCCCGCCTCGGTGTCGGGCACGGACAAAGCGTTCAGCGGGGCCAGCGTGGACACCACCAAACTGGTGAAGGCCAAGGCAGATTTGCTGACCTCCATTAATGCAGCGCTGGGTACAGCAGGCATTGCGGACGCCACAAACTTCGATGCAGTGAAGTCGATTTACGGGTATGACGGCAAAGGCGTAGATGCCATCATTGAATCCATCAGCCACGCACGGGACTCAAGCACTGGGGCAACGCAATTGCGGGCCAAGCTGGTGGGCTTGTCAACCAGCGCAGACGGTACCGTGGCCCCCACACTGATTACGGCAAGTACACCGCTACCCACCACGGCCGTCGCGCTGTCTACCAGCCCCGCACTCACGTTTGACAAACTCAATGCGTGGGTCACGGAAGCCAACCGTTGCTTGGCACTGACAAGCACAGCACGTTCAACTGATGCCGATTGCGCCGACGCGAACAACGGCCGCTTGATTTCAGCGAGCTTCAAGAGCAACAGCAAAGACCTTGCCGAGACTTATCGCACGCTGTACAGCGAATCAGACCGCTCAGCGATCCAAGGCAGCACCTTGAGCAATCCGACTGTTTTGTACACCACACCCTCAACCGGCAGCTCGGTCGATGACAATGCTGTGGTTGAATTCACCGTCAACCAGCCCCGTACGGGCCCACTTTCCAGCAATGCAGCGGTACCCCTTCAGTACACAATTACCGTCGTTTTCAGACGTGACGACAGCTTGACCAAAGCCAAAGCCACCAACTGGGTTGCTTATGGCAATCAGCGCAATTTCGACCTCTCGATTAACCCCCGATTTAACAAATCGACCCAGATCAATTCGCTCAGACAGGCAAACTCCAGCGGCGGCATCCCCAGCAGATTGTCAGCAGGGCTCGCTATCGGCGTCCAGTTGGTCAAATTCGACGTAGCCACGCGCACTTATGTGTCGTCCAATTTGCGAGCCGTACGGGTCACGGGGCCAGGACTACCGACGGCGGGCTTGGTATTGTCTCCGTCCTCCGTGCCCGGCACCAACTACCTCACCCTTAACAACAAAGTGGGGCGCGTGGATACCACGGCCATGATCAGTGCCATTGCAGGGGTAACTTTCAACTTAAACAGTGTTGCCTTGGATGGATCTGCGCTTTACCCAGGCCTTTGGAATGCCGCGAACGTCGGAAATGCCGATACCCCGCTAGCGGACTTTTCAGCGCTGCAAGCGTACAGTCGCTACACGTTTGAAATTTTTCTCAACAGCAACCCCAGTAACACCACACCCGATGCTGTGGAGACCGCCCGAATCCAAGCACCCTTGGCGCACCCTGCGACAACCAGCAACCTTCAGCGCAATGACTTGACGCCCTCTCTCGCCCTGGTCACGGCGCCGGAAGCAGGGGGATGCAACTTTGATTTTGCCTGGACAAACAACCCTAACGCAGCCGCTGTGGAGAGTGTCTACATCTACGGTGGGAAATTTGACGTGACACCGGCAATCATAACCACCATCGGTTCTAGCGTAAATGCAAGCATTGTTGGCACACGAGCAAGCAGCGCGAAGGTCACTGCAGCCAACACCACGGCGGCAGGATGCGGTACCAATGCCATTCCCGCCCTGCTCAGTACGCCCAATGGAAGCACCTACCGCGAAATTGGCATCCGATCAACCCAGGCGCGTGCTCAGACTTATGACATTCGGTTTTGGAGCAACTGAAGCCGAACCCCACTAGGCCGTGAACACCAGGCCAGCTTGAATGCAAACCCCGCTTATGCGGGGTTTTTTGCGCCAGCTAAGCTGATCAGCCCCTGCAATAACTTAGCGGCCGACCACACTTAAATGCGGTTTTTTAATAAAGCGCTTGGATAAGGTCGCAAAAAATAAGTGTGAAGCCTACCGATAAGCCGGATTCTGTGCACTCAAGGTTTCCCTTGAGTGTGACCGCCATTAATCTTGGCTGGTGATCGCCCACCAGCTCAGTGCTACCTACCCGCCAACTCCGGGGGCCCCGTCAACGTTGGCCTACTTGGTATTGCTGCGCGTAGAGATTGCCCGTTTCACCCGCACTAAAGCGGCTCGTCTCTGTTGCTCTAATCCTCACCTCACGGTGGACAGCCGTTAGCTGCTACGCTGCCCTGTGCAGTCCGGACGTTCCTCCAGTGCTTGGTTTCCCAAATTGCACCAGCGGCGGTCTGGCAGGCTTCACGGACGCTATTATCGGCGCACTTTCAAAGTACCCGTTTTGCTTGATAACCACGAGCCTGACCCGAGGATGCCCCATGCTACGACTTTCTGAACTCAAACTAACTTTGGCCCAAGCAGAAGCCCCTGAAGCCCACTTGCTGGCCATAGCTGCCAAGTTGCTGGCCATAGACCCCGCTCAGGTCACTCAACTGACAGTCTTCAAGCGCAGTTTTGACGCCCGCAAAGCCGATTTACAGGCGGTGTATATCGTGGATATAGCGCTGGCACCGAATATGAACGAAGTGTCGCTGCTAGAGCGTTTTGCCCCCAACCCACACATCCAAACCAGCCCCAACATGGTGTGGCACGCACCTCTGCAAGCCCCGGCGGCATGGTCAACGGATTGGCCAGCGCTGACGCCCCGGCCAGTCGTCGTTGGTTTCGGCCCCTGCGGCATATTTGCCGCGCTGGTATTGGCGCAAATGGGTTTGCGTCCTATCGTGCTGGAGCGCGGGAAAACTGTACGCGAACGCACCAAAGACACCTGGGGCTTATGGCGCAAAAATGTGCTGCACGCCGAATCAAACGTCCAGTTTGGTGAAGGCGGCGCAGGCACATTTTCGGACGGCAAGCTGTACAGCCAGATCAAAGACCCACGCTTTCTGGGCCGTAAGGTGATGGAAGAGTTCGTCAAAGCCGGTGCCCCACCCGAGATTCTGGTGGCCGCCCACCCACACATTGGCACCTTCAAACTGGTGAAGGTAGTGGAAAACTTGCGTGCGCAAATCACCGCGCTGGGCGGTGAAATCCGTTTTGAGCAACGGGTAACAGATATTCAGCTCGATGTGCCGCTAGCTGCATCGCATGAAAAAAACGATAGCACTCACAGCAGAACCAGCTTGCGCAGTCTCACAGTTTTAAATCAAATTACAGGTGAAAGCTACGAGCTGCGCGCTGACCACGTGGTGCTCGCGTTAGGTCACAGTTCACGCGACACCTGCACCATGCTGCACAAGCGCGGCGTCTACATGGAGGCCAAGGCCTTCTCTGTGGGCTTTCGCGTCGAACACCCGCAAGGCCTGATCGACCGTGCCCGCTGGGGTCGCCACACAGGCCACCCGATGCTGGGGGCTGCGGACTACAAACTGGTTCACCACGTAACGAGCGGTATCGGCAAAGGCCGCTCCGTCTACAGTTTTTGTATGTGCCCTGGTGGCACTGTGGTTGCGGCCACCTCAGAGCCCTACCGTGTTGTAACCAACGGCATGAGCCAATATTCTCGCAACGAACGCAACGCCAACGCTGGTATCGTGGTGGGCATTGATCCTAGCGACTACCCTACCGACCCCTATGCCTTTAAGGCCGCTTTGGGCGGTGACTTTACGGGTGAATCCACCGTGAATCACCCGCTGGCAGGTATCGTCCTACAGCGTCAACTCGAATCCCATGCCTATATTCTGGGTGGTAGCAACTACGAAGCACCAGGGCAGTTGGTGGGGGATTTCATCGCGGGCCGTGCGTCGACCCAGCTGGGCAGCGTAGAACCATCGTACAAACCGGGGGTGCTGATGGGGGACTTGTCCACCGCTCTGCCCGATTACGCCATTGCAGCCATCCGTGAGGCCATGCCTGCGTTCGGCAAGAAGATCAAAGGCTTTGACCTCCACGATGCAGTTTTCACCGGGGTCGAAACACGAACCTCCTCCCCGATGAAGATGACCCGTGGCGATGATTTTCAAAGCCTGAATGTGCGCGGCCTGTACCCGGCAGGGGAAGGCGCCAGCTACGCGGGCGGGATTTTGTCGGCAGGGGTGGATGGAATCAAGGTGGGGGAAGCGGTGGCTCGGGCAGTGTTGGGGGCGTAGGCAGAAATCACTCGCTACACACGACTTACCATCCCAAGGCACTGTGCGAACCCAGGCGTACCAGTTGCAGCACTGCGTCACCCACCAAGCGGTAAATCAACACCAAATCGGGGTGAACATGGCAGTCGCGGTGATCTCGCCATTCACCCGATAGCGGATGATCCGCATATTTGGCTGGCAAAGACTCATCATTCATGAGTTTGTACAACACCTCAATGAAGGCTGCATCGACTTCACCGCATTTTTTAAAGTCTCGCTTGAACTGGCCTGTACGCTCAATCTTTCGCATTTAAATCTGCCAACAATTCCTCAACCCCGTCGAAAACCACCACTTTGCCTGCACGCGCATCCCGCATGGCTGCGATGGTGGTTTCGTTGGGAATCAACACATCAAACGGCAGCGCTTTATCGTGAACTACACGGTTCAGCAGCAAACGGAAAGCATCAGATACCGTGAGACCCATGCTGGCCAAAATCACGCTGGCTTCTTCTTTGAGGTGCTCGTCAATACGGGCACGAACGACTGCATTGCTAGGCATAGGAGTTGTTTTTTGAGTAAATTGTGAGCTACAGTGTAGCCCAAATATTAAAACCGACGCAACAACACCGACAACAGAGGTTACCAACAGATAGCTGCCAACAATTCTCAGCAATGCGCTATCGCCAACGGCGACAGCATGAATGGCGCTATGCCCAGCAGGCATTAGAAGTGGGCCATAAATTAAATACCAAACCGCAGTACGTCGAATTTCAGGGGCTTTAAATTGACCGACAAAGTCATCGGACAGCGCATCCATCAAAGGTTTTTTGAATTTTATTCATCCATGTGCAAGGTGGGTGAGACCCAAAAGGAACAACGTCCACGCAATGAGATCTGGCATATCAATGTTCACTTTGACGACCATCGTGCATTGGTTACGCGTTGAACTCCTGCTTGCGCCACCCGGCTTTGCCACCACACAAACAAAGGTGCCCCGACGATCTCAAGCACGGTGAAACCGATAAAGGGCGGCCAGGGCAAACCGACCATCACCAACGACAGCAGCCGTCCCACCCCGCCCAAGAAAATCATGCCCCACAGCGCACGAAACAAGTCGGTATGCTTTTCGATGCGTGGAATCAGGGCCGCAGCGGCCAGCCCCAGGCCGAGCCACACACCGCCTAAAAAGCGCAATTGGCTGTCCAGCGTGGCATCTTTGGGCAGCCCCAGTGAGCTGAACAGCGGGTCGTCAACGCCCATCATGGCAAATGCGCCTGTGAGGATGGGTACTGCGGCCAAAATGGCTGTGGCAATTTGAAGCTTTTTACGTGAGTCCATAGGATCTGCTGTAGCACTGCAAAGTTAGTAACTTGTATGATGCAAGCGATACTACCGTATTAACTTTTATCAAACAAGTCATCTTATGGAGCGCGCTTCTTTCGCCGATTTCACATGTTCATTGGCCCGCACGCTGGAAGAGGTCGGTGAGTGGTGGACGTTATTGATCCTGCGCGACTTGTTTGTCGGGATGACGCAGTTTGACGAAATTCAACGTAACTTGGGAATATCGACCAATGTGTTGACGGCACGTCTCAAACGCCTGGCAACCCTGAACATCGTTGTGCGCACGGTGTCCGACAAAGATGCCCGCTCGTTTCGCTACAACCTGACCCCCAAGGGAAAGGCCCTTTACCCCGTGCTGCTGTCCTTGCTGGCATGGGGCGATCAGTGGCTGGTGAAGCTTGAAGGGCAACCGCTGCTGATCGTCCACCGTCACTGCGGGCACGCGACACATGCCATCCCCCACTGTTCGGTTTGCGGCGAAGCGATGGCGTTAGACGATGTGGAGCTCCGCGCCGGGCCAGGGGCAAAGGCGGGGCCAGGGACGGCCCGCATGGGAGATTACATCAAGACGGCAATGGATGAGGCTGCGGCACGCTCTCTTGCGTCCTCAGCAACACTGAACGGCTTGCAGTCCAACCGTGATGAAGCCAATGAACGCTAAGTGCCGCGCTGCGCTTGGCGACAACTCTGCCCCCTGAACACCGCCGCATCCGCATAAAACCCAGCCTCTTCATTCGCACCCCACCAGCCCGGCACACCCAGCACAGGCAGTGGGGCGAAGGGTTTGGTGGCAAGGTGCTCAGCGCACAAATCTAAAGCTAACCAGGAGTCCAATGCCGCTAAGTCACCCAATTTACTCAGCGCATTAACTCCTTTTTTGATAGCAATATTCGCTCTATAGACATGCGCTACGATGGGTTTTCGTGGAGAAACCAGCTTCTCAAGCAAGGCGTGACCGAATAGCAGAAGTTGGGCCTCTTGCCACAGAGGACGCAGCGTGACAAACAAGCGCTGCCAGTCTTTAGCGATCAACGCCTCCCACAGCGCAGGTGGCGCTTGCAGGATGGCGGCATTTTCATCAAACAGCGTCAGCGCATCGCGCACGGGGCCGCGCACTGCTTGGATTCCTGCGGTCTTGATTTGCGCCGCTTGCAGCTGGTTCAGTCGCCGTTTGGTGGCGGGGAAGTGCAACCAGCACAAAGCGTTGAAAAAGTCGTGTAGGCCTTCACGGGTAGGGCAACAGCCGCTATGAAAAATATAGTCTTCATATGCTTGATCGGCCGGCAAATCAGCTTGAGGAACAAAGCGGATAGGGGCGTTAAGTGCACGGTTCAAAGCCAAGGGCAAGGGCAGCCCAGAGCGCCATTCAGCGTCAATAGCTTCCCCGATAAGCTGATAGGGCTGCAACCAGGGCGCGGCCCAGTTGCGGGCAGGTTCTGCCATCAGCACTGTCGCTACTGTCAACCCACCAGCTTCCACGGCAAGGCTTCGCCCGAGCGCAACGGCTTCAACTCAGCGGCTCCAAAAGGAAAGCTCTCCGGTGGTGTCCAGCTTTCGCGCTTCAGGGTGATCGTGCCGGTATTGCGCGGCAGATTATAAAAATCAGGGCCATTGAAGCTAGCGAACGCTTCCAACTTGTCCAGCGCGCCGGCGGCGTCGAAGGCTTCAGCGTACATCTCAATAGCAGCGTGGGCGGTGTAGCAACCTGCACAGCCGCTGGCGTGTTCTTTAAGCTGGGCAGGGTGCGGGGCGCTGTCGGTGCCCAGGAAGAACTTGGCGTCACCACTGGTGGCAGCCTCAACCAAAGCAACGCGGTGGGTTTCGCGCTTCAGCACGGGCAAGCAGTAGTAGTGAGGACGGATCCCGCCAGTGAACAGGGCGTTGCGGTTGTACAGCAAGTGGTGCGCGGTGACGGTAGCAGCGGTAAAGCGGTCAGTGTCACGAACGTAATGAGCGGCTTCTTTCGTGGTGATGTGCTCGAAGACGATTTTGAGCTCCGGGAAATCGCGGCGTAAGGGAATGAGTTGCGTGTCTATAAATACGGCTTCGCGGTCAAACAAGTCGATGTCAGGCGAAGTAACTTCGCCGTGAACCAGTAGCAGCAAACCCTCGCGCTGCATGGCTTCCAGCGTTTTATAAACCTTGCGCAAGTCGGTAACACCGGCATCGCTGTTGGTGGTGGCGCCAGCAGGGTAGAGCTTGGCGGCGACCACACCAGCGGCTTTGGCGCGCTGAATCTCATCGGGTGGGAGTTTGTCGGTGAGGTAGAGCGTCATCAGCGGCTCGAACTGCACGCCTGCGGGCACTGCGGCTTGAATTCGGGCTTTGTAGGCCAGCGCTTGCTCAGCCGTTGTCACCGGAGGCTTCAAATTGGGCATGATGATGGCGCGGGCGAACTGGGCGGCGGTGTGCGGGACAACAGTGGCGAGGGCTGCGCCATCACGCACGTGCAGGTGCCAGTCGTCGGGGCGGGTCAGTGACAGGGTGGTAAGAGGGGTGTTCATGGCGTAGATTTTCGCGGGTTTCTGCTGACCGCTTGACTGCTTGGTAAACAAAAAAGGCACCCGAAGGTGCCTGATACTGGAACAGCGGCCAATCAATGCTGCAAGATTTTGTTCAAGAAATCTTTGGTACGTGGCTGACGGGCGTCCATGTTGCCGAAGAAGTCGTCTTTGGAGCAGTCTTCCAATATTTTTCCACCCACATCAATGAAGATCACGCGGCTGGCCACCTTGCGGGCGAAACCCATTTCGTGGGTGACGCACATCATCGTCATGCCTTCTTTGGCGAGCGTGACCATCACGTCCAACACTTCGCCCACCATCTCGGGATCAAGTGCCGAGGTAGGTTCGTCAAACAGCATCACCATTGGGTCCATGCTGAGGGCACGGGCAATGGCCACGCGCTGTTGCTGACCACCAGAGAGTTGACCAGGAAACTTGTCTTTGTGCGCCATCAGGCCCACGCGGTCCAGCATCTTGAGACCACGGACCTTGGCGTCGTCCGCTGTACGGCCTAGCACCTTGATCTGGGCGATAGTCAGGTTTTCTGTCACGCTAAGGTGAGGAAACAGTTCGAAGTGCTGGAACACCATTCCCACGCGGCTGCGTAGCTTGGGCAGGTCAGTTTTGGGATCGTGCAGGGGGGTGCCGTCGACAAAAATTTCACCCTTTTGGAAGGGTTCCAGCGCGTTCACAGTTTTGATAAGCGTTGACTTGCCAGAACCTGACGGGCCGCACACCACCACCACATCACCTTTTTTGATGCTGACATTGCAGTTGCTGAGCACCTGCACCGGGCCATACCATTTCGATACGTTTTTAATTTCAATCATGTCTACAGCTCCAATACTTTAAGTAGGCTTACCGAATGATGGCGATCTTGGCCTGCAACTTTTTCACGGCGTATGACAGCCCGTAGCAGATCACAAAATAAACCACGGCGGCCAACAAATACGCCTCTTCAGGGCGACCATAAATTTTGCCCGCAGTAACAAAGCCTTTCAGCAAGTCATAAGCACCGATGGCATAAACCAGCGAAGTGTCTTGAAACAAGATGATGGTCTGCGTCAGCAGCACTGGCAACATATTGCGGAAGGCTTGGGGTAGCACTATCAGCTTCATGTTTTGTGCATATGTCATGCCCACAGCTTGCCCAGCATGAACCTGCCCACGCGGAATAGATTGGATACCTGCACGCATGATTTCGCTGAAGTAAGCGCACTCAAAGGCAATGAAGGTAATCACAGCCGACAGCTCCGCACCAATCGGTCTGCCAATTAGGAACGGGATCAGCAAGAAGAATCCCAAAATTACCATCACCAGCGGCACTGAACGCATGCCGTTGACGTAAATGATGGCAGGAATCATCAAAGCTTTTTTACCCGACAAGCGCATCAGCGCCAGCAAGGTGCCAAAAAAGATACCCCCCACAGTGGCTATTGCTGTCAGCTGAACACTGAACAGAAAGCCCTTCATCACAAACTTGGTGATGATCTCAAAGTTAAAGAAACTTAAATCTAAGCCACCCATATCAATGCCCCCCACCTGTACCACCGGCAACAATGAAACCGGGGATTTGGAGCTTTTTCTCTGCAAATGCCATGACCCGGTTCACAGCAAACGCCGATGCTGCGTACAGCAGTGTGACCACTATAAAAATTTCCACACCACGTGACGTTTCTTCCGCCGCTTGGGTGAAGAAGAAGGTGAGTTCGGTAATTGACACCGCAAAAGCCACTGAAGAGTTCTTCAGCAGGTTCATGGACTCGCTGGTAAGTGGCGGCAAGATGATGCGAAACGCCATGGGCAAGATCACGTACCGGTAGGTTTGAAATGTGGTGAAACCCATCGCCATGCCAGCATACCGCTGTCCCTTAGGCAGTGCCTGAACCCCTGCGCGCACTTGCTCTGCAATACGGGCTGAGGTAAAAAACCCCAAGCCAAACACCACCAGCAAGAACCCAGGTATTGCCTGCATCGCAGGAAATATCTTGGGCAGCACGAAGTACCAAAGGAAGAGCTGTACCAATATCGGAATATTGCGAAACAACTCGACCCAGCAGTTGGCCAAACGCACCAGCCACGGGCTGTTCGGCAGGGTACGAAGAGTGCCCATAAGCGCCCCCATTACCACTGCAATCACCCATGAACAACCAGCAACGGACAACGTCCAGCCCCAAGCGTCCATCATCCACGACAGGTAGGTACGCCCACTCCCGTCGTCTTGTAGAAATACCTGCCAATCACCAACCATAAATTACTCCGTCAAGAAGTTAAAAAATCGACGTTGCAGTCAACGTCGCTTCTTGCACAATTACTTTTTTGCGTAGTCTTCCATAGGTTTGTCATTGGGATTAGCCCAAGCAGCCTTGGTGCTTTCACTGGCGGCGTAGCCAACTCGGGTGTTCTTAGGTGGGATAGGCTGCATGAACCACTTGTCCCAGAGCTTGGCCATTTCGCCAGACTTCATCATGCCTTTGAGCGTGTCGTCGGCTAGTTTCTTGAAGGCAGGGTCGTCCTTACGGATCATGATGGCAATGGGTTCCACGCTGAGCACTTCACCCACAATTTTGAACTCGGCAGGGTTCTTGGCAGTGGCGATATTGCCAGCCAAAATCGCGCCATCCATAACAAACGCGTCAGCGCGGCCAGACTCCAGCAACAAGAAGCTGTCCGAATGGTCTTTGCCAAAGATTTCTTTGAAATCTACGCCAGTCGCACGTTCGTTCTTGCGAAGCGTTTGCACCGAGGTAGTGCCCGTAGTGGTCGCCACGTTTTTGCCATTCAATTGCGCAATGGCGGTGATGCCCGAATTGGCCTTCACAGCAATACGAACTTCTTCCACAAACGTGGTGACCAGGAAAGCTACGTCTTTTTGGCGCGTCGCGTTGTTAGTGGTAGAGCCGCACTCGATATCTACAGTGCCGTTTTGCACCAAAGGAATACGGTTTTGCGACGTGACAGGCACGTATTTAACTTCCAGCTTCTTGCCCACTGCTTTTTCGAGATCTGCAATCACGTGCTGGCAAATTTCATAGTGGTAGCCGGTGTACTTACCGTCTCCCAAGGTGTAAGACAGTGCGCCCGAAGAGTCGCGAACGCCCATGGTGATAACGCCAGAGGCTTTAGCTTTAGCGATTGTGTCAGTGGCTTGAGCGAATACACCGCCTGTTACGGCCAAAAGAGCCAATGCAATCAATGATTTTTTCATGAAAAATTCCTTCTTTGAAACTATAAAAATAATAGCAACGTAACGTTTAATTCTAAGTTTGAAGCACCTTACGCTTCACCCGGACATTCCCGAAGGGGGCAATCTTGGACGCCATTGTGGCTACTTTTCGAGACAACAGCGGCAAGTTCCATGCCACTTTAAGTGCTTTGAGTTGACAAAACAATGGGGGATGGAAGTCCGGTAGCTGGACTGTAGTGAGGGGCACTTGAAAATACCAATGCCCTTTGCTGAAATAATTATGCAAAGAATTCATAGTTTTAAAAATACACCGTCTATGCCCACTCAAGTCAAGGCGTCTCAGGACGGCACCGCATTCGCCGCCAAATACGCCCACAATGCCTGTGCAGTTCCCTTAGTGGCTTCTTTACCTAGCGGCTTTTCGCGGTAGGCACGGATATCGAGTTTCAGTGCCAACTCCGGCGTATCCTCAGTCATAGCGCTTACTAATTTTTTGGCACGAAGCTCTTTTTTAACTGCGCTGGAGGGTAAAAATGCAATCCCATGTCCCTCCATCGCCATCGCCTTGAGGCCTTCAGCCATGTCTGTCTCATACACCCGGTCGAGGTGGATGGCCGTACGTGACTGCTTCAATAGTAAGTCGACCAACCGTCCCAAATAAGCGCCTGGCGCGTAGCCAAGGTACGGCAGCAACTGCCCTGCACGCCCCGGCAGGCGATAAAGCGGCTCACCGTCAGCGTTGGGGCGCACATAGGGAGCCAAAATCTCTTGACCCAAGCTCACCATTTCATAGCGATCAGCATCCAGCTGATAAGGCTGAGAGGGGTGATGAAAGGCAATCAAAAGGTCGCAATTTCCCTCTACCAACCGCATCACGGCGTCATGCACATTGAGCGCAATCAGGCGACTTTTGATAAGTCCAAAGTCTTCGCGTAACCGCGTCACCCACGCAGGGAAAAATGTGAACGCTAAGCTGTGCGGCACTGCAAACTCGATCACATCCTCTCCCACCGTGGCATGACCACGCAACATGGCTCGGGTGCTTTGCAGTGCCTGCAGCATCTCTAGCGACTGCGCATAAAGCGTTTCGCCGGCAACGGTAAGCCGGGTGGGGTAAGAGCTGCGGTCCACCAGATCGGTGCCTGCCCAAGCCTCCAGCGCCTGAATACGGCGCGAGAACGCAGGTTGGGTAACGTGGCGCAGCGTAGCAGAGCGGCTGAAGCTGCGAGTTTCAGCGAGGCTCACAAAGTCCTCAAGCCATTTGGTTTCCATAGCTGCATTATCAGCGTGTCGTAGTGTGTCGTATGCAGCACACTCCTGGGCATCCCCTAGAAACAAGATACGACCATCTGCATCAAAATACGCCACCTAACAACTGTGTACCGGAGACAAATACCATGACCATGCACAAAACATCCCAGACCAGCGTACACCATGCAGACCAAACGACACGCCGCCAGCTACTGCAATCCGCTGGCGCCGCCGCGTTACTCGCGAGCATTGGCCAGCAGGTTTTCGCCCAGGTCAACAGCATTGAAACCCTGAGAATCATCACCGGGTTTGCTGCAGGTGGCACGTCTGACACGCTGTGCCGCCGTTTGGCCACCAAGCTCGCACCCGAAGTCGCCAAATTTGCCGTGGTTGAAAACAAAACCGGCGCAGGTGGGCAAATTGCCGTGACCTATGTTAAATCCCAACCTGCTGATGGCACGACGCTGCTGCAAACACCCACGTCCATCCTCACGATCTACCCCCACATTTTCAAGAAGCTGCCGTACGACCCAATGGTGGACTTGACTGCTGTGTCCATCGCCTGTGTGTTCGACTTCGGTCTCGCCGTCGGCCCTAGCGTGCCGCTTAGCGTGAAATCAGTACCTGAATTTTTGGCTTGGGCCAAAGCTAACCCTGCAGGCGCCAACTTCGGCTCACCCGCTGCAGGCTCCACGCCGCACTTCATTGGCGCTTTGTTGGGCTTGAGTGCAGGTATTGACATGAAGCACGCCGCCTACCGAGGTACCCAACCCGCCATGCTTGACCTGCTGGGTGGCAACATTTCAGCCGTATCCGGCCCTATCGGCGACCTGACCCAGCACCTGCCCACAGGGAAAATTCGAATCCTGGGCGTCTCAGGCGCCAAGCGAAGCCGCTTCGCACCCGATGTACCCACCTACGCAGAACAGGGACTGAAGGAAATGACCCACAGTGAGTGGTTCGCCATGTTCCTGCCACCCAAGGCCTCGCATGAACTTGTCGCAAAAATGAATGCAGGGCTCAAAACAGCCCTGGCTACCAAAGAGGTGATCGACGGCTTGGCTGGCTTTGGCTTAGAAGCAATGTCCTCCACGCCTGCCGAGCTGACCGATCTGCTGCGCCGCGACACCGCGAAGTGGGCCCCCATCGTGAAGCAGATTGGATTTACGGCGGAGAGTTAACTCCCTGTTTAACGCACCCGGCCATTCAGTGGGTAGGCCGGGTCGGTGTAGCCCGGTGTTGACGGGTGCCCTGGCCTCACCAAGCTGTCCACCAAGGCCTCATCTTCGTCGGTGAACACATAGTCCAGCGTAGGTAGGTAGTCTTTCCACTGCGAAAGAGTGCGTGGCCCGGCGATAACTGCGCTGATAACCGGGTTGGCCAGTACCCAGGCGCAAGCGAACTGCGCCAAGTTGATGCCCCGGCTTTCAGCATGCCCCTTAAGCTGCTGTGCAATTGCCAGTGACTCCGCACGAAACTCGGTCTCCACCATGCGTTTATCGGCACGGCCTGCACGCGACGCAGGGTCAGGCGCTTGACCGGGTGCGTACTTGCCCGTCAGCACACCGCGAGCGATGGGGCTGTATGGCGTCACGCCAATGCCGTAATGCGCGCAGGCAGGCAACACCTCTACCTCTGGCATACGGTTCAGCAGGTTGTAGTACGGCTGGCATACCACCGGGCTGGGCATTCCCAATTGCCCCGCCACACGCATGGCCTCAGCGATGCGCCAACCCCGAAAGTTAGAGATACCCCAGTAACGAATCTTGCCCGCCTTCAACATGGCATCCAGCGCCCGCAACGGCTCTTCCAAATCCATGCCGTTGTAATCCAGGTGGAGGTACAAAATATCAACGTAATCGGTTTGCAAGCGCTGCAAGCTTGCGTCTATTTCGCGCTGCATCCAGGGGCTCGAATAATGGCCTTCGTTCACCCTACTGGACATCTTGTTACCCAACTTGGTGGCCAGCACCCAGTCATGGCGCTGGCCCTTGAGCAGTTCACCAACCATCGTTTCTGAAGCACCTTTGGTGTACACGTCGGCCGTGTCGATGTAATTCACCCCGTTGGCATGCGCATCTGCCACGATGGACGCCGCTTCTTCACGATCTGTTTGGTCGCCAAACATCATGGTTCCCAAACAAAGGGCCGAGACTTGAGTGTTGCTTTTGCCGAGATTGCGGTACTGCATGTTGGCCTTTTGAGAAGTGAGAAAAATTGAAAAAGAAGGTTGAAAAGGAAGTTTTCCAGTCTATGCCATCACAGTAAGTGACGTAAACCGCTCAGCAAACTGTGCTCAAACTTTACTCCGCACTTTGCTGCAAAGCCCACATGGCCGCGTACCGCCCATCCAAAGCCAGCAGCGCCGCATGGTTCCCTCGTTCGATGATCTTCCCCGCGTCCATCACCAAAATTTCGTGCGCGTCCACCACCGTTGAAAGCCGATGCGCAATCACCAACGTGGTCTTGTTACGCGCGGCGCTTTGCAGTTCCGTCTGGATGGCGCGCTCGTTCGCGCTGTCTAGTGCAGAGGTAGCTTCGTCAAAAATCAAAATTGGTGGGTTTTTAAGTAAGGTACGGGCGATAGCAACGCGCTGCTTCTCACCGCCTGAGAGCTTCAACCCCCGCTCACCCACCATAGCCTCGTAGCCCTTGGGCGTGCCACTGATGAAATCGTGGATGCGGGCAGCGCGGGCAGCTTCTTCGACCTCGGCGCGACCAGCTCCAGGTCGGCCGTAGGCAATGTTGTATTCGATCGTGTCGTTGAACAGCACCGTGTCTTGGGGAACGATGCCAATGGCTTGGCGCACGCTGGCTTGGGTAACTTCACGGATATCTTGCCCGGCGATGGAAATGGTGCCGTACTGCACATCGTAAAAGCGGTACATCAACCGTGCCAACGTAGATTTACCTGAACCTGAAGGGCCAACTACCGCCACTGTTTTCCCCGCAGGAATCACAAAGCTGATGTTGTAGAGAATGCGACGTCCCGCCACCGCTGCACGGCCAGGGCTGGTGGCATTCGCAGCATGGGCAGGTGTTCCCATGTCATAGGCGAAACTGACGTTGTCAAAACGCACTTCAGGCTCGCCATCAATTTTGATAGCAGAAGCGGACGGTAAATCAGCCACTTCCCGCTCTTTTTCCATCAGAACGAACATTTTGTCGAGGTCAGTCAGGCTTTGCTTGATCTCGCGGTAAATCACGCCCAAGAAGTTCAGCGGAATGTAGAGCTGAATCATGAAAGCATTGACCATCACCAGGTCGCCCAGTGTCATGCGCCCGTCCACCACGCCTTGGGTCGCGCGCCAAAGCATCGCCACCAAGCCGCAACCAATGATGAGCTGCTGTCCTGTGTTGAGCAGGCTCAGCGTGGTCTGGCTTTTGACGGCGGCGCGGTGGTAGCGGTCAAGGTTATGGTCATAGCGCTTGGCCTCAAAGTCTTCGTTGTTGAAGTATTTGACGGTTTCATAGTTCAGCAGCGAATCAATCGCCCGGCTGTTGGCAGTAGAGTCCAGCTCATTCATGGTTTTGCGGAACTGGGTACGCCACTCCGTCACCGTCACGGTAAAACTGACGTAAAACACTAACGCAATGAGTGTGATCCACGCAAACCATACGTCGAACTTGACGGCCAAAAGCGTCAACACCAACGTCACCTCGATCAGCGTGGGGATGATGCTGTAGAGCGAATAGCTGATGAGCGAATGCACACCACGTGTACCGCGCTCGATGTCGCGCGTCATACCACCAGTTTGACGTTCCAGGTGAAAGCGCAGGCTGAGAGCGTGCAGGTGGCGGAACACCTGCAGCGAAATGCTACGGGCCGTACCCTCAGTAGCTTTTGCAAACACCAGTTCGCGCAACTCGGTAAAGAGCGAAGTAGACAAACGCAACAAGCCGTAAGCCACCAGCAAACCAAAGGGCACAACCAGCAACGCTGTAGCAGTCGCATTTGCACTGCCCGGCTTGAAGCTCATGGTGTCTACCAACTGCTTGAGCAACAGCGGCACGCCCACGTTAGCGAGTTTGGCCCCCACCATGAAGCTCAAAGCGGCAATCACCCGCCATTTGTACTGCCAGAGGTAAGGAAAAAGGCGCTGCAAAGTGCCCCAGTCGGAGCGGGGAGGCAAGGCAGGAGCAGTGGGAGCAGTGGAATTGGCGCCGTTTGCAGTAGGGGTAATCGCAAGTACGGGGGGGGCCGTTTCACCAAGGTGGCGCATGGGGGACAATCTTTTCAGTTTCAACAACCGTAGATTGTCGCCATGTCCACCAATTCAAGCGCGCCCGTCGCCCTGCCCCTCGACAAAGAGCTCGTAATGAAGGTCATTCCCCTGCCCGCTGACTGCAATGCCAATGGGGACATTTTTGGCGGCTGGGTGATGGCTCAAGTTGATTTGGCAGGTTCTGTTGTCCCGGCGCGTTACGCTGGCGGACGTATGGCTACGGTCGCAGTCAACCAATTCATCTTCAAGCAGCCGGTGCGGGTGGGCGATATTTTGTCGTTCTTTGCGTCGCTTACGCGCTTGGGAACCACCTCGATAACGGTTCAGGTCGAGGTCTATGCCGAACGCTTTCAGGCGCAGGGCAAGTACATCAAAGTGACAGAAGCGTCTCTCACTTACGTAGCGATTGACGACACAGGTAAACCTCGGCCACTGCCCAAAGTAGACAAAGCGTAATCAAAACGCCCCGTGCCGTCCTGTCCCCGCTGCAAACCGGGTAGCGCCTTGCAAGCCCTCGCCTATACAGTGCTTACCGCGCTCCCACTCCTGGTGCAGCGCTTGGGGCAACGGTAGATCCCACTGGGTATAGGCGCTCTGGCGGTCGGCCAACATGGTTTTTTGTGGAAACCTGCACAGGTCTTGCGCCAACTTGATGGCGGCTTCACAGGCTGTGCCAGCGGACACTACGCGGTTACACAGTCCCATTTGCAGTGCCTCAGCAGCTTCAACTTTGCGACCTGTCAAAATTAAGTCCATCGCACGGCCCATACCTACCAAGCGAGGAAGGCGCACTGTGCCACCGTCGATCAAGGGCACGCCAAAGCGACGGCAAAAGACACCGAAATACGCATCGTCATCCATCACACGCAGGTCGCACCACAACGCCAGTTCCATGCCTCCCGCCACTGCCGCACCACTGATGGCCGCGATGACGGGTTTGGACAGCATAAGACGCGATGGTCCCATAGGCCCCAGCGGGCCAGGTTCGGGCTCGTTACCTGAAAAATTTAAATTTGATAGCGAACTCTGCTCATCTGAATTTGGCTCAGCCAACATTGCAGCGCCAAACTGCAAATCCCAACCAGCGCAAAAGTGACCATGGGCACCGTGAAAGACAGCCACTTGGGCATCAGCGTCGTGCTCAAAATCCAAGAAAGCGTTGTAGAGCGCTAAAGCGGTTTCAAAATCAACAGCGTTGCGCACATCGGGTCGCGAAAGTGTCACCAACGTCACACCGCCGTGCTTTGTCGTACAGACTTTAGGCAGGGTGAACTCAGGGGCGCCAGAGGGCAGTGGGATGGTGTTTTTGAGCTGCATAGGCCGCCATTAGCGCCTATCTAGGAATACCCTTGTATGCGGAACAACCCTGAGTACGGATTGCGGCCACGCCGCTATAAATGCCGCAGTGCTGCCAATTTCGGCACACATTTCACATTTTCCTGTGGAGAGTCTGTGCAGTTTCTACAACTGGTTATAAGCGGCGTTGCTCAAGGCTGCATTTATGGCCTGATCGCACTGGGCTTTGTGTTGATCTACAAAGCCACCGAGACTGTTAGTTTTGTCCAGGGCGACCTGATGATGCTTGGCGCGTTTTGCGGTCTGACGGGCATGACATTCATTGGCTTTCCGTTTTGGTTAGCGGCGGTCTGTGCCATTGTCGCCATGGGTGCCCTCGGTATGCTGCTGGAGCGTATTGTGATTCGCCCCATTCTCGGACAACCCGCGTTCTCTATCGTGATGCTGACGATTGGAATTGGCTATGTGGCCCGCGGGCTTATCACCATGATTCCAGGCATTGGCACTGAAACGCACAGCCTGCCAGTGCCTTACAAAGATATGGTGTTCCGCTTGGGCGGAGAGGCGGGCTTGATTCTGAACGCCGAGCAGCTCACCATCATCGGCAGTACAGCACTGCTAAGTGGCTTGCTGTTTGCGCTGTTCCGCTACAGCAAGCTTGGCATTGCGATGCAGGCCAGCTCGCAAAACCAGCTGGCCGCGTACTACATGGGTATTCCAGTGAAAAAGATCAACGGACTGGTCTGGGGTTTAGCTGCGGCGGTCGCCGCCATCGCGGGCATCTTGCTCGCGCCCATCACCTTCGTACACGCCAACATGGGTCTCATTGGACTCAAAGCGTTCCCCGCAGCGGTGGTAGGTGGTTTTGGCAGCTTGCCAGGGGCCATCGTTGGTGGGCTGGTCATCGGGATCGTTGAATCACTTGCGGGGTTTTACCTGCCTGATGGGGTGAAAGACATTGCGGCTTATGTCGTGGTGCTGGTGATGTTGATGGTGAAGCCGAACGGATTGTTTGGCGAAAAACTCCGCAAGAAAGTCTAGCTCTATGCGTTTTCTCTTCAAAACCGACTACGGCCAGGACATCACGCTGGCCAAGCACCCGGGCCATGTGTTCTGGTACAGCGCGCTGGCGCTGGTGTTGCTGGCCGCCCCATGGCTACTCCCTGAATACTGGCTGGCGCAACTCACCTTTGTGCTGATTTACGCCATCGTCGCGCTGGGGTTGATGCTGCTGGCGGGCTTCACAGGACAGTTTTCGATTGGGCACGCAGCCTTTTTGGGCGTCGGTGCGTACACACAAGCGGTGTTGACCAACATGGGCTGGCCCTTTCCTATCGCTTTGGTCTGCGCTGCAGTGTTGTCCGCGCTGTGCGGCGTCATCGTCGGCTTGCCTGCGCTGCGGGTGAAGGGCATTTACCTCGGCATCGCCACACTGTCGTTCGGCTTCATCGTGGAAGAAGCCTTCGCCCGCTGGGAGTCCGTCACTGGCGGCAATGCTGGCATCCACATCAAAGCGCCAGACATGTTTGGCTGGACGCTGTCTTCAGGCAATGAGTTTTACTTCCTCTGCCTCGTCATCACCGTGGTGTGTACGTTGGGCATTTTGAATGTACTGCGCAGCCCGACAGGCCGGGCCTTCGTTGCCATCCGTGACTCAGAAATTTCTGCGCAAAGCATGGGCATCCACTTGGCGCGCTACAAGACGCTGTCCTTTGCGCTGTCCGCTGCACTTGCAGGTATTGGCGGTGCGCTGTATGCACACAAGTTGCAATTCATCTCGCCCGACCAGTTCAACATCGTGCAGTCAATTGACTTGCTGCTGATGGTAGTGATTGGAGGTCTGGGCTCGGTGCACGGCGCCTTCTTGGGCGCGATATTTTTGATCTCCATGCCGCAGCTGATCGCTATGTCCAAAGACTACCTGCCCGAAGCAATTGGACAGGCTCCTGGTTTGCAGGGCGTGGTGTACGGCGCAGTGCTAGTGGCCTTTGTGCTGTTCGAGCCGCAGGGCTTGTATGGGCGATGGCTGAAGATCAGAACGTACTTCCAACTGTTCCCGTTCTACCGCAAGGGCATGTTTAAGCGGCAAAAGTCATTCCAGAAATCGGACAGGTTGCGCTAACCATGACGACAACAGACATCCTCCTGTCCGCGCAGGACTTAAGCGTGCGTTTTGGTGGCGTACTTGCGGTCAACAAAGTGAGTTTTGACGTGAAACGCGGCGAAGTGTTCACGCTGATAGGCCCTAACGGCGCAGGTAAAACCACGGTATTCAACCTCATAAGCCGTCTCTACACACCCACGACCGGCAACATCACCTTTGAAGGGCAAGACCTGAACGTCCTGCCTCCGCACAGCATTGCCAAACTGGGCATTGCGCGCACCTTCCAAAACATCGAGTTGTTCGAGCACGCGTCGGTATTGCACAACCTGCTGATTGGTCGCCACACCCACCACAGCGCCAGCCTGTGGAACGAAATTTTCTTCAGTCGAAAAGTGCGTGCCGCTGAAATGCAGGCGCGTGAAAAGGTCGAGCAAATCATCGACTTACTCGACCTGCAACACCACCGCGACAGCATGGTCGCGGGTCTCCCCTACGGCGTACGCAAAGTCGTGGAATTGGCCCGCGCCCTTTGTACCGAACCCAAGCTGCTGCTGTTGGATGAACCCTCGTCTGGTCTGAACGTGGAGGAAACCGAGGACATGGCGTTTTGGATTCAAGACATTCAGCATGAACTGGGTATCACCGTGCTGATGGTCGAACACGACATGACGCTGGTCTCCAAAGTCAGCGACCGCGTGCTGGCCATGAACCAGGGCGAAGTGCTGGCCTGCGGTCTACCGCGTGAAGTACAGACGCACCCTGGCGTGATTGAGGCCTACCTCGGCACGATTGACGATGTAAGCAACCTGCGGAGAAAGGCAGCATGAGCGACACACCTCCACCCGTAAGTGACCAGGCCGTCTTGAAGCTCTCGAACGTCGAGAGCGCCTACGGTCCTATCAAAGCGATTCGCGGTGTCAGTTTGCAAGTGCGGCGTGGTGAGATTGCCACCGTTCTGGGATCCAACGGCGCAGGCAAAACTACCATTCTTAAAACCATTTCCGGCATCATCGACCCGCGTAAAGGCAGCATCGAATTTAAAGGCGATGACATCACCGCCCGCGACCCGGCCTTCATCGTGCAACAAGGCCTGAGTCATGTACCTGAAGGCCGCGAAGTATTCCCGCTGCTCAGCGTGCACGACAACCTGGTGATGGGGGCTTACACCCGCAAAGACCGCGATGGTGTGGCTAAAGATATGGAAGCGGTGTTCAGCTACTTTCCCATCCTGCGCGAGCGCGCTACACAGGATGCAGGATTGCTCTCAGGCGGGCAGCAGCAGATGCTAGCGATATCGCGCGCCATCATGGCCGCACCCGATTTGATTTTGCTGGACGAGCCTAGCCTGGGCCTGTCGCCCAAGCTCACCAAAGAAATCTTCGAAATCGTGGTGCGTATCAACCGCGAACGCGGCACCACCATCCTGCTGGTCGAACAGAACGCCAACATGGCACTCAATGCGGCGGACTACGGCTACGTGCTGGAAAACGGCCGCATCGTGATGGAAGACACCTGCGCCCACCTGCGCGAGAAGGACGACATCAAGGAGTTCTACCTCGGCATGAAGGAAGACGGCATGCGCAGCGAGCGGCGGTGGAAGAAGAAGAAAACGTGGCGTTAACTACGGCAACAAGCATGAGGACATCAACATCATGAGTGGTTTATGGGACTTGAGCAATATCCAACCGAATTTCGAGGTCGTCATGCCCGGCGACACCATTCCGGCCATCTTCTGGAATGCGGTGGAAAAACGCGGCCCGACGGTCTGGATGCGCCAGAAGCATCTGGG
>JAYUED010000185.1:0-3197 GCA_043739385.1 Betaproteobacteria bacterium | reverse complement strand
GCAAGACTGGAACACGCACGTCAGCTACGCAGCCGACGGCACGGCGGTTGAAATTGTAGTGCTTGACGCTGCCGCTATTGGCGCTTTTCCTTTGGAGGTGTTGCACGGCCAAGCGGCCTGAACCCGAAGAATAATTGGGGTCGGATTCCAATTAAATCTCATAAATTCATCAAGCAGCTCGAGGTCGCTGTGACTGTGCAGATTATTGAATGTCGACAAAGAAAAAGCCGTGCTGTAGAGCACGGCTTTTTTGTGGGCTGTGGGCGCCCGGTGAGTGCGTCAGATCAGAACTTGTAGCCGACGCGGATGACGTAGTCGGTGGTGTTCAGATCCACGGTGCCGGTGGTGGTGGTGCCGGTGCCAACAAAGGTTACCGTGGATCTGAGGGGAATATAAGACACCGAAGCGTTGATCGACCAGCGTGCATCGATGTTGTAGATGACCCCCAGGTTGTAAACGGGTGCCCAGGCCGAGCTCAGTGACGCGGATGTGCCAGCCAGGGCTTGGACCGTCGCATCTGATTTGTTGGTGCTGACATCGGCGAAAGATACATAAGTCGCCCCCAATCCAAGGTAAGGGCGCCACTGATCACCAGGCTTGTTGAAAAGGTACTTGGCCACAATCGCAGGGGCCAAATAAGTGGCCGTGGCGGCTCCGCTGTGTTGCCCGCCGCCCGAGGGGGCATTCAGGTTGAATGAAAGCTTGGGCGGCACACCCAGAGTGAGTTCGGCCCCGATATTGTCGGCGAACATGTGCAGGAAACCGATGGTTGCCGTTGTGGTGCTGTCGATGCTGGAGCTGGCACCCGCCGTTTGGCCATTGAACGGGACAGCCGCTGGTCCGACCGAATTCAAAGTTCCCAAAGAGGTGCTGGGTACGACTTGGGCAATGCCTATGCCCAAAATATTGTCACCGGCCTTTTGGGCATGAGCACCGCTGGCAACGGCCAGCAGCACTGCGCTGAACAGCATTGATTTTTTGATAAAACGCATTAGATTTTTTCTCCAAACAGGTTGAGGGTTAAATATTTCAAGCGTATGAAAACACAGAGAAACATTCGGTTTCAGTGTAATTAGCCCACTTCTGAGCGTCAACGCGGGGGTGTTGCCAAAGCAACGAAACAGGGTCAAATCAAGGGTAAATACGGGTGTAACATGATCCACTCCCAAAGTGCGCGTAACCATGTCCTCACATCCCTACACTGCCATCCACACAGCCGTGCTTCAAGCTCAGATTGAAGCGGCCCTCATACCCGAGGGCCCCGTGGTCACCACGCTGCGGGCTGCCTTCCCGCAAGTGCTGGCTATTTACGCTTTTGGCAGCCGCGTCTCAGGTGTCCCCAGCCCCGACAGTGATCTTGATCTGGCCCTGCTGGTGGCGGGCTATGCAGAGCCACTTCGGCTATGGGAGCTGTCAGGTCAGCTCGCCTCGACTCTGGGATGTGCTGTGGATGTGCTGGACTTGCGGGCAGCCAGCACCGTGATGCAGTACCAGGTGATAAACCAAGGTCGGCGACTGTGGGCCAAGGGGATCAGCCCTGGGCTTTTTGAGTGTTTTGTGCTGAGCGAAAAAATGGCATTTGATGCTGCTCGCGCTGGCTTGTTGTCAGATGTTGCCAGAGAGGGTCGGGTGTATGGTGGATGATGTTGTTTTAAATAAGGCTGCGGTGATTGAGCGTTGCGTCCGTCGCGCGCGCGAGGAATTCGTTGCGGCAGGGGATGCCTTTGCAAGCAATTTCTCGCATCAAGACGCGGCGATTCTGAACATTCAACGTGCCTGCGAGGCTGCGCTGGATGTGGGGCAGCATTTGGTCCGTCGCGATAAGTTGGGTTTGCCCCAGAGCGCACGCCATGTGTTCGATTTATTGGCCCAGGCAGGCTGGATTGACGATGCTTTGGCAGAGGGTTTGAAAAAGATGGTCGGATTTCGCAATATCGCCGTGCATGACTATCAAACCCTGCTTTTGCCCATTACGGTCAGCATCATTACGGATCATTTAGATGAGTTTTTGCAGTTCACGTCGGTCGTACTCAAGCGTGACGGTGCATAAGATGTCACGGGATAATGCAGACTATGAACCAACTCGACGCACTTAAACAATTCACCACCGTGGTCGCCGACACGGGCGACTTCAAACAGTTGGCGGCGTTCCAACCGCAAGACGCCACCACCAATCCCTCGCTCATCCTCAAGGCGGTGCAAAAAGCCGATTACGCCCCGCTGCTGAAAGAGACCGTGTCAGCCTTCAGAGGGCGGGCGCTGGACGAGGTGATGGACCGCTTGCTGGTGCGCTTTGGCTGCGAAATTTTGGCGCTGATCCCCGGCCGTGTCTCCACCGAAGTGGACGCTCGTTTGAGCTTTGACACCCAGGCCACCGTGACGCGGGCCGAGCGCATCATCGAGCTGTATCAGGCGCAGGGCATTCACATTGACCGCGTGCTGATCAAGATCGCCTCCACCTGGGAAGGCATGGCCGCGGCCAAGCAACTGGAGCAGCGCGGCATTCATACCAACCTGACCTTGCTGTTTTCGTTCAGCCAGGCGGTGGTGTGCGCCCAGTCTAAGGTGCAGTTGATCTCGCCTTTCGTTGGGCGCATTTACGACTGGCACAAAAAGTCAGCCGGGGCCACCTGGGTGGAGTCTGATAACGCGCAGGCCAACGACCCCGGCGTGCAGTCGGTGCGTGCCATCTACAACCACTACAAGCACTTTGGCATTGCCACCGAGGTGATGGGCGCGAGCTTTCGCAATGTGGGGCAGATCACCGCGCTGGCCGGGTGCGACTTGCTCACCATCGCGCCCGATTTGCTGGCGCAGCTAGAGGCCACCGACAACGCTGCGGTCCCGCTTACCCGTGCGCTGGACGCGCAGGCAGCGCAAGCCATGGACTTGCCCGCCGTGAACTTTGACGAGGCGGGTTTTCGCTACGCACTGAACCAGGACGCCATGGCCAGCGACAAGCTGGCCGAGGGCATACGCGCCTTTGTAGCGGACACGGTCAAGTTGGAAGCGCTGATGACCGCCGCTTAAAGTGTGATGCCCAACAGCTTTGCCGCATTGCCGCCCAAAATCGCGGCGCGCTGGGCGTTCGTCAAACTGGGCGTGTTCAGCACATGCTGCACCGGGTGGTCTTCCCAGGGGATGGGGTGATCGGTGCCCAGCATCACCTGACTTGCCCCGACTTGTGCGACCAAGTG
>JAYUED010000184.1:0-81387 GCA_043739385.1 Betaproteobacteria bacterium | reverse complement strand
GATTTGCGTCTGATTTACAGCGCGGCGACCGAGGACGAGGCCCTGCGCCGGCTCACCGAGTTTGAGGGCAAATGGGATGCCCAATTCGCCCCGATTGGTCAGTCCTGGCGGCGCAACTGGGCGCGCTTGAGCCCGTTCTTTGATTACCCGCCAGACATCCGTAAAGTGATTTACACGACCAACGCCATTGAATCGGTGAACATGAGTCTGAGGAAAATCACCAAGACCCGAGGCTCGTTTCCAACCGATGACGCCGTGTTTAAACTGTTCTACCTGGCACTTAACAACATCAGTCAGAAATGGACCATGCCTATACGCGATTGGAAGGCAGCCCTGAATCGATTTACCATCCAGTTTGACGAGCGCATGCCGCGCGTTTAACTTAACCGCCGTTTACACAAAATTCGGGACACCCTCTGGACTTTTCCCCACCAGTGCATGACTTGGCGCAACAAGGATTTCCCTTGATTGGTGGCCGCTTGGACTATCTTGACCAGCATCTCGTAGCTGCTTTGGTCTATCGCCGCCAGCAACACACCATCAATCTATTTGTCTGGCCCTCCGGCGACAACTCGGCACATGACGTAAAGCTCCTGTCGCGACAAGGCTTCAACATCACCGAATGGCGTAATGCCGGCATGCAGTTCTGGGCTGTTTCGGATCTCGGCTCAACGGAGCTGCAGACCTTCACTCAACTGCTGCAGCAACGGCTAATTGCCCGGTAACACCGTGGGCGAAAGTCTGCAAAACTCTCCTCTAGCGCCTCACCCAAGTTACACTTAATGCCAAATGTTGTCCATGTAGGTCAACCATTTTTTAGGATTCTTTTAACCACTGGGTTTACCAGTAATAGTCTAGTGATTTGGACGCTTGCAGTCCTCAGGCTTGGAGTTTGTATGACGGCATTGATGATGTTTTGGTCTGTGCTTGCAGTCGCTGCCTTGGCGGTAGCAGTTATTACCAGAATTACCCCACTGGTAATTTCGGCCTTTGGCTTTGGCTGCGCTGCTGTTTTGGCCTGGCTCGACTATGGGTTCGCATACCAAGCGGGTGTGGCCGTGCTGCTGCTTATGGTGTGTATTTTCCTGTGGGTACGCCAAGTCAAAATTCCGCAGGAACAACACAATGAAGCGGGCCCCTCGCGCTTGAGCGGTATGGGCGCACTGAGTAATTTCAGCGCCTTTAGCAATGAGTCTGACGAAGTCAAGGTAGACCAATGGCACGACACTGAGACCAGCGTTGTGTTCCGTGGCCGCGTTTGGAAGGCCAAGCTGGCCAAAGGGGCTAGGGCGGAGCCAGGCCTCTACAAGGTGCGTGAAGTTAGAGATGGCAAACTGGTGCTCGACGAAGTGATCGACTAAGCCTGAGCTAGTGGCCCTATCGCAGCCACTCCAAACTGTAGGATTCAAGGCCGCGTCATCTTGCACTCCGTGCCTTGCGCCAGCTCATTCCCGGTGTACACCGCATCGGTACGAAATCCATAGTTCGTACCCTCCCAGCCCGTTTTTACCGTCTTCCCGTCCACGGGTGCAATAGTGTTCACTACTTGGGGTAGGAGTAACTGGTGGTCTTCACCCCGCATCCGTACCGTGCCGACAGCCGATTCATAGCTTAAATCTTCCAGCGCTTTGGCGATGCGAATCGGTTCCAGCGATTTCGCCTTGTTGATGGCTGCAGCCAGCATGTGCGGCGTGAATTCAATGCGCGGCGCTAAAAATTCTTTGCCAGTCTTCGTTTTGTAGGCTTTAGATAATGCCTCCGCCTTGGGCACGCCTTCCTCGCCAGGGTGCCATTCCGCGACCCAGGTCAGTTGACCGATTTTGGCTTGTGACACGGCCAGAACCGTTCCTGGAAATGATCCGGCGCTATGGTTAAAGTAGCGTAGGTTGTAGCCTGCGTCGCCTGCAGCACGCAGTAGCAGCGTCATGTCGGGTCCCCAGTTGCCCGTAATCAAACTGTCGGCCCCAGTGACTTTTATCTTGGCAATGTAGGGTGAAAAGTCTTTCACCCGGCCAATCGCATGAAAATCCTGCCCTACAAACTTCACATCAGGCCGAGCCAAGCTCACCATTTCTTGTCCATAGCGCGCCCACTGCTTACCGTGCGCGTAATCTTGATTCAGCAGGTAGACGTTCTTAATATCGGGCTGTTTTTTGATGTAGTTCGCCAGCGCCTTCATCTTCATGGCGGTATTGGCTTCAAACTGAAAGTGCCAAAAGTTACACGCCTTGCCGGTTAAATCCGGATCAATCGAAGAATGGTTGAGGACCAACACCGCCTTGTCGGGGTTGCGTTCGTTGTGCTTGGCTGCTGTTTGTACCAGCGCTGCGACTACCGAAGATCCTGATCCGCCCGTCAAAATTGCCCGTGCACCTTGGTCAATGGCTGCTTGCAGCGCAATTTGGCTTTCTTGTGCCGAGAGCTTGCTGTCGAATTGCAGCAGCTGCAGCTTGGTACCCACTTTGCCGTTCATCAGCACGCCGCCCTTGGCGTTGATGTCGTCCACCGCATACTGGATATGGCTCAGCATCAGTTCGCCTACGTTTGCAAATGGCCCGCTCAAGGGGTCGATGTAAGCGATCTTGAATGTCTCTTGGGCAAAAGCAGGGCTGGTAAATGCAACAGAAGCCAAGGCGGTAGCGGCGGCAACCGCAGTCAAAAGAAGTTTCATTAAGGTATTCCGGTCAAAGGCGAAGTAGTAGTACGGTGATGAGGCGCGACCAAGACGTGTCGCTAAGGGCATAGCCATCCTCCCCTGTGAGCGCTACATTGGCAAGCTACCTAGGAGCCCCAACGCCTAGCGATAACCCTGAGAGTGACGCCATGGAGACAAACCTTACCCCGCCCAAATCGGTTCAGCAGGCGCTGCAACAACCGCTGCATGCCTATTTACGCCAACACGCCCAAGAGCGACCTCACGCCGCCGCCATCCTCTGGTACGGCCATGCCGTGACCTGGGCAGAGTTAGACCGTGCCAGTGATGCCTTCGCTGCCCGCTTGGCCTCGCTCGGTGTGCGTAAAGGCGACCCCATCGCTCTGTTCATGAACAACTGCCCACAGTACGTGATGGCGCACTATGGCATCCAGAAACTTGGGGCTATCGTTTGCCCCTGCGGCCCGCTGTACAAAGAGCATGAACTCGAATACCAGCTGAACGACCTGCAAGCTCGCGTCATCATCGCTGCCGACGTGCTACTGCCCATCGTAAACAAAGTACGCGACAAAACTGCGCTGGCGCATGTCTTTGTTGTCCGCTACTGCGACCTGTTGCCGCAACTGCCTGCGCCGCCCGCGCTGGACATACCCGCCGAGCTGCTGGCGATGCAGGCTGCCCCTCAGTCAGATCTTGTTAATACCGAAGACTTCCTCGCAGCTACCCAATCGGGTGCCGCTTGTCCCCCGGTTGATCTGGACATGGGCGACGTGGCCTTGATGACCTACACCTCTGGCACCACTGGCCTGCCCAAAGGCGCGATGCTGAGTTACGGCAATGCACTCTTCAAAACCGCTGCTGCGGCCAACTGCAACGGCGTTGGACCTGCTGATGTGCTGCTCTCCATTGCCCCGCTGTACCACATCGCAGGGATGGTGATGGGCATCAACGTGCCGGTCTACACCGGGGCCACCAGTGTGCTGCTGTACCGCTTTGACCCTATCGCTGTATTGCAAGCAGTTTCGCGCCACCGCGTCAGCTGGTGGTACAGCATCGCCCCGATGAACGTCGCCGTGATGGCTGTACCCGGTGCAGACGACCCCGCCCGCTACGACCTCAGCAGCCTGCGCATGAACCCGGTTACCAGCTTCGGTATAACCTTCACTGAAACGCTAGCCCAGCAATGGCGTGGATTTGCAGTCAACTGTGCCGCGTTCGAAGCGGCCTATGGCCTGAGCGAAACCCACACCGTAGATACCTACATGCCGTATGACGCCATTCGCTGGGGCGCACATGGCAAAGCGGTCCCTGGCAATACCGTTCGCATTCTTGACCCCGACACGGGTATCGAGGTGCTTCCCGGCGAGGTCGGTGAAATCACCATTGAAGGCCCCGGCAACTTCAAAGGCTACTGGAACAACCCCGTAGCCACCGCAAAAACCCTGAAAAACGGTATCGTTTACACCGGTGACATGGGCCGTATGGATACCGACGGCTACCTCACCTTCATAGGTCGCTTCAAAGAGATGATCAAAGTCTCTGGCTACAGCGTGTTTCCCGAAGAAGTGGAAACCCTGCTCATCAAACACCCCTTTATTGCCCAGGCTGCTGTCATTGGTGTGCCGGATGCCCAAAAGGGTGAAGTTATTCGCGCCTTCATTGTGCTCAAAGCCGGGAAGCTTGCTGGTGTGGACATCGACGCCCCCGCGATCATCGCCTGGGCACGCGACAACATGGCCAGCTACAAAGCCCCACGAGATGTGCGTTTTATCGACGCGCTGCCCGCCACCGGGGCTGGAAAAGTCCTGCGCCGTTTGCTTAAAGATCTTTAAGGTCTTCAAGGACCTTAAGCAACGCTGAACACCTCTGATATTTTTTCGAAAGCCGTTTGATGTTCCAGAAAATTCTGATTGCCAATCGAGGCGAAATCGCCGTTCGGCTGGTGCGCGCCGTGGCCGATATGGGTATCCAAAGCGTCGCTGTCTACGCGCAAGACGACGCCCACGCTCTGCATGTGCAAGCTGCTGACCAAGCCGTTGCTTTAGGAAAATTCGGGGACACCAATGCCAATGCCATAGGTGCAGCTGCCTATCTCGACATTCCCCGCCTCATCGCCATCGCCAAAGACACCGGTTGTGAGGCCATTCACCCCGGCTATGGCTTCTTGAGCGAACGCGCTGAGTTTGCCACCGCCTGTGCTGAGGCGGGTCTGTGCTTCATCGGCCCCCCACCCGCTCAACTTGCTCTGTTTGGCGACAAAGCGAGCGCCCGTGCATTGGCCCTGAGATACCATGTCCCCCTGATGCCAGGTAGTCAAAGCGCGGTGACTCTGGCCGAAGCACAAGCCTTCTTTAACGCCCAGCAGCGCTCTGCCTCAGCAGCTGTCGGCATCATGGTCAAAGCTATCGGTGGCGGCGGTGGACGCGGGATGCGTGCTGTGTTTAGCGCTGAGGCTCTGCCCGAAGCTTATGCCCGTTGCGTCTCCGAAGCCCGTGCGGCCTTTGGCGTAGAGGGTGTTTACGTCGAGCGCTTGATGGTCAATGCTCGCCATATCGAAATCCAAATCCTCGGTGATGGTGAGGTGGCTATGTCCCTTGGCGAGCGCGAATGCAGCCTCCAGCGCCGCTTTCAAAAACTCGTCGAAATCGCCCCCAGCCCCTCATTGTCCCCCGCCCTGCGCGAACAAGTGACAGCGGCTGCCTTGAAGCTCGCCCGCGCCGTCCATTACAAAAGCCTGGGTACCTTCGAGTTCTTGGTAGACGAATCGTCCACCGATTTGCCTTTCGTCTTCATCGAAGCTAATCCGCGCTTGCAAGTCGAGCACACCATCACCGAAGCCGTTACCGGGCTGGACTTGGTGCAGCTGCAAATCAGCGTCGCTGCGGGTCAAAGTTTGCAGTCCCTTGGTCTCAACCCAGCCAAGCCCCCGCTGCCGCAAGGCTTCGCCATTCAGTGGCGCATCAATGCCGAAACGCTGGATGCGCAAGGCAACGCCCGCCCCACCAGCGGTACGCTGACCCGCTTTGATCTGGCCCAAGGCCCCGGTATCCGCGTCGATACCCATGGTTTTAGTGGCTGTAGACCTTCACCACACTACGACACGCTGTTGGCCAAGTTAGTCGTTCACAGCCCTGGCACCTTCGCTCAAGCCGCCCGCCGAGCCCGCCGTGCTTTGGCCGAATGCCGGATTGAAGGTGTGGGCACCAATCTCGCCCTGCTGCAAGCGCTGGTCGAGCGGCCGGAGTTCAATACGCAGCAGGTGCATACCCGGTTCGTGGAAGCGCATCTGGGTGAGCTACTCGCATCAGCGACAACCTTCGCTCAGACCAATGCTAAAAATACAAGTAACGCTGCTAAAATAATAGCGTATGGTGAAGGTAATACCTTAGCCTCAAACCGATTTGATTCAGAAAAAAGCTTGAACGATTCGGCCCAATCTACCGTCTGCTCCCCTATGCCTGCCCGCCTCGTGCAGCTCAACGTTGCCGTCGGCGATGTAGTGCCCGCAGGCCACCAAGTGGCGGTGCTCGAAGCCATGAAGATGGAGCATCTGCTGCTCGCTGATGCCCCAGGCCGGGTGCTCGACATCTGCGTCACTGTGGGGGACTACCTGAGTGAGGAGCAACCGCTGATCGTTCTGGAGCCAGTCGATGCTGACGCAATTGCAGCCACGGCAGTGCAGTCAATTTCCCCTGACCATATTCGTCCTGACTTGCAGCGCGTACGCGATCGCCACGCCTTCACGCTTGACGCAAGCCGCCCCGCAGCCATCGCCAAACGCCATGCCCAAGGTGGTCGCACCGCCCGCGAAAACGTTGCTGACCTGTGCGATCTGGATGACTCCGCAGAAGCGACGCATGCAGCCAGTCAAGGCAACACCGTTGGTAATTTTATCGAATATGGTGCACTCGCCATCGCCGCCCAAACCCGCCGTCGCGGCCTTGCCGACCTCATCGCCAACACCCCCGCCGATGGCATGGTGACGGGCATAGGCACGGTCAATGCCGCGAATTTTGGCCCCGAAAAATCCCGCTGTGTCGTCATGGCCTACGACTACACCGTACTGGCTGGCACGCAGGGCATGCGTAACCACCACAAAAAAGACCGTATGTTGTCGCTGGCCCACCAGCTCAAGTTGCCTGTGGTGCTGTTCGCTGAAGGTGGCGGTGGTCGCCCCGGCGATACCGACATGCCTATCGTCGCTGGCCTGAATAACCACACCTTCAGTCAATTCGCCGCGCTTTCAGGCAAAGTCCCCGTGGTGGGCATCGTCCATGGCCGTTGCTTCGCAGGCAACGCCGCGCTCTTGGGCTGCGCCGATGTCATCATCGCCACCAAGATGAGCAACATCGGCATGAGTGGCCCAGCAATGATCGAAGGTGGCGGCTTAGGTCAGTTCAAACCCGAGCAAATTGGCCCTAGCGACGTGCAATCGCGCAACGGTGTGATCGACGTGTTGGTCGAAGATGAAGCCGAGGCCGTCGCAGTTGCCAAGCGCTACCTCGCTTACTTCCAGGGTGACTTGCCTGTGTGGACATGCCCAGACCAGCGCCTATTGCGTCAAGCCATCCCCGAAAATCGCTTGCGCGTCTATGACATCCGCCATGTCATGCAAGGCTTGGTCGATACTGATTCCTTGCTTGAGCTGCGAGCTGGATTTGGCCCCGGAATCCTCACAGCGCTTGGCCGTATTGCAGGTCGTGCTATTGGAATAATAGCAAATAATCCCAAGCACTTGGGTGGCGCTATTGACGTGGATGCTGCCGATAAAGCCGCCCGCTTTATGCAGCTCTGCAACGCCCACGGCCTGCCGATGGTGTCGCTGATGGACACGCCAGGCTTCATGGTCGGCCCCGATATCGAAGCCCAAGCCCAAGTCCGCCATGTTTGCCGTATGTTTGTAGTGGCCGCGCATTTGCAAGTACCGTTCTTCAGCGTTGTCCTGCGCAAAGGCTACGGTCTGGGGGCTCAGGCGATGGCAGCGGGTGGCTTTGATGCGCCGGTGTTCAATGTGGCATGGCCCACTGGTGAGTTCGGCGCGATGGGCTTGGAAGGCGCGGTGCGCTTAGGTTTTCGCAAAGAGTTGGAAGCTGCCGAAGAAGGTCAAGCGCGCGATGCGCTGTTCAAAAAGCTGGTGGAGGAACAGTACAGCAACGGTGAAGCGATGAACATGGCCGCTACGCTGGAGATTGATGCGGTGATCGACCCAGCATTGACGCGGGATTGGCTGGTGAATGGGCTGGCGTCAGTGGGTAAGGTAGGGCGGCAACCTGGGGAGAGCGGGCGATTTATAGATACCTGGTAGCCATGTCATGGGGTAATAGCGGTGATGGAGCTAATGCGTTTATGCGGTAGTGCAAAAACTCCAAAATGCAAAAGCAAGGTTACGCCTCATACCGCGCCAACGTCAACCCTTCCATGTCAATTTCCGGTTTGCGCTTGGACAGCAAATCCGCCATCACCCGCCCCGTGCCTGCCGCCATCGTCCAGCCCAGTGTGCCGTGGCCGGTGCTCAAATGCAGATTTGCAAACGGTGTGCCGCCCAAAATCGGCGTGCCGTCTGGCGTCATGGGGCGTAGGCCTGTCCAGAATTTGGCTTGGTTCAGATCGCCGCCTCGCGGAAAGCAATCGCTCAGCACAAAGTCCAGTGTGTCCCGGCGAGATGCGTTCAGGCTCATGTCGTAGCCGGAAAGTTGCGCCGTGCCGCCCACGCGGATGCGGTCGCCTAGGCGGGTAACGGCGACTTTGTAGGTTTCATCCATCACAGTGGATTCGGGCGCACCCTTGGTGTTGGTAATGGGCACAGTAATGGAAAAGCCCTTCACTGGGTATACCGGCAGGCGCAGGCCCAGCGGTTTGAGCAGAATGGGTGAGTAGCTGCCTAAGGCGCAGACATAGGCGTCGGCATGCAATTCACCGCCTTCGATGGCAATACCCGTGACACGCGAATCGGTGTGGTTCAAGCCCAAAATCCGTGTGCCGTAGCGGAATTCAACACCCAAGTCTTCCGCCATTTTGGCCAGCCGCTGGGTGAATAAAAAACAGTCCCCGGTTTCGTCACCGGGCAGGCGCAGGCCACCAACGAATTTCTCTTTTACCAGAGCCAGCGCAGGCTCATGGACGATACAACCGGGCATGTCCAGTATGTCAAACGGCACGCCGTAGCGCTTCAAAATCGCCACGTCTTTGCCAATGCCGTCCAGTTGTGCCTGCGTGCGGAACAGCTGCAATGTGCCTTTGGAGCGCTCGTCGTAGGCAATGCCGGTCTCAGTGCGCAGCGCCACCATGGCATCGCGGCTGTATTCCGCCAAGCGCACCATGCGGCCTTTGTTAATCTCATAACGGGCTGCAGTGCAGTTGCGCAGCATGGCCAAGCCCCAGCGCCACATGGCGGGGTCGAGCATGGGTTTGATGACCAGGGGGCTGTGCTGCATCGTCAGCCACTTCAGGGCTTTTAGCGGCACGCCTGGACCCGCCCAAGGCGCAGAATACCCTGGGGAAACTTCGCCCGCATTGGCAAAGCTGGTCTCTAAACCTGGGCCAGGCTGGCGGTCGATCACCGTCACTTCGTGGCCTGAACGCGCAAGGAAGTAAGCACAGGTGGTACCGATCACACCGCTACCAAGGATGATGATTTTCATGAATGTGCCTCCTCTTTGCGACTCAGATGCGATTCAAATTTGAATTTGAATTTGAATCAATGGGCTCAAGACAATTCGTTGATCGATTCGCCCACAATGTTGACCATGCGGTCAATCTCATGGCGTTCAGCGATGAAAGGGGGGGCCATCTGAATCGTGTCGCCGCCATAGCGCACGTAGACGCCCTTTTGCCAGCACTTCATGGCAATCTCGTAGGGGCGGCGAGCTGGTTCGCCGGGCAGGGCCTCAATCGTCAAGCCAGCGGCCAGCCCGAAGTTGCGTATGTCGATGATGTACTTGGTCCCCTTCAAGCTGTGCACCGCATTTTCAAAGTACGGCGACAAGGCATTCACGCGCTCGATCATGTTTTCTTTTACCAACAAGTCCAGCACCGCTATACCTGCGGCACAGGTCACGGGGTGGGCCGAATAGGTGTAGCCGTGCGGAAATTCCAGCATGTACTCTGGGCCACCGGCGGCCATGAAGGTGTCGTAAATTTCCTTTTTGGCGATCACCACGCCCAGCGGCTGTGCGCCGTTGGTAATTTGCTTTGCGGCGTTCAGGATGTCTGGCGTCACACCAAACGCTTCTGAGCCAGTGTACGCACCAGAGCGGCCAAAGGCGCTAATCACTTCGTCAAAAATCAACAAAATGTTGTTCGCGGTGCAAATATCGCGCAACCGCTGCAAGTAACCAACGGGCGGGATAACCACCCCAGCGGAACCGGCAAATGGTTCAACGATGACGGCTGCGATGTTAGAGGCATCATGCAGCGCGATGATGTTGAGCAGCTCGTCGGCCAGCTCGATGCCTTGTGTTGGCATGCCGCGTGAAAACGCATTCTTTTTCAACTGGGTGTGGGGTAAGTGGTCGGCTTCAATACCTTGGCCAAACAATTTGCGGTTGGCGGCAATGCCGCCGACCGAGATGCCACCGAAGTTTCCGCCGTGGTAGCCCTTTTCGCGGCCAATCAGACGCGTCTTGCTGGGCTGGCCTTTGAGGCGCCAGTAGGCACGGGCTATCTTCAACGAGGTGTCTGCCGACTCGGAGCCTGAGCCAGTAAAAAACACATGGTCCAAACCCTGGGGTGTGAGTTCAATCAGCTTGTTTGCTAATTCAAACGACAGCGGGTGGCCAAACTGGAACGCGGGGGAATAGTCCAGCGTGCTCATTTGCTTCGTCACCGCGGCCGTGATTTCGGGGCGGCCATGGCCTAAGCCACAAGTCCACAGACCCGAGAGACCGTCAAAAATCTGGCGACCATCGGCGTCAGTGTAGTAGCAGCCCTTGGCCCCAACGATCATGCGCGGATTCGCTTTGAACTCGCGGTTGCCGGTGTAGGGCATCCAGTGCGCGCCCAGCCAAGCGGCGTCCATGCGGGGTTTTACAGGGGAATTTAGGTTCGTTGTTTCGCTTAAATCCATGGCTTGCTCCGGTGCGGGTTAGGGTAGTCTTTGGGTGGACATTGAGGGCTTGAGCACTGATTTTGGAGGACTCTGTTACTCTGATAAAGGGTTAACTGTCACCATTCACTTGCCAAATTATGAAAGTAACAATCGAAGCACCGCAACAACTCACCCGTAAAGCCTTGCTGGGTCAACTCAGCGATATGGATTTGCGATTGCTGCGCGTATTCAAATGCGTGGTGGACTGCGGTGGTATGGCGGCGGCAGAGCTGGAGCTGAACATAGGCGTCTCCACCATCAGCCGCCATATCAAAGATCTTGAACTGCGCCTTGGGCTGGTGCTGTGCCGTCGAGGTCGGGCTGGGTTTGCGTTGACGGCGGAAGGCGAGCGCGTCCACACTGAGACCCTGCGTTTGCTCGCCGCTACCGACGATTTCCGTGCCAGCATGGACGATATCCACCAGCGCATGGGTGGCGAGCTGCACGTGGCTGCGTTCGACAAAACTGCCACCAACCCGCAAGCCCGAATTGCCCAAGCCATTGCAGCCTTCACCGACATGGCCCCACAGGTCAAACTGGTGCTGCACGTGGCGCCCATCAATACGATCGAGCAAGCGGTGATTGCCGGCGAATACCACGTAGGCATCATCCCCGTACACCGCAACTCTGACGTGCTGGGCTACAACGATTTATTTGGCGAGGCTATGTTGTTGTATTGCGGGCGGGAGCACCCTTTATTTGGTAGCAGTCCTGAGGTTATCAAAAATAATAGCAAACTTGATTGGCCAGATTTGCGTATTTATCGCTTTGCAGGACTGGGTTACCACTCGCCAAATATGGAATTGAGCCACCAGATGCGCCTGCCCCGTGCCGCTACCGGCTTTGACCAGGAATCGATTGCCACGCTGATTTTGTCCGGCAAGTTTCTCGGTTTTTTACCCGACCACTATGCCCGTCAGTTTGAGGCCAGCGGCCAGATGCAGGCGGTGCAGCCTGCCTTGTTCCGGTATGACGCGCGCTTTGTAGCGATTACCCGGCCAGCGCCGCAGCCCTCGCGAGCAGCGCTGGTGTTTCGGGATTGTTTGGTGGCAGCGCATGCAGCAAACCCTGAAAACAGAGCCCAAAGCTAAGATCGCAGCTTGACAGCTTTTTTTGACCGCCCTTTGGCGTTGTGGAGTTCCGCCTTGTTTTCTCGCTTCTTCGCTTGGTTTGAACGCCAGCTTTCCCCTTTTCCTGACGCCGAACCGGCCCTTCCTCCGCACAGCTTGCTGGCCTTCGTCTGGGCGGGTACACAGGGCATGCGTCATTACATCTTCGCGCTAGCTCTGCTGACCTCGTGTATTGCGGGGTTTGAGGCGTGGTTGATTGCACTGATTGGCAAAATCGTTGACCGCCTCGGGCCTCTGGATCCTGCGCGCTTGTGGACGGAGCAGGGAGGCGCGCTATTGCTTTTGGCGGGAGTGTTGATGGGAAGCACGCTGTTGGTGGGCCTGCAAACTACGCTCAAGCACCAGACGCTAATGAGTAACTTCGCCATGCGCCTGCGCTGGAACTTTCACCGTCTGATGCTGGGGCAAAGCCTGTCGTTCTACCAAGACGATTTCGCTGGCCGCATTGCGACCAAGGTGATGCAAACCGCGCTGGCGGTACGCCAAACCGTGCTGACGCTGACCGATGTGATGGTCTTCATGGGCGTCTACTTTTTGTCGATGGTGGCGCTGGCCGGTGCTTTCGACAGCTGGCTGGTCGTGCCCTTCATGGTCTGGCTGGCGGGCTATGTGGCGACGCTGTTTTTCTTTGTGCCGCGCCTGGGTGCCAGCGCCAAAGCGCAGGCTGATGCCCGGTCGCTGATGACGGGGCGGGTGACTGACGCGTACACCAATATCGCTACCGTCAAACTGTTTTCTCATACCCAGCGCGAGGCTGGCTTTGCCCGCTCGGCAATGCAAGAGTTCTTGCACACCGCCTATGGGCAAATGCGCCTGGCCAGCTTGTTTGAGGTGCTCAACCACGCGCTCAGTATGGCGTTGATTGTTGGCGTGGCGGGCACCGGGCTGTGGCTGTGGAGCGGCGGGCATATCGGCGTTGGCTCAGTTGCTGCGTCCACGGCGATGGCGCTGCGACTCAACGGCATGTCGCACTGGATCATGTGGGAAATGTCAGGATTGTTTGAAAACATCGGTACGGTACAAGATGGCTTGAACACCTTGTCGCGTCCGCAAACCGTGGTGGACACGCCAGCGGCGGCTGCATTGACGGTGCCCAAAGGTGAAGTTCGCTTCGAACAAGTTAACTTTGGGTACGGCAGTACTCATAAAGTAATAGCTAACTTTTCAATAATTGTAAGGGCAGGGGAAAAGATTGGCTTGATTGGCCGCTCAGGCTCGGGTAAATCCACCTTGGTGAACTTGCTGCTACGTTTCTACGATCTGCAAGGCGGCCGTATCCTGATCGACGGTCAGGACATCGCCCAAGTCACGCAAGACAGCCTGCGCCGCCACATCGGCATGGTGACGCAAGACACCTCGCTCTTGCACCGCTCACTGCGCGACAACATCCTCTATGGTCGCCCCGACGCCAGCCAGGCGGATGTAGAACGCGCTGCCGCTCAGGCCGAAGCGCAAGACTTCATCGCTGGTTTAAGCGACCCCAAAGGCCGTACGGGTTACGACGCCCATGTGGGCGAACGCGGTGTGAAGCTCTCCGGCGGCCAGCGCCAGCGCATTGCTATTGCACGGGTAATGCTGAAAGACGCTCCAATTTTGCTGCTCGACGAAGCCACTAGCGCTCTCGACTCTGAAGTAGAAGCCGCCATTCAGGCCAGCCTGAACACCTTGATGCACGGCAAAACCGTGATCGCCATCGCCCACCGCCTTTCCACCATCGCCGCGATGGACAGGCTGCTCGTCATCGACCAAGGTCGCATAGTGGAGATGGGCGATCACCGTACCCTGCTGGCCCACGGTGGGTTGTATGCGCGACTGTGGGCGCATCAGAGTGGTGGGTTTTTGGTGGAGGATGCGGAAGAGGAAAGCGATGAGTTAATTGCCGCGTAGGGCCAGGATTTGGTGATGCGGGAATGCGTGGAGGGTGTTTAAGGTGCTGACCTCGGTGCTACCCGACTCCCCAGTGCCGCAGGCTGGTAGTCGGGGCGCAGGTGGCAGGTGCTGCCCTCTTTTTCGCCATTCTTGTTTCGCATCGTTTCGCACAAGTCCGCGATTTTTTGTGGCGTGGGCCTAATGCCTCGGTCTACCCAGTCCATCAGCGATGTGAACGCAGCGGTGTACTCGGGGTCGCTGAGGTAGCTGTGCTCTGATTCGTCAGTGAAGACCTGTACCAAGCTGTCTGCGCGACTGGCCTTGGCAACGATATCTCGGTAATTTGATTCCAGCTCTACAAAAGCCACTGGGTCGTGGATGGCGTGCAGGGTCAATACGGGAACGGGGAGGTTGCCGGTGGGCAGACTGTCTGTGGCCAGGGCGGCTACGGCGAGGGGGTCTGCGCGGTAACGCAATACCCCGGCATTGAGGGCGGCATCGTCGCTGGAATCTTTGTAGCGCACGCCCTCATTGCCCCACGGGTTGCGCCCCTCCAATCGTTGGGACACCACGTCTTCAAACAGCCAAGTTGCCCAGTTAAGGTGGCCGAGCAGCGAGCGTTCAGGTATTTTCACCACGTTCAGGATGTCTGACAGGTGCTGTTGCTGTAGCGGGCTACGTTGCGCGGCGGGTAGGCGCAGGCCGGTGCAGTCGTCTACGCGCAGGGCGAGATCAGCACGGTTCAGCTTGTTGCCTTGAGGCAGGCCCATCCACAACGGGTACTGGGGTTCATCAGGGCGTGGATGGTTGTGGCAGGTGTACTGGTAGACAGCCCGCAAATCAAGCCGGAAGTTGTAGGCCGTGGTGCCGCCACCCAAGACTGCACTGGTCAGCAGCACCGCATCGAAGGGGGAGTGGCCATTTTTCGACGCGGCAAACAGCTCCACGGTTTTTGAGGCTACACCGCCGCCATAGCTTTGCCCGTGCAGCAGCGTGCGTCGAGGCTCACCAAAATACTGAACAAAGAGCTGGCGCGCGCGCTCGGTGTCTTCAGCCGCCATCGTCACGCCGTAGCCACCACGCCGGTAAGTGGAGCCCACCCAAGCGTAGCCCGCTTTGACGGTGATGGCCCAGCGCTTCAGGTCTTCTTCGGTGCGGCTCAGTTTGGGAGCCCCTAACTCTGGACCTCCGTGGGCGTGGACCACCAGAACCTGGTTCCATTGTGCCGGGATCGCCATCAGGATGAACGCGCCGCTGCTGTCGTGGTGGCTGTAGCAGCGCGTGTTGGCGGCCAAGGTCCCAGGGCAGGTGATTGATTGTGGCGGCGGCTCAGTGGGTTGTGCTTCGCATAGGCTCACGCTCAGCAGGCTGGCTATCGTTGCACTCAGGCGCAGTTTTTGAAGGGCAAATTTAAGAGAAAATTCAAGAGGAAGAAAACTTGAAATCATGCGTTCCTTGGCAGGGTCATCTGCCAAGGATTCTCGGGGGTTCCGCTTGCCCCCGTGCTTATGATTCAGTTTATGACGTCGCCAACGCGCCACGCTGGATTTGATCCCGCTCCAATGACTCAAACAGGGCCTTGAAGTTGCCCTCGCCAAAGCCCTCGTCGCCTTTACGCTGGATGAACTCAAAGAACACCGGGCCGAGCTGGGTTTGCGAGAAGATTTGCAGGAGCAGACGTGGCGATCCTCCTTGTAAGACGCCGTCTGTGGAGCCGTCCATCAGAATGCCCCGAGTTTGCAGCTCTGCAACGGGTTGGCCATGACCCGGCAAGCGGCTTTCAATCATGTCGTAATAGCTTTCACTGGGTGCCGTCATCAGCGGCACACCGGCCAGTGCGAGGCTGTCTACCGTGGCCAGCAGGTCATCACAAATCAGCGCAATATGCTGGATGCCTTCGCCGTTGAACTTCATTAGATACTCTTCAATCTGCCCACCTCCCTGGCGCGATTCTTCGTTCAGCGGAATGCGAATCTTGCCGTCCGGTGCAGTAAGCGCTTTGGAGGTCAGACCGGTGTACTCGCCCTTGATGTCAAAGAAGCGGATCTCGCGGAAGTTGAACAGTTTTTCGTAAAACCCTTCCCAAAATGCCATGCGTCCCCGGTAGACGTTGTGCGTGAGGTGGTCGATGAGCTTGAGTCCGTGGCCCACAGGGCGGCGGTCAACCCCTTCGATAAAGTCAAAGTCAATGTCGTAAATCGATTTGCCGTCTTCAAAGCGGTCAATCAGGTACAGCGGTGCACCGCCGATGCCTTTGATGGCGGGCAAGTTCAGCTCCATGGGGCCGGGGTTCAATTCGATGGGCTGAGCGCCCAGTTCCAGCGCGCGTTTATAGGCGTGGTGAGAGTCTTTCACACGGAATGCCATGCCGCAGGCGCTGGGGCCGTGTTCAGCAGCAAAGTAGCCTGCCACGCTTTTAGGTTCGCGGTTGACGATGAAGTTGATCTCGCCTTGGCGGTACAGCACTACATCTTTAGAGCGGTGCTTGGCCACCAGGGTAAAGCCCATGCGCTCAAAAATCGGTTCTAGCAGGCCCGCCTCGGGGGAGGCAAACTCAACGAATTCAAAGCCCATCAGCCCCATGGGGTTGTCAAATAAATCGGCCATTGTGGAGTTCCTTAAGGGGCGTTAATTGTGGTGTGAACGTGCGCTAGATTGACACTGTGCGCTAACAAGCCGTTATCTTCTCCCATAAGGTACGCAGGTTTATTGCAAGTTACAGCCTTCTAGGCGAGGCCGGCGCAAGATTCAATCTACTGCAACACCAACCTAACCAAGGTTACTGCAATGCGCCCCAACGCGCTACAGCAGGCTCGGCCAACGCCCATTTCCACCCAGTGGATCCTGCGCAAACGGTCGTGACAAAGTGCGGTGCAACAACTTTTGCATCGCCGTTCTCGACCGAAAACAAGGCTTCCTTGCAATCGGCCAGCGGCGTAGTGAACGCGCGCACCACCGTGACCTTGCCTTGTTTGTTGTCGTAGGGCACCTTGTGCTTGATTTCCCAGGGTAAGGTTTCACCCACATCCATCGCGCCAATCAACGATGCATGCGCATTTGCTCTTCGTGGCTCCAGTGGCGCAATACAGCATTGATGGCGGCATCGACCCCGGCCTTGACCGTGATGCCGACCGCCACGCCGACAGCGGGATTGGCAGTAGCCGAACCAGAAGCTACCCCGGCTACTGCACCCGTGATGCCGCCAACCGAACTGCAGCCAGCAAGACTCGTAGCGCCAACAATGCAGGTCAAGAGTGTGAATTCTTTCAGGAATCCCGATACACCACCTTTGGCATGCAAAGCGCCCCAGCCAGAGGTAAGCATCACTGCAAAGCGCCCCAGCGCTCGGTGGCAGGCTCCGCGGACGCCCAGTCCCAGCGGGTGCCGTTGCGGCAGATGGCTGCGACATAAAACTCGCTGACTGGCAACTTGTCTTGGCCACTTTGATCGACCGAAACGATGATTTCCTTGCAATTGAGTTCGCCAGTACTGATCACGCGGCTGATGGTGACACGGCCAGCTTCTTCGGACTCCAATGGAATCGAAAGCTTGGTGCGCCAGCTATGCACTTGTCCGACTTTGAGTGGCCCGGCCACATTGGCGATCTGCTGCTGCGCCTCACCGTGGATTTTTCGCTGCTCGTATTGAACGGCGGTTCGGGTGATGGCCTGCACGCCGATCCCGATCCCGGCAGCTACACCTGCATTGCTGGTCACCTTGCTGGCAAGCACGCCGCCTGCGATGCCGGCACTTGCCGAACTGCCTTCAGTAACCAGCGAACTGCAGCCGCTTAGTGCCAGCGCTCCCACCGCCCACGCCGCCGTCAGGCAGGCAAATAGCCGTCTCGTCATGAGTCTGTCCCCTGAATTTATCTATCCCAGTAATGGCGAATCCATCTTTGAAAGTGCGCGCTTTTTGCGCCTTTAACTGGGATACAGAATTCTCAAGGAAAACATTGGCCTGTTAGCCAACGAGCGAGAGGCGTTATGTTGCAGGACTCCAAAACGTGATGAAGTTGACAGCGTAGTTTGTGGGGCTGTGGGGCAAGTTTCAATCCAAAGCGATTCCCGCCTTCTTCGCCAGCACCGCATAGCGTGCCATTTCGCTGCGCAAATAGAGTCCAGCCGCTTCGGGTGTGCTCGGGTTGATGACGTTGCCTTGCTTGGCCATGGATTCTTTCACCTCGGGTGAGGTGAACGCCACTACAAATGCATCGTGGAGGCGCTTGACTTGGTCAGGGGGCAGTTTGGCGGGGCCCAAGACTGCGAACCAGCCTTCAATATCGTAGTTCGGTAAGCCTTGTTCGGCGACGGTGGGGATGTCGGGGGCTGCCGGTGTTCGTGTTTTGCCGCACAGGCCGATGGCCCGCAGTGCGCCGCTTTTGAGGTGCGCTTGGGCTGCAGGCATGGCCACCCCCCCAGTTCTACTTGTCCGCCGATCAAATCCGTCACCATTGCCCCGGTACTTTTGTAGGGGATGTGGCGGATCATCACCTGCGCTTCATCAGCGAACATTTCACCGGCCAGATGAATCACCGTGCCGTTGCCAGATGAAGCGTAGTTGTAGACATCGGGCTTGGCTTTGAGCAGGGCAATCAGCTCCTTCACATTTTTCGCGGCTACTTTGGCTGGGTTGACCACCAATACAAACGGTGTTGCCCCCATGAGTTCATGTTTGAGCTAATTACCAAGCTACCAAGCTACCAAGCTACCAAGCTACCCAGCACTTCAGCCCTGTGCTCGCCCACAGCCGCAAGTGGCATCCGTACACCGGGGCGGCGGCCGTCCATCATCAGGGGCAACAACACCACTTCGGTTATGCCGCCATCATCCGTCTGCATGGCCACCAAGCCACCACTGGCCTTGAGGTGAGGGTCGTTCACCAACTGGTCGGGCCGCATGATGGGGGCGTATGGGATGCCAGCAGCCTCCAGTTGGGGCGACAGTTCTTCAGGACGGTGGTGCTTCAAAATGTCACCCAAGCGTTGCAGCAGCGCTGGGCGCACTGCCACCCGTTGGGCGTTGGTTTGCAGGGAGGGGTCAGCCGCTAAATCAGGCCGCTAAAGTACATCGCACAGGGTGAACCACTGCTTGTCGCTGACGGCACTGATAAACAACTGTGCGCCTTTGGCTAGCGTGAACACGTCGTACACGCTCCAGGCGGATACGCGCGAGGGCATCGGTGGGGGCGGCTCGTTCGTCATCATGAACTGCTGCATGTGCTGCGAGCTTAAGAACACTCAGTTTTCAAACAAGGCGCTTTGGATTTCCTGGCCGAGGCCTGTGCTGTCGCGCTCGCGCAGCGCCGCCAGCACGCCAATCGCGCCGAACACGCCACCCATTATGTCGTTCACCGATGTGCCAGCGCGCAGTGGGCGGCCTTCGGGGCCGGTCATGTACGAGAGGCCGCCCATCATCTGCACAACCTCGTCCAGCGCCAGACGGTTTTCATACGGGCCGGGCAAAAAGCCTTTGTGGGTGACGTAGATCAGCTTGGGGTTGGCGGCTTTCAGCGCCGCATAGTCCAGGCCCAACTTGGTCATCAGGCCGGGGCGAAAGTTCTCCAGAACTACATCGGATTGGGCGACCAGCTCTTTCGCTGTGGCCTGACCTTGTGGTGTGGTTATGTCCAGCACCACGCTTTTTTTGTTGCGGTTAAAGCTGCGGAAAAACCCGATGCCCAGCCCCGGTAGGTTGCGAGTTTTATCGCCACCTGGTGGCTCGATTTTGATGACCTCGGCCCCCAGATCAGCCAAGATCATGCCGCAAGTGGGGCCCATCACCATGTGTGTGAATTCGAGCACGCGAAGGCCGTGCAGGGGCAGGTTTTTTCCCAGGGTATTGCTATCCGGGATAGCCGTACTGTGATTCTGTTTGCATCGTGAATTTAGCGTGAGTTTGCGGTGTGGTTGGCAGGGTGTGCTTTGGGAGTGAGCGTCTTGGGCAAGCCGGCTCGCCACAAGGCACCGTGCGTGGCTTCTCCCGGTAGCCAGCCCCCTACCTGGGCACGCAGGGCGAGCAGTTGCGGCAGGTCTATGCCCGTATCGAGTCCCATGCTGCTGAGCATAAAAGCCAGGTCTTCGGTCGCCGCATTTCCACTCGCGGCAGGGTCATGCGGGCAGCCACCAATGCCGGCCAGCGAGGCATCAAATTGGCGCAAACGCTGGACTACGACCATGTGAGCCTGTCCGTAGCCAGTGCTGTGCAGGTGATGCTGCAACGCGAAGTGGCCAAGCTGGGCCGCGTACTCACCTACCGCGTCATCGTGTCGAATTTTGAAGCCGCATTGCGCGCAGCCCGCGCCAATTTAGCACTGAGCGTGGAGCCACGCGAGGTGGCCGAACCCTTCGCCAAGGCGCATGGCTTACGGGTGACTCCATTGACGGACACCTGGGCGAAAAGAAGGTTTGCGATTTGCTTTCGGGGCGAGGCGGGGTTGTCAGCGGCGGCGCGGCTGCTGCTGGGGCATTTACGCGGGATGGCATAGCGCTGTGGTTTGCCTTGTGCACATCCATGGTGTGATTGCCAAAGTCTGTGGAGATGTTTGGCTATGAGAATAGGGTATTTGCCCGTTCGTCAAGATTCCTCATGACCTCACCTGCACATGTCGTTGTCCTCCATGGCTGGGCTCTTTCCAGCTTTGCTACTCGCTACTGGTGCCGCTACCTGCTGCAAGAAGGCTTTGTACCATCCTCCTTTTCCTATCCATCACACAACCGTACGTTAGGCCACAACGTCGCCCAACTCGCCGCTCACATTGAAGCGTTGCCTGGTGATGGCCCCGTGCATTTGGTGGGGCACAGCTTGGGTGGCATCGTCATCATGCAGTGCTTGGCGTGCCACTCGTTTGGGCGGTTGGGGCGGGTGGTGCTAGTGGGCACGCCGTTTCAAGGCTCAGGCGCAGCACAAAGGCTCAAGGCGACGCGACTAGGGCGATGGTTGCTGGGTAAATCTATTGTGCAATGGACAGGAGTGGTGGCGGGCGATATGCCGAAAGGGCTGGAGCTGGGCACCATTGCCGGTACACGCCAACTGGGGATGGGCCAGTTGTTGGGCCGGCTGGAGTCTCCTCACGATGGCACGGTCAGTTTGCGCGAAACACATGTGCCATTTGCAACAGACCGGGCGCTACTGCCTGTCACTCATACTGAAATGCTGGTGTCCAGTAAGGTCACGGCACATATTGTGCGGTTTTTGCAGCACGGCAAGTTTGCGATGACATAGGTTTTGATTTCGCTACTGACCTTAGAGCCGTATTTTTGTCCCCTGAAAATAATGGTGCATGGTTCCAAATGGTTGAATTTTTATGTCGCTCACAATTGGTTAAGGATGGATAACATGCGGGCATAACTAATATTTATGGCTGCTTTGTGGTTGGTGGTGCAGTTTGAACTGCGCCTCCAGCTGCCCTCTGCCCTTAGGAGACACACGATGAAGTTGGGAATGAAATTGCTCGCCGCACCGCTTTTGACGGCGCTTGTTTTGTTGGTTTCGGGGCAAATCAATGCGATGCTGACGAGCCAGAACTCCCACAAAGAGTTGGAAAGCTCCAAGGCCAGCTTGGAAGACTTCAAAACAATTAGCGCTGCACAACAGAAGCTGGCCCAGGTGCATACCCGTGTGTACCGCACCATCTCAGTCATTGGGTCAATGGATGAGTCCCAGATCAAGGCGATACGGGTTGACCAAACTCAGCAGCTACAGGGCATCAAAAAAGTGGTGGGAGCGCTTGTTTCAGCGGACGGCAGCACTGAATTGCGCAGCGCTGTGACCGATTTGAACCTGCGCATCGACAAGTACGCGGGCCAGGCTGACGCTTGTATTGAAATTGCGGCAGGTGATCCTGCTACCGGTATCGCCTCCATGCGGACTGCCGATGCAACGTTTGTCGCCGCAGCACAAGCTATGGACGCTATCGTGACCCGCGTTGAGTCAGTGTCCGATGCATCTATTGAGGCTTCCGAGCAGCGCTCACGCACGACCAATAGGATATTGGCCGCGTTAAGCTTTCTGGCTGCTTGCGTTGCTGTGGGGTTGTCTTGGCTTATGCAGCGAAAAATAGTGGCTGAACTCGCACGTGCGGCTGAGGTGGCCAACCAAGTTGCCCACGGCAATTTGAATCTGGATGCGTCCAGTGACCGCCAGGATGAAGTCGGTGACTTGATGCGTGCGTTAAACGCCATGACTGCACAGCTGAACCAAACTATCTCGACGGTTCGCGACTCCTCCGATTCCATTCGAATTGCCAGCACCGAGATCGCAACTGGCAACCAAGATCTTGCCAACCGAACCGAACAGACTGCCTCCAGTTTGCAGGGGGCAGCAGCCTCCACAGACCAGCTGACAGGTACAGTTCGTCAGGCTACTGATGCTGTGCTTCAGGCTAATCAACTGGCGGCATCGGCCTCTCAGGTAGCTGCGCGTGGTGGGGCCGTGGTCGCACAGGTGGTGTCCACCATGGAGGAGATCAACACCAGTGCACGCAAAATTTCCGACATCATCGGTGTCATTGACGGCATTGCGTTCCAGACCAATATTCTGGCGTTGAACGCCGCTGTTGAGGCCGCCCGCGCCGGCGAGCAGGGGCGAGGGTTTGCAGTGGTGGCAAGCGAAGTGCGCAGTCTGGCGGGGCGATCGGCTCAGGCCGCCAAAGAAATCAAAAGCTTGATTGGTATCTCGGTTGACAAAGTGGATTCTGGATCCAAGCTGGTAGTCGAGGCTGGCAGAACAATGACCGAAATTGTGAGTTCTGTGCAGCGTGTATCCCACATCATGGGGGAGATTTCTCTGGCTTCATCGGTACAAAACGATGGTATTTCACAAGTGAACACGGCGGTGATAGCACTTGATCAGATGACGCAACAAAATGCGGCGCTGGTCGAGCAGTCTGCCGCTGCGGCGGAGAGTCTGCGTGAGCAGGCCCAGCGCTTGTCTGCACTGGTGTCTACGTTCAAACTGACTGGCACATCCAGTGCCCGAGCAATGACATCGGCTTCTTTTGCCCTTCATGCGCCAGTGCCTGTAGTGGCCTTGCTGGCAAGGTCGTGAGGCGGTCTGTTTTATTTGCTGAGCTTTGCTGAGCGCCGTTAATCCAAACAGGTAATGCCAGGTTAGGCGGCCGCCTACATTTCGTTAGGGGTCACAAATGCCATCCGAAGCCATCGCCGTTCCGGGAATGCGTACGCTACGCCACTCGGTACTGGAGATGACATGAGGCGTAACCGATGATTGCCCCCCAGATGAATGGTCTCTATCGCACAGCCTGCGCCAGTGGCGCGTGTAAGGTCGTGTGATATCCAACACTTTTAGCCGCTATGTGAATACAGGGGTTGACCTGTTTGTGGCAATGTTGCGAGCAAGATGCTGCCACTGGCTGATTCGGTCATGACCACATCGTGCGTACTTGGCTTGAAGGCCACATTGGTCACGGTTGTGCCCACAAGGCTGCGAATCAAGTGTGTGACTTCACCTCGCGCGTTGAGCACAAACGCGGCACCCAAGCTGGCGTGGGCGACGACCAATTCGCCACCTTCGGTCATCGCCATTCCATCTGGCCCGCTGGTGCCAAAGAAGGTTTGAAACGCCCCGACCTTGCTAAGTGATCCATCTTGCAAAAGTGGCGCGCGCCAGATCTGGTTGCCACGTGTCATGGCGACAAACAGTGTTTTACCCAAAGCATCCAGCACCAAACCGTTGGGGCTGGGGGCGTTGTCCAGCAGTTTGTCGAGACGCCCGTCCGTTCCCAGCCTGTAAACACGGCCTGTCGGGTCATGTAAACCGGTTTGTCCTTGGTCGGTGAAGTAGAGGTTTCCGTGGTGGTCAAACGTCAGGTCGTTGACGCCTTTGAAGGCTTCACTGTTGCGGTGACCAAGTACGGTGACGATATGGCCTGTGGCAAGGTCAAGGCGGAGGATGCCCTTTTTATAGTCCGCTATCCACAGGCTGCCGTCAGCGTGGATGGCCAGTCCGTTGGGCCAGCCATCGTATTGCGCGATCAAAGTCCAGTCCAGCGCGGGGCTGATACGAAAGATGCGGCCGTAGGGAATGTCGGTGACATACAGATTCCCAGCGCGGTCAAATACAGGGCCTTCCAAAAAGCAGTCCATGACATGGCCTGGTTTGTTGGCGTCCACCCAGTCGGTACGGCAGGGTTGGCGGAAGTGATCGGGCAAACGTGTCAGCCGGTTTGCGTCGAGGGTTTGAGGTGGGGTAAAGCTGAGGTTCCACATGGTTGCTTACTCTGGTTTAACGCCTGCACTGTGGGCAATGGCTCCCCAGTTGGCAGTGTCCCTTTTGATCATCGCGGCGAATTCGGCGGAAGGAATGCCACCTGGCAAGGCGCCCTGCTGTGCAAAGCGGTCCTGTAAAGCTGGCTCCATCATGGCTTTCTTTACCTCGCTTTGGAATTTAGCAATGATGTCAATGGGTGTGCCTTTAGGCGCGGCAATGCCAAACCAGTTGGTTACGGTAAAGCCTGGCATGCCTGCTTCTTTGAACGTCGGTACATTTGGCAGTGACGGCAAGCGCTTGTCTCCCGTCACCGCCAACGCACGCACCTTGCCGCCCTTAACGACAGGAATTGCCGTTGGGCTTGCTGTGATAAGCACATCGACTTGGCCTGCCATCGCGCCCATCATGGCGTCACCCGCACCCTTGTAGGGAATGTGGGTGATGAACAGCTTGCCTTCTTTCTTAAACACCTCAGCGGCAAGGTGGGTGGAGCTACCGTTGCCACCAGAGCCAAAATTCAATTTGCCAGGATTTTTTTGCGCAAAATCGATCAGATCGTGCAATGTTTTGTAAGGGGATGCCTCTGGGACGATCAGCACTACCGGGGTCAGAGCAATTGTGGTCACGGGGATCAGGTCGTTGGCGTGGTCCCACGGCAATTTGGCGAACTGGCTGGGCAGCATGGCATAAGTGGTGTCGTTGGTTAAAAACGTGTTGCCATCAGGCGCAGCCTTGGCGACAAAGTTACTGCCAATCGTGCCTGAGGCGCCCGTTTTGTTCTCAACAAAAAAGGACTTACCTGTCTGCTCGGTCAGCTTTTGCGCTATTTGGCGCGCAGCAAAGTCGGTCGTGCCACCGGGGGCGTAAGGCACGACGATGCGCACTGGCTTGTCAGGCCAAACGGTTTGAGCCAAAGTTGCAAACGGTGCGCCTAGGAGGGCAGTGAGTGCGAGGGTGTAGAGTCGTTTCGACATGGTGCTTTAGGGTTGAGTGGGGGGTACTTTGTCTTGTAGACGCGTGTAGCGGCGCCTTTAATCTGGCTTGATTTCCGCCTCGCGCACCACAGTGCCCCACCGGGTGTGCTCCATCTGAATGAATTGGGCGGCCTGTGCCGCGGTGCCTGACATGGGCGCGCTGCCTTCGGCCAGCAGTTGCGCCAGCGCTGCGGGTCTGGACAGGGCTTTTTCGACTGCTGCGTTCAGTTGCTTCACCAGGGCTGGCGGGGTGCCTGCAGGGGCGACCAAGGCTTTCCAGTCCACAGCTTCAAAGCCTTTGTAGCCGGATTCGGCCACCGTGGGCACATCTGGCAAAACGGTCAGGCGCTTGCTTGACGTGACGGCCAGGGCGCGCAGCTTACCGCCTTTGATAAGGCTGAGTACCGCTTGCGGCGTACCAAACATGAAGTCGGTTTGGCCGCCAATCAAATCGGTGAGGGCAGGGGACGCGCCTTTGTAAGGTATGTTCAGCAGCTTCAGTCCCGCTTTGCGTGCCAGCATTTCCCCTGCTAAATGGCCCAGCGTGCCAGTGCCCGCCAGCGCTTGTTTGATCTCGCCGGGATGGGTTTTTGCGGCTGTGACGGCGTCTGCAAAGGTTTTCCAGGGTGAGTGCATACCTACAACCATCACCACGGGTTGTTTGGCGACCAGTGCCACCGGCACCAAGTCCTTGAGCGCGTCGTAGGGCATTTTGGTGAACAGCGCGGGGTTGATCGCCAAATTAGCGGTTTGACCCATGCCCAGGGTGTAGCCGTCGGGTTTGGCTTTAGCGACCAAGTCCAGACCGATGTTGCCGTTACCGCCAGGTTTGTTGTCCACCAGGAAGGCCCATTGGGTAGTTCGCGTGATGTTGTCGGTCAGCAAGCGCGTGACGGCATCGGTAGCCCCGCCAGCTGTGTAGGGCACGACGATACGGATGGGTTTGTCGGGGTAGGTCTGGTTCTGGGCTTGGGCAGGCACGGTGACCAGTGCTGTGAATGCGGCGAAAGCAAGGGTTGTTGCAAGATTTATGGCCAGATCTACGGTAAGAGTTACGGAAAGTTTCATCATGAATTCAAGCTCCTGTGCTTATCTGGTCGCCGTAGAGTGCTTTTATTTCTATAGCGCTATAGCCCAGACTGGCCAGTAGCTCGTTGCTGTGCTCGCCTAATCGGGGCGGATTGGCACGGATACCCAATCGCTGCGAATCCATCATCAGCGGCAGCAGAATCGTCTCGCTGGGGCGGCCATCGGGCAGGGTTATTGGTGCCAGTCCGCCGGTTTGTTTGAGGTGCGGATCGTGGAACAGGTCTTCAGGCCTGGTTATGGGGGCAAAGGGCAAGCTGTTCGCTTCAAACTTGGCCGAAAGCTCCGCTGCGCTGTAGTTCGCCAAGCGGAGGCGCAAGTCCTGCATCAGCCATTCGCGGGCGCGAACGCGGTCGTTGTTGCTGGTAAGTTGGGGGTTGGCTTTCAGGTCAGCAAAGTCAAAGGCGTCGCAAAAGATCGCCCATTGCGTGTCGCTCACCACGGCCAAAAAGATTTGTTCGCCGCCCTTCACCGTGAACACATCGTAAATCGCCCAGGCCGAGATGCGGCTGGGCATAGGCGCGGCCGGTTGGCCTGTGACGGCGAATTGCATCATGTGCTGCGCTACTAAAAATACGTTGTTTTCAAATAAGCCGCTCTGCACTTCCTGGCCTTTGCCCGTCTTGGCGCGTGCCATCAGTGCGGCCATGGCACCAATAGCGCCAAACATGCCGCCCATGATGTCGTTCACGCTGGTGCCTGCACGTATCGGATCACCTGGGCGGCCCGTCATATAGGCCAGGCCACCCATCATTTGCACCACTTCATCGAGTGCAGTGCGGTGGTCGTAGGGGCCGGGCAGAAAGCCCTTGTGGCTGACGTAAATCAGCTGCTCATTAAGCTTGGTCAGGCTGGCGTAGTCCAGTCCCAGTTTTTTCATGGTGCCGGGTTTGAAGTTCTCGCTCACCACATCGGCGGTGGCCACAAGACGCAGCGCGGCTTCGATACCCGCAGGCTGGTGCAAATCCAGCGCGATGCTTTTTTTGTTGCGGTTGAACATCGGAAAAAAACCTGCACCTGAGCCGATAAGTTTGCGGGTGTTGTCCCCGGTGATCGGCTCGACCTTGATGACCTCGGCGCCTAGATCGGCCAGCACCATGCCGCAGGTGGGGCCCATGACCATGTGGGTGAATTCGACGACACGTATACCGTGTAAAGGCAGTCTAGTGCTTGTGGGTTCTGCGGATAGTGCTTCGTTTTTCATAGTTAAATCAGATTATTTTTTTGAAAATCCCAGCGGCAGCCCTGCCTCTGGTGTCATTCCGTAGAGGGGTTCACCCGGCAGCCCAGCCTTGAGCGGTTCGCGGGCGGCGATCAGCCGGGCGATGTCCACCCCCGTGCAAATACCACTGGCCTCGAACATGAACACCAAGTCCTCTGTGACGACATTGCCTGATGCACCCGGTGCGTAGGGGCAGCCACCCAAGCCGCCCAGCGAGGCGTCAAACGTACGCACACCTGCGTCATACGCCGCGAGGCAGTTCGTCAAGCCCAGCCCCCGCGTGTTGTGCATGTGCGCGGCACCCGCCTTGTTGCCTAAGGCGGCCCGCAAGCGTGTGAACAGGCGGCGGACCTGTATCGGGTTAGCGTGGCCGGTGGTGTCTGATAGGCCTGACTCGTCTGCCCCTGCCACGATGCATTGTTCGGCCAGCCAGATGACGTCGTCCTCAGCAACCACGCCCTGTAGCGTGCAGCCAAAGGCGGTGGAAATGCCGGCTTCAATCTTCACGTGTGGCGCGATGGCGTCGCGCAGCCGCGCAATGCGCCGCACCTCCGTCACCATCTCTTCACGGGTCTTGCGCACATTGGCCAATGAATGCGCCGCGCTGGCGGATACGGGTATGGTCAACTTATGGACGCCGGCCTTCAGCGCCACCTCGGCGCCGCGCAGGTTGGGCACCAGGGCCATCACTGTGACGCCAGGGTGGGTGAGGGCGTGGCGCACCACCTCAGCAGCATCCGCCATTTGCGGCAGCAGCGCTGGTGGGACGAAGGAGCAGACTTCCAGTTCGCGCAGACCTGAAGCGACCAAAGCATCAATCCAGCGCAGTTTGTCCGTCGTCGCCATGGTGCGTGAGACGCTTTGCAGGCCGTCACGCAGGCCGACTTCGCTGATGAGTACATCGGTAGGTTGTGAGTTGGTGTGCGAAGGTGTCATGGTCTTAAGCTTGATGGGCTTGATTGAATTGCTGGGCTTGATGACATTAATTAAATTCTGTAAGATAGAACTAAATTCTGTTTAATGGAATTATTGGAATTTAAAACGCTTTCACCTGCCTGTCAACCTCTATGCCCCGTAAAGCCCTAACTGAATCCCTCGCCGATACCGCTGCCGCCCCTGGTGGTGCCGCAGCGGTTGACCGGGCGCTGACGTTGTTGTCTGCCTTCACAGCTGGTGATGCCTCGCTGTCGTTAACCGAATTGGCCGAACGTACCCGTTTGTACAAAAGCACGGTGTTACGCCTGTTGGCTTCTCTGGAACATGCTCGCTTCGTACAGCGCACAAGCGATGGGCGCTATGGTTTGGGAAGCGAGGTGGCACGTCTCAGTAGCCTCTACACCGCGTCCTTTTCGTTAGACCACGTGGTGATGCCGGTGCTGCGCCAGTTGGTCGCCGCCACGGGCGAAAGCGCCGCCTACCACGTGCGCCAGGGGGCTGGCCCCGACTGGAAGCGCCTGTGTCTTTACCGCGTCGATTCGCCTAACATTCTGCGCGACCACGTTAAGGCTGGCGATATCCTGCCTTCGGATCGCGGGGCAGGCGCTCGTATCTTGATCGCTTATGGCGCAGGTCTAGCAAGTACTTTCGCTTCAAAAGATAAAAACCTCTACGCCAAAGTGCGCGAGAAGGGCTACTGCGCGGTGGTGGGGGACAGGAGTGCGGAGTTGGCTGGAATATCTGCGCCGGTATTCAAGGCAGACGGCACTCTGGCCGCAGCGCTGACGCTGACCATGCCCGCACACAGGTATGACGAGCGGTGGGTAAAGCCGGTGCTTGAGGCTGCTCGGGGGCTGACAGGGCAGGTAGGGTGAGGGCTGGGTAACCCCAGTGACACCCCCGCTAACCTCTGCTTCCCATAATCGCAGCGTTCCCCCCTATTTACCCCTGCTGCATTGGAATCCCATGAACCGCGTTCTCGCTCACACTGGCGCCAAATACCCTATCGTTCAAGCCCCCATGGGCTGGATTGCACGCACTGCGCTGGCCTCGGCAGTGTCACGCGCTGGCGGCTTGGGCATCATCGAAACTTCGTCGGGTGAAACTGAAAACTGCCAGCGTGAGATTACTCAAATGAGCGCGCTGGGTCTTCCGTTTGGCGTGAATTTGCCGATTCGCTTTCTCAAAGATGACGCCATGCTGAAGTTCGTTTGCGCCTCTGGCGTGAAATTCGTCACTACCTCGGCGGGTAGCCCGGCCAAATTTATACAGCCGCTGCATGATGCCGGCATCGTGGTTTACCACGCGGTTCCCACAGTGGACGCGGCCATGAAATGCGTCGATGCGGGCATCGACGGCCTGGTGGTGGAGGGGGCTGAAGGTGGCGGCTTCAAGAATCCAGAAGAAGTCTCAACGCTGGTGCTGCTGCAAGCGATTCGCGCCCGTACCGAGGTGCCGATGATTGCTGCAGGCGGTATTTGCGATGGTCGTGGCATGGCGGCGGCGTTTGCGCTGGGGGCTGAGGCGATTCAAATGGGGACGCGCTTTGTCAGTTGCCTAGAAAGCCCCGTCCATGCCAACTACAAGCAGGCCATTGTGGATGCCAAGGAAACTGGTACCTGGGTGCTGAACAAAAAGTCCTCGCCTTGCATCCGTGCCTTGAAATCAGAACGCACTCAGGCGATTTACGATGAGGGCTTGATGCCCGCCAGCGCCTTACAAGGCATTTTGGGCGTGTACTTTGAGGGCAATATGGAAGCAGCGCCTGCGTTGGCCGGACAAACTGTAGGTTTGATCGATGCGGTGAAATCGGCGCAGCGGATTATTGAGGACACCGTGGCCGAGTTCTTCGCCATCACGTCGCGGTTGGGCGTATTGGCGCAGGCCAGGTCGTTCTGAATGTGACAGCTGAGCGTGGCGGCTCTCTCTGGCGGCTTTTACATTTGCTGCCACTTGCGGAAAGAATCATGGGCAACAACCAAAAGGTACTCGCATGACTGGCACCACAACCACCACGATCACAACGATCACAACGACCATCATCAATCGCATCGCCATTGGCGACAGCCTGCGCCGTACCGCCGCACGCCAGCCACACACTGTGGCTTTGGTCGAGGCCGGTCAGGAAACCAGTTATGCCACGTTAGACCGCCGTTGCAATCAGTTTGCCAATTACCTGCTTAGCTTGGGCCTTCAACGCGGCGATGCCGTCGTCACGCTGTGCTTGAACTCTGCTTTCCCGCCTGCCTCTATATCCCTCGTCCACACGCTGCCAGCCTTTATGAGTCATAGTGCTGGATATTCTCTTTATTCAGGAATAGCTATGAAAGCGTTGATTCCCCTGTGCCATGTGGTGTTGTTGTCCACATTGCTGCTGACGGCTTGTGGCGGTGGTGGACTTGATTCAGGTGCAGCTTCGTCAACAGCGACCAAGAACACCACGGTCAACGCTACTAGCGCTACCAGCGATACCGTTACAGCCAAAGCTGTCGTGGGCCTCACCTCACGTCAGCGCCTGGGCCAGTTGATCTTCAACGACACCAATTTGTCTGAGCCTCCGGGTACGGCCTGTGTGTCCTGTCACCGGCCCAACATGGGCTTTGCTGGGAACAATCGGTCGCTGGTCGGTGTGCCTCTAGGTAGCCGAGGTGTTTTAGGGTTACGCAATGCAATGACCAATGCGTACAGCGGTTTTGTTCCCGGGTTTGCCTTTCGCGTGCAGCATGGTGTTACCGAGGCGGTGGGTGGGCACTTTTGGGATGGTCGTGTGGACACACTGGCTTTGCAGGCACTGGAACCCTTTCTTAATGTGAATGAAATGAACAACACCAGCGCCAAAGCGGTGATGGCCAAAATCGCCGTTGCCGGCTACGCCCCGCTGTTTCAACAGGAGTTTGGGGCCGACATCTTTGCCAATATTGCGACGAGCGATACCGCTATCGAAACGGCTTTTACCCAGGTGGGTGTGGCGATGGACGCTTTTGAGCGCTCTGACCAGCTGCAAAGTTTCAGTTCCAAATATGACGCGATGGTGCGTGGACAAACACAACTTGCACCGGCTGAGCAGCGTGGCATGGCGCTTTTCATGGATGCGAAGCGTGCCAACTGCGCAGGTTGCCACCAGATGAACCCCAGCAGCGGCAATCCGCAAGATTCACTGTTTTCCAAACACACCTACTTCGCCACAGGCATCCCCCGCAACAAGGCCATACCTGCGAACGCCGACGCCAAGTTCTATGACCTGGGGTTGTGCGGCCCATTGCGTATCCAGTCAACGTTGCCTGCTACGCTGACCGCCACCAGTACCGTCAGCATTGAAGAGTTTTGCGGCAAAGTCCGAATGCCCACGTTGCGTAACGTGGCTGAACGTCCTGCGTATATGCACAACGGGTTTTTCAATGATTTGCGTGAGGTTGTGCGGTTTTACTCCACCCGAAATAGCAATCCTGAGCGCTGGTATGGCCCCAGTGGTGTACCGAACGATCTGCCTGCGGCATACCTAGGCAACATTGAGCACACCAAGGCACCGTTCAACCGCAGTCGCGTTGATGGCCCCGTGTTGACCGAGGCCGAGGTAGGTGATGTGGTGTCCTTCTTGGGTACCCTGAGCGATGGCTTCGTCTTGTCTGCCACTGGAGTACCAGCCGTCACACCACCAGCGCCCGTGCGGCCCGCGCCGCCCGGCCCACCGCCTGGGCCACCGCCACCCCGCCCTTAACTCGAGAATTCGCGTGGCCGTACGCTTGAGGATATTTGCAACGGCAACTTCTTTGGTCATAACGCGGTTGCCTTAAAGCGCTATGAGGCGATAACGTTATGGCTAACATCACACCATCGCCGCCACTCCGGCTGATTCTGATTACGGCCCCTAGGTTCATAAATTGCTTCGCTCTACGGGATGGGCTATTGTTTTGACCTTAAATCGCTTTAATTACATCTGAATAAGTCATAAATTAAGTGTGAATTGCACAATTAATTACTGAAGAAGTATCGAATACAGTAAGGCTACTGTTTTTTTCCACTATTGAGGTTCCCTCCATGTCCACCACACCCCGCACCGCCGTGCATCGCTTGCAAGTGGCGACCGAACTGCACCAGTTCATCGAGTCCAAAGTCCTGCCTGGTACCGGCGTGGCTAGCGCCCAGTTTTGGGCCGGTTTTGACGCTATCGTCGCCGATTTAGCCCCTAAAAATATCGCTTTGCTGGCTGAGCGGGACCGCCTGCAAATCGAGCTGGACACCTGGCACAAAGCCAACCCTGGTCCCATCAGCGATATGGTGGCTTACCGTAAATTCCTGGAAACCATTGGCTACCTCGTTCCTGAGCCTGCCAGCGTAACCGCCACCACGGCGAATGTAGATGCGGAACTGGCCTTGCAAGCTGGGCCGCAATTGGTCGTGCCTATTCTGAATGCGCGCTACGCCTTGAACGCCGCCAATTCCCGCTGGGGCAGCCTGTACGACGCGCTGTACGGCACTGACGCGATCCCGGAGACCGACGGCGCAGAAAAAGGCAGCGGCTACAACCCCATTCGCGGTGCCAAGGTCATCGCCTTCGCTCGCAACGTGCTGGACCAGTCCACGCCGCTGGCCACTGGTTCTCATAAAGACGCCACAGGCTACACCGTGGTGAGTGGCAAGCTGGCAGTTAGCCTGAAAGACGGTAGCACGACAGGTCTCAAAACACCTGCTCAATTTATTGGCCACCACGGTGATGCTGCCGCGCCCACGTCCATCCTGCTCAAGAACAACGGCAACCACCTCGACATCATCATCAACCGCGCCACTCCCATCGGCAAGACCGACTCTGCGGGTGTGAGCGATCTGGTGCTGGAAGCTGCGCTCTCCACCATCCTCGATCTGGAAGACTCGGTGACCGTGGTCGATGCACAAGACAAAGTGGTGGCCTACAGCAACTGGCTAGGTATCTTGCAAGGCACGTTAACGGAAGAACTGGTCAAAGGCGGAAAAACTATCATCCGTGGCCTGAACCCTGACCGTGAGTACACCAGTGCTGCGGGTGGTGCTATCAAATTGCATGGCCGCTCGCTGATGTTCCTGCGCAACGTCGGCCATTTGATGACCAACCCGGCCATCACCTACACGGCTCAAGACGGCAGCACGAAGGAAATCCCTGAAGGCATTCTGGACGCAGTTGTGACGACCACCATTGCCTTGCACGATTTGCAAGGCCGTGGTGTCTTGCCTTCGGGCGAAGGCATTAAAAATAGCCGTGCCGGCAGCGTCTACATCGTCAAACCCAAAATGCACGGCCCCGCAGAAGTCGCTTTTGCAGCTGAACTGTTTGGTCGTGTCGAAAAGGTCTTGGGCCTGCCTGACAGCACCGTCAAGCTTGGCATCATGGACGAAGAGCGCCGCACCAGCGTCAACCTGAAAGCCTGTATTGCCGCTGCGGCCAGCCGCGTCGCCTTTATCAACACTGGCTTTCTTGACCGCACCGGCGACGAGATGCATACCGCCATGCAAGCCGGCCCAATGATCCGCAAGGGCGACATGAAGACCAGCGCGTGGATTGCTGCGTATGAGAAAAACAATGTGCAAGTCGGCCTCGCGTGCGGCTTGCGTGGCAAAGCCCAAATTGGTAAAGGCATGTGGGCCATGCCCGACCTGATGGCCGCCATGCTGGAGCAAAAAATTGCGCACCCTAAAGCTGGTGCCAACACCGCCTGGGTGCCCAGCCCCACCGGCGCTACGCTGCACGCGCTGCATTACCAGCAAGTTAACGTGGCGGCCCTTCAACTGGCCATGGAAACCGCAGACGCCGCCGCCGACCCGGTCGCCACACGCAACAACTGTCTCGACAACCTGCTGCAAATTCCCGTCACTGCCAGCCCAAACTGGACAGCCGCTGAAAAGAGCCAAGAGCTGGACAACAACGCCCAAGGCATCCTTGGCTACGTGGTGCGCTGGATTGACCAAGGTGTAGGCTGCTCCAAAGTGCCTGACATCCACAACGTCGGCTTGATGGAGGACCGCGCTACGCTGCGTATCAGCAGCCAGCACATGGCCAACTGGCTGTACCACGGTGTGGTTACCAAGGCCCAAATCACAGAGACGTTTGAGCGCATGGCGGCAGTAGTGGACAGCCAAAACGCGGGCGACGCACTGTACAAGCCAATGGCGGGTCACTTTGGCAGCTCAGCGGCTTACAAAGCGGCTTGTGATTTGGTGTTCAAGGGACTGGAACAACCCAGTGGGTACACCGAGCCACTGCTGCACGCTTGGCGCTTGAAGGTTAAGGCAGGGGTGGCTTAAGACGCTGACTGCTATTGAAACGGTAGCTGCTTGCGCTTGTATAGCTTGCGCAAGCGTTACTTTTGGCGTTAAAAATAGAAAAATGGCTCCTGTGGGAGCCATTTGAATATGCTGTCGAGGCAATATGGTTAGGACAATAGTCGCATGAGTTCCCCCTACCTAATCGCAGGATTGAACCTGCTCCCACCTAACGATCCGCTACGCACCACGCTGCACAACGAAGTCCACGCCCGCCCCTCAGCCCGGGTGCGTTTACCGGCGCTCATCACTTACGTGGCGGTGCTCAACGCGGGTATTTCGCGCGAATTGGAGTGTGAGCATCTGCGGCGTTTGCCAGGTCAGGAGAGTTTGCCGCTGGAGAGTTTGCAGGACAACTTCTTGCGCTTGCGACTGAACGGCTACACCGTCAAGTGGGAGCGGCACACCGAGTTCACGCGGTATTCCATTGTTCAAACACTGGCTGAAGATGCATTACTGGGCGCGTCTGAGCCAGATTTGCTGTCAGCGTTGGTGGTGTCGCCCGATTGGTTGCGCAGTATTCCCGGTGCCACGGTAGCGGCGATTCAGATGGCGCTTTTGCAGGGTGATTTGGCCGATCAGCGTGCGTTGATGGCTCAGACGCAAACTTGGTTGGGTGGACGCACGGTGATCGCGTCCCAGTTGGGCTACGGACATTCGTGGGCGGTGACGCAGTTTCGCATTGGTGCGGATGGTTTTGAGCGGATGTTAGTGATTGCACCGCCAGGTACCACCGAGACGCGGGTTGGGCGGATTTCGCAACGATTGCTGGAGTTGGAGACCTATCGGCTGATGTCGCTGCGAGGGTTGCCAGTGGCGAAGGCGCTGGCTCCGATGTTGGCGCAAGCGGAGTTGGCGCTGGCAGAGATCACGGCGCGGTTAGAGCTCAAGAGTGCCTCTGACCAGGAGTTGCTTGACACGCTAGTGTCGCTGGCAGCCCGGGTGGAGCGGGCGATGGCCGAACATATGTACCGGTTTTCGGCGACTCGGGCCTACGATACCTTGGTCGGGCAGCGGCTGGTTGAGCTGCGTGAAAAGGCGATTCCAGGCACCCAGACGTTGGGGGAGTTTATGCAACGGCGCTTGTCACCAGCGATCGCCACGGTGGCGGCGACCGCCCAGCGGCTGGCGTCGTTGTCAGAGCGGGTGGCGCGCACCAGTGCACTGCTGCGCACGCGGGTGGACATTGCAACCGAGGTGCAAAACCAGCAATTGCTGGAAAAGTTGACGCGGGGACAAGATTTGCAGTTGCGCTTGCAGTCGACGGTGGAAGGGCTGTCAATTGCGGCGATCTCGTATTACGTGGTCAGCTTGCTGCTCTATGTGGGCAAGGCGTTAAAGGGAATGGGTGTACCGCTGAACCCAGAAATGGCCGCTGGGGTATCGATACCGCTGGTGCTGTGGGCAGTGTGGCGCACTACTAAGCGCATCCATGAAAAGCTGCACGCAGGGCATTGATGTTCTTCCTTGATTCTCTAAATACCCCCCAGACGTAAAAAAGGCCACCTGTGAACAGGTGGCCTTTTAAGCTTTAAAAGCCTTTAGTAGCGCTTGGCTTACATGGCCTTAGCAGCTTTCTTCATTTTGTGGTGCTTCTTGGCTTTCTTGGCCTTCATAGGCGCAGCTTCAGCAGCGGCTGCTGGCGCTGCGGTCTGTGCCGATGCGGGGGTAGAGATAACGGCCATTGGCACGATCAGGAAAGCGGCGCTGATAAGGGCGGACAACAATTTTTTCATAGCAAACATCTCAGTAAATTAGGGGGTTAACGTGTTTTGACGACGCGCTAATCAGTGTACGGCAAAGCGTTGTGAAAATTGCGCTTACGGGTGTTTTGTGAGGCAAGGGAATACCCTTTTTTACAAAACAGTGTTGGCATTTTGCGTATTCTTGGGCGAGTTAGCCTGCGCCGAACTCATCCCCCAGTTCGTGTGCACGGTGGCGGGCAGCGTGCAGGGCACGCATGAAGCGGTTTTTGATATCGTCTTGCTCCATTGACGTGATCGCTGCGTAGGTGGTGCCGCCCTTTGATGTAACGCGTTGACGCAAGATTTCGGGCGGTTCTTCTGAGCTGCAGGCCAGTTCTGTTGCACCTAGAAAGGTACTCAAAGCCAGTTTGTAGGCCTGCTCGCGGGGCAGACCCATGTCGGCACCAGCCTGGGTCATGGCTTCTATAAAGTAAAAAACGTAGGCTGGGCCTGAACCGGAAAGGGCGGTGACGGCGTCAAGCTGTACTTCGGATTCCACCCATAGCAGTTCGCCGGTGGTGGCGATGACCTGTTCTACACGCTGGCGCTCAAGCACGGTAACGCCGGGGCGGGCGAACAGCGCTGAGATGCCTTTGCCGATTAGCGCAGGGGTGTTTGGCATGGCGCGCACGATGCGCTCACTTCCCAGCCAATGCGCAATACTGTCGCTGCGGATGCCTGCAGCCACACTCAGGTGTACCGCTTCTTGGGTATGGAGGCGACTTTGCAGTGCCGCCTCTTTGAAGGTTTGGGGCTTTACAGCCCAGACAACCAAACCGGCATTGTTCAAGGCGGGGCCGGGGTGCTCGTGTGCGGTCACTTTGAAGCTCGTTTCCAGCTTGATCCGAGTTTCCTCGAAGGGCTCGACCACGGTGATGTTGCTGGCGGGCAGGCCTTGGCGAATCAGCCCGCCAATGATGGCGCTGGCCATGTTGCCGCCGCCTATGAAGGCAATGTCTGTTTTCATAAAAGGTTGAGCTTGTCCGTCACCTCGAAGGCGACGAACTGGGTGATTTGCAAGGGGTTGAAGTTGTCATCGCTGACGCACACCAGGTTGCGCCGGGCAGGGTTGCCATTGTGCCCGGGCAGCAGCGGCCCCCAGGCCATGCCCTCGGTGTTATCGGTGCGTTGCAAACCGGTTTGGTTGAAGTTGACCACCAGAGTTTTGGGTGCCGGGGTGCAGTTGCTGGTTGTTAACGCTGGCTGGTTCAGCGTGTCGCTGCCCTCATTCACATTAATACGGTAAATACGCAGTGAATTGCCCATGCCAAAGCTGTAGCAGCGTTCCAAGACCAGCATGTGGTCGGCGCTTTGCATCAGAATTTCGCTGACACCATTGTCGGAGAAGCTGCCTGGTGGAAAAGGGCGCAGGGGGATGGCGTCGGGTTGGTAAGCGATTTGGCGAATGGGTTTACCAGTGCGCAGGTCTATGCCCGTGAAGCGGCAGGGCCCGCCAGGGGCGCTGACGGTGGCAATAGGGCCGTCTTGCAGCAAAGGGGATTCCATCGCGGCCCATACGGTGTTGCCATCGGGGCTAAGGGCTAAGCCTTCCAGGCCCAAGTTGTCGCGAGGGCCGGTAGATTCAGCCGGGTTTGTAGCGTCGAGAATTTTCAGGTGCGCGGGGGTATCCAGCTCGCGCAGGTGTTTGCCGTCCAGCGCCATTTCGCGGACAAAGGGGCTCAAGCCCAGTTTCCGGTCGCCTTCGCTGCTCCACAGCAGGGTGCGGGTCTGGGGTCGAAAGCACAGACCTTCAGGATTAGGCACTGTGGGGTTAGTGGCGTTGCGTTGCTTGCGGTTGGGGTAGAGGCTGCCATCTGCCTGGGTAAGGAACACCACGTCTTGCAGTTCTGGGCGCGACAAGCCTTGCGCCGTGATGCGCATGCGCAGGGTGTAGAAGCGCGTGGGGTTGTGATCGGATCGGTCATCGCTCAGTGCGTACCACAGGTCGTCCACGGCATCGTAGGCCAGTGCCGACAGGCCGCCGACAGTGCTGCCTTTGAATTGAAAACCGTAGGGCAGAGTGGTTTCACCGAGCAGACGCAAAGCGGGTGCTGGCAGCGGTGGTGATACGGTTACAGGCACAGACCACACCGCATTGGTGCAGGCGTGTAGCCCGGGCAGGCCTAGCAGTGTGGCGCCCTTTAGCAGGGCTGATCGGCGCGAGGTTGGAAATGAAACGTCATTCATCATTCGCTACAGTCTAGCGGGCTTAACCGCCACGCATTAAACCGCCACGCATTGCCGCACAGCGTGCGCCCATTGGGCCATCAATTCTTGTGCACGGTCGCGGGCCAGCGTGGGGTAGAAGGTGCGCTCAGCCCGCCATTGGCTGGCCAATTCGTCCAGGTTGGTATAGACCCCGTTGCTAAGGCCTGCCAGGTAGGCAGCACCGAGGGCTGTAGTTTCGATAACGGCGGGGCGCACCACGGGAATGCCCAGCAAGTCAGCCTGGAATTGCATCAGCAAATCGTTGACACAAGCTCCGCCGTCCACCCGCAGTTCGGTGACGGGGACACCGCCGTTATCTACCGCGTCACGGCTCATTGCTGTGAGCAAGGCTGCACTTTGAAATGCTATGCTTTCTATAGCTGCTCGTGCAATATGCGCAAGGGCTGTACCCCGAGTTATGCCCAAAATAGCCCCGCGTGCCTCGGGCTGCCAGTAAGGCGCCCCCAAGCCGGTGAAGGCGGGTACAAACATCACACCACCCGCATCAGGTACGGTCTGCGCAAGAGCCTGTACCTCGCTGCTGCCCTGAATGGCGTGCAGCCCGTCACGTAGCCACTGCACCACGGCGCCACCAATGAAGACGCTGCCTTCAAGTGCATATTCTGGCGTGCTGTTGGCTTGTGCTGCGCTGGTAGTGATCAGGCCGTTGTGGCTGGTAGGGAAGGTGGTTCCGGTGTGCATCAGCATGAAGCAGCCCGTACCGTAGGTGTTTTTAGCTTGCCCGGCCTTGAAGCAGGCTTGGCCAAACAAGGCGCTTTGTTGGTCGCCCGCCACGCCGCCGATAGGGATGGCTGCACCCAGCAGATCAGGCGTGGTCTCGCCGTAGTGGGCGCTGGAGGGCAGTACACGCGGCATCAGCTGCGGGGGGATGTTCAGTTCGCGCAATAGATCGGAATCCCACGCGTTGGTGTGGACGTTGAACAGCATGGTACGGGCGGCGTTGCTGACATCGGTGGCGTGGACTCGGCCCTGGGTCAACTGCCACATCAGCCAAGTATCGACAGTGCCAAAAGCCAGCTCCCCACGCTCAGCTTGGTCGCGTGCGCCGGGCACATTGTCCAAAATCCATTTGAGTTTGGTGCCTGAGAAGTAGGCGTCAATCCGTAAGCCTGTTTTTTGCTGCACCACGTCAGACAAACCCCGCTCTCGCATGGCAACGCAAGTGGGCTCTGCCCGGCGGTCTTGCCAGACGATGGCGTTATGGATGGGCTGGCCTGTGGTGCGGTGCCACACCACCGTGGTCTCACGTTGGTTGGTGATGCCGATGGCGGTGATATCTTGGGCACGCAGGTTGGCCTGCTCCAAGGCTTGTCGGGCAGTGGCGAGCTGGGTGGTCCATATCTCTTGCGGATCGTGCTCGACCCAGCCAGGCTGCGGGTAAATTTGCCGGAATTCGCGCTGCGCCATGGTGACGATGCTGCCGTCTTGCGCAAAGACGATGCTGCGGGAGCTGGAGGTGCCTTGGTCTAGGGCGAGCAGGTAGGTCATGGGCAAGCTTTGAAATGTGATTTTTTAAAGAGGAACTACAGCCATTAAATTGAGATTTCATCGGCGCTGAAATCGACGCTTAATTCGGCACTTAATTGGCAACCACGCACTCTACGCCCGCTTCCGTCATCAGGCCCGGAAAGCCATCTATCAAGGCGCGGTCGGTGAACAGCATATCGATGTCTTTGAGTGGGGCCAACTGAACGATGGCAGGGCGATTGAATTTACTGTGGTCAGCAGCAACCCAAATTTCGCGCGAGTGCGCCATGATGGCGCGGGCAACCTGTACTTCACGGTAGTCGAAATCACGAAGTGTGCCGTCGGGTTCGATACCGCTGATACCAATCAGGCCAATGTCCACTTTGAACTGGCGGATGAACTCGATGGTTATTTCACCCACAATGCCGCGGTCGAATGAACGCACCACGCCACCGGCAACAATCACTTCGCATTGCGTGTTGTCGCTCAGGATGGCGGCGACGTTCAGGTTGTTGGTGATGACCCGCAAGCCAGTGTGGTGTAGCAGTTCGCGGGCAACTGCTTCGATGGTGGTGCCAATGTTGAGCAGCAGTGAACAGCCGTTAGGCACACGCTTGGCAATGGCGCGGGCAATGCGCGCTTTGCCTTCTGCATTCAGGGCCTGCCGCTGGCGGTAAGCGATGTTTTCGGTGGTGGACTGGGCCAAGCGCACGCCACCGTGGAAGCGGGCCACCAAACCAGCTTCAGACAGCCGTTGCACGTCACGGCGTACGGTTTGTAGCGTTACTTCCAGCTGTGCAGCCAGTGCTTCGATGGACGCTGAGCCGTGGGTACGTACCTCTTCTAGCAGGCGATTTTGGCGGGGATTAGGTGTCATGGGCATCAATTTGAACTCAAAACAATGCACAACGAACCCTCTATGGGGTAAGTACCTAATCAAATAGAACGAAAAGGAAACACAATTCGCAGCGAAAGGAATCGAAGTGATTACCTCTAATTTGTTTGCGCTATGCGCCTAAGTGATCTCAGCAATGCAACTCAGTCTTGAACAGATCAGTAAATCGGTAGGTGCCGCACCGCACCTTTATCCCTTGGACTTGCGTTTACAACCCGATGCAGTCACTGTGTTGTTGGGTGCAACCCAAGCGGGTAAAACCAGCCTGATGCGCATCATGGCGGGGTTGGATGTGCCCACCAGTGGGCGCGTGATAGTGGACGGCGTGAATGTCGTGGGCGTGCCAGTGCGCGAACGCAATGTGGCCATGGTCTACCAGCAGTTCATCAATTACCCTTCGCTCAAGGTGCGCGACAACATCGCGTCACCGCTCAAGCTGCGGGGTGAATCCGGTATTGAGGAGCGGGTAAAAGAATTGGCTGAGAAGCTGCACATTGAGATGTTCCTTGACCGCTTACCTGCCGAGCTGTCGGGTGGCCAGCAGCAGCGTGTTGCTTTGGCCCGTGCGTTGGCCAAAGGCGCACCGCTGATGTTGCTGGACGAGCCCCTGGTGAACTTGGATTACAAGCTGCGTGAGGAATTGCGCGATGAGCTAAGTACGCTGTTCGCCGCGGGCAACTCCACGGTGGTGTACGCCACCACTGAGCCTGGCGAAGCTCTGCTGCTCGGTGGCTATACCGCCGTGATGGACGCGGGCGAATTGCTGCAATACGGCCCCACTGCTGAGGTGTTTCATAAGCCCAAATCACTTCGCGTAGCCCGTGCGTTCAGCGATCCACCGATGAACTTGTTGGCGGCTACGGCTGACCACAGCGGTTTTCAGTTGGTAGGCGGGCCGTTGCTGGCCTTGGCCGAAGCTGATCGGCCACACACCCTGTCGCACAAATTCACAGTGGGTATCCGTGCCAGCGCATTAAAGGTGCACGCTGGCGAGGGCGACGTAGCCCTGGCCGGAAATGTAGAGTTAGCCGAAATCTCGGGCTCCAACACCTTTTTGCATGTCGAAACCGCCGTGGGCGAATTGGTAGCGCAGGTGACAGGGGTTCACTATTTCGATTTGGGTGAGCAAGTTACGTTGTACGTTCACCCGACACAGGTTTATGTGTTCGATGCTTTGGGAATGCTGCTCATAGCCCCCGTGCTGACACGCTCCAACAAGGCAGGACGCTGATATGGCCCGCATAGAACTCGATTTGGCCCACGCCTACAAGCGTGATCCCAAAGAAGACGGCGACTACGCGCTGCTGCCCCTGAAAATGACGTTTGACGACGGTGGTGCCTATGCACTATTGGGGCCTTCAGGTTGCGGCAAGACGACGATGCTGAACGTGATGTCGGGTCTGCTGGCGCCGTCGCAAGGCACCGTGCGTTTTGATGGGCGCGATGTCACTCGGTCGTCACCTCAGGAGCGCAATATCGCTCAGGTGTTCCAGTTTCCTGTAATTTACGACACCATGACGGTGGCAGAAAATTTGGCTTTTCCGCTGCGTAATCGCAAGGTTCCGCAAGCTCAAATCGACAAGCGTGTCGGCGAAATTGCTGAAATGCTGGAGATGAGTGGTCAGCTGAACCAGCGTGCTTCTGGTCTGGCGGCCGATGCCAAGCAAAAAATATCACTTGGGCGCGGACTGGTACGACCTGATGTGTCAGCAGTGCTGTTTGATGAGCCGCTGACGGTGATTGATCCGCATTTGAAGTGGCAACTGCGTCGCAAACTCAAGCAAATTCACCACGAGTTGAAGCTGACGTTGATTTACGTGACCCATGATCAAGTGGAGGCGCTGACCTTTGCCGATCAGGTCGTGGTGATGACGCGGGGGCGGGCTGTTCAAGTGGGTTCCGCTGCTGATTTGTTTGAGCGGCCAAGTCATACGTTTGTGGGCCACTTCATCGGCTCGCCAGGAATGAATTTCATATCAGGACAGGTGGACAAAGAGACTTTTCAAACCGCTGGGATAGCGTTGGCGTTGCCTGCAGATCGTCCATTGCCGAGCGGCGATGTCAAGCTGGGTATTCGCCCCGAGTACGTCGAGGTCGTCTCAGCGCACGCCCCTGGAGCGCTGCCAATGACCGTCGCCAAGATTCAGGATGTTGGCACCCATTTAATGCTGACGGCGACGTTGGGCGCGCACACACTTAAAGTGCGTTTGTCGTCTTACGCAGGCGACTGGACTGCCGGGGACACCGTGTGGCTGAAAGTCATGGGCGAGCACACCTGCTTTTATAAAAACGAGGAAATTTTTCCATGAGCACGACCACCAAGCCGGTGAACCAGAAAGCCTGGTTTTTGATATTGCCGGTGCTGATTTGCGTCGCTTTTTCCGCCATTCTGCCCCTGATGACGGTGGTGAACTACTCAGTGCAAGACATCATTTCACCCGAGCGCCGAGTGTTTGTAGGTACAGAGTGGTTCGCCGCCATCATGCGGGACAGCGAGCTGCACGCGGCCTTGCTGCGCCAGTTGACGTTTTCGCTGTCGGTGTTGGCTATTGAGATTCCGCTTGGAATATTGCTTGCCTTGTCGATGCCCGCGCAGGGCTGGAAGTCTTCTGCTGTACTGGTCATAGTTTCGCTTTCGCTGCTGATTCCATGGAACGTGGTGGGCACCATTTGGCAGATTTTTGGTCGGGCTGACATTGGCTTGATGGGTGCTGCACTGCAAGCCATGGGCATTGACTACAACTACGCCAGCAACGCTACACACGCTTGGTTAACTGTGCTGCTGATGGATGTATGGCACTGGACGCCGTTGGTCGCGCTGCTCGGTTACGCCGGGTTGCGCTCGATTCCCGACGCCTACTACCAAGCTGCCAGTATTGATGGGGCCAGCAAGTTTGCGGTGTTTTGGTATGTGCAACTGCCAAAAATGCGTGGCGTGCTGATGATTGCGGTACTGCTGCGCTTCATGGACAGCTTCATGATTTATACCGAGCCATTTGTGCTGACGGGTGGTGGGCCAGGGGATTCGACCACATTCTTATCGCAGTTTTTGACGCAAAAAGCGGTGGGTCAGTTTGATTTGGGGCCTGCAGCTGCGTTCTCGTTGATTTACTTCCTGATCATCTTGCTGATGTGTTTTATTTTGTATAACTGGATGCAGCGTGTCGGCACCCAAGAAAAAGAGGGTGGCCATGAATAAGCCTAAATTTCAAAAGCGCTCACTGTTTTTGATCATTTACATCGTATTTGCTTTGCTGCCGGTGTACTGGATGGTGAACATGTCGTTCAAAACGAACAGCGAAATCGTTGCCAGTTTTTCGTTGTTTCCACAGCATTTCACCTGGGACAACTACAAGCTGATCTTGACGGATCCGTCGTGGTACTCGGGCTATATCAACAGTCTAATTTACGTAGGCATCAACACGGTGATTTCACTCACAGTAGCTTTGCCAGCGGCCTATGCATTTTCGCGGTACAGCTTTCTGGGCGATAAGCATGTTTTCTTTTGGCTATTGACCAACCGGATGACGCCACCAGCGGTGTTCTTACTGCCGTTCTTTCAGCTTTACACCACGGTGGGGCTGATGGACACGCACTTAGCGGTAGCGCTGGCCCATTTGCTTTTCAACGTGCCGCTGGCGGTTTGGATTTTGGAGGGTTTCATGAGCGGTATTCCGAGAGAAATTGACGAGACGGCGTACATCGACGGTTATTCGTTCCCTGGATTCTTTGTGAAGATATTCCTGCCACTCATTAAAGCCGGTGTGGGTGTCGCAGCTTTCTTTTGCTTCATGTTCAGTTGGGTGGAGTTGCTCTTGGCGCGCACGCTTACCAGTGTTAACGCCAAGCCAATTGTGGCCACGATGACGCGTACGGTATCGGCCTCGGGCATGGACTGGGCCACGCTGGCAGCCGCAGGTGTTTTGACCATCGTACCGGGTGCGATTGTGATTTGGTTTGTACGCAACTACATCGCCAAAGGCTTTGCGATGGGGCGTGTATGAGAACGTTAAAAATTGTAGACCTGGGAGTGTTTCATGTTTGAGTGGATGGCTTGGACTACGCCAGTAGCCGTATTTTTCGTATGTATCGCGCTGATGTTGGCGGGTATGACGGTGTGGGAAATTAAATCGCCCACCACGCTCAGGCGTGGCTTCTTACCCTTGGACACAACACGCGGTGACCGCTTGTTCATCGGATTGCTTGCGGCGGCGTATCTGAATTTGGCTTTTGTGGGTATCAGCAGTCGCTTGGGCATGGCCCTTGGCATGGAGACTGAGCCGTCCATCTGGATCAGCTTCGTTGCCTCCATGGGATTGCTAGCCCTCATTCTGCAAAAGGGATAGACCTTTCGGAGAGCTGCACCGTATTACCGCATCACCGTATTAAGGATCGGCTTGCTATCCCCTGGAGCCGAAAGTGCCTTTCAAACAGGGGTCATACACATTAGGAGACTGATTATGAAACTGCGGTACACCGCGTTGACTGTGGCTATTGCTTGTGCGATGGGTGCCCCAAGTTGGGCCGATGAAGCGGCTGCCAAAAAGTGGATTGACACCGAGTTTCAACCCTCGACGTTGTCCAAAGAGCAGCAAGCTACCGAGATGAAATGGTTCATCGACGCGGCGAAGAAGTTGCAAGCTAAAGGTGTGAAGGAAATTTCGGTTGTGTCCGAAACCCTCACTACTCACGAGTACGAATCCAAGACACTGGCCAAAGCGTTTGAAGAGATCACTGGCATCAAGGTCAAGCACGATCTGATTCAAGAGGGCGACGTGGTTGAAAAACTGCAAACCTCCATGCAATCAGGCAAATCAATTTACGACGGCTGGATTTCTGACTCTGATCTGATCGGTACGCATTACCGCTACGGCAAGATCATGAACTTGACCGACTACATGAGCGGTAAGGGCAAAGAGTGGACGAACCCTGGCCTGGATGTGAAAGACTTCATCGGTACCAGTTTCACGACGGGCCCTGATAAAAAGTTGTACCAATTACCAGACCAGCAGTTTGCCAATCTGTACTGGTTCCGCGCAGATTTGTTTGCCCGCCAAGACCTGAAAGACAAGTTCAAAGCCAAGTATGGCTATGACTTGGGCGTGCCATTGAACTGGAGCGCTTACGAAGATATCGCAGCGTTCTTCAGTGAAGACGTAAAGACGATCGACGGCAAGCCGATTTATGGTCACATGGACTATGGCAAAAAAGACCCATCTCTGGGCTGGCGCTTTACCGATGCTTGGTTGTCGATGGCTGGTGCGGCCGACGTGGGTATCCCCAACGGTATGCCTGTGGACGAATGGGGTATTCGTGTAGCGGCTGACAAATGCACACCGGTCGGGGCTTCTGTCTCACGCGGCGGAGCGACCAATTCACCCGCAGCTGTCTATGCGTTGAGCAAGTACATTGACTGGATGAAGAAGTACGCGCCCAAGGAAGCCATGGGCATGACATTTGGTGAGTCAGGTCCTGTACCCGCTCAAGGGCAGATCGCCCAGCAAATCTTCTGGTACACCGCGTTTACTGCGGATATGACCAAGCCTGGTTTGCCCGTGGTGAATGCCGATGGCACTCCCAAGTGGCGCATGGCTCCTGGCCCTAACGGTCCTTACTGGAAGCAAGGTATGCAAAACGGCTACCAGGACGTTGGATCGTGGACTTTCTTTGCTAACCACGATGCAGACAAGACAGCAGCAGCATGGTTGTACGCACAGTTTGTGACGGCTAAAACCACGTCGCTGAAAAAGACCATTGTGGGCCTGACACCGATTCGTGAATCCGACATCAAGTCCCAGGCGATGACCGATTTGGCACCTAAGCTCGGTGGTTTAGTTGAGTTCTACCGCAGCCCTGCTCGGGTTGCCTGGACGCCAACTGGCACCAACGTCCCAGACTACCCCAAGCTGGCACAGCTGTGGTGGAAGAACGTGGCTGTCGCTGTAACGGGTGAGAAGACGCCACAAGCAGCCATGGACAATTTGGCTGAAGAAATGGATCAAGTGATGGGTCGCTTAGAGCGTGCGGGCATGGCGCATTGCGCACCTAAGCTCAATCCCAAAATTGACCCTGACAAATGGCTGAGCGACAAGGGCGCACCATGGAAAAAATTGGCTAATGAAAAGCCAAAGGGCGAAACTATTGCCTATGACAAGTTGTTGGGAGCTTGGAAGGAAGGGCGCGTTCGCTAAGTCGCGCTGAGCAATACAGGCAGTGCGGGGCGTGATGCTCCCCACTGCCTTTTTGTTCTCTTGGGAACCATGCGTACTGTCAAAGAAAAAGAACAGTATCTTGAAACAGGGATATTTATGAGTCGTGCAGAGTTGATTGAACGGTTGGCTCAGCCCATCCACTACGACGTGGCCATCATTGGCGGTGGTGCGACAGGCTTGGGCGTGGCGTTGGACGCAGCACTGCGTGGTTTTTCGGTGGTGTTACTGGAGTCGCACGACTTTGCCAAAGGTACGTCGTCACGTGCTACCAAGCTGGTACATGGCGGGGTGCGGTATTTGGCACAAGGCAATATTTCGCTGGTGCGAGAAGCGCTGCACGAGCGTACTACGCTGCTGCATAACGCTCCGCATTTGGCTCAGGCGCTGCCGTTTGTGATGCCTTCTTATAAATTTTGGGAAACCCCGTTTTACGGCATCGGCTTGAAGATGTACGACGCACTTGCTGGCAAGTCGGGATTAGGGCGCACTGAATTTTTAGGGCGTGAGGAAACCTTGCAGCTTCTGCCAACAGCGCGGCGCGAGGGTTTGAAGGGTGGCGTGAAATACTGGGATGGTCAGTTTGACGATGCCCGCCTTGCACTGGCACTGGCCCGTACCGCAGCAGTCCAGGGTGCGCTGTTGGTAAATTATTGTGCCGTAACGACACTAACCCATGAAGGCGGAAAAATAACGGGCTTGCATTGCAAAGATAGCGAAACAGGCCAAGAGTATGCTGTGAAAGCCCGATGTGTGATCAACGCCGCAGGCGTTTGGGTTGACGAGTTCAGACAAAAAGACGGTGAAGCCATGGGGCGTAAAGTCAGCACGATGGTTGCCCCCAGTCAAGGCGTGCATATGGTGGTGGAGCGCGAATTTTTGCCAACAGACCATGCACTGATGGTGCCCAAAACGGCCGATGGCAGGGTACTGTTTGCCGTACCGTGGCTAGGAAAGGTCATTTTGGGTACTACAGATACCCCGCGTGGTGACTTGGCTCGGGAACCAATGCCATTTAAGGCCGAAATTGATTTCATACTGACCGAATCCGCACGCTACCTGACCCGTGCGCCTAAACCTGCTGATGTCAAAAGTATTTGGGTTGGTCTGCGTCCCTTGGTAAAACCGCTGGATGATGACGGGGGCAACACTAAAGCAATCAGCCGTGAACATACAGTACTTGTCAGTCGCAGTGGCTTGGTCACTGTGACTGGCGGAAAATGGACGACCTACCGCGCTATGGCCGAGGATGTGTTGGAAAAATGCTTCGAAGCTTCACTTTTACAAAGGGCTAAGGCGGGCGTCACTGCCAATCATTTTCTCGTTGGCGCAGCGGGTATCGCTTGCGACGTAGCAGTTAAACGCCCTCGCATAAGCGACACTCCAGGATTGCATTCATATGGCAACGAAGCTGCACTTGTGCTGGCTTTGCCGGGCGCAAGTCGTCAACTGGGTGGTGGTTTGAGTGAGGCCATGGTGAGGTTCGCAGCGCGCTGCGAGTACGCTCGGACTGTGGAAGATGTACTTGCTCGGCGCTCACGCCTGCTGTTTTTAGATGCCAGGTTGGCGGCCACATTAGCTGACGACGTTTCCGCTATATTGAGGGAAGAAACGGGTGTTGATCCACAATTGGAGGCCTTTGTCGCATTGGCGCATCAATATTTACAGTTCCCAGTCTAATTTATGTGGCAAGGTGTTTGACGAAACAAATATACCGTGTCATAATTCAAGGCTTCGCTGTAAAAGGCGAACGACAAGATTTATCAGCCCAACAACTGCATTGTGAATGGTTCATAGTGCAGGCAACGGGCCCAAGACTGACTGAGTGCGATGCTTTGTAAAAAGCTCAAATTCGGTGCAAGTTGGGAATATTACAAATGATCCAAACTGAATCCCGGTTAGAGGTCGCCGACAACACTGGCGCGAAGTCCGTACTGTGCATTAAGGTGCTCGGTGGCTCCAAGCGTCGTTACGCCAGTGTAGGTGACGTCATCAAGGTAAGCATCAAGGAAGCTGCTCCACGTGGTCGCGTCAAAAAAGGCGAGATTTACAGTGCTGTGGTGGTTCGCACTGCCAAGGGTATTCGTCGTGATGACGGATCTCTTGTCAAGTTTGATAGCAATGCCGCTGTGTTGTTGAATGCTAAGTTGGAGCCTATTGGCACCCGCATCTTTGGACCAGTGACGCGTGAATTGCGCACTGAAAAGTTCATGAAGATTGTGTCCTTGGCTCCTGAAGTTTTGTAAGGACTGGCCATGAATAAAATTCGCAAAGGCGATGATGTCATTGTTCTCGCAGGACGTGACAAGGGCAAGCGCGGCAAAGTTACGCTTCGCAAAGATGATTCACATATCCTCATTGAGGGTATTAATGTCGTCAAAAAACACACAAAGCCCAATCCCATGAAGGGTACGGCTGGCGGCGTCATGGAGAAATCCATGGCTATGCACCAGTCTAATGTGGCTATTTTTAATGCGGCTACCGGTAAGGCTGACCGTGTAGGTATCAAGTTGCTGGCTGATGGAAAGCGCGTTCGCGTTTTCAAGTCCAGTGGCGAAGAAATCAAGCTGGCCTAAGGGGTAAATCATGGCTCGATTGCAACAATATTACCGTGAAAAAGTGGCTAAGGATCTGATCGAAAAATTCGGTTACACCTCGCCAATGCAAGTGCCTCGCATCACGAAAATCACCTTGAACATGGGTGTGAGTGAAGCGGTCTCTGACAAGAAAGTCATGGACAATGCGGTGGCTGACTTGACCAAAATTGCAGGTCAAAAACCTGTGGTGACCAATGCTAAAAAGGCTATTGCCGGATTCAAGATCCGCGAAGGTCAAGCAATTGGTTGTATGGTTACGCTGCGCGGCGTGCAAATGTTTGAATTTTTAGATCGTTTTGTGACGATCGCCTTGCCACGGGTGCGTGACTTTCGGGGTATCTCCGGTCGTGCATTTGATGGTCGTGGCAATTACAACATTGGCGTTAAAGAGCAGATCATTTTTCCTGAGATTGAGTATGACAAGGTTGATGCCTTGCGTGGTCTTAATATCAGCATCACCACAACGGCAAAGAACGACGAAGAATGCAAAGCATTGCTCGCCGCCTTCCGTTTCCCGTTCAAGAACTGAGGTGACGTGTGGCTAAAAAAGCTTTAATCGAACGCGAACTCAAGCGCGACAAATTAGTTGCCAAGTATGCTGCTAAGCATGCTGAGTTTAAGGCGATCTCTAACGACGCCAAGCGCAGTGACGAAGAGCGCGCTGCAGCTCGTTTGGGTCTGCAAATGTTGCCTCGTAACGCAAATCCAACGCGTCAACGTAACCGTTGCGCGATCACTGGTCGTCCACGTGGCACATTCCGCCAGTTTGGCTTGGCTCGCGCCAAGATTCGTGAATTGGCGTTTGCTGGCGATATCCCCGGTATCGTCAAGGCAAGCTGGTAATCCAGTAGGAGACTGAATATGAGCATGAGTGATCCTATTGCCGATTTGCTAACGCGTATCCGCAATGCCCAAATGGTTGCCAAAGTGACAGTATCTGTACCGTCATCCAAGGTGAAAATTGCAATTACCCAAGTCCTCAAAGACGAAGGTTATATTGATGGCTTCCAAGTGAAGACCGAAGACGGTAAATCCGAACTCGTAATCACCTTGAAGTACTACGCTGGTCGCCCGGTTATCGAGCGTATCGAGCGCGTTAGTCGCCCTGGTTTACGTGTCTATAAAGGTACGGGTGCCATTCCGCAAGTGCAGAATGGTCTGGGTGTAGCGATTGTTACCACGCCTAAAGGCGTGATGACTGACCGCAAAGCACGCGCCAACGGTGTTGGTGGCGAAGTTCTTTGCTACGTCGCTTAACCACAGGAGAACAGAAAATGTCCCGTGTAGGAAAAATGCCTGTGACCATCCCCGCTGGTGTGGATGTGTCCTTTCAGGAAAACAAAATCAATGTTAAGGGTTCGGGCGGCGTTTTATCGTTGTCTTTGAACGCCTTGGTAACAATCAGCAATGACGCAGGTAAGCTTACCTTTGTGCCTGCGAATGATTCACGTGAAGCGAACGCTATGAGCGGCACGTTGCGTCAGCTGGTAAATAACATGGTGGTGGGCGTGACCAAGGGCTTCGAGAAAAAGCTCAATTTGGTTGGTGTGGGATACAAAGCCCAAGCTCAAGGCGCTAAGCTTAACCTGACGGTTGGCTATTCGCACCCCGTGAATAAAGACATGCCTGCCGGTATTACCGTTGCAACGCCTGTCCCCACAGAAATCGTGATCAAAGGTGCTGATCGTCAGCGCGTTGGTCAAGTGGCCGCTGAGATTCGTGCAATTCGCCCTCCTGAGCCTTACAAAGGTAAAGGCATCCGTTATTCGGATGAGAAGATCACGATCAAAGAGACCAAAAAGAAATAAGGAGCTGCACCATGTTGACCAAAAAAGAGCAACGCCTGCGTCGCGCCCGTCAAACGCGCATCCGTATTGCCATTCAAGGTGCAGTTCGTCTGAGCGTTACCCGTACCAATTTGCATATCTATGCCAGCGTCATCTCTGGCGACGGCAGCAAAGTCTTGGCCAGCGCTTCGACCGCTGAGGCCGAAGTTCGCAAGGACTTGGGTGCCTCCGGTAAAGGTGGAAACACCGCCGCTGCAACGGTTATCGGTAAGCGTATTGCTGAAAAAGCAATTGCTGTCGGTGTTTCCAAAGTAGCGTTTGACCGCTCGGGCTTTGCCTACCATGGCCGTGTTAAGGCTTTGGCAGATGCAGCGCGTGAAGCTGGCTTGCAGTTCTAAGCGAATCGGAATTAAAAATGGCTAAATTTCAAGCAAAAGCGCAAGGCGACGGTCCAGAAGACGGCATGCGCGAAAAGATGATTGCGGTAAATCGCGTCACTAAAGTCGTTAAAGGTGGTCGTATTTTGGGTTTCGCTGCATTGACCGTGGTCGGTGATGGCGAAGGCAAAGTCGGCATGGGCAAAGGTAAGTCGAAAGAAGTACCTGCTGCTGTGCAAAAAGCCATGGAAGAAGCGCGTCGCAATTTGCAAAAAGTTTCGTTGAAAAACGGCACAATTCATCACAAGGTGTTCGGTCACCATGGCGCTGCCAATGTGATGATGGCACCAGCACCTAAAGGTACTGGCATCATTGCTGGTGGTCCAATGCGTGCAGTTTTTGAGGTGATGGGAATCACTGATATTGTGGCAAAAAGCCATGGTTCAACCAATCCCTACAACATGGTTCGCGCCACGTTGGATGCCTTGGCTCACTCTACAACACCTTCGGCTGTTGCTGCAAAGCGCGGCAAGTCTCTCGAAGACATCTTCGCGTGAAATTGGAATAAGCTATGACAACGCAACAAACCGTTAAGGTGCAGCTGGTTCGCAGCCCAATTGGCACCCAGCAATCTCACCGTGCAACCGTGATCGGCTTAGGGCTTCGTAGGCTCAACAGCGTGAGCGAATTGCAAGACACACCCGCAGTGCGCGGAATGATCAACAAGATCAGCTATCTGGTCAAAGTGCTCTAACAAGAGCCAAGTAAAGGCTAGCATGGAACTTAACAGTATTCAGCCCGCAGCGGGCGCAAAGCATTCAAAGCGTCGCGTTGGTCGTGGCATCGGCTCCGGTCTTGGTAAGACGGCTGGTCGTGGCCATAAGGGACAAAAATCCCGTGCAGGCGGCTATCATAAAGTCGGTTTTGAAGGCGGTCAAATGCCTATGCAGCGTCGTCTGCCAAAGCGTGGCTTTAAATCTCGTACTCTGCAATTCAACGCAGAAATCACCTTGGACACGCTTGAAGTACTTGGCGCAGCTGAAGTTGATTTGTTGTCGCTGAAGCAAGCAGGCTTGGTGGGGCAAATGATCAAGGTGGTTAAGGTTGTTAAGACTGGTACCTTGAGCAAAGCGGTTAAATTGAACGGTATTGGTGCTACAGCTGGAGCCAAGGCTTCGATTGAAGCTGCTGGCGGCAGTATCGCTTAATTAAGACCGACTGAAAGACTGATAGCACGTGGCAACAAGCGCTTCTACTACCGCAAAAGCAGGAAAATTCGGCGACTTACGTCGTCGTCTCGTATTTTTGTTACTGGCACTCGTGGTGTACCGAATCGGTGCGCACATTCCAGTACCTGGTATTGATCCTAATCAGTTGGCTCAACTGTTCAAAGGTCAGCAGGGCGGCATTTTGAGTCTTTTCAATGTGTTTTCAGGCGGTGCGCTGTCTCGTTTCACAGTCTTTGCATTGGGGATCATGCCGTATATTTCGGCATCCATCATTATGCAGTTGCTATCGTATGTAGTTCCTACATTCGAGCAAATGAAGAAAGAAGGCGAAGCAGGACGTCGCAAGATCACGCAATACACTCGTTATGGAACACTCGGCTTAGCCATGTTCCAGTCTCTGGGTATTGCGATGGCTTTGGAGAGCTCTGCTGGTTTGGTGATGACGCCAGGATTTGGATTCCGCATGACAGCGGTGGTCAGCTTAGTTGCTGGCACGATGTTTCTAATGTGGTTAGGTGAGCAGATTACGGAACGCGGTTTAGGTAATGGAATCTCTATTATCATTTTTGCAGGTATTGCTGCAGGGTTGCCTAACGCACTTGGTGGATTGCTGGAGCTGGTCCGTACTGGAGCGATGAGTATTTTGGTAGCTATTTTTATAGTCGCACTTATTGTCTTAGTTACATATTTTGTAGTGTTCGTAGAGCGCGGTCAGCGTAAGATTTTGGTGAATTACGCTCGTCGTCAGGTGGGTAACAAAGTCTACGGCGGGCAGTCATCTCACTTACCCTTGAAATTGAACATGGCTGGTGTAATTCCTCCTATCTTTGCATCTTCCATCATTCTATTGCCAGCTACAGTAGTGAGTTGGTTTAGTTCGGGTGAATCGATGCGCTGGTTGAAGGATATTGCAGGTGGATTGACTCCAGGTCAACCAATTTATGTGATGTTGTTTGCTACTGCTATTGTATTTTTCTGCTTCTTCTATACAGCTTTAGTATTTAATAGCCGTGAAACAGCAGATAACCTGAAAAAGAGTGGCGCATTTATTCCAGGTATCCGCCCTGGAGAGCAGACAGCGAAATATATTGATAAAATATTGTTACGTTTGACTTTGGCTGGTGCAATTTATATTACGTTTGTTTGCTTACTGCCTGAATTTTTGATTTTGAAATATAACGTACCGTTTTATTTTGGTGGAACTTCACTGCTCATCATTGTGGTGGTCACTATGGATTTTATGGCGCAAGTACAAAATTACATGATGTCACAGCAGTATGAGTCTTTGCTGAAAAAGGCTAACTTCAAAACTTCATTGGGTACTTGATAAGATATGTCAAAAGACGATGTCATTCAGATGCAGGGTGAGGTTTTGGAAAACCTACCCAATGCAACTTTTCGAGTTAAATTAGAAAATGGTCATGTGGTCTTGGGTCACATTTCTGGAAAAATGCGTATGCACTACATCCGCATTCTTCCGGGTGATAAAGTCACCGTAGAGTTGACACCCTATGACCTTAGCCGCGCCAGAATTGTGTTCCGAGCCAAGTGATATTGGCTCAGTTTACACAGACTATTGTTATTAAGAGTTTTAGGAGATAGGCATGAGAGTTTCGGCTTCGGTAAAGGCAATTTGCCGTAACTGCAAAGTTATTCGCCGTAAAGGTGTGGTCCGCGTTATTTGTACCGATCCACGGCACAAACAGCGCCAAGGCTGATTAATTAGTTTATAGGACGAATATGGCACGTATTGCTGGCATTAACATTCCGCAGCATCAGCACGCTGAGATTGGCCTGACCGCTATTTTTGGTATTGGTCGTACCCGCGCTCGCAAGATTTGTGAAGCCAGCGGTATCGCCTATGTCAAGAAGATCAAAGATCTGACTGACGGTGATCTCGAAAAGCTGCGCGACGAAATTGCAAAATTCACCATCGAAGGTGATTTGCGTCGCGAAACCACAATGAACATCAAGCGTTTGATGGACATTGGCTGCTACCGTGGCTTTCGCCACCGTCGTGGTCTGCCTATGCGCGGTCAGCGCACACGCACTAATGCACGGACTCGTAAGGGTCCACGCAAAGCTGCGGCGGCATTGAAGAAATAAGGACTAGAGTAGACCATCATGGCAAAAGCTCCCTCTAATAATGCGTCACAGCGTGTACGCAAAAAAGTTCGTAAAAATGTGGCCGATGGCGTAGCACACGTGCACGCTTCGTTCAATAACACGATCATCACCATCACTGACCGTCAAGGTAATGCTTTGTCTTGGGCCTCTTCTGGTGGCCAAGGTTTCAAAGGCTCACGTAAATCAACACCTTTTGCTGCTCAAGTGGCTTCAGAAGTTGCAGGTCGTGCCGCAATTGAGCAAGGTATCAAAAATCTGGATGTTGAGATTAAAGGTCCAGGCCCAGGTCGTGAATCTTCAGTTCGCGCACTTGGTGCCTTAGGTATTCGTATCACGTCGATTGCAGATGTGACACCAGTACCGCACAACGGTTGCCGTCCTCAAAAACGTCGTCGTATCTAATTGCACTGAGATTTACAGGGCATTGCATAAATGCTTCTGTGAATTAATGTCCAGTTTTCCATAAGCCCACCGCCATTCATATTTATTGTGAGTGGCTCCTGCATTTTTTGCAGCAGATGATTAAAAGGATTTTCACGTGGCACGTTACCTAGGCCCTAAAGCCAAACTCTCACGCCGTGAAGGCACTGACTTGTTCTTGAAGAGCGCTCGTCGTTCAATCAGCGACAAGGCTAAATTTGACTCTAAACCTGGTCAACATGGTCGTACCTCCGGGTCGCGCACGTCTGATTTTGGTTTGCAATTGCGTGAAAAGCAAAAAGTCAAGCGTATGTATGGCGTGTTGGAGCGTCAGTTCCGCCGCTACTTTGCAGAAGCTGACCGCCGCAAAGGCAACACAGGCGCAAATTTACTGTTCATTTTAGAGTCGCGCTTGGACAACGTTGTTTATCGCATGGGCTTTGGCTCTACGCGCGCTGAAGCACGTCAACTGGTTTCGCACAAAGCGATTACCGTTAATGGTCAGTTAGTGAACATTCCGTCTTTCATGGTGAAGACTGGTGATGTTATCGCTGTCCGTGACAAGTCAAAAGCTCAAGGTCGTGTGGTTGAAGCATTGCAGCTGGCTCAGCAAGTGGGTATACCTGCTTGGGTTGAAGTCAATCTCGCTAAGAGTGAAGGCACCTTCAAAAAGGTTCCTGACCGTGATGAATTTGCTGCCGACATCAATGAGTCGCTGATCGTCGAGTTGTACTCGCGTTAATTGTCAATTTTCATCGAATTCGTATCGACAAAAGCCTGCACGCTCCGTCGATACTCCACCAGCCTTACCGGTGTAACGAGCCGGGGGTATTGACAGGAAACTTGCATGCAAACCAATTTGCTGAAACCCAAAGCCATTAACGTTGAGCACGTGACTGCCCTCCGTGCTAAAGTGACTTTGGAGCCTTTTGAGCGTGGCTACGGTCATACGCTTGGTAATGCCCTACGCCGTGTTTTGTTGTCTTCTATGGTCGGCTATGCCGCAACTGAAGTCACCATTGCTGGTGTTCTGCATGAGTACTCGTCTATTGACGGTGTTCAAGAAGATGTGGTCAACATTCTTTTGAATCTTAAGGGTGTAGTATTCAAGCTTCATAATCGCGATGAAGTCACTTTAAGCCTCCGTAAGGATGGCGAAGGCGTAGTAACCGCTGCTGATATCCAAACACCGCACGACGTTGAAATCGTTAACCCTGGTCATGTAATTGCCCATCTGTCGCAAGGTGGCAAGTTGGATATGCAGATCAAGGTTGAAAAAGGCCGTGGTTATGTGCCTGGCACCATGCGCCGTTATGCGGATGAGCCTACCAAATCGATTGGTCGCATTGTTCTGGATGCTTCGTTCTCTCCTGTGAAGCGCGTTAGCTACACCGTTGAAAGCGCTCGTGTTGAACAGCGTACCGACTTGGATAAGTTGGTGATGGAAATCGAAACTAATGGTGCCGTGACGGCTGAAGATGCTGTGCGCGCTTCTGCCAAGATTTTGGTGGAGCAGTTGGCTGTCTTTGCCCAATTGGAAGGCAGTGAACTGGCGGCATTTGATGCTCCAGCACCACGCGGTAATGCCCAGTTTGATCCAATCTTGCTACGTCCTGTGGACGAGTTAGAGTTAACTGTGCGTTCAGCTAATTGCTTGAAAGCCGAAAATATTTACTACATCGGCGATCTGATTCAGCGCTCTGAAAACGAGTTGCTTAAGACCCCTAACTTGGGTCGTAAGTCGCTCAATGAAATCAAAGAAGTCTTGGCTTCTCGTGGCTTGACTTTGGGCATGAAGCTCGACAGCTGGCCACCAGTAGGTCTTGATAAGCGATAAGCGATAATCGAAAATTAGCCCATGCTGATGGTCAGCGTCGGGCAGTGCAACAGGGGGTACCTGATCCGGCCACCTGGTTTAATAAATTAAAGGAAAAGCACCATGCGTCACGGACACGGACTTCGTAAACTTAACCGCACCAGCTCACACCGCCTCGCGATGTTGCGCAATATGATGAACTCTCTCATTGAGCATGAAGTCATCAAGACTACACTGCCTAAAGCCAAAGAGCTGCGTCGTGTGGTTGAGCCAATGATTACTTTAGCCAAAGAAAATACCTTGGCCCACAAGCGTTTGGCATTTGATCGCTTGCGTAACCGCGACAACGTTGTGAAATTGTTCGCAGATCTGGGTCCACGCTTTGCTGCGCGTCCAGGTGGTTACACCCGTATTTTAAAAATGGGTTTCCGCGTGGGTGATAACGCTCCTATGGCCTTGGTTGAATTGGTAGACCGCGGTGCAGATAAAACTGAAATAGTTGACGCTGCCTAAGAAAAATAGGTTATACTATAAAAATACCGCGCGATGGAGCAGCCTGGTAGCTCGTTGGGCTCATAACCCAAAGGTCGTAGGTTCAAATCCTACTCGCGCAACCAACATAACAGTGTCAAACTGTTTAAAAAGCCTACGAGAGTAGGCTTTTTTTCGTCTGAACATTTATTTCTACCATTGGCTACGCTATCAGTGCCGCTTGCTCACTGTCAACTACTGTCTACGTTCAGGGGTTTGAATGCATGACGGAATAATCTTCATGTTTTAAACGAAGGTAGATCGCGCGGTCTATTTCATGCAATTGTTTGGGGTATCGCTCAGCCTGGGTGAACCAGCTGTTCAAGCGTTTGTCCAATTGCTGCTCAGTAGAGGGTGTCGTGACATTGGCGAGGTAGGCGTCTATGGCCAGGTAGTAGCGCATGGCGTTGCGTTCCATCAGGCCTCGCATCCCTCGGATGTAATTGGGTTCCGCTTTAGTTTCACGGGTGAATTCTGCGTTTGAATCACTAGGTATAGCGTCCATAGCTACAACAGTGAACCCAACCTTGCTGCTGCCAAACGTTGCCAAATAGGCTGACATGGCTGCTTGGGCGATAAAGTTGGACTCGTAGGAGTACGCAAAATGTAGAAAACTGCGCTTGCCTGGCAACGGAATTGCTTCCAGTAGGATTTGATGGTTGCTGGTGCCCAGAGGGCCACTGTCAGCGCTGAGCCGTGCTGCAAAGTAGCCTGAAGTGCTCGGCTCTTTGCTGTAAACAAAAGGCAAACGAAAGGCCTGAGCGAGCGGTTGATCGTACTTACGAACCACGCTGAGGGTCAACACTCCGGTGTTTCCACCTGCTTGAGAGACTTGGCATTGCCGGTTGTTAATGTGCAGAATCATAGCCTCGCACCAGTGGGCAGGGCCATTCAGTGCTGCGTCTACAGCCGCAAATGGAAATTCCACAACAGCGTAAATATCACCTTTCAAGCCGTTGGATGATTCACTGGATTCCAAATACAGGGGGCGTTGATAGTTGTTGTGGCTAAGCTGCTCAGTCAACGTATCGTATTTCGTCATCAAATCCGACGCGCTGTTGGCATCCATGGCTGCGTGAGTTGCTGGTGAAGCAACAAGGCCGCACAGTAAAGGTAAAAATCCGAGAATCCAACGTCTCCCATGGGAGCGCAGGCGGCTGGGATTGTGAGATACAACGCGGGTTGGGGTAAGGACTAAAAACATACCACTGAATATGCCGAAGCAGTCAATTCGAAATTACGTGTTAACCATATTGCCGTCTTCCAGCGCCGCAGCACCTACAGCGACCAGTGAATCTGCCAACTGCTTAATCCAGTCGTGCAGCGTTAGTGCTGAGAAGTAGTTGCGGTGCATGGATGTCATCATTGTCGTTTGGCAAGCCCATTCTAAAAGTTGTACCAAGGGGATGCGCTGTAACTCTAGCAGTTTGAATTTCAGCAGTACTTTGCCAGCATGGATGACGTGCTTTTTAGGGTCATGTATAAAACCATGCAGACGGTGGCGTGCATACGCAAGGGATGTGCCCACATCAGTGAACACACTGCCATGGCCAGGAATGATGGTGTGCGGAGCTAAGCGCTCGATCAAATCCAGCGTCGCGCCAACCTCTGCAAATGCCTGTTCACCGTCTAATTCGGGAAACACCACGCCAAAGCCTCGCTCCCACAGCGCATCCGCAGAAATCAAAATCCGGTGGTCGGGCTGGAATAGAACCACAGAATGCGGGTCGTGTCCAGGGGCCGCGTGGATCTGCCAGGTCAGTGCACCCAATTGCACGTCTGTATCCGGTTGAAGTACGTCATTCAGCTTAAAGCGAGGGCATTGCTGACCCGTCGGTGTGTAGCTTAGGCCTACAGGATCCCAATCCTGCACCAGCGCTGCATGACCAGGTGGAACCCAAGTTTGTACTTCTGGATAGCGTGCTTGCAGCGCTGCATTTCCACCACAATGATCACTGTGCAAATGGGTATTGAGCAGCAAGTCGAGTGGTCGCCCGTTCAACGCTGCTTCGATAAGGGCGATAGTTTGCGGGGCATGGGTGGCGTATCCACTGTCGACGATGGCTGTTTTCTCGCCAACCAGCAGAATGTTGTTGGCCGACAGCCAGCCGCGTTCTATAACCGTAATTCCTGACGGTAGTGCAATATCATTATGCATAGTATGCTATGAAAAATGAAGTTTAAAGCTTCACTTTACGGGTCGCAGCTCACGCCGCAATATCTTCCCTACGTTGGTTTTTGGCAGTGAATCACGAAACTCAATGTGCTTTGGCCGTTTGTAGCCCGTCAACTTATCTTGGCAAAAGCGCGCTACGTCGTCTTCTGACAACCCTGGGTCATTCTTGACCACAAATGCCTTGATCGCCTCGCCCTGCTTTTCATCGGGTATGCCAATCACCGCGCATTCCACCACGCCAGGGCACAGCGAAATCACATTTTCCAGCTCGTTAGGGAAGACGTTAAAGCCGCTCACAATGATCATGTCTTTCTTGCGATCTACGATTTTGGTGTAGCCGCGTGCGTCCATGATGCCAATATCCCCAGTACGCAAAAAGCCATCGGCGGTAAAGGCCTTAGCGTTTTCTTCGGGCTGGTTGTAGTAGCCCGTCATGACGTTCGGGCCACGGATGGCTATTTCACCGGGCGCACCGTTAGGCACGGATTTACCGTCGTCGTCCAGGATGGCAATGTCAATGCTGGGCAAAGGCAGGCCAATCGTACCGGTGAAATCCTTGTTCGTGACCGGATTGTTAGTGCCAATAGCGCAGGTTTCACTCATGCCCCAGCCCTCGACCATAGCGCAGTCCGTGGTGGCAAGCCAGGCTTTGGCTGTACCTTCTGATGCCGCCATACCCCCCGCTTGTGAAACGTAGAGTGTTGAAAAGTCCAGGGTTTTGAACTCGGGATGCTGCAACAACGCATTGAACAACGTATTCACCGCCGGCAACATATGGAACGGCCTTTTTTTCAGCACCTCGATGAACTTGCCAAAGTCACGCGGGTTGGGTATCAGCGTCAGTGATGAGCCTTGGCGTATCGCTAATAGGCAGAGCGTCAGTGCGAAGATATGGTAGAGCGGCAACGCCGCAATGCTGTTGATTTTTGTCACATCGCCAGCTTTTTTCAGAGCAGGAGTGAACCACGCCTCCGCTTGCAAAATTGCGGCTACGATGCACCGATGCGTCAATACTGCACCCTTTGAGAGGCCTGTGGTGCCGCCGGTGTACTGCAAAAAAGCAATCGAATCGAGGGTGCTATTGGCGGGCTTCAGTGATTTGTGCATACCGGCTGACATCGCGTGCTTGAACGTTGTCACCTTCAGGCCATTGTCCAGCGATAGCTTGTATGGCGGCACCATCTTTGCCACATGGCGCACGGCGAACGTAATCCAATGGCCGTAGGCACCGCCCAGCAAATCGCCCATCGATGCCATCACCACTTGTTTGATCTGCGTGTTGCCAACCACCTCTGCCAGCGTACTGGCAAAGTTTTCCAAAATAATGATGACTGTGGCGCCAGAGTCCTTCAGTTGGTGCTCCAGCTCGCGGGGCGTGTACAGCGGATTCACATTTACGCAAGTGAAGCCAGCGCGCAAGATGCCGGTCATGCTGACGGGGAACTGTGGGATATTGGGAAGCATCAGCGCAATACGGGCGTTTGCTGGCAGGTCCAGACTTTGCAGCCAAACGCCGATGGCGGTAGAGCGCTCGTCTAACTCGCCATAGCTCATCCGGCGTTCCATGCAAACCGAAAAGGGGCGGTTCGCATTTTTGCTGAACGACTCGTCAAACAACTGCCCCAGTGAGCGGTACTGCTCGGGGTTAATCTCGTGCGGCACCTCAGCCGGGTAACTCTTTAGCCAAAACCTGTCCATGGAATGTCTCCTTTGGCACCGATTGTGAGGCTTGGCGGAGTGCTGCCGTTAAGGGGCTTGTCCAAAGATGCGTTGCAACTCTGACTTACAGGCTAAGTGGCAGATACTTTAGCGTTAAACCACCTCTCCAGCTTGCAGTACCCCAGGCTGAATCTCCGGCAACAGCGCCAAATCTTGGTATAGCCTGGTGAAGTCTGCCGCTGTCAGGTCAAACAGCTGCTCGAAGCTGTCAATCACAAAGTAATTCTGCTGGAAGGTATCAATCTTGTAGCGCGTACGCATTGCTCGCTCTAAGGTCAATGGCAAACGCAAGGGGGAAGGGTCGCGTACAGCAAAGGCCATTTCGCCTTTGGAGCTGAGGATGCCCGCGCCATAAGCCCGCAAGCCTGGAGTCCGACCTTTCTGTCGAATCAGACCAAACTCAATCGTGTACCAGTACAGCCGTGACAATTGTTCGCACGCCCCTAGCGCATGGGCCTTGACCCCGCCCTGGCCGTAGCGCTGTACGTAGTCGGCTAGCACGGGATTGAACAGCATCGGCACATGACCAAACAGATCGTGGAATACATCGGGCTCGACAATGTAATCCAGCTCAGCCGGGGTACGAATCCAGTCCGTCACCGGGAATTTTCGGTTGGCCAGAAGTGAAAAAAACGGTAACTCGGGAATCAGCCCTGGCACGGTAACAATTTCCCAGCCGGTCGCTTTCATCAGCCGCTCGTTGACTGCCTCAAAGCGTGGAATCCGGTCGCTCGCTCCCAGCGATGGCAGGGCTGCGATGAACTCGTCACACGCTAAGTCTGGCAGCAAGGCCGCTTGCCGAGCGTACAACTGGCGGTAAGTGGCGTGGTCGGCCTCGGTGTAGGCCGCGTAGTTTTGCGAGCAGGTGTAATCGGCACCTGCGCGGCTGTAGTCGCCACGGGGTGGACGGTCTGAGGCTCCGTACACAGCGGGTACAACGGATAGGGTCACGGGTTTGGTCGCCATGCTGTGCTCCAGTTTGAATAGTCTTACTTGACTGTAGTCGCGTGCGGAATCAATTTTTTTGCAAATTAAAGCGCTATATTTCCTCTCAACGCCTTAAACCTGCAAAAATAAAATCATGGAAGCACTCGACAAGCTAGATCGCCATATCCTGCGCGCCTTGCAAGAAGATGGCCGCGCCACCTATGACCATATTTCCGAACGCATTGGCCTGTCCCCCAGTGCTGTGCTGCGGCGGGTCAAGCGACTCGAAGAAACAGGTGTTATCGCCCGCTACGTGGCTTTAGTCAAGCCCGAAGCGGTTGGCTTGGGCCTCACCGCGTACATCAATGTGCGCCTGGAAAAGCATGCTGACAGCCATAAGCGCAACCCTATGGACGTGTTCCGTGCGAGCGTTCAAACCTGGCCCGAGGTGGTGGAGTGCGCCGCTCTGACCGGTGAAATGGACTATTTGCTGCGCCTCGTCGTACGCGACATGGCCCACTACAGCCACTTCATCATGGAGTCGTTGCTCAAGCACCCCAGCGTGCAGGACTGCAAAACCAGCTTCGTGATGGACCGTGTGAAGTCAACCACGGCAGTGCCAGTTTGAGCGTGATTTCCCACGTCTTACCCATTGTTTGTACTTGTACTTTCAAGCCCCTTATCAACATCTACCAAGATTCCCCATGTCCGACTTGACCATCCAGTTTGAAGCCGCTGTAGCCAATTCCCAAAACCTCATCGACCGTCCTGACAACACCACTTTGCTCAAGCTCTATGCACTGTACAAGCAGAGCAGCGCGGGCGATAACGCCGACAAAAAACCTGGCTTTGGCGATATGGTGGGCCGCGCCAAGTGGGACGCATGGAATGCAATAAAAGACACGGACAGCGCTACAGCGAAGCAGCAGTACATTGATTTGGTCGAGTCGCTGAGCTAAGGATGGCCTCGACTTAGCCTAAAGTCACCGCTTTGCGCCCAAGGGTTGCTTCAGCTTTGTCACCTTGTGACTGATAAAGACAGGTGTGGAAATCACGCGCTAACTTGGGACTTGTTCAGCGTTGCCACAGTCTGATGCTGGTCTATTAGGTGCTGTTTCTGCCGAAATAAAGCAACTTTGTGATTTTGTTGGTGAAGCGGGTTTGCACTCTCTTTACAAATCCCAGTCCCGCGCTAAACTCAAAAAGTAACAAATAGTTACCAATTTCTTTTTTCGGTTACAAAAGAAATGGCGTCCATGGTGGACTGATTTTGAATTCAAACCGCGCGGAGACCGGCATGCGCCATTTCACTTTAAATATTTTTCTGATCGCTGTTGGCGTAGGCCTGGCCGCATGCGGCAACGAGGTTGGGGACCCGGCCACCGCGGGAAGCAGTGAGCCCCAGCGGGCGCGGGCCATGGCTTTGCCAGCCCAAGCGACATGGTCAGCCGTGACGCAGCTGCCCTTCTCTCCAGGTTCTGCCTCTGTGCTGCCTAATGGCAAAGTACTTTTTTGGTCTGCTGATAGCAGGAATTCGTTCTCGTCGAACAATGGCTCAACCTATTCCGCGCTGTACGACCCTCTCAGTGACCAAGCCGTGGAGCGTTTGGTCACTGAGACAAACCACAACATGTTTTGTTCCGGCACGACCAACCTTGCCGATGGGCGCGTGATGGTCACTGGAGGCAGTGGTGCCAACAACAGCAGTATTTACAACCCTGTCACCAACACCTGGGCGGCGAGCGGGGCGCTCAACATTGGCCGCGCTTATAACGCGAACACCATCCTGTCCGACGGCTCCGTCTTTACCTTAGGCGGCTCGTGGAATGGTGGTTTAGGTGGCAAGCATGGTGAGGTTTGGAATCCAGCTACAGGTACGTGGCGCCGGTTGAGTGGTGTACCCATAGATCCTTTTGAGACGCTGGTTGGTAATTCTGGGACCTCTTGGCTACGAGATGCCCACTCTTGGCTGCTTCCCGCCGGCAATGGCAAGGTGTTTCACGCTGGCCCTGGCCAGCGCATGCACTGGATTGATCCACGTGGTGACGGATCCGTCGAAGACGCTGGTCTTCGGGCCGACGACGAGTTCAGCATCTTGGGCAATACTGTGATGTTCGATACCGGCAAAATCTTGAAAGTAGGTGGCGCGGTCAATAACGAAGGTGCGATCTCCAACAGTCTCAGCTATGTGATTGACGTGAATGCCGGGGTCTCGGTGCGCAAGATCGCGCCTATGAGCTATGCCCGTGCGTTTCATAACTCGGTGGTGCTGCCGAATGGGCAGGTGGTGATTTTGGGTGGGCAAACGGTGGCCCGGGCGTTTGAGGATTCCAACGCCGTAATGATCCCCGAATTGTTTGATCCTGTGACAGAAAAGTTTTCGTTGTTACCTGCCATGGCAATTCCGCGCAACTACCACAGCGTAGCGGTGCTGTTACCCGATGGTCGCGTGCTGTCGTCCGGTGGTGGTTTGGGCGTAGGCGATAACAATCCCAGCCTCCATACTGATCTTCAAATTCTGTCCCCTCCTTACCTGTACGCCGCCAATGGCAGCCTGGCTGTGCGCCCGGTGATCAGCGCAGCACCTGCCACGGTGAGCTATGGCCAAAGTATGCGTGTGACCACGGATTCGCTCACATCGTTTTCTTTGGTGCGCGTGGCTTCGACGACCCACACGGTGAACAACGACCAGCGCCGCCTGTCGCTCTCGGCTTCAACCGCAGACGGTAAAAGCTACACCGTTGAGGTGCCCAGCAACCCCGGTTGGGCGCTGCCCGGCGTGTACATGCTGTTTGCCATGAACGCTGACGGCACGCCCTCTGTGGCTAAGATGATTACCATCAATGGCAATGGTGCGCCCACGTTGACCGCCCCGGATACCCAAAGCGGTACGGTGGGTGTGGCCTCAGCCTTGGCTTTGCAGGCGACCCCCAACGGCGGCAGCGCAATGACCTACAGCGCCACCAATTTGCCCAATGGCATGAGCATCAATGCAGCGACAGGCGTGATTTCGGGTACACCGACCCAAGCTGGAACCTTCAGCGTCACGGTGTTGGTAGCCAACAGCACCAACAAAATCAGCTCCAATTTACAGTGGCAGATTGGCAGTGCCGGTACTGCCAAAACGGTCGGGCCGGTATTTGGTGCACCCGGCGGAGACACCTTTACCGATACCGTCGTAGCAGGACAAACCCTGACCGGTGCGGTGGTGCGGGCTGGCTATTGGCTCGACGGCATACAAGGCTTGGCAACCCCTGCCAACTTGCCTGCACACGGTGGTAGCGGCGGCGGTGCTGTCACGGTGACTTGGCCTGCCAATGAGTACTTGGTGCGTATTTTCGGGGTGGTCGGTGATAACAACGTTATTTCACAACTCAGTTTGGCTACCAACACCGGCCGTGTCTTTGGGCCCTATGGCACAGGTGAGGGAGTGACGCAAAAGGTTGCTTTCGATTTCACCGTGCCTGCGGGGAATAAGGTGCTTGGTTTTACCGGGCGTAGCCAAAATTACTTGAATGCCGTGGGCGTGGTGTACGGCCCCCTAGTGGTTGCCAACCGGGCACCGACCCTCGCAACACCTGTGCCGCCCACCGCCTTCCAAGGCGAAAAAACTTCACTTGCGCTTTCCGCCAGTGATCCTGATGGCGACACCTTGACTTTTACGGTGACGGGCTTGCCCGCAGGCGTTGCGGTGAACGCCAGCAGCGGCATCATCAGCGGCACGCCTACGCAGAATGGCACTTACACGGTAACGGCGACCGTGAGTGACGGGCGTGGTCTGACTGCCAGCACCGTCTTTACGTGGATAATTTCCAATGCGATTCCCGCCATACAGCCCATTGCAGCCCCTGCTGTGACCACGGGCAGTGCGGCCAGTTACACCGTCAGTGCGGGGGGCACCAGCTTCCAGTACAGCTGGGACTATGGCGATGGCAGTGCTGCCACTGCCTACACCAGCGCTGCTACAGCGACCCACATTTACGCCAATCCAGGGGTTTATACCGTCACAGTGTCGGTGCGGGCTTTGGACGGTAGCGTCACTACCCGCAGCTTTATGCAGGCCGTAACGGGCACCGGGACTGCTGCGGGCAGCTTGACGCTCAGGGCGCTGGCTTCGTCCAACATGGCGCTGGAGCGCCGCTCAGGCGGCAGTGATCGACTTTGGGTGGTAAACCCGGACAACGACACCGTATCGGTGTTTGACACCGTGACCAATGCCCGCGTTGAAATCGCGGTAGGGAGCCAGCCGCGCAGTGTCGCCGTGAATGGCGCCAGTGCGGTGGTGAGCAATAAAGAGGGCGCGAGCTTGACCCTCATCGACACCAGCAACTTGACCGTGGCTAAAACAATTGCCTTGCCCCGAGCGTCGCAACCTTATGGCGTGCTGACGGGCACCGATGGCAACACCTATGTGGCGCTGGAGGCCACTGGCCAAGTGCTGAAATTCAACAGTACCTGGGCCCAAACAGCGACCGCTGCGGCACCCGGTGCCCGCCATATGGCCCTGAGTGCGGACAACACCCGTTTGTTGGTCAGCCGCTTCATCACTGCGCCTCAAGCAGGAGAAAACACCGCCAGCGTGCAAACAGCCTTGAATGGGGTCAAAACAGGCGGGGAAGTGACCGAATACAACCCTGCCACCTTGGCTAAGGTTCGCGCCTTTACCCTCCAGCACAGCGATAAGGCGGACACCATCGTGTCGGCGCGAGGTGTGCCCAATTACTTGGGCGCAGCGGCGATAGCGCCGGACGGTAAAACGGCTTGGGTGCCTTCCAAGCAAGACAATATCAAGCGCGGTATGTTGCGGGATGCCCAGCAACTGGATTTCCAAAACACCGTGCGAGCCATCAGCTCACGCCTTGACTTGGGCACCAATGCCGAAGACTACGCCGGCCGTGTTGACCATGACAACAGCGGCATGGCGAGCGCCGCCGTGTACCACCCTGGGAACGCCTACCTGTTCGTCGCACTGGAGACTTCACGCGAGGTGGCCGTGGTGGATGTTGGCCGCAAGCAAGAAATACTGCGCCTTCCCGCTGGACGTGCGCCGCAAGGGTTGGCCGTGTCCTCTGATGGCAATACCTTGTACGTGCATAACTTCATGGACCGTACGGTGGGCAGCTATGACTTGAAGCGTTTGCTCCAGTTTGGCGAGCGCAGCGTTGCGCTCAAAGCGACATGGACGACGGTGCAAACTGAAAAACTGGCGGCTAACGTGCTTCAAGGCAAGCAGTTTTTCTATGACGCCAAGGATGTCCGTTTGGCCCGCGACAGCTACATGAGCTGCGCTTCTTGCCACAACGATGGCAGCCACGATGGCCGCACCTGGGATTTCACCGGCTTTGGCGAAGGCCTGCGCAACACGATCAGCCTGCGTGGGCGTGCGGGTGGACAGGGCCGACTGCATTGGAGCGGTAACTTTGACGAAGTGCAAGATTTTGAGGGCCAAATCCGCACTTTTGCGCAAGGTACAGGTCTGATGACAGATGCAGATTTCAATGCCGGCACCCGCAAGGAAACTTTAGGCGATAAAAAAGCGGGTGTCAGCGCCGATCTCGATGCTTTGGCCGCCTATGTGGTGTCGGTCAATACCTTCAGCGCCAGCCCGCACCGCAATACTGATGGGACATTGACCACCACTGCGCAACTGGGCAAGACGGTCTTTGCGGCCAAGTGTTCCAGTTGCCATAGCGGTGGTGATTTCACGGACAGTGCGTTGAACAGTTTGCACAATATTGGCACCCTCAAGCCCAGTAGCGGCAAGCGTTTGGGTTCGACACTGACTGGCATCGACACGCCCACGCTCAGGGACATCTGGGCGACGGCTCCTTATTTGCACGATGGCTCAGCCGCCACACTGGAAGCCGCGATTTCGGCCCATACCAATGTCTCGCTTACCGCGAACGATCTTGAAGCCGTCAGTGCTTTTACCAAGCAAATCGGGCGTGAAGAGCTTGCTGCGCCTGTGGGTGGCACAGGTTTGGCGACAGGCCAAGGTCTGTTAGGGGTTTACTCCAACAATTTGTCGTTCAGTGGTGCCGCGTTGACCCGTGTCGAAAATGTGGACTTCGATTGGGGTGAAGGCTCACCCGGTACGGGGGTTGGTGTAGATAATTTCTCTGTGATCTGGCGTGGCACGGTTGAAGCCCCTGCAAGCGGTGTGTACCAATTCCAAACACGTTCCGACGACGGTGTGTTCTTGGTGATTAACGGTACGAATGTGATTAATCAGTGGAACGATCACTCACCCCAAGTCGATACCAGTGCCAATGTCAGCTTGCAAGCGGGCCAGCGCTACACCGTGGTGATGTACTACTATGAACGGGGCGGTGGGGCAGTAGCCCAGCTTTCTTGGAAGTTGCCGGGTGCTACCGCCTTCAGCATCATTCCTAAAAATCGTCTGTACACGCCTTAAGCTTCATAGGGAAGTGGGTCAGGTGCAGCAGGTGCGTCAAGTGCGGGCGCGCCCACCTTTCTCTGCCCATGTTCGGGTCCGGCGGATCTGCATGAAACGCAGCATCACCAGCACCACTACAGTGCGCGCGGCAAACGCATAAAAACCCGATGCGTAGCTGCCGGTGTTTTGTTTGCTTAAGCCTAAGGCGTTGTTTATTCCACCGAAATGCGCGCCGTCTTAATCACCTGTCCCCAGTAGGCCAGTTCTGTCTTGGTGAACTCGCCCAGTTGCTGGGGCGTCATTTGCTCTACCGATGTACCTGATTCTTCGGCTTTCCTGCGTGCATCTGGGGAAGCGATGATTTTGTTCACCTCGGCATTCAGCAGCGTCACCACATCTGTTGGAGTGCCCACAGGGGCATACAGCGCGAACCACGAATCCAGCTCGTAGCCCTTAAGACCCGATTCCGCGGCTGTAGGTACGTTTGGCAAGGACGACAAACGCTGCTTGCTTGTCACTGCAATGCCTTTGAGCTTGCCCGCTTGGATTTGGCTCACCACACCGGCGGGTGTAGTGATGAACATGTCAACCTGCCCACCCAATAAATCTTGCACCGCTGGGCCAGAGCCTCGGTAGGGAATATGGGTGATGAAGGTGCCGGTTAGCTGCTTGAATAACTCGCCAGCAATGTGTTGGATGCTGCCGTTACCGGACGACGCAAAATTCAGCTTGCCCGGATTCGCTTTGGCGTAGGCGATCAGCTCGGCCAAGGTATTCACGGGCACTTTAGAGCTAAGCGCGATAACTTGTGGCGCGCGCGTCATCATTGCAACGGGGGCGAAGTCCTTGATCGGATCCCAGCCAGCTTGCTTGAATAAATGCGGGTTGCCAACCTGGTAGCCGCTGTAAGACACCAAGAGCGTGTAGCCATCGGGTTTGGCGCGGGCGACAAACTGGTTTCCGATATTGCCAGAGGCTCCTGGTTTGTTGTCTACCAACACTGGCTGGCCCAGGGCGCGGGTAAGTGGTTCTACGATGAGGCGCGCTGTGAAGTCGGTGGTGCCTCCAGGTGGCGTCGGCACCACAAGGGTGATCGGCCGCTGTGGGTATTTGCTGCTTTGGGCTAATACAGCAGGCAAAGCGATCATCGATGCGCTGGCCGAAAGGGTAGAGATAAACGTTCTCCGGTGCATGGTGTCTCCAGTATTTTTGTTTCGGTTGTTTTCGTCGCGATCTTGTCGTTACCTTGTCACGACCTTAAAACTCAGGCGAGTTCTGAAATTTCGATCAAATTCAAATCTGGGTCGCGCACGTACACCGAGCGGATTTTTTGTGTTGCGCCAGTGCGCATCACCGGGCCTTCAATGATCGGCCAGTTTGCCGCTTGCAATTGCGTTATCACCTCGGCCAGCGGGATGCTGGCGATAAAGCATAAGTCAAGCGCGCCGGGTACGGGCAGATGGGCTTTGGGTTCAAATTCGTGGCCCCGCACGTGGAGGTTGATTTTTTGGTGGCCAAAGGTGAACGCTTTCCGCTCGACCGGGGGTGTGCCGCCGATAAAGCGCTCCAGTGTCATGCCCAGCACACGGGTGTAGAAATCCACGCAAGCAGCCTCGTTATGCGTGGTCAGTACAAGGTGGTCAAGGTGTTTAATCATGGTCGATTAGGGTCGGTTTGGCGTATTCAGGGCTGTTCAGAGTTGTTGCGGTGCAGGGTGCAATTCAGTGATCCGCCCTGCTTTGGCGACCTGTCCAGGCACGTCATGGCCAACGATGTTTGGCATTTGCCGGGCTACCGCCAAGAGTGCGTCCAAATTCATCCCGGTGTCATAGCCCATCGCGTCCAGCATGTGGATAGCGTCTTCGCTGCTGATGTTGCCACTGGCCCCTGGCGCGTAAGGGCAACCACCGAGGCCGCCTAGCGATCCGTCGAAGCGAACGATGCCGCCTTGCACGCCCGCCAGCACGTTTGCCAAGCCCATACCGCGTGTATTGTGAAAATGCAGGGTGAGTTGGGTCGTTGCAAACCGGGACTGCAAGGCGTCCACCACCTGCGCCACTTGGGCGGGGTGGGCCATGCCAGTGGTGTCGCAAACCGTTAGTCCTCGCACGCCTAAATGCACAAAGCGTTCCGCCCAGGCCATCAGTGTGGTCAGTGGTACATCGCCCTCCATTGGGCAGCCAAAACTGCACGACAGCGACACATTGATCGGTGTACGACCGCCCACCATGAGGATGACTTCGGCCAGCGCAGCAAAGCTTTTTTCACGTGGCATCCGCAGGTTGGCGAGGTTGTGGGTTTCCGACACAGACATCACCAGATTCAGCTCGTCCGCCTTTGATTCCAAGGCGCGCTCTGCACCGCGCAGATTAGGCACCAGCACGGTGTATTCAACGCCTGCTACGCGCTGGATGCGGCCCATCACTTCTTCTGCATCGCGCAGCATAGGGATCGCCTTGGGGGATGTGAACGAGGTGACTTCAATCTTGGCATAGCCGCAGGCGCTCATGGCGTCGACCAGTGCGACTTTGGTGTCGGTGGCGATGAAGTTGGGCTCAATCTGGAACCCGTCCCGGGTGGCGACTTCGTTGAAGTAAATACGGGGTTGGGCGGTAATGGGGTTGGGTTTGGATGGGGTGTTCATGCCACGATACCTTGTGATTTAAGGGTTTGAATTTGTGCTGCACTCAGACCCATGCCGCTCAACACAGCGTCCGAATCTTGGCCAATGCTGGGTGCGTTACGCCGATGGCTGCCCGGTGTGCGCGAGAGTTTGGGCACGATGCCGGGCACCATCAGCGCGCTGCCATCGTCCAGCGTAATGTGTTGCAGCATCTCACGCGCTGCGTAGTGCGGGTCAGCGGCGATGTCGGCCACTGTGTAGATGCGCCCTGCGGGCACACTGGCAGCATCAAGCGCGGCCAGCACCACGTCAACGCTGTGTTGAGCGGTCCACAGGCCAATAGCGGCGTCGATTTCGGCCACACGCGCCACGCGGCCGGCGTTGTCGGCTAGGCCAAGGTCAGCACCCAGATCGTCACGGCCAATCACCGCCATCAGGCGTTTGTAAATGCTGTCGCCATTGCCCGCTATCAGGGCATAACCACCGTCGCTGCACAGGTAGGCGTTGCTGGGCGCAATGCCGGGCAGTGCGCTGCCCGCAGGCCCGCGCACCGCACCGAAGGCGCTGTACTCGGGCAGCAGGCTTTCCATGCAGTTAAACATCGCCTCATACAGCGCCACGTCAATCACTTGACCTTGGTCCGAGCGCTGACGCTCATGCAGTGCCAGCAAAATGCCAATCACCCCGTGCAGCGCTGCCAGCGTGTCGCCGAGGCTGATACCCACACGCACCGGTATGCGGCCCGGCTCCGCCGTCAAATGCCGGATGCCGCCCATTGCTTCGCCCACAACACCAAAACCAGGTCGGTCGCGGTAAGGCCCAGTCTGGCCGTAGCCACTGATGCGCAGCACGATGAGGCGAGGGTTCACCGCAAGCAGCGCGTCTGGCCCGAGGCCCCAGCCTTCCATAGCGCCAGGGCGGAAGTTCTCGATCAGCACATCGCTTTCAGCCGCCAGCTGTCGCACCAGCGCTTGGGCCTCGGGGCGTTTAAGGTCGAGGGCCAAGGACTGCTTGTTACGTGACTGCACTTGCCACCAGACCGACGTGCCGTCTTTCAGCATGCGCCACTTACGTAAAGGGTCGCCAGCGCCAGGAGGTTCTATTTTGATGACCTCCGCGCCAAAATCACCCAGTGTTTTGGCGGCAAAGGGGCCGGCGATGAGCTGGCCGAGTTCCAGGACTTTGAGGCCTGCGAGCGGGCCGGTGTTGGCCAGCTTGAGAGTTTGCGATGTTGCAGTGTTCATGGCAGCAGAGTTTGCCGCCATCGCTGAGCGGTGTCTATTGCTGCTTGTGCGGGATAGGTTTCGCATTTTGCGAAGGCGTGGCCAAAAACTGGACGAAGGCAGTGACGGCAACATCGGCCGTTGCTGTGTTTCCCAATAGCAATCGCCGCTGCGCCCACACATCACTTAACGGTCGCCAGCTCAGCTTCAGGGGTTTCACCATGGGCAGCACCGCTCCTAGCGGCAGCAGTGCCACGCCCAGACCAGATGCCACCAAGTGGCATACCGCATCAAAGCTGCGTACCTGCATCCGCAATCGCAGTGGTTTGTGGGCGGCGAGAGCGGCTTGCTGCTGCTGTTGCAGCATGGCGGCGCCGGTGGTGAGGCTGATCCAGTCTTCGTCCAGGCTGTCGGCAAAAGCGATGGCGAGTGGACGTACGGAGCGGGTCGATTGGCTTGATTTCAGTGGTACCGCCAGCCGGTGACTGGCGGGCAGCACTAGCACCAACTCATCGGAACGGAAGAGCTGCGTCGTTAGCCCCTGGGTGTCTGGCCCTTCCACAAACACCGCCACATCTGCGCGGCCTTCGCGCAGAGTTGTGACCACGGCTTCAGACACCTGTTCGTCCAAATCTACCCTGATTTGTGGTTGCTGTTGTGCATATCTTGCGAGCAAAGGCGGTAAAAACTGGTTGATGGCAGCGGTACTGGCGCACAAGCAAATATGCCGCGCGACACCCTGGCGCTGGTCAGCCAGCTCGTTGCCCAGTTGCGCCATCGTTTGCAACAGCGTCAAACCATGCTTGACAAACACCCGCCCAGCTGCCGTAGGCGTTAGGCCGCGTGTATGGCGCTCAAACAGCGTATCGCCGAGCGCGGATTCGAGTTCACGCAAGCGTCGACTGGCAGCGGCCAGCGCCAGATTTGCCTCTCGGGCGGCGGCGCTTAGGCTACCGGTTTGCACGCAAGCTACGGCAAGGCGGATGCTGACGAGGTCGAAGCGAGCGAGGTTGTAGGGGGACATGGTGCAGTCAAGTGACCCAAGAACTCAAATGAATCAAATGAATCAAATGAATCAAATGAATCAAGCCACTTTTTTCTTTGCTACCACCTTCCTTGCGACAGCCTTGGCTACCGGTTTAGCCGCGAGCAGCCCGTCGAGGTTCTTCACAATCGCGCGCTCAATTTTTTCCTTGAATGCGCTCATCAAAAAGCCCAGTTTGGCGTCCAGATTGAATTCGGTCTTAGTGACATTCAGCGTGCCGGTGACGCTTGAGCGTTTGAAGCTGAGCAGATCGGCGGTTTTGCCTTCTTCGTAGGTGCACTCCATACCGAATTCGCCTTCAGCCTGCTCGGCCCAGGTGAGGGCGACTTTGCGGGCTGCAGGCAGGCCCAAGGCGTGGGTGCGGTGAATGGTGATGTCAGCCATAGGGCGTTTCCAGATATTGTTTGAGTTGCAGCGCGCGTTCGTCTTTGGGCAGCTTTGTCAGCTGTTTTACCGCACTATAAAACCGTTGCCAGTCGCCCCCTTGGGCTTTGAAAAGGGCTTCAAAGGCGGGCACCAGATCGTCATATGCGGCTTGCGCGGCAAACGTGGCGTTGTTGGCGCGGGCGACCCAGCCGTCGTAACCGGTCCATTGCGCGGGTGGCTCTCCACGCTGGACCGACTTGGCTTTGAGCGCGGCGTAGTCGTCACGGAAGCGCTGCATAACTCCTGATTTCATAGCTAAAAATGCAGGTGCATCATGCACTAGTGGTGGATTTGAATCGTAAACAACCTTCAAAGCTTGCCGTGTTGCCAAAGTCAGCACCCGAAACGCTCGGCGTTGGGCGCCAAAGGCTTCGTACTCGGCGCGGGCGGCCGGGCTGGCTTGGGTGGCAAGCCAGCGTTCAGCGCCCAGGCGCTCTACCGAAGTTGCGAAGGATTCGTTGAACACCATGTCGTCTGTGGCAAAGGCGACTTGGTGGGCCAACTCGTGGAACACCATGCGCGCCAGTTCGCCCTCGGGGTAGCCGATGAAGGTGTTCAGCAGCGGGTCGCCGCCGGCCCAGTTCATCCAGCCCAGTGTGGAATACGCGGGTACACCGTAGACGCTGACCTCCATGCCCTCTTCGGTTTTGAGCAGCTCAGCCTCTGCATTGGCTGCTGCTTCGTCAAAGTAGCCCCGGTAGCCCACACAGCCTGTTATGGGGAAGCACCAGGTTTTGAGGGTGAGGGAGTAGGGGGGGGCGGCTACTACATTCCACACCACAGCGCGGCGGTGCAGGTCGGCGTAGCTGCGGTAGCTGGGGTTGTCGGGCAGCTTAAGGGTTCGAGTGGCGAAGTCGCGGATGCGTTGACTCAACAGCAGACGGGCTCTGAGCGCCTCTGAAGTTCGCCCATCGGCCAGCCAGTCAGTCACGGGGCGTGCAGTGCGCATCATCTGCACATGGCCGTTGACGGATTGCCAATAGTAGCTGGCGGTGGTGCAGCCGCTGAGCCCTAAACCTGAAGCCAGGCATATCAGGAGGAGTGCCGTACGTCGTAAATGTTGTGTGTATGGGGAGTGTTTCAGGCGCTGCATACGTTTCAGGCATTGCACAGTTCCACCTCCACCAAGCAGTCGTAAAACGTAGGCCCACGGCCCATGTCGGTCAGGTTTTGACTGGTGAGCTGATTCACGTTAGTGCCGTCCAGCCCCAACTTGCGCCACCAAATACCCATGCCGTGAACAACGCCAGGGCGCGCGCGCCGGGACACATCAACCTTGCAGCGGTAACTGCCCCGGTCGTTAAACACGCGCACCACCTGGCCGCTGGTAATGCCGCGCGCAGCGGCGTCAATAGCGTTGATTTCCAGCAGCGGCTCGCCTTCGATAGCGCGCAGGCTGGTGACGTTTACAAAGGTCGAATTCAGGAAGTTACGGGCTGGCGGCGAGATCATGGCCAGCGGGTAATTGGTTGAATTACCGGGGGTTTCGTAGTTGGGCACATGGTCAGGCAGACCGTCTAGGCCTTGGTTTGCCAGCCGTTGGCTAAAGAATTCACATTTACCTGAGAGCGTAGGAAAGTTACCTTTGGCGAAGGGGGCCTCAGGCAGCTTGAGCGTAGCAAAGCCGTTGGTCAGCAGGGCTTCAAAGTCCACGCCGGATGATGCGTCGAATGCCGTGCGGCAGAGAGTTTCGTCATCGTCAGCAAATGCTGGATCGTCAAAGCCCATGCGTTGGGCCAGTTCCCGGAAAATTTGGGTGTTGGGCTTGGCTTCCCCCAGCGGTGCGATGGCGGGGCGGTTCAGTACCACGTCGGTGTGACCGTAGCTGGTATGGATGTCCCAGTGCTCGAGCTGGGTGGTGGCTGGGAGCAGGATGTCGGCGTAGTCGGCAGTGTCGGTCTGGAACTGCTCCAGCACCACGGTAAACAGGTCTTCGCGCGCAAACCCCTGAACAACCTGCGCTGATTGTGGGGCGACCGCGACGGGATTGCTGTTGTAAACGATCAGTGCTTCAATCCTGGGGCCAAAACCGGGGACGTTGGCTGGGGACGCTTCTCGCAGCAGGTCTTGCCCGATGGTGCTCATGTTCACGGTGCGTGGTGGGCGCTTGCCTTTGCTTCTTTCCAGCAAATCGGGGCGAAGCAAAGCCGTTTTGTTGACCTGAAACTGCCCTGAACTGCTCAACAGCACCCCTCCCGCCCGGTGCCGCCACGCGCCCACCAGCGCGGGCAGGCAGGCAATGGCACGTGCGGCATTGCCCCCGCCACGCACACGCTGCATTCCATAGTTCATGCGAATAGCGACGGGTTCTTGTGCCATGGCTGTGGTGCCGTAATCCCGCGCAATGCTGCGAATCTGCTCGGGCAAGATGCCGCATATCGCGGCTGAACGCTCCGGATTCCATAGCATTGCACGCTCGTAGAGCTTGCTCCATCCCTCGGAATGGTGTTCTAAGTAGTCGTGGTCAAGCCAATCGTTGACGATCAGTTCGTGCATTATCCCCAGCGCCAGTGCGGCGTCGGTGCCTGGCAGCAGGGCGATGTGTTCGTGGCATTTATCAGCTGTTTCGGTTTTGCGTGGGTCGATGCAAATCAGCTTAGCCCCGGCGCGTTTCGCGGCCTGGGCGTAGCGCCAAAAATGCAGGTTGGAGCCAATGGAGTTGCTACCCCAGATCAGGATGAGTTTGGCCTCTGCAAAAAACTCTACCCGCATCCCGACTTTGCCACCCAGCGTCTGTTTCAGTCCTTCACCACCTGCGCTAGAGCAAATTGTGCGGTCGAGTAGCGCTGCACCCAGTCGGTTGAAGAACCGTCCGGCCATCGCCTCGCCCTGCACCTCCCCCATGGTGCCGGCATAGCTGTAGGGCTGGATGGCTTGAGCATCGTGCTCGGCGATGGGCTTTAGCCGCTGGGCGATAGTGTCCAGCGCTTCATCCCAGCTTATCCGTGTGAACTGGCCCGCACCTTTGGCGCCCGTGCGCTTCATCGGGTACAGCAGGCGTTCTGGGGAATACGTGCGTTCTGCGTAGCGCGAAACTTTGGTGCACAGCACACCGTCTGTGTGGGCGTGGGCCGGATTTCCCTGCACTTTGGTGGCGATGCCGTTGTCAACAGTGGTCAGCAGGGCGCAAGTGTCGGGGCAATCGTGCGGACAGGCGCCGCGAACGATCATGGAGTGGATGACGATGGGCTGTGGGCTTTGCATGGAGGCATTCATGCCGTAACTGTAGCGCCTCTTTGCATAGAAATTCACAGGTGTAAAGCTTGTCTAGTGGGGGGAGAATCTAGTCCTATGATTTCACGCAGACTTTTCAGTATCGGTATGGGCACCGGCGCAGCGATGGTCAGCCGTTTCAATGTAGCGCAAGCGCAAGAGGGCAAGATTATCTTGGGCCAGTCGGCTGCATTTACCGGCGCTGCAGCGCAATTGGGGCTTCAGTTTCACAGCGGGGCTAAGCTGTGCTTTGATCAGTTGAATGCTAAAGGTGGCGTCAATCGGCGCATGGTCGAAATCCGGCAGATGGACGATGGCTATGAGCCTGATCGCTGTGCCGAGAACACCCGCAAACTGCTAGCCGATGAAGTGTTTGCGTTATTTGGCTACGTCGGTACACCTACCAGCTTGGCGGCGCTGCCTTTGGCAACAGCGGGTAAAGTACCGTTCATTGCTCCGTTCACTGGGGCGATGGCCTTGCGCGAGCCTTTCAATCGCTATGCGTTTCACTTGCGTGCCTCTTACCAAGATGAAACGGCGTTGATCGTGAAGCAGCTCACCAGTTTTGGCCTGAAAAAAATTGCCGTGTTTCGCCAGAATGACAGCTATGGCAAGGCCGGTTTGGATGGCGTCGTTGCGGCATTGGCGGCGCAAAAGCTCGTACCTGTGGCGCTGGCTACGGTGGAGCGTAATTCTGTGGACGTTGCTGCTGCAGTGAAGACACTCTTGGCCGAAGCCCCCGACGCGGTGGTGCAAATCAGTGCGTATAAATCGTGTGCAGCATTTATTCGCGCCGCGCGCAAGGCGGGTTATGGGGGAATGTTTTACAACGTGTCTTTTGTTGGCACGCAGGCGTTGGCCGATGAATTGGGTCGCGCTGGTGCAGGGGTGGTGGTGTCGCAGGTGATGCCCTCGCCTTACAACCTGTCGCGCCCTATTGCCAGAGAGTTTGCTGAGGCCATTCAGAAAGCGGGGGGCGACGTACAGGCCAATTTCTCAAGCATTGAGGGCTACTTGGCCGCCAAGCTGATGATTGAAGGACTGCGGGCTGGTGCTAATTCCAGTGGCAGAGGCTTGACCCGTGAGAGCTTAATCACTGGTCTGGAATCGCTGGGAAGCCAATCTTGGGGCGGTTTTTCGGTCAAGTTAGGAGTCAATGACCATGTGGCGTCCACGTTTGTGGAGCTGTCAATGTTGACAGGGGATGGGCGCATCAAAACCTGAGCCAGCGTACAAGGGCCGACTACGGCGTAATATGGTGGTTCAAAGAGGATTGAACCCATGAAGACCATTGATTCCATCGTTACCCAAGCGGCCGGTATTTCCACTGTGCGCCGAGACATCCATGCCCACCCCGAACTGTGTTTTGAAGAGGTGCGCACCGCCGACGTGATTGCCGCCAAGCTCACCGAGTGGGGCATTCCCATCCACCGGGGTATGGGCACCACGGGGGTGGTGGGTATTGTCAAAAACGGCACTTCAAACCAAGCAATCGGCCTGCGCGCAGACATTGATGCATTGCCAATGACCGAGTACAACCACTTTGCCCATGCCAGCAAGTACCCTGGCAAGATGCACGCCTGTGGCCACGATGGCCATATCGCCATGCTGCTCGGGGCGGCTCAGCATTTTGCCAAGCAGCGCAACTTTGATGGCACCGTCTACTTGATCTTTCAGCCCGCCGAAGAGGGCGGCGGCGGTGCGCGCGAGATGATGAAAGACGGCCTGTTTGAGCAGTTCCCAATGGGGGCGGTGTTCGGTATGCATAACTGGCCTGGCCTGCCTGTGGGCAGCTTTGCACTCAGTCCCGGGCCGGTAATGGCCTCAACCAACGAATTCAAAATCGTCATCAAAGGCCGCGGTAGCCACGCCGCACTGCCGCACAACAGCATTGATCCGGTGCCGATTGCCTGCCAGATGGTGCAAGCCTTCCAGACGATCATCAGCCGCAACATCAAACCGGTGGACTCAGGCGTGGTGTCTGTCACCATGATCCACACGGGTGAAGCGACGAACGTGGTGCCTGACAGCTGTGAAATTCAGGGTACGGTTCGCACCTTTACCGTTGAGGTGCTGGCGACTATTGAGGCGCGGATGAAGGCGATTGCAGAGCACACCTGCGCCGCATTTGGCGCGACTTGCGATTTCGAGTTCGTCCATAACTACCCGCCCACCATCAATGAACCCGTAGAAACCGCATTTGCTCGTAGCGTGATGGCTGGCATTGTGGGTGAGGCCAATGTGCTTACTCAAGAGCCCACCATGGGCGGCGAAGACTTCGCTTACATGCTGCAAGCCAAGCCCGGCGCGTACTGCTTCATTGGCAATGGCGATGGGGCTCACCGCGAAATTGGCCACGGCGGCGGGCCGTGCATGATCCACAACCCGAGTTATGACTTCAACGACGATTTGATCCCGTTGGGCGCGACGTATTGGGTGCGTTTGTCGGAAGAGTGGCTGGCAAAGGCCAACTCTAGCAACAACACCTCTGCGGCCAAGGTCTCCGCATGATGGGCGTTGCAGCGGCGTTTTCCAGCCGATACAAAGAGGCGCGGATCAAGTTTTTAGAGGCAGCCGCCACGGCGGGCTTGGTGGTTGAATCGCACATTCATCCGAAAAAAGGACTAGACGGCGAGGAGCTGGCGATGGATGTGGCCCGCGCTGGCCCGGCAGATGCCAAGTCGGTATTGATCATCAGTAGCGCCTGCCACGGTGTCGAAGGCTATTGCGGCAGCGGCGTGCAAGTCTTTGCGCTGCACGATGCCGAATGGCAAGCGAAGGCGGAGCAGGCAGGTGTAGCGGTGCTCTACATCCATGCACTCAACCCCTATGGCTTCTCGCACCAAGGTCGCACTACGCATGAAAACGTGGACTTGAACCGCAATTTCCACGACTTTACTCAGCCCTTGCCTGTTAATGCCGACTACAGGGCGCTGCATTCCCTGCTGGTGCCCGACCAATGGCCACCGACTGAGGCTAACGATGCTGCAGTGGACGATTTCATCGTCACTAACGGGAAAGTGGCCTACCAAGCTGCCGTCACACGTGGCCAGCATGAGTTTGCCAACGGCATGTTCTTTGGCGGCACTGCGCCCACTTGGAGCAACCAAACCCTGCGTCAAGTGCTGCGTCAGCACGGTAGCCAAGCTCAACGCATAGCGTGGATTGACTTGCACACAGGTCTAGGCCCCAGTGGTATCGGCGAGCGAATTTTTGCTTGCCGTGACGACGCTGCCGCCTTGCTGCGCGCCCGTGCCTGGTGGGGTACAGCAGAAAACCATGTCACCTCGATTTACGATGGCTCTTCGACGTCTGCCTTTTTGACAGGGCTGATGTGGGGCAGCACTTACGAGGAGTGCCCACAAGCCGAGTACACCGGTATCGCTTTGGAATACGGCACGTTGCCGATTATTCAAATGATGGGCGCGATACGGGCAGGTAATTGGTTGGGTCAGCATCCTGAAGCGCCATCAGCTTTGGCCGAGGCAATTCGCAAGCAAGTATTGGACGCTTTCTACACCGATACGGACGCCTGGAAAGGGCAAATCATCAGTCAGGCACGACAGGCCATGTTCCAAGCCGTGGAGGGGTTGGGTTCTTAGGGATGGTCTGAATAACTCGTTGCCAGTTGCTGTAGCGAGTCGGTAGTTTTCAAATGGCAGGATTTCACGCGCAATCTTTCAAAGTAGCGCCATTTCTTGCGCCCGTTGGGCAGCTTTTCAGCTCTTCC